>NZ_PHGS01000025.1:0-568770 GCF_003031125.1 Agrobacterium sp. LAD9 | reverse complement strand
TCCGCAAATTGCAGGCCGTAAAAGTCGATTTCATCAGCGGATTCCCTGCCCGCTTCAGTCGCGCATATATAATTCATCGCGGCATATATTTTATATGTTTATGCGCCGGTTATTATATAAATATATGTTTATGGGACCGTCCAGATCGCATCTGACCTGCCCTCTTCGTATCCGCCGAACCCAGGCTCTTCTTATGGTTGTGTAAATATTGCTTCTTGAGCTGCCGATTTCAAAGCTTTGCCCTGGCATAAAGAAATCGCGCCAGCTTTCTCCTCATCAATGCAGTATCCGCCCGAGCGGCAAGAACGTACATCTCGTAGAGACTCATCAAACACACCTTTCCTATCACGCGACGCGTTTGCGACCGTGTTGTGAGCTTCATCTCTTTTTGCCATCAGCCTTTCAGCTAGATGGGCATTTCAACGGGGCACTGAAAATTGCCGCCTATGGGAATGAATGACACTTATCAGTGCCCCGCCTCAGCGGTTTATGCCTGTTAGAGAGACTATCCTTCAGCCAATGAGTTCCGGAGAAATAGAAAGGCCCACCACAAACCAGATTCCATCTCTCCTCAGGTCATTACCAGAGGACTTTCCCTTTCAGATCCAGAAATATGAGAGAGACGTCTTCTCTCACAACCGGCGCTTGGTTCAGCTTCAAAACAGGAATGCCTCCCGGTTCATCGCGGAACAGGTGCAGTATAGGTCAGGCGAACAGGGCGGGGATGCAAGAGGAAATAAAATTTCTACTCAAATAGAAAGTAGCACGATTCAGACGTCGGATTCATCCATGATCTAAGTTCGACTTCCATCTGTTTTTTCATTTTGTAAACCCGCTATAATTGCAAAAAACTACCAAGTTGAGTAAGAAGAAGATAAAGTAAACACGTCCATATTGGGGTAATTGGTGCACCTTGAAAGCCTAACAGTTCGAAACTTTCGTTGCTACGGTGACGACCCCATCAAGCTCATACTAAAGGCTGGAACGAATGCCTTTGTCGGAAACAATGGGGCTGGAAAGACAGCTGCTCTCGAAGCGCTTAAACGTCTATTCTCGCCTGCGACGGCAGACCGCCAACTAAGACGTTCGGACGTTCACTTCGGCCCTAGCGAAGATGCCGTTCATCTGGACAAACGTGAGATTGTCATTGACGTGGTATTCGGCTTCGAAACAACAGACGAAGTCTCTGCAGTGTTTAATGACTTGTTCTTTAGTGCCACTGACCAATCTATGAAGGTCCGCCTCATACTTGAGGGCCTTTATGAACGATCTGAATCAATAGAAGATAATATTGATGTCAAGATTTACTCTGTTAATACCATGGATGCAGTCCCATTTGGCGCTGATGACGAACGCAAAACACCGCTGCGCGGGCGAACCACTCAATACGCTGAAGTCGTCTACATTCCGGCGCATCGGGACTCGAGGGGTGTTAGTCAATTTGCCTTAAAGAATGTACTCCAACGCCTTGAGTGGTCTGCAGACTGGACAGACGCAACCAAGGCAAAATCACTAAAGTTCGCCGAAGACCTTGAAGCAAACCTCAACGGAACCGATGCAATCACTGAAGTGACGGCCAGACTGCATGGGTTTTGGTCGACATTACATGACGGTCACTATGATGCATCCCCCAAGATCAGCGTCATCGCCGTGGAGTTCGAAAAGCTCATCAGAGAGCTGACGCTTAAATTTGATAAGTCGCCTGGCGGCGCAATGAGGCAACTCGGCGAGTTGAGTGAAGGGCAGATGTCTTTGCTCTATTTCGCTTTGTCAGCAACACTACACAACCTTATCTGGGAGATGCAAAAGGCACTGCCTAAGGCACTAAAAGGATTTAAACCCGCCGATTTTGCTCATCCCCCTCTAACTATCTTCGCGTTGGAGGAACCAGAAAATCATCTGTCGCCCTTCTATCTGCCTCGGTTGATGAAGCTGCTAGATACACTGAACGCTACGGGATCAGCGCAGTCTATCGTAACGAGCCACGCGACGAGTATCTTGTCGCGTGTTAACCCACGACACGTGCTGTACTTCCGCAATTATGCATCTACGCTGTGTTCGACGGCACTCCAATTACCGCTGCCTGCTGAAAAAACTGAGGAGGATAAATTCATTCAGCAGGTGATTTTGGCGAACCCTGAAATCTACTTCGCCAAGCTCGTCATCATTGGTGAAGGCGACACTGAACGCATTGTTGTTCCGAAGGTAGCAGAGGCGCTGGGTACGAGCCTCGACCCTTCATTTATCGCATATGTGTCAATCGGAGGGAGGCATGCGCAGCATCTATGGCGTTTGCTGAATGGCCTCTCTATTCCGCACATCACGCTTTTGGATTTGGATTTTGGACGGCATGGCGGCGGTATGGGGCGCCTTCGGAATGCTGTTACGTGGCTTACTGCGTTAGGCCCGGCATTCATTCCCAAACTCGTCCAGACCGGCCCAGGACTTCCTCAGGTAACTGTGGATGCCCTAGCTGCCAATCTACCTGAGAATACAGCCCTGAACGCTAAGAATTTCGATCTCTGGATAAAGTGGCTAAGAAACAACAACATCTTCTACTCCTCCCCCCTTGATCTCGACATGATGATGCTCAAAGCATTTCCATCAACTTATACACCTGACATCGCATTCGACGCGGCCAAAGTGGTAAGAACAAAGTTGAGGAAATCGGTTTTCGGCGATAAGGGAAAGGGAAACACTGAGCTTAAACGGGTCAAGCACGACTTCAGCGACGAAGAGCTATATAAGTACAAATCTCTTTTCAAATCGTCTTCTAAGCCAGGCTCACACCTAATCGCATTTGGAAAGCTTGACCAAGCGACACTGAAGAAAGATTGTCCCGAACCGCTTAGGGCTTTGATTGAGAAGGCCAATGCTTTGATTGCGCCTGCGGTGGCGAAGGGAAGCCCTTGATGTTTGCAAACCCAGAGGATTGGAAACCTACACCGGGGATATCTCTTGAGGGGACAGCCCTAGAAGTCGTCAAATCGGACAGGTCTCTGTCTGTACTGGCTGGACCAGGTGCTGGCAAAACTGAGCTTCTAGCTCAGCGTGCCGCATATCTGCTCAACACAGGCCTATGTAGTCCACCAAAACGAATTTTAGCGATCGCCTTCAAGGTCGATGCAGCCCGCAATCTTAAGGATCGTGTTCAGCAGCGTTGCGAACCGGAGGCTGCGCGGCGCTTCGAATCATTAACCTTGCATGCTTTTGCAAAGCGCACCCTCGATCAATTTAGAGAAGCACTTGAGCCACCGCTCAGGCCCTCGCCAAACTATAACATCATCTTTCCAAACCGGGATAGCTGGGCAACTTTTCAGCGAAAGTACTGGGCCGACTATCCGGAAATTCGACCATTTAACGGAACCCAGCTAGCAGACGTGGTCAGAGGACTGCCGAATTTTGAAGTGGCCGCACAAAGTCCCCGCGACCGCATTCGGCAGCTCTGGTGGGCTGAATGTCTCCAAAGTGTTCCATCGACCCTTACCTTCGACATGGTCCTGCTTTTGGCCTCGCACATCGTTGGCACACAGCCAATTGTGAAGAATGCGATTGCGAGTACGTATACTCATGTTTTCTTAGATGAATTCCAAGACGTAACCAAACAACAGTACGATCTGGTGCGCGAAATTTTCAAAGACGCAACTACGGTGGTAACGGCAGTGGGGGATACCAATCAGGCAATAATGGGATGGGCTGGCGCTTTACCGGGCATTTTCAATAAATTTGGGGACGATTTTTCGGCCACAAACCGGAAGCTCCTATTCAATTTCCGATCTAACTCGAAGATTGTGGACCTTATCAATGTCCTGTCGGGATTGTTCACTGATGCCGAACCTGTGCGCACTGAAAGTGCTCGAAGGAATACTGAATTTCCACCGGATGCGGTAGACGGCTGGATATTTCCGACACGCGCCGCAGAAGGCGAAGGCCTTGCACGCTTTGTGAGAGACTCCCTTGCAAACGATTCCGCTTTAGGCGCACACGACTTTGTGATTCTGGCGCGTCTTGGAGCGGACGCCATCGAAACGCGTCTGGCTCCCTATTTTGCCGAGAAAGGTTTGCGGCTGCGAAATGATGCAAGATCGCTTGGCCCTTTAACTATTCAGGACCTTGTAAAAGAGCCGGTATTTCATTTTCTGACGGCTCTTCTTAAAATGGTCCATGGCGTCCGCGAGGGCAGCCCATTCCAGGTATGCCGTGACATTCTGGCGAGCTTGGAGGGCATAGATCTTGCAACGGACAGAGGAACAGCAAGAAGCCTTAGGCTAGTTCAAGAACTGGTCACTGCGACCGCGGTGTTGACCAAGGACGTACAACCTTCAGAGGCGGATTTCGGCGAGATAATACAGATTGCTTTTCCGAATGAACGTCGCGAGCAACTCGCTCGGACTTACAACGATTACCAGAACCGCGATTACCTCGATTCCATTATCACGGCATCAGCCATTTTCTTTGCGGAGTGCGGCGTGGGGGTAGCAAATTGGAACATCTTTATTGACAACGTGGAAGGTCGCGGCGCAGTCAAAATCATGACTATTCATAAGTCAAAAGGGCTGGAATATCACACAGTAATATTCACGGAACTCAATGACGACGCATTCTGGAATAACAACGACGATATAAACGTATTCTTCGTTGCCCTGTCGCGTGCGCGAGAAAGAATTCGGTTTTCGCTCACGCGAGATGCCAAGGGCTTCAAGAATGTAAGTACATTTGTTCGGTTATTGAGAGAATCGGGTGTCGAATTCAAGGTAGTTGAGTAGCGTAGTCCAGCGACAGACTCCCGTCTAATTTTAGGGGCAAGGATCGGTTCTTCGCCCTCGGAAATTGATTGATTGCTAAACGAGCGGAACAGCTTCACGCCCGATTATCAAATTGTGCAGCTAATAATGCAACCACTCGCAACGATAGGCGAGGACCGGCTCGGCAAATCCTTTCAGTCTGTAACGATCACCACATACGCGGACATCAGCGTCGCCATATTCCTGGAAGGTCACCATCGTCTATCGCCCGTGTGGGTGACCCTGAACAGGAACGGACTACCGGAAAGGGCGATAGTCGTTCGCGTGACAATTTCGCGGCATTCGGCTATGTTACATGGTCTACGAGCATTCACTGACGCAATCAATTTGCGGTCAGCCTTTGCCCGCCAACGAAGCTTATTGGGGGGAATGCGATGACACAGCTCGACGAAACAAAACTAAACTCTTTTATTGGCAAAATGCTGGGCGACCTCGGAGGAGCCTTCAGCGTTCCTACTGTCAGGATCGGTTTGAGATTGGGCCTCTTCGATGCGCTGCATCGCGTCGGACCGGTAACCTCCGCAGGCCTGGCGGCGGCTTCTGGCGGCCTTTCTGAGCGATATGTCAGGGAGTGGGCGCTGGCACAGGCTGCGAACGGGTACATCGACTACGACAGCGGTTCCGAGATGTTCAGTCTCTCACCCGAGCAGGCGATGGTTTTCGTCAACAAGGACAGCCCCGTCTATCTGGAAGGCGCTTTCGATCTGGTGGCCGCGATGATCGAGGGAGAGCCGAAGGTTGAGAACAGCTTCCGCACTGGCGGCGGGGTGCGGTGGGGAGACACCGCAGGTTGCCTGTTCTGCGCGACGGGCGCGTTCTTTCGGCCGGGATATGTGAACAATATCGTGCAATCGTGGCTGCCTGCCCTTCAGGGCGTGGAGGACAAGCTGGTGAAAGGGGCCAAGGTGGCCGATGTCGGCTGTGGCGTTGGCTTCTCGACAATTCTCATGGCCGAGGCATATCGCAACGCCAGCTTCATCGGCTACGACTTCCACGAGCCATCTATAGAAGAGGCGAACAAACATGCCCGAAGCCATGGAGTGGACGACCGGGTGAAGTTCGTCGCGGCGACGGCCAAGGACATCAAGGATACGGACTTCGATCTCATCACCAGTTTCGACTGTCTGCACGATATGGGTGATCCGCGTGGGTGCGCGGGGCACATGTCGCGCATTCTCAAAAAGGACGGCACCTGGATGATCGTCGAGCCCATCGCGGGCGACCGCCCCAAGGACAATATGAACCCTGTCGGCCGCCTTTACTACAATGCCTCAACCATGATCTGCGTGCCGACTTCACTTGACCAGGAGGTTGGTGAAGGATTGGGGGCTCAGGCTGGGGAAGCGAAGCTTTCCGAGGTCATCCGCTCGGGTGGGTTTACCCATGTCAGGCGGGCCTTTACGGGGCCCTTCAACATGGTACTGGAGGCGCGGGCTTAGGAGGTTTCGCAGGTGGGGAAGGCGCGTCGCGAGTTCATCGCTGAAAGAGACAAGCTTGCATTTGTTGCGGTTTTTCAAGGTGATGCATGTCTACCTGAATGGATATCCGGAAGCGCCGGCGACATTCCCATTTCCCGACGAAAGAGCCTGCGGAAGACAGCGGTGTCCAGTTAACAACCATCCACGCCCGGGGGCGGGACGGAGCATAAACCGAACAGTTGTCATTGAGCTCCGAGCGCGCACCGCGGCTCTTGCGACAGAGACCGAAGGCCTTCGATCAGTGCCTCCAAACTACCGAATTGCTTCATTGCTAAACGAGCGGAACAGGTCCATTATGATTGCTCCAGCAGCCATATTACGGGCGCTGCTGTTTAAGGGTTGAATACCCTGGCCCCGACAAAGGAGGACGCCATGTCTTCCATATTTCACCAACCGACGAAACATAATCTCGTAACTGTGGCTGGCTACGTCTTGTCTGCGGCAAGCGTTGCGCTGATCGTCTACATTCTCTTCGGAGTATAGTTGCGATAGCTGGCTGCAAATGCGCCGGTTCAACGCAACGGAAAGCGGTGTTCGAAATGATCGAAAGAACCACAGAGACCGAAATCACATTCATGCATCCGTTCCGTCTGGAGGCCCTTACGGAACCCTTGGGAGCGGGCACATATCGCCTGGTCGTAGACGAGGAATTGATAGAAGGCTTGAGCTTCACGGCATATCGCCGGGTGGCAACCCACCTTGAGATTCCCGCAATTTCCATCGCGGTGACCCGACGCCAGTTCCTGCAGGTATCATCAGCCGAGATCGATGAGGCATTGGCTCTTGATGGCGCAAGCGCGGACGTCAGCCCGCGTGTCGTTCCATAATTGCGCCATGCTCGAGGATTGCCGCATGGGTAATCCCGGCGAAGGGGGATCAGGCGCAGTTGCCTAGCCAAGGTCTGAGGCTGTGAGGATATTCATATTGCGCTTATACTTGGCGTAGACCTTCTTCGCCGCCGCATAGATGGGCGTGCGCATCGCGTCGAAAGTCGAAAGGCATTGGGCTTCCGACATGCCCATGGCATGTCCCCGGCCCTTGGCGAGCGCCTCCGCCTCGACAAAAAACCGGATTTCAAACATGCCGTCATGGCCGAAAAAGCGAACGGCTTTGCGCACCTCATCAAAACTGCGGGCCGAGTTGGGGAAAGCAAGTGTCATGGTTGGCACCTGTTGCGCTCTTCCCTTCGCAAGGCGTTACGCCGGTTGAGCGACAGCATGCCATCGGTCGCTTCCGCTATGCTGAGATCCGTCAGCCTGCGGCCACCTATGCGTACCGGCACGCCGGTGAACACATGGTATATCGTCCAGCTTTGATCCCTCTCTATCCTTCTTCCATATTGAGTCTCGAGCGTATCGGCGACTAAAGCGCCGCCTTCGTTCTCCCAGGCTTCTATCCTGAGCGCCTGGCGCCTGTGTTCGTTATACGTGTCCATGGACTTGCCTTTCATATGGAACTCACACGCGGATTTCGTCCGCGTGAAGCCGTTTCATTCTACGTCTCGATTGGAGTCTCCCCGGATGGATGCCATGCGGAGGCTTTAAAGAAATGGCTGATGATGTACGATCGGCCACCATCTGGCAGTCGCATGTCGCAATGGGTGAAAACTTCGCGGCGTGGCAAAAAATGACGTCGCACCGCTGGCGCGAATTTTCGCTATCGGACGGAGAAAAGAAGACGGCGCCTCTCTGACACCGCAGCGTCATGCTGCCAGCACGACGAAACCGGATCATGCGCCCGGATTGCGCGGAAAACAAGGCGACGGGGCCGTAGCGTTGCGCGCGGCAACACAACCTTTTAACGAGATGAAGCACTCAAGAAAAACCAATGGTTGACACTCCGGCAAGGGCTGTATATAAGGGGCAATCGAATTTGCTTGCTGAGCTTTGCTTATCGCGCGACTGGCAACGCGTTCTGAACGAACCTTCCTTTCAAAATCGCTATCACCATCCGCAGCGCCTGAGTGCTGTGGTTTCTCTATTGCTATGAAAGGGTTCATCATGACCACTGGCACAGTTAAATGGTTCAATTCCACCAAGGGTTTCGGCTTCATTCAGCCTGACAATGGCGGCGCTGACGCGTTCGTCCATATCTCCGCCGTCGAGCGCGCAGGCATGCGCGAACTCGTCGAAGGTCAGAAGATCGGCTTCGAGCTGGAGCGCGACAACAAGTCAGGCAAAATGTCGGCCTGCAATCTGCAAGCTGCCTAACGGGTCTGCGCTTCCCTTTGACCACGGATGTACTGGCACTGCCGGAAGCACACCAACCCAATCAAGGCCAGGCAAATTGCCTGGCCTTTTGTTTTTCGCTCGCTGGCCGAGCCCTATCACCGGAACACCCATGACAGAAAAATACAGTATTTCCCGCCAGAAGGCCGAGATCGCTTTCGGCCATATCCAGGCACCGTTCTTCGCAAAGGAAAAAGCGCTTGAAGAGCTCGATTCCATTGCGCAATCCCGCGATGCAAAAACCCTGCGCCTTCGGGAAGCCCGTCTTGCGAAGGAATTGTCGGATCGTACCGCGGCAACATCCGCTCTGCTTGCCAAACGCGCCCGCGCGCGTTGATCAATAGCAGCCAACGTTGGATGAGGCAGAATGTCAGTTTCCATCTCAGCAGTTTTACGTCGTTGATGAAGAGCTAGCCAGCACTTTAACAATCCGCAAGCGGGCTCATAGACAAAGTGGAGGCAGAACACCGGTTACACTTTGATGTTCTTTTTTTGCATCCGACTAGCGAGTGCAACCACTCGCAACGATAGGCGAGGACCGGCTCGGCAAATCCTTTTCAGTCTGTAACGATCGCCATGCACGATATTCCTGGAAGGTCTTGTCCGATACCAGCGGCTGCATAAAGCCTTGCTGCCAATTGCACGGTCGTGCCGAAGAAATCATTGCTGTCCTCGACCGGCTCACCACAATCCAGCCCCGGTCCGGGCCGAAGCGGCTGCCTGACGATGTGTTCGCGGCCGGATGGGCAACCGCGAACACATGCACATCCGAAATTTCAGATGGAAAGGCAGATCTTGCCGAAATGCTTCCCCGCCTCTTGATACTGGAACGCCTCAACGATGTCGTCGAGGTTGAACGTCCGATCGATAACGGGTTTCAGGCCGGTTGCATTGATCGCCCGGATCATATCCTGGTGATGGCTTCTGCTCCCCACGGTGAGGCCCTGAAGCTTTTGCTGGCGAAGCAGAACCTCGGTCAACGGAAAATCTCCCACGAAGCCCGCGAGAGCGCCGACCACTGCGATATGGCCACCGACGCGGCAGGACCGTGTCGACTGGGCGAGCGTGTTCGGACCTCCCGTTTCGACGACCTTGTCGACGCCGCGGCCTTCCGTGATCTCCAGAACCTTTGCCGACCAGTCCGGGTTGCTCCGGTAGTTGATGAGGTGGTCGGCGCCCAGCGCACGGGCCCGCTCGAGCTTCTCGTCCGACGATGATGTCAAGATCACGGTTGCACCCATGTGCTTTGCGAATTGCAACGCGAAGATGGAGACGCCTCCGGTTCCCTGCACGAGCACCGTATCGCCCGGCTTCAGCGGATTGTCGACGGCGATGGCTCGCCATGCCGTCAGGCCCGCTGTCGGCAGCGTGGCGGCTTCCACGTGGCTGTAGCCTTTCGGCGCCAGAGTGAAAAATCCGGCGGGTTGCACGACGGTCGCGCGGGCATAGCCGTCGACCCCGTCGCCCGGCGTTGAGGCGAAGCTGACCACACTGCGTTCGCCGCTCAGCCAATCGGGGAAAAAGGTCGAGACGACCGCATCGCCGATGGCAAATTCGCTCACGCCTTCGCCGATCGCCTCGACGATGCCCGCGCCGTCCAGCATGAGAATGCGGCCTTCGTCGACCGGAAGTATGCCCTGGATGACCGCCAGATCGTGGAAATTCAGCGAGCTGGCGTGGATCCGAACGCGGATCTCACCGCGAGCGGGCGCACCTGGATCGGGAAGCTCGACCTGTTCGACATGGTCGTATCCGGGCTTGCGCAGGATGAAGGCTTTCATGAATGCGGTTCCTTTCTGAGTGGGGCGAGAGGGCACGTGACACGAACACAGCCCCGGCTCCTGCCGGCGGGTTTGGCGCGTCGCATCCCTCCACAGCTATCTATGTGGTTGCATTCATGATCACAAGAACGTACAATTATAGCATGTACTATCATTTATGTAGGTATAACTGAGATGAGACCGAAACGTCTTGACAGCAAAAGCGGCTGTACCGTCGAAGTGACGATGGCGGTCATCGGGGGGTTGTGGAAGCCGCTGATCCTTTCCCACCTCCTGCCGGAAAGGAGGCGGTTCATGGAGCTGGTGCGGCTCATGCCGAACACGACACAGCGCATGTTGACGCTCCAGCTGCGTGAGTTGGAGGCCGATGGCATTGTCCTGCGCCACGTCTATGCGCAGGTGCCGCCGAGGGTCGAGTATGAACTCACGCCGTTTGGGAAGACGCTTGTGCCTGTCCTCACCAGTCTTCATGAATGGGGTGAAGCCTTCATGGCCCGCCAATCGATCGATCCGGCGGCGACGACCGGAGAACCCGCATCGGCGGATATCAGCGCGAAGCGGAGCGGTGCGAACGGATAGATTGCCTGTGCTGCGGGCTAGGTTCGATTGTCAGTACAAATCCACCGCGCAATTCGAAACGGCGGCCAAGCCTTTTGGCAATCGTCCCGCCGTTTCCCTGTCTTCTCAGTCTGTAACTGATCACCATGCACAAGGACACCAGCGATGTCATATTCCTGGAAGGTCTTGTCCGATATCAGGATTTGATCGCTCTCAGCGACGGCGCAAAGCCTTGCTGCCAGTTGCACGGTCGTGCCGAAGACATCATTGCTGTCCTCGACCGGCTCACCACAATCCAGCCCAATGCGGATGTGAATGGGCTCGCCTTTGTCGCTGTTATAGCGATGGAACTCGCGTTGGATATCAATGGCGCAATCCACGGTAAACCCGGTGCGGCTTGTTTCGATTTTGGCGTACGAGATGAGTTCGAGTACGATCTAGCCCCCTTCTGAAAATCCCCTATTGGGCAAAAGCGTCAAGCAAGCGAACCCAGCTGCGAATACCTTTATGGAAACTCGCAAGGTCGTATTTCTCGTCGGGCGAATGAACGCGATCATCGTTTTGGGCGAAGCCGATGAAGAGGGTTTCAATGCCCAGTATGCGCTTGAATTCACCGCCAACGGGAATGGAGCCTCCATCGCCGATGATGACGGCAGGTTTGCCCCATTCACGCGTGAGCGCGGTGAGAGCCTGATCGAGGAGCGAGCCCTCCAAGGGCCCGGTTAGCGCCGGACTGCCGCCATGATCCGTGAAGGTCACGGAACAATCGGCGGGGATGCGGGCGCGTACATGGGCCCGAAACGACTCACGGATTTTTCGAGGATCCATGTCCGAGACCAGACGGAAGGAAACCTTGGCGCTGGCCTTGGCAGGGATCACGGTTTTAAACCCTTCGCCAACATAACCACCGGTCATGCCGTTAATCTCGCAGGTTGGGCGGCTCCAAAGCATCTCAAGCACCGAGCGATCTCGTTCACCTGCGGGAATGGAGAGACCGGCACTGGCAAGAAACGCATTTTCATCGAACCCGAGGCCAATCCATTGCTCTTTGATCCTGGCCGGCAGTTCGACAACATCGTCATAGAAACCTTCTAGCGCAACACGCCCATCGGCATGATGCAGCGACGCGATGATCTCGGCCAACAGATGGTTAGGATTGCGCGCGGCGCCACCGTATATGCCCGAATGCAGATCCCTGTTGGCGCAGGCGACGGTAATCTCTTCGCCTACGAACCCGCGCAACATCGTGGTGACGCAAGGTGTTTGACGATCCCACATGTCCGTATCGCAAACGAGTGCAATGTCGGCGCTCAGCTCTTCTGCATTCGCTTCAATGAAGGTCGGCAAGTTCTTGCCGCCGCTCTCTTCCTCACCTTCGAGAAGCAGAGAGACCCTGACCGGCAACTCGCCAACGACGTGACGCCACGCGCGGCATGCTTCGATGAAGGTCATGAGCTGGCCCTTGTCATCGGAGGCTCCTCGGCCGGTGATAACCTTGATGCCGCTGGCAAGAGTCTTAACATGCGGTTCGAACGGGTCGACGCTCCAAAGATCGAGAGGGTCGACGGGTTGAACATCATAGTGGCCGTAGAACAGTACGTGGGGACCTGGCCCATCGCGGTCGTCGCGGGCGACGACGATGGGGTGCCCGGGCGTGTGGTGTATGGAGGCCGTAAACCCACCTGCAATAAGGTCGTCGGCAAGCCACCGTGCGGCTGCCTTGCAGTCCTCCGAAAAGGCGGGATCGGTCGAGATCGATTTAATACGCAACAATGACTGCAGACGCTCCAGGCTTTGGTCGAGGCCCGCATCGACATGGTCGAGGACGGCATTGACTGTGGCAGTATCGAGCATCGTGTGGCCCTCTCTTTTCACTGAATTTCAGCCTTGTTCGGCCTATGTATCGCGACACCCAGCATGACGAATGCAACGCCGGCGAGATGAATAAATTCGGGTATCTGTCGCAGGACAACCACGCCGATGATCATCGCCGTTGCCGGCAGGAGAGCCAGGAGCAACGCAAAACTGGAACGTGGCAGACGCGACATTGCAAACTGGTCACAGACATAGGGAATAACCGAGGAGCAGACACCGACCCCAATCCCCGCGAGCACCAAAAGTGGCACACCGAAGGCATTGAGCGCATCCAGAAATCCGATCGGGATCACAAAAATAAAGGCCGCTGCCATGGCTGCGCCCAGACGTTCTACGCCCTTATTTGCTCCCCCCTCTGCAATCTTGTGCCCAAGCACGATGTAGAGAACGAAGAGAGCGCCGTTCACAAATGCCCAGACGAGACCGAGTGGGTCGGCGGACCACTCGCCACCGCCACCCAGACCGACCAGCCAGGGCACGTCGATCAGTAGAGCAACGCCGAAGACTGTCAGTGCGAAAGCGAGCCAGTTTCTGCCAGTTCGCAGGCCCCAAAGCGCTACTCCAATCGTTCCGACAAACTCCATTGCCGCAACGAGGGCGATCGGTAGACGGTCAAGCGCCAGATAGAATGCGGAGTTCATCACCGCGAGACAAGCGCCCAGTGACAGAAGGAGCAGCCGTTCGCGTGACGAGGCACGCGCGAAGGTGCGCCATGGCTTGGTGAACGGCGCAAAGATCAATGCGGCCGAAGAGATGCGGAACCATGCAACGCCGAGGACGCCCACAGCGGGAAACAGCAGGACGGCAAATGACGGCCCCAGATAATGAAAAACTGCCGAAACGCTGAACCAGAGGTGCGGCGGAACCCTCTCAACTGTTTGGGTTAACCGCGATGGCGGCGGGGCGGATGACGTTGGATTACTCATGCAGCCATGATAATAAGATGTATCTCCACTTTGAATACAGATTGAATGCCAAAACAGCCGAATAAGCCATATGATCATAGGTAAGAAAGCTAATGTACATTCAGAATAGAAACGGGGAACCGGGAGGCGGATTTGATGAGATCGACGCACGCCTTCTGACAAAACTGTCCGAAAATGCTCGCCTGTCGAATGCGGAGCTGGCGCGTCAGGTCGGACTTTCAGCGCCAAGCGTTGCGGAGCGGGTTCGGCGGTTGGAAGACAGGGGTGTGATAACCGGCTATGGCGCGCGCGTGGATCCGAGCAAGCTAGGCCTTGCGCTGACCATCATGATCCGTGCGCGCCCTCTCCCGGGAGAGATGAAGAATATGATTGAGGCGCTCCGTGACACGCCTGAAATTGTAAGATGTGACAGGGTATCGGGGGACGACTGTTTCGTTGCGATCGCACATGTTCGCGACGTGAAGCAGATGGAGGCCGTGATTGACCGAATAGTTCCTTATGGGGCGACCAACTCAGCTATCGTCCAGTCTGCCCCCTTCGAACCCAGACTGCCTGTCATTCGCTAGTGCAGCCACCGCTAGTGCAGCCACTCGCAATGACAATCGAGAAACAGGTTCGGCAAAACCTTTCAGTCTGTAACCATCAACATCCGAGACACGCGACTGCTCACATTCACATCCGAACGTTGTGCAACGCACAAATTTCGGAGGAATAGGCATGAAATTCGGATTTTTAGATACATATCATCCGAAAAAATTCGTCTAAAACTCTCCCAACTCAAGGAGAGAGACCATGACGGACACGACATCAGAATTTGATGGGGCAACAATTGGCCTAGAGGCTGCCGAGCAACCCGCATGGACCGCTGCGACCTGGTTCGCGGTTCTTTCGATGGCGGCCACCAGCTTTGCGCTGGTATCGGCCGAGTTTCTGCCAGCGGGATTGTTGACGCCCATGGCGCGCGATCTTGGCATCACCGAGGGTACGGCCGGGCAGGTTGTTACGGCTACAGCTTCCGTGGGCGCCGTGACAGCCTTGCTGAGCAACGTTCTCATCGGCAAACTAAACCGCAAGAGCGTGCTTGTCGGTCTTAGTGCGCTGGCGATCGGCTCCAACATTCTCGCGTCATTTGCGAGCGATTTCTGGCTATTGTTGGTGGGCCGGGCCGGATTGGGTATCGCGCTCAGCGGTTTCTGGGCGCTTTCGGTTGCGGTTGTTGCACGGCTCGTTGGCGCAAACTCGACCGGGCGCGGCATGGCTATCGTCACCCTCGGCGTTTCGCTTGCCACCATCGCTGCCCCTTCAATGGGCGCCTTGATCAGCGACTGGCTGGGATGGCGCATCGCCATGTCGATGACGGCGGGACTTGCCGTAATTGCGATGCTGCTGCAGATACTCAGCCTGCCGTCGCTGCCGGCAAGTACGAGCAACAGTCTTTCCGATGTTCTGCGGCTGACGCGGCGGCGCAGCGTTCAACTGGGGATGCTGGCAATCCTGTTGCTGATGACGGGGCATTTCGCCGGCTCGGTCTATGTGCGTCCCTTCCTCGAACAGGTGACGCTGCTTGAGACCACGCCGATTGCCCTCGCCCTGCTCGGCTTTGGCGTTGCCTCCGTGATCGGCAATGTGCTGGGGGGCCGGATGGCTGACACCAGTATCCGCCTCGCACTCATCGTTACCGCCGCCCTGATGGCATTTGCGACGATCGCCCTCGTTGTCTGGGGTGTTCATACCGGTGCCGCATTTGCTCTCGTCGCCCTTTGGGGTCTTGCCTTCGGCATGGCGCCTGTGGTGCTGCCGACCAACCTTTCCCGCGGCGCACCCGACGCCCTGGAAGCAGCAGGCAGCCTGATGGTCGTTTCCTTTCAGGTGGCCATCAGTATCGGTGCGGTTTTTGGCGGCTATATCGTGGATTCCTACGGTGCAACTGCGCCGCTGGCGCTGACCGCGATCCTGGCGGCATCCACGGTCGCTCTGGCCTTGCTGCAGCGTCCTGATTGATTATTTGCCTTTTCCTCCTCGCACCCTTTGGAGGCAAGGCACCTGATTACGCGCAATTGTGCTGGCGTTGCCTGACGCCAGCACGCACGTTTTTAACGCTCCCGGTCCCCCGCTCTCGGTATCGCACTGTCGTTCCTGCGCATCTGCATGCCGCCACACCGGAAATGTTTCTTGGCCGGCGACGCTGGTTTGCTGTCGCAAGCGGCAAAACGATGAAGAATGCGTCGCGGAAAGGCTGATCTCGCCACAGGCTTGATGGGCACATTCCCTGCTACGATCTGATACATAAATGCGGGTTTCATGAAACATGCCGGATACCTGCGGCGCAGATCATTGCCTGATCTTTTTCGGATCAGGCAGGATGTTTCATGAAGAGCCAGATTTTCTTTGCCGTCGCTCTCTCGGTTGCGGGAGCAGGTTTTGGGGCCGCTTATTCGAGCCTTGCGGACACGCCGCCGGAAAACGCCTCTCCCATCTATGGTGTCACTCTTCCCGAAGGATATCGTGACTGGAAGTTCATCGCGCCCGCGCAGGAAGCGCCGCCGCTGGACGAGCTTCGCGCTGTTCTGGCAAATGATATCGCCGTCAACGCCTACAGGAGCGGAACCCTGCCCTTTCCCGATGGCTCGATACTGGTGAAGCTTGCCTATAAGCGGCAGCAATCCACCGAGTTTCCGCCGGCCACGGTGCCGGGAGCGGCAACCACCGTGCAGGTGATGGTGAAAGATTCCAAGAAATATGCCGGCAGCCACGGCTGGGGCTTCGGGCGGTTTGTCAACGGCAAACCGGTGGATGCCGCACAGCATGAGACCTGTCTCTCCTGCCACGAAGGCAACGTCAAGGACCATGATTTCGTCTTCACGCGCTATGCGCAGTGACAAATGGCGGGCTTCGCTTTCGCGGCCGTGCGCCGGTGGCGGCTTTTACATTCGAATACAAATTCACCGAAGCCCCGACACATCAGGGATACGTGAGGCCGGGAAATTGGCGCCATCGCCGGGTCGCCTTCGCCGCCCGGAGCCCCGAACTCCTGCCTGAAAGGAAAAGATGATGACGTTTCTGGTCATTGCCTATCTCGGAGGGGCGCTGACAATTCTCAGCCCCTGTATCCTGCCCATCCTTCCCTTCGTTTTTGCGCGGGCGGGGCAACCGTTCCTGCGCAGCACGCTGCCCCTGCTCGCGGGAATGGCGGCAACCTTTTGCGCCGTCGCGACACTGGCCGCGGTGGGCGGCAGCTGGGCAATCAGCGCCAATGAATATGGCCGGCTCGCGGCTCTTGCGCTGCTTGCGGTCTTCGGTGTCGGGCTGGTCTCGCCCCGTGCGGCCAGCATCATCACCCGTCCGGTCGTCGAACTCGGCAACCGGCTCGCCAATGCCGCCGGCAAGCCCGGGGCAATGCCGACGGTTGCGGGCTCCCTGATGCTCGGCATTGCCACCGGCCTTTTATGGGCGCCCTGCGCCGGACCGATCCTCGGGCTCGTGCTGACGGGTGCGGCCCTGAAGGGGGCCAATCTGGAAACCAGCCTGCTGCTTGCCGCCTATGCCGCCGGGGCTGCGACCTCGCTTGCCGTCGCCATCCTCGTCGGCGGCAGGGTATTTGCGGCCATGAAGCGGTCTCTGGGTTTCAGCGAGCGGATCCGCCAGGCGCTTGGCGCGGCGGTGCTTGCCGGCGTCGCGGTCATCGCGCTCGGGCTGGATACGGGTTTCCTGTCGCAGATTTCCTATGCGAGCACGGCATCCTTCGAACAGCAGGTGCTCGATCGGCTCCACACCGCCAAAGCGCCTGAAGTGGCGACGGCGGCAGGCGCCAGCGCTGCCGCGGCCCGGTCGGAGCTGCCGGTTGAGGGCAAGGCCCCATCCCTCGATGGCGCCGTCGAGTGGCTCAACTCCCCGCCGCTCACGCGGGAGCAATTGCGTGGCAAGGTGGTGCTCATCGACTTCTGGACCTATTCCTGCATCAACTGCATCCGCACCATTCCCTATGTGCGTGCCTGGGCGGACAAATACCGGGATCAGGGCCTCGTCGTCATCGGCGTTCACGCCCCCGAATTCGCCTTTGAAAAGAAGATCGACAATGTCAGACAGGCCGTCGCCGGCTTCAAGATCGATTACCTGGTGGCAATCGACAATGACTACAGGATCTGGCGCGCCTTTGATAACAGCTATTGGCCGGCGCATTACCTGATCGATGCCAGGGGCCAGATCCGTTACCACCATTTCGGCGAGGGCAATTACCGGCAGACCGAAGAGGCGATCCAGGACCTGCTGCGCGAGGCCGGCAGCAGCGCCTCCGCCAGCGCGCCGGTGAGCCCGGAGGCGACAGGAGCCGAAGCCGGTGCGGATATCGGGCACATGCGCTCGGGCGAAACCTATATAGGCTACCGGCAGGCTCGAAGCTTCGCATCCAACGAGGCGATGCGTGCAGACACGCCGCGCGACTACTCCGTCAAGACGCCTTCCCTCAACGAATGGGGACTTTCCGGCACCTGGACGGTTGGCGCGGAGGCGGCCACACTTGATGCGGCTGATGGCGGCATCACCTATCGCTTCAGCGCCCGTGACCTGCACCTGGTCCTTGGGCCGGATGCAGCCGGAAAACCGGTTCGTTTCCAGGTCACCATCGACGGGCATCCGCCGGGTGCGGATCATGGCGCCGACACGGATGCGGAGGGCAATGGCGTCGTCACCTCAACCCGTCTTTACCAGCTCGTCCGCCAGTCCGGCGCCGTCGAAGCGAGAACCTTTGCCATCCGCTTCCTCGACCCCGGCGCGCAGGCCTATGCCTTCACTTTCGGCTGACCCGGATTTTCCTCCCGTTCCCATCAAAACCAAAAGGAGAAATATGATGCACCATCGTCTCATGCCAAAATTCGCGCTTGCCGTCGCAACCGCACTGATCGCCTTTGCCGCACAGGCGGCAGAGGTGAAGAATATCGTCATAGTCCATGGCGCGCTGGCCGATGGTTCGGCCTGGCGCAGGGCGACAGACATCCTTGAAAGCCGTGGTTTCAACGTCACGATCGTGCAGGAGCCCATCACCTCTCTTGCCGATGACGTGGCGGCCACCAACCGTGTTCTCGATCTCCAGCAGGGGCCGAGCCTGCTTGTCGGGCACAGCTACAGCGGGATGGTGATCTCGGAAGCGGGTAACCGACCGGATGTGGCCGGGCTGGTCTATGTCGCCGCCTTCCAACCGGAGAAGGGAGAGAGCCTTCTCGACCTCGCCGGCTCGAAACCGCCGGCCGGCAACGGCATCAAGCCGACGAAGGATGGCGCGTTCCTTTATCTCGATCCCGCCGTCTTTGGACAAGATTTCGCCGGCGATCTGCCGCGTGAGGACGCCGCCTTCATGGCAAGAAGTCAGGTCTTCGCCGCCAAGGCCGCCTTTGCCGCCAAAGCCGGCGAGCCTGCCTGGAAAACCAAGAAAAGCTGGTCGATTGTCGCAACGCAGGACCGCTCGATCAACCCCGATCTCGAGCGCGACATGGCCAAGCGCGCCGGCAGTGCGGTGACCGAGATTGCGGCAAGCCATGCGGTCTTCGCCTCCCAGCCCGAAAAGGTCGCAGACGTCATCGAACAGGCCGCCCGGCAATCCGCGAAATAAACCGCGCCCGCCTCGAAATCCAACACAGCCGCCCCAGACACCGGGGCGGCTGATTGCGTCCGGAGGGCTGACCGAATGTATCAGTCTGTATCGGGAATGCCCCCTGCTACAAAACCATTCACATTCGTCCCCCTTGGGACACATCGAGGATACACGCACCGCGTTACCTGCCCGCATCCAACATGGACAGGAGAGACAGCAATGAATTCCGAGATCAATTTCCAGCGCCGCCGCTTCTTCGGCATTGCCGCAATGACGGTTGCCGCCGTCGAATTCGGGGCCGCAGGCCTTGCTCATGCCAAGGGCGAAGCGCCTTCGCCTCAGCCGTCAACCGGACGCGACGGAGCCACCTCCTTTGGCGCCCTGAAGCAGGTTGAAGCGGGCGTACTCAGCGTCGGTTATGCAGAAGCCGGCCCCGCAGACGGCCCGGTCGTGCTGCTGCTGCACGGATGGCCTTATGACATCTACAGCTATGTCGATGTCGCGCCCATCCTTGCATCGGCTGGATATCGGGTACTCATCCCCTATCTGCGCGGATATGGCACGACCCGTTTTCTCTCGGACGACACCGCACGCAACGGACAGCAGGCGGCGCTTGCGGTCGACATGATCGCCTTTCTCGACGCGCTCGGCGTCAAACAGGCCGTCGTGGCCGGTTATGACTGGGGCGCTCGCACCGCCGACATCATGGCCGCACTCTGGCCCGAAGGTTGCACCGGGCTCGTATCGGTCAGCGGCTATCTTATCGGCAGCCAGGAGATCAACAGGAAGCCGCTTCCGCCCAAGGCGGAACTCTCCTGGTGGTATCAGTTCTATTTCGCGACGGAACGCGGCCGTGCGGGCTATGCCGCCAACACCCGCGACTTCGTGCGCCTGATCTGGCAGACGGCATCTCCGACCTGGAAATTCAGCGATGAGACCTTCAATCGTTCGGCCCCCGCATTCGACAATCCCGACCATGTGGCCATCACCATCCATAACTACCGCTGGCGGCTTGCACTGGCCGACGGGGAAGCCAAATACGATAATTACGAGCGCCAGCTTGCGAAACTTCCCGTCATCACCGTGCCGACGATAACGCTGGAAGGCGACGCCAACGGCGCGCCGCATCCGGATCCTTCCGCCTACGCATCGAAGTTTTCCGGCAAGTACCAGCATCGCAACATCAGCGGCGGCATCGGTCACAACCTGCCGCAGGAAGCGCCCGAGGCTTTTGCGAGGGCTGTTCTGGATGTCGCAAAGCTTTAAACTTGCCGAAGCCCGCGAACCGTTGTCTTACTGCATGTGACAGCAGGGGACGCGGTAGCGGGCCACTCGAACCGTCCGCACGACGAAGGCATCCAATGGAACATATCGACCATATTCTCGTCGTGGACGACGACAGGGAAATCCGGGAGCTGGTCTCCAGCTACCTGAAGAAGAACGGCCTGCGCACGAGCGTGGCGGCCGATGGACGGCAGATGAGAAGTTTTCTCGACGGCAATACCGTCGATCTCATCGTGCTCGACGTGATGATGCCTGGCGATGACGGGCTGGTCCTATGCCGTGAGCTGCGGGCGGGGAAACACAAAGCCACGCCGGTCTTGATGCTGACCGCCCGCGATGACGAGATGGATCGCATTATCGGGCTCGAAATGGGCGCCGACGACTATCTGTCGAAGCCCTTCGCTGCCCGTGAGCTTCTTGCGCGGATCAAGGCCATCCTGCGCCGCACGCGGATGCTGCCTCCCAATCTGCAGATCAGCGAGGCCGGGCAGCTCCTGACCTTTGGTGACTGGCGCCTCGACACGGTGGGCCGTCACCTGCTCGACAGGGAGGGCACGACCGTTGCCTTGAGCGGGGCTGAATACCGGCTTCTCAGGGTCTTCATCGATCATCCCCAGCGCGTCCTCAACCGGGACCAGCTGTTAAATCTCACCCAGGGACGCGATGCCGAGCTTTTCGACCGGTCGATCGATCTTCTCGTGAGCCGCGTGCGCCAGCGGCTGGGGGATGACGCGCGCGAACCCATCTACATCAAGACGGTACGGGCGGAGGGTTATGTCTTTGCGGTGCCCGTGGAGATTTCGGAGCCGAGGATATGAACGGCCCGCGCCTGCTCGCCGGCTGGTGGCCGCGCTCATTGCGGTCCAGACTTTTTATCATCCTTTTTGCCGGCCTCGCCATTGCCTACGGCCTGTCGTTCAGCATCCTCTTTGCCGAACGATATATGTCGGCAAAGGCGGTCATGCTCGGCACTCTGGAGCAGGATCTGGCGGTATCGATCGCCATCATCGACCGCCTGCCTGCGGAAGAGCGGGCGCAATGGGTCCATCGCCTGAGCCGCAGCAATTATCAACTCGTCCTCGGCCCCGGTCTTCCCGGCGTTTCCGACATGTCCGGCCGTGGCGCTGAAATTGCGCAGAGGATCGAGGAGGCCGCGGGACACCGTTTTCCCGTCAGGGTCGAGTCCATTCCCGGCGACGGCAAGCGGCTTCAGGCGCATCTGACGCTGTCGGACGGCTCGCCCCTGACAATCGACGTGACACCGCGCGGCGTGATGCCCCTGGCGGAATGGCTGCCTTATGTCTTCGCCGCGCAGATGGCGCTTCTCCTCCTCTGCACCTGGTTTGCAGTGCGACAGACGACCAGACCGCTCAGCGCGCTGGCTGCGGCAGCCGAAGCGCTGGATCCGGGGGAAAAGGGGTTGCCGATGAGTGAGAGCGGCCCAAGCGAAGTTGCCCACGCCGCCCGCGCGTTCAACGCCATGCGCGATCGCGTCGCGCAATATCTCGAGGAGCGTGTCCAGATTCTTGCGGCGATTTCGCACGACCTGCAGACGCCCATCACCCGGATGCGGTTGCGGGCCGATATGGCAGACGATACGCCGGAAAAGGAAAAGCTGGTCAGTGACCTGCGTGAAATCGAACGCCTGGTGCAGGATGGGATCGCTTACGCACGCAGCGCTCACGGCAATGGCGAGAAATCCTCCCGTATCGATCTGGCCTCTTTCATCGACAGCATCGCCTACGACTATCAGGATACCGGAAAAGCCGTAACAGTTGCCGGCATGGTGCGCGGCACCGCGTCGACAAAGCCACATGCATTGCGAAGAATCATGACGAACTTCATAGATAACGCCCTCAAATTCGCCGGCAGCGCCGAAATTAAAGTGGACCGGCGTGCTGAAGGCAGCGTGGTCATCACGGTGCTCGATCGGGGGCCGGGCATCCCCGACGAGATGCTGCAAAATGCCATGCAGCCCTTCTTCCGGATTGAAACATCGAGAAACCGCGACACGGGCGGAACAGGTCTCGGACTGGCGATCGCGCAGCAGCTCGCCGGAACGATCGGCGGCTCGGTTCGCCTCTATAACAGGCAGGGCGGCGGGCTTGCGGCCGAGGTGGCCTTTCCCTGACAGGGATGCGGGTCGACGATAACCAGCGACAAAGCGCCGATACTTTTCGATACAGTTTCGCAGTTTCCGGAAACATGCCGGATACGCTGATCCATCACAAAGCTCCTATCACGAAACGCCGCAGCAGCGGCAAATGAAAGGAGCCTCCCATGACCAAGATCGAGACTGTTCTTTATACCGGCAAGACCCACACGACCGGCGGGCGTGACGGATCGGCGCAAAGCGATGATGGCGCGCTGGGCATCAAGCTCTCGCCTCCGGGCAGCGGAAAGCCGGGCACGAATCCCGAACAGCTTTTTGCAGCCGGCTGGTCGGCATGTTTTATCGGCGCCATGACAAAGGCGGCGGCGAAACACCAGCTCCGGCTTCCCGCCGACACCGCCGTCGATGCGGAAGTCGACCTCGGCACGACGGGCGGCGAGTTCTTCCTGCAGGCTCGCCTGTCGGTAAGCCTGCCCGGGATCGATCGTCCCGTAGCACAGGCCATCATCGAGGATGCCCACCAGATCTGCCCCTATTCGAAGGCAACCAGGGGGAACATCGATGTTACGCTCAAGCTCGCTTAAGCCGATTGTTTCCGCCCGTGCGTTTGTCGTCGCCATCGTGTTTGCGGCGATATTCGCAGCACCGTGCGTATATGATGCTACATCCGACGAGCCCTCGCCGCTTGCAGGACTTCTGGGCGCAGTTTCATCGATGTGACCACAAGGGAACGGCTCGGCGCCCGCCGCAGCCGTTTTCGCGTTTCAACCTCTTCCTGCCATCCCTCTGATCAACTCAAGGAAGCCTGCTTGCGACCCATGCGGCGCGCCTCCAGCGCGTTCCGCGGCGGCCAGACGAGCCGGATTTCCAACCATCTTAAACGAGGCCAGATCAATGCGATCAATTGAACACATCTATGTCGACGGTAAATTTGTGGTGCCAGACGGCAATGAACGGCTGGACCTTTTCAATCCGGCAACGGAAGAAAAAATCGGCGATGTCCGGCTTGGCAACGCCGATGATGCAAGGGCCGCAGTGGCAGCCGCGAAACGCGCTTTTCCCGCCATGGCAACATCCACCAAGGCGCAGCGTATCGATATGCTGCGCAGCCTGCGCGATACGATCGCAGAGCGACCGGATGAGCTCACGCAGGTCATGACCGAAGAATACGGCGCGCCCGCTTATTTCACGGCTTTCTCCGTTCAAAACGCAGCGTCGATTTTTGATGTTATGGCTGAGACCGTGGCGAACTACGACTTTGACCGGGTCGTGGGCAAAAGCACGGTCAAGATGCTGCCGCGCGGCGTTCTCGCCGCCATCACGCCCTGGAACAGCAATTTCGGTTTTATCGCCACCAAGCTTGCGCATGCAATCGGTTCCGGCTCGTCCCTTGTCATCAAACCGGCCGAACAGAGTGCGTTTCAGACGGATATTCTGGTGAGAAGGCTGCATCAGGCCGGCCTGCCGGCAGGGGTTTTCAACATTGTCAACGGCACGGGTCCGGTGGTCGGTGCGGCGCTGACGCAGGATCCCGACGTTGCGACCATCAGTTTCACCGGTTCCACCCAGGCTGCAAAGATCATTCAACGCGCAGCTATCGACGGCATGAAAAGAGTGGTTCTGGAGCTGGGAGGAAAAGCACCCACCATTATCCTGCCGGATGCCGACCTCGACAAGGCCATACCTGTCGCCCTTATGTCGGGCTTTGCAAACAGCGGCCAGGCCTGCGTCGCGGGTACCCGCATCCTGGCTCCGCGGTCCCGTCTCCCCGAGATTGCCGAGCGGTTGAGGATGGCGGCTGAAAAATTCAAAGTTGGCGATCCCCGTGATCCGGAGGTTCGGGTAGGCCCTCTCGCCAGCCTTGCCCAGTGGGAGAGGATCCAGACTTACATCCGGCTTGGTGTCGAAGAAGGAGCAACCCTGCTGACAGGCGGAACCGGACGACCGGCCGGGATTGAAAAAGGATGGTTCGCCCGCCCGACAATCTTCGCAGATGTCACGAACGAAATGCGCATCGCCCGCGAAGAAATCTTTGGTCCCGTCCTGTGTCTTCTCGCCTATGAGGACGAAGATGAGGCCGTCGAAATCGCCAATGATAGCGACTACGGATTGCAGGCCTATGTGCTTGGATCCGACCTCAGACGTGCCGAACACATAGCCACAAGGCTGATGGCCGGCCGCGTCGTCATCAACGGCGCCCCGCATGATCCTCGCGCGCCCTTCGGCGGTTTCAAGCAATCCGGTATCGGCAGGGAGATTGGTGCCTTCGGTCTCGACGGCATGCTCGAACCGCGAGCCGTTCTCACCCCGTAACGCGAGAAGTCTGCAGCGCCGATCCCGGCGCACTCTCCGTTCTGCTTCAGGCCGACTTTGTATCCAGAAGTGTCAGCCGTGCGAAAACCGACGTTTGGTGACGCAACAGCAGGTCGAAAGAAACAGCCGGGATACGATCAACATCTACCTGTTTCGGACGCGAAATGGTCGCGGAACACACCGATATGGAGAGAAATATGACCGACGTCCTTCACCCTGCAAAAGGCGGACACAACACGGCGATTGTCCTTGGGTCTGCAATGGCCGTGTTGATGGCCTTCACCCCTGCCTTGGCAGTTGAGACTGTCAAACCACCCCAATCCGAAACCGCCTCTGCCGACGACAGCATTCGGCCGTTCCAGGTTCATGTCGATCAGTCGCAGATTGACGACCTCAAGGCGAGGATCAGGAATGCGCGCTGGCCGGATAAGGAAACCGTTGGCGATATTTCCCAGGGCATCCAGCTGGCGCGGGTTCAGGATCTCGTCCGATATTGGGGCAGCGACTATGACTGGCGAAATGCCGAGAAAGAACTCAACGCCTTGCCGCAGTTCATCACCACGATCGACGGCGTCGACATCCACTTCATTCATGTCCGCTCACGCCATCCCAACGCCTTGCCTGTCATCCTCACCCACGGCTGGCCGGGTTCAATCTTCGAGTTCACAAAAGTCATCGGCCCGTTGACGGACCCGACCGCTTATGGCGGCAAAGCCGAAGACGCGTTCGACGTGATCATTCCCTCCATCCCCGGCTATGGTTTTTCAGGCCATCCGACCGATCTGGGCTGGGGACCGGACCGTGTTGCGCGCGCCTGGGACACCCTTGTGAAGCGCCTCGGCTACACGCGCTATGTTTCCCAGGGCGGCGATCATGGTTCTGTCATTTCCGATGCGCTTGCCCGGCAGGCGCCAAAGGGTCTGCTCGGCATTCATCTCAATATGCCGGCCACCGTTCCCGGTGCGCTCATGAAGGGCATCAACAGCGGTGATCCGGCCCCTGCGGACCTGTCTGCGCAGGAACGAAATGCCTATGACTCGCTCAAAGAGTTTTTCGGCAGGAACGCTGCCTATGGCGCAATGATGGTCACAAGACCGCAGACGATCGGCTATTCCTTGTCGGATTCACCTGTCGGTCTTGCATCCTTCATCTACGAGAAATTCGCGCAATGGAGCGACAGCAATGGCGAGCCCGAAAGCGTGCTTTCCAGGGATGAAATGCTCAACGACATCACTCTCTACTGGTTGACCAACAGCGGCGCGTCCGGCGCGCGTTTCTATTGGGAAAACAACAACAACAACTTCAGCGCGGACGCCCAGAAGACCAGGGACATCAAGATCCCCGTCGGCATCACCGTTTTCCCGAAGGAAATCTATCAGGCGCCGGAGAGCTGGAGCAGGCAGGCCTATCCATCGCTGACCTATTATCATCAGGTCGATCATGGCGGACATTTCGCCGCCTGGGAGCAGCCCGGGATTTTCTCAAGAGAGCTTCGTGACGCTTTCAGAAAGCTGCGCTGAGAGACGTCATTCTGGAATCGCGGTTCCCGGACCGCGCTTCACCACATCCTCGTGTTGCTGTCCGATTTAACGCTTGGGCGTTTCTGCACCAAAAAAGCCGTCGCTCGACACCAGTCGAGGAACGGCTTTTTCCGTATCTGAGGCCAGGAGATTTCAGGCCGCAACCGCGACACGTTCCGCCATCCACTGATCCAGCGCAGATCGCAGCATTGATCCGGACACGGCGTCCGTGGAGGCGATCCTGATCAGGTATTGTGCGGCGTCAACGGCTATCGAGCAGCCGATCGGCAGGCGGTTCTCTGCGCAGAACTCATTCAAAACCCTGCGGATCGACAGAAGCGACACTGCGTTGGTCATCTCGGATCTCCATCATGAATAACGATATTGCGCCACTTGATGGAGAAGCGTTGTGTCGAGAGTTTTCCATCGAAACCGAAAACGGTACCTCGATGTAGCCTGACTGGTTGCTGATACAATAAGCTACCGTCGAGGATGGCGATCGCATCGATCAGTCCTGAAATTTCGTTTCGTCGCTCGACGGCTCCGGGTTCGCGTCGATCCGGTTTTCCGCATCGGCCTGCCGGGACAGAGGAAGCTCCAGCTGAATATCCTCCATCTCGGGCAGGCTTGCGATGCCGTCACGAAGGGCAAGGTCTTCATAAGATGGTTTGAACGGCATCGGAATCTCCTTCCGCGCGAGAAATTGGCCGCCATCCGCTTTTTCCGGCGGCGGCCGTTTCCGGTGATCAGCTCTTCACAAAGGCCAGCAGATCCGGATTGATGACATCGGCATGGGTGGTCAGCATGCCGTGCGGATACCCCTTATACACCTTCAGCGTACCATTCTTCAGCAGTTTGACCGACAATTCGGCAGAATCTGCGATCGGCACGACCTGGTCGTCATCACCGTGGAGAACCAGTGTCGGCACCGTGATCGCCTTCAGGTCTTCCGTCTGATCGGTTTCCGAGAAGGCTTTTACACCGTCATAATGGGCCTTGGCGCTACCCATCATGCCCTGACGCCACCAGTTCTGGATGACACCGGGATAGACTTTGGCATCCGGACGGTTGAAGCCGTAGAACGGACCGGTCGGCACGTCGAGGAAGAACTGCGCGCGGTTTTCGGCTACGCCCTTGCGGAAACTGTCGAAGACTTCGATCGGCAGGCCGCCGGGATTGGAAGGCGTCTTCAACATCAGCGGCGGAACGGCGGAGACGAGCACGGCCTTGGCAACGCGGCCCTGCGGCTCGCCGAATTTGGCGACGTAACGCGCGACCTCACCGCCGCCGGTCGAGTGGCCGATGTGAACCGCATTCCTGAGATCGAGATGTTCGGCAACGGCGGATGCATCGGCGGCATAATGATCCATGTCGTGGCCGTCGCTCACCTGCTGGGAACGGCCGTGGCCGCGACGGTCATGGGCCACGACGCGGTAACCGTTCTGGGCGAAGAACAGCATCTGCGCGTCCCAGTCGTCGGAGGACAAAGGCCAGCCGTGATGGAAGACGATCGGCTGGGCATCCTTCGGACCCCAGTCCTTGAAATAGATATCAACGCCGTCCTTGGTCTTTACGAATGATTCGGTCATTGGAAATGCTCCTTCGTTGCGGGATGGGATGGATTTTGAAAAGGCTGTTGATGGCATGGCCATCGCGGTGGAAAGCGCGGCGCCGGCCAGCAAAACATGCCGTCTCGAAAGCGCCAGCTCGATAGGATTGTCGGTCATTTCGGTTTTCCTGCCTGGTTTCAGCGGGCGCGGCGGGTGGTTTCAAACAGGAACCAGGTGCGGCGCTCGGTCTCGTCGATCCAGTTTTCGATCAGGCTGGTGGTGGCGTGGTCGTTGAGGTCGGAGGTGAGGCTGTGCGTTTGCCGCAGGATGGCGGTAAGCTGCTTGTTGTCCTCACGCAGTTCGGCAAGCATATCCTCCGGCGTGACGAAGTCGGCGTCATTATCAAGTAGACGCTGCAGGCGACCGATATGGCCGATGGAGCGGATGGTCGTGCCGCCGATCTTGCGCGCCCTTTCGGCAATGTCGTCGGTCATCGCAAAGATCTGCGCGCCCTGTTCGTCCAGCAGGGTGTGATAATCACGGAAATGCGGACCGGAAACATGCCAGTGGAAATTCTTGGTCTTGATGTAGAGCGTGAAGACATCCGCCAGCAGCGCGGTCAGCGCAGCGGCGATGTCGCGGCTCGCTTCAGCGCCAAGGTCGGTCGGCGTTGCCAGTGGAAGCTTGCGGTTTTTGGCGGCTGTGGTCGTGTCCATGATCGTTCTCCTTTTGCAATCGACCGCCCGTTGTTGAGCGCCCCTGTTGCGGCTGTCTGATCGGCACCGAGGATAGAAAGAAGGATGGCTCGGGAGAAATCGGCTGCTGGTACAGTCCACCCGATACCTAAGTGTAGTTTCGGCAATTTCGAACCCGGGATAGTTTTCGCCTGTCGCCCCGCCCCAGGGCGATTGGCTCGCAGAAGCCATCGTCTCCGGTGTCCCCCTCCCCCGGAGCCGCGGATCCCTCCCGATCCGCCAAGGCCGCCCCCGCCGCAGGAGGCGGCCTTTTTTTTCGTTTGGGCCTTAGGCGTGAAGGCAACCTATGCCTGAGTATTATGTTTACTCTTTCGCCGTTGCGTTAGCCTCAGCGGGCACGACAATCGTCAATCTGCAAAATCGAAGGAATTCCAACATGGCGGAAGAACGGCCTGAAGGTATTGAAAAATACGATCACCCAGCCGGCGGTTGGGATGCATTGAAAGCCGTTGCGAAAACGCTCGCGCACCAGCAGATCGTCGCGCAGGGCACGATGACGCTGCTCAAGGCAAATCAGCCCGAAGGTTTCGACTGTCCCGGCTGCGCCTGGCCCGACCCAAAACACACCTCATCCTTCGAGTTCTGCGAAAACGGCGCCAAGGCCATCACCTGGGAATCGACGGCGAAACGATCCGGACCCGAATTTTTCGCCCAGCATACGGTTTCCGAACTGTGGCAATGGACGGATCACAAGCTGGAGGATGCCGGCCGTCTGACCCTTCCCCTGCATTACAATGCCGAAAGCGATCGCTATGAGCCAATCGCGTGGGACGACGCCTTCAATCTGATCGCGCAGGAACTCAACAAGCTCGACGACCCCGACAAGGCGGAATTTTATACATCCGGCCGGGCGTCCAACGAGGCCGCCTTTCTCTATCAGCTTTTCGTGCGCGCCTATGGGACGAACAATTTCCCTGATTGTTCCAACATGTGCCACGAGGCCACCAGCGTCGGCCTTCCGAAATCCATCGGCGTCGGCAAAGGCACGGTGACGCTGGAGGATTTCGATCATGCCGATGCGATCTTCAGCTTCGGCCACAATCCCGGCACCAACCATCCGCGCATGATGACGACGCTGCATAATGCCGCAAAACGCGGCGTGCCGATCGTGGTCTTCAATCCGCTGAAGGAACGGGCGCTGGAACGCTTCGCCGCGCCACAGGACCCGATAGAAATGGCGACGCTCTCTTCGACGCCCATCGCCTCCGCCTACCATCAACTGCGCACCGGCGGCGATCTCGCAGCCCTCAAGGGCATCATGAAAGCGGTGTTCGAACTGGATGCGGAAAACCAGAAGGCGGGTGGCGCCGGTGTGCTCGACCGAACCTTCATCGAAGAACACACCGACGGTCTCGACGCACTGCGCGCCGACATCGACGCTACCTCCTGGGACACCATCTGCTCCGTCAGCGGGCTGACGAAGGAGGCGCTTGAAAGCGCTGCCCGGATTTATGTGAACGCCTCCAATGTCATCATCTGTTACGGCATGGGCATCACGCAGCACGCCAAGGGCACGGGCAACGTGCAGCAGATCGCAAATCTCCTGCTGCTGCGCGGTAATGTGGGCCGCCCGGGTGCGGGAATAGCGCCCATTCGCGGCCATTCCAACGTACAGGGCGACCGCACCGTCGGCATCACCGAAATCCCGAACAAGGCGCTGCTGGACGGCATGGAGCGCGCTTTCGGTTTTCGTCCCCCTGCGGAAAAAGGCCACAATGCGATAGAAGCCGTCGAGGCGATCATTGCCGGCGAGTCCCGGGTGCTAATCTGTCTTGGTGGAAACCTCGCCGTCGCCATGTCGGATACCGGCGCGACCTTCAAGGGCATGCGCAACCTCGATCTCGCCGTTCACATCGCAACAAAACTCAACCGCTCGCACCTTCTGGCAGCGAAGATATCGCTGATCCTGCCCTGCCTTGGACGCACCGATCTGGATACCCAGTCCTTGGGCCCGCAGGCCGTGACAGTCGAGGACTCGATGTCGATGGTGCATGCCTCTCGCGGTTTCCTGAACCCGCCCGGGGAGCTGGTCAGGTCGGAGCCGGCCATCATCGCGGGCATCGCCAAAGCGACAATCGGCAGCCGCCATGGAATAGACTGGGATTGGCTGATTGCCGATTACGACCGCGTCCGCGACAAGATCGAAGAGGTCTTTCCCGATTTCAGGGATTTCAACAGCCGGGTTCGGATAAAAGGCGGCTTTCGCCTTGATGTCGCGGCCTCGTTCCGCCGCTGGAACACGCAGAGTGGCAAGGCCAATTTCCTTGTCGCCACGGGGCTTGAAGAAGATCCGCTCATCTCCAATCCGGACGCCCTCGTGCTGACCACGATCCGCAGCCACGATCAGTACAATACGACGATCTATGGCATGGATGACCGTTATCGCGGCGTCTTCGGCCGAAGGGACATCATCTTCATGAACCGGCACGACCTTGCCGAGCGCGGCCTGAAGGATGGTGATCGCATCGATATTCACGGCATCGGCCCAGAAAATAAAGACCGACACCTCGTTCAGGGTTTCACCGCCGTCGAATACAATATCCCGAAGGGATCGGCCGCAGGCTATTATCCGGAAATGAATGCGGTGGTGGCGCTCGGCCATTATGACCGCCTTTCCGGAACGCCTTCCTACAAGGGTGTCCCGATCACGGTGAGCCCGGCAGCAGCCTGACGACCGAAGGCCCGGCGCGCAACGCAGCGGTCGTTGCGCGCTCTTCTCCCCACCGTTTGGGTTGGACCTCACCTCGGGCCATCAGGCATGGCCTGTGGATGACCGGCCATATATGCGGATTTTTCGATATAGCGCCGTGCCGTTTTACCGCTATCCTGATGTTTCGACGACGGTGGCAACCAAGACCTATGTATAGGTCAGGTTGTGCTGAAAAAACCGTATTGTCGGCAAAAATCGCATCGGGGGAACAATGTCGATTGCGTCAAGGATGTTTCGCGCGCGCGAGCCGGAAGGCCGAGCCCACCATCTGGCCTTTGGCCTTGGGGCGCTGGCGCTGGCGGCCGCGGTATTTTACGTCGATACCTATACCGACATAGAAGGCGCGATCGCAGTGCTCTATGTCATCACGGTCCTTTTGGCCGCGCAGACTGTAAGCTGGTCGGGACTGATCGCGATCTCCTGTGCCTGTGCAATTCTTTCCCTCCTGTCCTATGCAGCAACCCACGCGCAGGACGCGGATTTCCAGTCGGCCCTTCGGTTGGTCGTCGCCCTTGCGGCACTTGCCGTCACGACCATGCTGCTTTTGAAAACGGAGACCGCCCGGCTGGCAATGCTATCCGTCAATGCGGCGCTGAAGGAAAGCGAGGAGCGTTATCGCTCCATTTTCGACCGCACGCGCGTCGCACTCTGGGAACGCGACTATTCGAAGCTTCACGCCCTGCTGATGGGCCTCAAGCAGCGGGGTATCACCGACATACGGGCCCATGCGCGCGCTAACCCGGGTTTTACGCAGCAATGCATCGATCTCATCACGGTTGTTGCGTCAAATGAAGCCGGAAAGGAAATGCTGGGTTACGATTCCTCTATCCGCGGCACCCTCCAGCAGTCGGTCGTTTCTTCGTCCGGCAAGTTCGTCGATGTCCTGCAGGCGATCATCGACAACCGGCCTGTCTTCGAAGACAAGGTGGTGGTGCGCACCGACACCGGCGAAGACAAGCTGGTGCTTCTTTCCATCAGTTTCCCTGCAGAAGCGGCCTCCTTCAACCGTGTGGTGGTCAGCATGGTGGATATCACCCAGCGCGAAATGGCGCTGAAGGCGCTGGCCGAGGCACAGGCGGAGCTGACAAAAGCCTCGAAGGCGGCAGCCGTCGGAGCCATGTCCGCATCGCTCTCCCACGAACTGAACCAGCCGCTTGGCGCCATCATCGTCAATGCGCAGACATTGCTGCGGTGGCTCGATCGCGATCCGCCGGATATTGCCGCCGCCCGCCGCTCGGCCGAACGCATGATCCGCGACGGGCAGCGCGCCAGTGAAATCATCCAGAACACGCGCAGCCTGCTCGCCCATACGAGCGGCAAGATGGAAACCTTCGACCTCGATGAGTTCATCGATGAAACGCTAAGCCTTCTCGAACATGAGCTGGAACGCAGCGGAACCACGGTGCATGTGGAAAAAACGGCCACACCACCGATAACAGCCGTCAGGATCGAATTGCAGCAGGTCCTCATCAACCTTCTCACCAACGCCATTCAGGCCATGGACGAGGCGGGCACCGGCAATCGCACCATCACGGTGCGGAAGGAGCGCGAAGACAGGGACAATATTCATATTGCGGTTCACGACAATGGGCCGGGTTTCCCGGTGCAGATGAAGGAAAAGCTGTTTTCGCCGTTTTTCACGACCAAGGAGACGGGAATGGGCATGGGGCTTTCCATCTGCCGCACGACACTGGAAGCACGGGGCGGCAGGCTTACCGGTGACAATCATCCTCTCGGCGGGGCGGTCTTTACCATTTCCATGCCGATCAGCCAGGAGATGGAACATGCCTGAGCCACGCAAGACGACAAAGGAGCCGCCGTCACCCATCGTGTTCATCGTCGACGACGATGTGTCGATGCGCGAGGCGCTCACCGATCTTTTCCGCTCCATGAAATTCGATGCCGAAGCTTTCGACAGCGCCGCCGCCTTTCTTGAAAAAGCCAATCTGAACCGGCCCGGCTGCCTGCTGCTTGATGTGCGGCTTCCGGGCATAAGCGGTCTTGATTTCCAGATGCAGCTGGAACGCGTCGGCAACCGGATGCCGATCATTTTCATGACCGGCTTCGGCGATATCCCGATGAGCGTGCGGGCGATGAAGGCGGGCGCCGTCGATTTTCTGACCAAGCCCTTCAAGGAACAGGACATTCTGGACGCCGTTGCGGCCGCGATGGAGCGGGATGCGTCGCGCCGCCGCGAAAGCGCCCAGAACGAGGCAGTCACCTCCCTTGCCGAGCAGCTGACCCCAAGGGAGCGCGAGGTCATGGGCGCCGTTGTCCGCGGCCTGATGAACAAGCAGATCGCCTATGAGCTCGGCATCAGCGAAGTCACCGTGAAACTGCACCGGGGCAATGTCATGCGTAAAATGGAAGCGAGATCGGTTGCCGACCTCGTGCGGAAAGCGGAGCTGATCGGCGAGAAGCTAAGGCCACCTGTATCTTAGTATGGTATCTTTGAGAGCGGCATGGGCGCATAGAGAAAGAAAGAAAAACAGAAAAGGTCGCTTTCATTGCCCCCCGTTCCCGTCATTGCCGTCGTCGACGACGATCCCGCCATTCGCGAAGCCATGGATGATCTCATCATGTCCTTCGGTTACGAATGCCGCCTGTTTGTTTCTGCCGAACAATTCCTGGAATCGAAGCAGCAGACGGACATCGACTGCATCGTCGTGGATGTCAAAATGCCCGGTCTTTCCGGCATCGAGTTGCAGAGCGAGCTGAACAGGCGCGGCAACCACCCGCCGATGATCTTCGTCACCTCCTATCAGGATGAGCGCACCCGGAATGCGGCCTTGAACGGCGGCGCTTTGGCCTTTCTCGGCAAGCCGGTCAATATCGTCAGTCTGATCGGATGCCTGGAATCCGTTCTCGCCCGGCCGTCCTGACGGCTGACGCTTCGCCACCGAGCGAGTGAGCCAGCCTATACCGCTCGCAGACAAGCCTTCCATCGCTCTGGCTGCATCCTCTCCCAAGTGAAATTCGCTGTTACGTCATGCCCCGACGCCCTGCCGTCCGGGCAGGCATTGCCGTTGAGCGGATGCCTCTCGGCGCTTATCCCGCCGCCAACACCTTCCGCTATACGAACTAGACCTCTGTATAGATGCCGGCTCCGCTTCTCCGCCGTAGCCTTTGCTCCAGTCAAGCGCTTCCCCTCCGAACGTTCCTGACGACACCATCACCCTTTTTAGGAGCAGGGCATGACCTCCATCAGCAAGAATGCGGACGAGCAGAGACCCTGTCGTCTCAAAGTCGCAGCGGTGTTGGCACTGGGCACGGTTGCCGTGCTCGGTGGCAATGCTTTCCTGATCAGGAATGGCGAACCGGCGCTTGCGGCCTCCGAAGACGTCGCATCAGCCAGCGCCTTCCGCACCCTCACACCACAGGCGATCGACAGGCTGGGCGGACTTTCCGCTCCCGCGCCGGCGCTCAGTGAAACGTCCGAAGGCGCACAGGCTGTTCCGGCACTGGACAAGACATCCTGCGTCGCCACCCGCGCCGCCCAGAAAACGGACCGGCACGACGCGCTCGATCCAAAAGCTTTCTGCCAGCTGCAGCACCGCCTCTTCAATGCCGAGCTGATCGACCGCATCGCCGTGCTCCAGCTCGCATCACAGACCCGCTCTTTCGACACCTCGTCCCAACTCGCCATGAACAAGGAGTTCTGAAATGGAAACGTTGACCAGACGCGCAGTCCTCGCAATCGGCGCCGTCGGCGGCACCGCCCTTGCCGCCAGCACGGCCGGGGCAGCCTCTTTCGGCAATCCCGACCAGCCCGCCGAGGGAGCAATCAATGCCAATGCCGCGGGTCTCGGCGATCCCGGCCCGAAGAACCCTGCGATCAACGATCAGTTTCCATCCTTCCAGAGCCCGCCGGCGACCGATGTGGGCGACATGCAGCTCTTCTGGGGCTCGTTCAACAACGCCGCCAAGCGTATCCAGAACGGCGGATGGGCACGTCAGGTGACCAAGTCGGACTTCGCGATTTCGGATGCCGTGTCCGGCGTCAACATGCGGCTCGGACCGGGCGGCGTTCGTGAGATGCACTGGCACCGTGCCGCAGAATGGGCGATCATGACCAATGGCCGTTGCCGCATCACGGTGCTCGATACGCAGGGCCGCGCCTATGTGCAGGATGTCGAGGCCGGTGATCTCTGGTATTTTCCGGCCGGCTACCCCCATTCGCTGCAGGGACTTGGCCCTGAAGGATGCGAATTCGTCATCGTGTTCGACGAAGGCGACCAGTCCGAATATGGCACGCTGCTTCTCACCGACTGGCTGGCGCATACCTCACCCGAACTGCTGGCCAAGAATTTCGGCGTCGCGCAGGACGTGTTCCGGAACATTCCGCTGCAGAACCTCTGGATTTTCCAGGGCAAGGAGCCGGGACCGCTCTCCAGGGATCAGGAAGCCGTTGCCGGCGCGGGACTTCCCCCATTCCCGTTCACCTACAAGCTCGCTGCATCAAAACCGCTGAAGGAAAACGCCGCCGGGGTCATTCGCCTTGCGGATAGCAGTGCCTTTACCGTGTCCAAAACCATCGCCGCCGCCATCGAAACGATCAAGCCCGGCGGTGTGCGCGAAATGCACTGGCATCCCAATGCGGACGAATGGCAATACTGGATCAAGGGTGAAGGCCGAATGACCGTGTTCGACGCGGGCCCGCGCAGCCAGACCGCCGATTTCCGCGCCGGCGATATCGGTTACGTGAAAAGAAGCCAGGGCCACATCATCGAAAATACCGGGAAGACCGACCTGCAATTCGTCGCGGTCTTCAAGACCGCCGAATACCAGGAGGTCAGCCTGTCCTCCTGGCTGACGCATACCCCACCGGCGCTGGTGGCCCAGCACCTCAACGTCAGCGTCGAAGACGTGGCGAAATTTCCCGCAAACCAGCCGGCGATCATGCCGGGCTGAACATCCTGTCCGCCCATTGACCGGCGTTTCGGCATGTCCGATCCGCCGGTCTTTTCTCACCGAGACAAGGCGCGACGCCGCAAAACCAATATCGAAAGACAGGAACGGCCATGAAACCATTGACAATCCGCATCGCCGGCGGCTCGCTTGCCGGTCTTTTCACGGCGATATTGCTGCAGCAGGACGGGCACGATGTGAAAGTCTACGAACGCTCCTCGTCCGGCCTCGGCGGGCGTGGTGCAGGACTGGTGCCGCAGCAGGACCTGTTCGAGGTTCTGGACCAGATCGGCTGCGAAGACGTCACCCATGTCGGTGTGGTTGCGAAGGAGCGCATCTACCTCGATGCTGGCGGCCGCGTGGCCCAGCGCCAGAAGACGCCGCAGATGCAGATTTCATGGGACTACCTCTTTGAGCGCGTGTCCTCCCGCCTCCTCGCCGATACCTATCTCCTGGGACACCATGTCGACGCGGTTCGGGAAGGCCCTGATGGAGTGATGCTGTCCTTCGCCGACGGCAGGCAAGAGCGCGCTGATCTCGTAATAGGCGCGGATGGCTTGGGTTCGGCCATCCGCAAGGCGGTCAATCGCCATTCGGAAAACGCCTTTGCGGGTTATGTCGCCTGGCGCGGGCTGATACCCGAAACCAGATTACCGGCCGATGCGTCCCTGCTGCTCGACCGCTTCGCTTTTTACATCGCACCCGGAATTCATGTTCTGGGTTACCTCGTGCCGGGGCCACTTGGTGAGACACAACAGGGACAGCGCCGTTACAACTGGGTTTGGTATCGTCCTACACCAGCTGATGAGCTTGGCCGAACCTTCACCGGCCGCGACGGCAGGCATTTCGAATATTCGCTGCCCCGTGGCGAACTGACTGAGCAGCGCCGCGAGCAACTGCGCAGGGACGCGTCCTCCCTTCTGCCGCCGCAATTGGCGCTTGCGGTGGAAGCGGAGGAAAACCCATCGATCCAGGGCATTTTTGACTATGAGGCTGAACAGATGGTGTCGCCGCGCATGGCGCTGGTCGGAGATGCCGCCTTTGTGGTTCGCCCTCACACCGCGATGGGCGTTTCCAAGGCCGCGGGAGACGCAATGGCGCTGCGCGACGCCCTGCGGCAAACGGACGATCTGCCCACCGCCCTTTCACGATATCAGAGAAGCCGCCTGCCGGTGGGCAAGGCAATTGCAGCCTTTGGGCGGCGACTTGCCGAAACCGCCATCTGAACACGGGTCAAAAATCAGGGACGGTCCTGTCTTGCTTCACCCCATCTTTGCGCTACGCTTGCGATCAGGGATTTCTCAATGGAGGGACTGAGGAATGTGCAACCACTGCGTGATCGAGAACGTGAAAAAGAACATGCTGTCACGACGCCTGCTGTTCAAGGGCGCCGTGGCCGGTGTAACGGCGGTGGCGGCAGGCAGCCTCGCGGCTCCGGTGCTTGCGCAAACACCCGGACGGGTCATCGATCTCACCCACACCTATGATTCCGCATTTCCCACCTTCGACGGCAAACCGGGCATAGAATACGAATGGGCAGCTGATATCACCAAGGATGGTTATCAGCTCCACAAGCTCACCATCTACGAACATACCGGCACACATATCGATGCACCGTTCCACTTCAGCGCCGACGGCGCGAGCGTCGATCAGCTGGAGCCGCAGAAACTTGTCGCCCCGCTGGTCATCATCGACATCACCGACCGCGCAAAAGAGGATGCCAATTCCACCATCGAGGCTGAAGACATCGAGCGCTGGATATCTGCAAATGGCGATATCCCGGCAGGTGCGATCGTCGCCCTGCGCTCCGGCTGGGCAACCAGAGTGAAGAGCCCCTCATTCCGCACCGACGACGCCGGAAAATTCGCCTTTCCCGGTTTCGGCAAGTCGGCAACCGACCTTCTGCTCAAGCGCGACACGGTCGCGATCGGCGTCGACACGCTTTCGCTGGATCCGGGCAACTCTGCCGATTTCGCCGTTCACAATTCCTGGCTTCCGGCCGGGCGCTACGGTATCGAAGGCCTCAACAACCTCGAGGCTTTGCCGGTCAAGGGCGCAACCGTCGTCGTCGGCGCGCCGGCACATCGTGGCGGAACCGGCGGTCCGGCCCGGATTCTGGCCCTGATCTGAAAGCAGCATGGCGGGCGGCCCGGATGCACCAGCGGCTCACCTGCTGCATCAGATAAAGCCGCTCCGAATCCGCCGCGGTTGTTCGGGAAAAGGCGGGGCGAAACATCGCCCCGCGCCTGACAGGAAGAATGCCGGGCGGCGGCATCGCTGAGAACATATCCCCTTGCCGCAAAACCTCCGCGCGGGAGGATTTCAAGAGATAATCAACGCCCGGATTGCCGGTTAGAGAGTGCTCAGCCGCACCACCGTCATTTTTCCCAGTTCGACCAGTGGTCGTCACGTCAAGGCCCTTCCCCATCCCAGCCAGTTCAAGGCTAAGCAGAAATGTCTTCCGGCTCTCCGTGGCGCGACGCAGGCACCCGCGTGTATGGCGGCCTGCCCCGGTCGGGCCGCCACGATCTGCATTGGCTGGCCTTTGCATAAGGTGCCGTGCTGCATGGTCATTGCCGGCGAATGAAGGTCGACACAAAGTATGATCCACTATATGGACCTTGTAGATGCGCAAATAAACTGCACAAATCCGTCTATTTACTGTTGATTTCACAAATATTCCTGTGTATCCCGGATACATGGTTTTGTAGTGGTCCATATTGTGGAGGCAATATACCGATACATTCAGACTTTTGGAGGGGTCTGGCCAGTCTGGCAACAACAGCTATCCTGATGTCGCGGTCGTGGCATGGACATCCTGTTTTGCTGACATCTTATTGCGAAGGTTGTTCTGTGGGAGAGGAGGCCCCGATGACCATGACCGCAGACGCGAATGACGACGTATTTGTACTCGATGGCGAACTGTTGCACACCGGACCGGTAACGGGCTCGTGGTTCATGCGCCCCATCGAGGCCGTGGCGGCCGTGCTGCTGGCGGTGATGATCGGCCTGCTTCTGCTGGGCGTGACGTCACGTTATGCCCTGCATCTACCGATTGTCTGGATCGATGAAACGGCGTCCTTGTGCTTCCTGTGGTTTGCCATGCTGGGTGCGGCGATTGCCATCGATCGCAGTGAACATCTGCGCCTGACGCTGTTTCTCAACATGTTCCCGCAACGTGTTCTGGGCTATATCAATTCGCTGGCGCTGGTGCTGGTGGCGACATTTCTTGCAGCAATCATCAAGCCCGCCATGGAATACGCCATCGAGGAATGGGTGGTCACGTCAGCAGCGCTGAATATTCCGATGTCGTTTCGCGCTGCGGCGCTGCCGGTCGGCGCCTGTCTCATGCTGCTTCTGGTGCTCAACAATCTTTTCCGGCGGGAAAAGCTGCGCGATATCATCACGGCCCTTGTAACCGTCGCCGTTGCCTCCGGCCTGCTCTATCTGGCATCGCCGATGCTGGAATCCCTCGGCAATTTTAATCTGGCGATCTTCCTCGGCCTGTTCGTTGCGGTATTTCTGGTGCTGGGCGTGCCGATTGCCTTCTGCTTCGGCCTTGGAACCCTCGCCTATCTGACCTTCACCACCTGGGTTCCGACCATTGTGATGATCGGGCGCATGGACGAGGGCATGTCCGGCATCATTCTGCTGTCAGTGCCGGTCTTCGTGCTGCTGGGCTGCGTGCTCGATGCCACCGGCATGGGCAGGGCGATTGTCGAGCTTCTGTCCTCGATGTTCGGCCATATCAGGGCGGGCATGTCCTATGTGCTGCTCGGTTCGCTGTTTCTCGTCTCCGGCATTTCCGGCTCCAAGGTTTCCGATATGGCAACCGTCGCACCGGCGCTTTTTCCGGAAATGAAGCGCCGTGGCCACAAGCCCAAGGAAATGATCGCGCTTCTGGCCACCGGTGCCGCCATGGCCGATACGGTTCCGCCCTCCATCGTGCTGATCGTCCTGGGGTCGGCGGCCGGTGTGTCGATTGCCGGCCTCTTCACCTCCGGTTTCATGATTGCCATGGTGCTGCTTCTGGTGCTGGCCGTTCTGGCCCGCTGGAAGGCGCGGCATGAAAACATGGAAGGTGCAAAGCGCACCCCCTGGCCGCTGGTGGGCAAGGCAGCCCTGATTGCCGCCCCGGCGCTCGTTTTGCCCTTCCTCATCCGCAGCCTGGTGGGCGGCGGTGTCGCCACGGCAACCGAAGTGTCCACTATCGCCGTGCTCTACGCGATGATCATCGGCGCGGTGCTTTATGGCGGCATCAGCCTCAAAAAGCTCTATTCCATGCTGGTCGAGACGGCAGCCCTTTCCGGGGCGATCCTGCTGATCCTCGGCTGCGCATCGGCCATGGCCTGGGGGCTGACGCAGAGCGGCTTTGCCTTCCAGCTGACCGCGATGATCACCGATCTGCCGGGCGGCTGGATGACCTATATGGTCGTGTCGATCCTGATCTTCATGATCCTCGGCTGCGTTCTGGAGGGTCTGCCGGCGATCGTTCTGCTCGCGCCGATCATGTTCCCGATCGCCCGTACACTTGGCATCAACGACATCCATTATTCGATGGTCGTGGTGGTTGCCATGAATATCGGCCTGATGGCGCCGCCCATCGGCATCGGCTTCTACATCGCCTGCAAGATCGGCAACGTCTCGCCGGATGAAGCCATGGGCGCCATCTGGCCCTATCTCGCGGCCATGGTCATCGGCCTGCTGCTGATCGCCGCAATCCCCGGCTTTTCGACCATTCTGCTCTAAGACCGTGGCGGGTCCACCCGCCACGCCGATGAATGATGCATGCTTTATTTTGGGAGGAGAAAGCAATGAATATCAACAGACGTACCATGCTCGCCGGCGCCGGTTCCGCCGTTCTGGCCACAGCCTTCGTGTCGCGCGCCCGCGCTGCCCAGTACAATTATAAATATGCCAACAATCTGCCTGCCGCGCACCCGATGAACATTCGCGCCAAGGAGGCCGCTGACCGGATTGCCAAGGAAACCGACGGTCAGGTGATGATCAATATCTTCCCCAGCAGCCAGTTGGGCGCGGATACGGACGTGCTGAGCCAGGTGCGCTCGGGAGGCGTTGAATTCTTCACGCTTTCGCCGCTGATCCTGTCGACGCTGGTGCCGAACGCCTCCATCAGCGGCATCGGTTTCGCCTTCCCGAACTATGATTCCGTATGGGCGGCCATGGATGGCGATCTCGGAAAATATGTGCGCGGCGAAATTGCCAAGCAGAACCTCGTTGCCATGGACACGATCTGGGATAACGGCTTCCGCCAGATCACCAGCGCGTCCAAGCCCATCGCCACGCCGGCCGATCTCGAAAGCTTCAAGATCCGCGTGCCGGTGAGCCCGCTCTGGACCTCTATGTTCAAGGCTTTCAAGTCGGCCCCTGCCTCGATCAATTTCGCCGAGGTCTATACCGCGCTGCAGACCGGCGTGGTCGATGGCCAGGAGAATCCGCTGGCGATCATTTCCACCGCAAAGCTGTTCGAAGTGCAGAAATTCTGCTCGGTTACCAACCACATGTGGGACGGTTTCTGGTTCCTGGCCAATAAGCGCGCCTGGGAGCGTCTGCCGGATGACCTGCGCGCCATCGTTGCCAAAAATCTCAACCAGTCCGGCAAGGATGAACGCGCCGATGTGGCGAAGCTCAACGCCTCGGTCAAGGAAGATCTGATTTCCAAGGGCATGACCTTCAACGACACGGATGCGACGCTCTTCCGCGCCGCGTTGAAAGACGCAGGTTTCTATTCCGAATGGAAAGGCAAATATGGCGATGAAGCCTGGGCCATTCTTGAAAAGGCCGTTGGCGCAAGCCTGACCTGATCGGTCCATTGTATAACTGGCCCCGCCCGTAGCGGGGCCAACCCGACTATGTCTGACGATTGGAATGGAGACTGCTTTGACAGGTCGCCTGACGGGAAAACGCGCGCTTGTGTTTGGCGCAGGATCATCGGGTCCGGGTTTTGGCAATGGCAAGGCTGCGGCCGTGCAATTTGCCCGCGAAGGCGCGCGCGTAGCCTGTGTTGATCTCTCCGCTGACGCGGCTGAAGAAACGGCTGAGATCATTCGCGGCGAAGGTTTGGAGGCGATTGCGGTTGCTGCCGATGTCACTGATCTACAGTCCGTATCGGTCACCGTTGACCGCGCCTGCGAGGCCTTTGGTGGCATCGATATTCTGCACAATAATGTCGGCGTGACCCATATGGGCGGGCCGGTCGAGTTGGATGAGGAACGTTTCCGCGCCTCGGTCGATCTCAATATCGGCTCCGTTTATCGCACCGCCAAGGCCGTGTTGCCGGTAATGCTGGCGCAGGGCGGCGGAGCCATCGTCAACATCTCGTCGCTCGCCTCCATTCGCTGGACCGGCTATCCCTATTTTGCCTATTACGCCATGAAGGCGGCCGTAAACCAGGCGACCGTGGCGCTGGCCATGCAATATGCCCGGGAGGGCATTCGCGCCAATTGCATTCTGCCGGGCATGATCGACACGCCGCTGATCTACAAGCAGATCAGCAGTCAGTATGCCTCTGTCGAGGACATGGTGGCGGCGCGCAATGCCGCCGTCCCGGTGGGCCGCATGGGCGATGCCTTCGATATTGCCCGCGCCGCCGTTTTTCTCGCATCTGATGAGGCCAAGTTCATCACCGGCGTCTGTTTGCCGGTCGATGGTGGGCAAAGCTGTGCGGTGGGGGCGTTTTCCTGATATGGCCACGACAACGATCCCGGTAGAAAACGATCTGACAGGCGCGCGCGCGGTGGACCGGGCTCTGGCGCTACTCTCCATGGTCGGGAGGCACGCGGAACGCGGCGTGGCGCTTTCGGTCATCGTGACCGAAAGTGGATTGAACAAGCCGACGGCCCGCCGCCTGCTGCTGGCCCTGATCCGCGCCGGCCTTGTCGAGCAGGATGAGGAAACGCGGCGCTATTATCTGGGCGAAGAGGCCTATGTGCTGGGCAGCCTGTCATCGCGCCGGTTCGGCCTTCTGCAGATGGCGCAGGACGGGCTGACGCGCATTTCCCGCCGCACGGAGGATTCGAGCTTCCTTTCAGTGCGCCGTGATACATTTGCGCTCTGCCTTTATCGCGAAGAAGGCACGTGGCCGGTGCGCACCCATGCGCTTCAGGCCGGTTTTGAACACCCCTTGGGCATTGGCGCCGGTTCGCTCGCCATGCTGGCGGCGCTGCCCGATGCCGAGGTGGAAAATGTCATTGCCGCCAATAGCGGGCTGATTGCCGCCAATTATCCCGGCATCACGCTGGAGGGGCTGCGTCGTGATGTCGAGTTGACGAGAACCAATGGCTATTCGCTGAACCCCGGCCTGATCCTTTCGAATTCCTGGGGTATCGGCGTCGCCATCCGTACGCCTGATGGCGCGGTGGCGGGCGCGTTGAGCATTGCCGCTGTGGATAGCCGCATGCGGCCGGAGCGCCAGCCGGAACTGGCGGCGCTGCTGCGCGAGGAAGTAACCCGCATCGAGACACGCATCGGAGAAATGATGGCCAGCCGCGCCCGCACGCGCGGCGAAGGCGACACGAAACGGCAAACAAGGAGAACGAGCAAATGAGCAAAGCGCAGATCGTCGGCTGGGCGCATTCGCCTTTCGGCAAGTCGGCCCTTGAAAATACCGAGCAACTGATGGCTTCGGTCGTGGCGCCGGCCATAGACCATGCGGGCGTCGATGTCGGCGATATCGACGGCATTTTCGTTGGCGTAATGAACAATGGCTTCTCGAAACAGGATTTCCAGGGCGCCCTGGTGGCGATGGGCGATGAGCGCCTCGCTTATACGCCGGCGGTGCGTTTCGAAAATGCCTGCTCAACGGGATCGGCCGCCCTCTACAGCGCCATGGATTTCATCGAGGCCGGGCGCGGCCGCATCGCGCTCGTTGTCGGCGCCGAAAAAATGACGGCGCTGCCGACCGCAGAGGTGGGCGAAATCCTCCTCTCCGCCTGCTACCGCGCGGAGGAAGCCGATATCAGCGGCGGTTTTGCCGGCCAGTTCGGTCGCATCGCACAGGCCTATTTCCAGCGCTATGGCGACCGCTCCGAGGAACTGGCGATGATTGCCGCCAAGAACCACGCCAATGGTGCGCTCAATCCCTATGCCCATATGCGCAAGGATTTCGGCTTCGACTTCTGCAATACGGTGTCCGATAAGAACCCCTATGTCGCAGGCCCGCTGCGCCGCACCGACTGCTCGCTGATTTCCGACGGCGCTGCCGCGATCATTTTGGCCGACGAGGAAACGGCAGCCACACTCAACCGCGCCATCGGTTTCCGGGGCCGCAAGCATGTCAACGACATTCTGGCGCTCAGCCGCCGCGATCCGCTGGCGTTTGAAGGCGCGCGCCGCGCCTGGGCCGGCTCGCTGGAACTTGCCGGCGCAACGCTCGATGACCTCTCTTTCGTTGAAACGCACGACTGCTTCACCATTGCCGAACTTATCGAATATGAGGCCATGGGGCTGGCGAAGCCCGGTGAAGGACACCGCATTGTCCAGGAAGGAACGGCGCTGAAGTCCGGACGCCTGCCCATCAACCCATCGGGAGGCCTGAAATCGAAAGGTCACCCCGTCGGAGCGACCGGCGTTTCCATGCATGTCATGGCGGCGATGCAATTGATGGGCGAGGCAGGCGACATGCAGATACCCAATGCCTCGCTGGCCGGCGTGTTCAACATGGGGGGCACTGCGGTTGCCAATTACGTCTCGATCATGGAGCGCGTGAAATGACGATGCAAAGTGCCGTGCAGCATCCCGCGGGCGGGGTCGCCCCCTCCACCACGCGGGTGATGAACCTCTCACATTTCCTGACCCAGGCGGCACGCCGCAATCCTGACCATATCGGCTTCGTCTGGGGTGAAAAGACATGGACCTGGGCTCAGATGGATGCCCGCGTCGACGCCATGGCCCATGCGCTGAAGAATGAATTCGGCGTCAGAAAGGGGGACCGCATTCTGGTGCAGTCCTCCAACAACAACCAGATGTTCGAATCCATGTTCGCATGCTTCCGCGTGGGTGCGGTGTGGGTACCGACCAATTACCGTCAATCGCCCGATGAAGTTGCGTATCTGGCCAAGGCAAGCGGTGCACGCGGCATGATCTGCGCCAGTGCTTTTCCCGATCACGCAAAAGCCAGCCAGGAAGCGACCGCGATCGATTTCACCATTGCCATCGGCACGGCTGAGTTCGGTGAGGATTACGATGTCATCGTGGCCCGTCATCTGGGCCAGAAAGTCAAAAGCCAGGCGGTGGACCGGGATGATCCGTGCTGGTTCTTCTTCACCTCAGGCACCACCGGCCGCCCCAAGGCTGCAGTGCTCACCCATGGCCAGATGGCTTTCGTCATCACCAACCATCTCTGCGATCTGATGCCCGGCACCGGACCGGGCGACGCCTCCATCGTCGTTGCCCCGCTCTCGCATGGCGCGGGTATTCACCAGCTGGTGCAGGTGGCGCATGGGGCAAAAACGGTGCTTCCGGCGGCGGAAAAACTCGATGTGCCCGCCGTCTGGGCGCTGATCGAAAAATGGCGTATCACCAATGCCTTCACCGTGCCGACCATCCTGAAAATGCTCGTCGAAGACCCCTCCGTGGATCGTTTCGATCATTCCTCGCTGCGATACGTCATTTATGCCGGCGCGCCGATGTATCGCGCCGACCAGAAACGGGCGCTTACAAAGCTCGGCCCGGTGCTGGTGCAATATTTCGGCCTGGGTGAAGTCACCGGGAACATCACCGTGCTGCCGCCTTCTTTTCATAGCGCAGAAGACGGTCCGGATACGCGGCTCGGCACCTGCGGTTTCGATCGCACCGGCATGGAAGTACAGATTCAGAACGATGCGGGCGAAGAGGTAGACGCCGGTGAAACCGGCGAAATCTGCGTGATCGGCCCCGCCGTTTTCGCCGGCTATTACGATAATCCCGAGGCCAACGCCAAAGCCTTCCGCAATGGCTGGTTCCGCACCGGCGACCTTGGTCACCGCGATGAGAACGGCTTCGTCTACATTACCGGACGCGCCTCCGACATGTATATTTCCGGCGGCTCGAACATCTATCCGCGCGAAATCGAGGAAAAAATCCTCATGCACCCTGACATCAGCGAGACTGCGGTTCTGGGTGTGCCTGACGCGGTGTGGGGAGAGGTCGGCGTGGCCGTGTGCGTGGCGCGCGAGGGCGCGGATATCGCCGCCATCGACCTCAAGGCCTATCTGGAAGGCAAGATGGCTCGCTACAAGCTGCCGAAAACCGTGGTGTTCTGGGATGCCATGCCGAAATCCGCCTATGGCAAGATCACCAAGAAAATGATCCGCGAGGAACTGGAAAGGCGCGGTCAGATGCCGGTTTTCGAAGAAAAGCGGACAGGCTGACGGGCGCAACATTCAACCGGGAGGATACGGTATGACACAAGCGACGACAGAGACAAAAGGGGCTGTCGCGATCACCGGCGGTGCATCCGGCATCGGTTTTTCCACCGCGCAGCTCCTGATGGCGCGCGGCTGGCAGCCATGGTTGCTGGATCTCAAGCGCGAGGCGCTGGATATAGCCTGCGAAAAACTCGGTATCGATCTCTCGCGCGGCATCGTCTGTAATGTTGCGGACGAGGTGTCGATAGAGAAGGCTTTCGCCGCCTTGACGGCAGGCGGTGCCGATCATGCAGTTGATCTGGTGGCCGTCGTCAACAGCGCCGGCATCGGTATCGACAAACTGTCCATCGACACCAGCGTTGAAGAATTTCGCCGTATCGTTGACGTCAATCTCGTCGGCAGCTTCGCAGTAGCGCGCACTGCCGCACGTTACTGGCTGGACCGCGATATTGCCGGCTCGATCGTCAATATCAGCTCTGTTTCCGGCATGTGCGGAAATCGTGGCCGCAGCGCCTATGGCGCTTCGAAAGGCGGCGTCAATCTTCTGACGATGGTGATGGCAAACGAACTGGGGCAATCGGGCATTCGCGTCAATGCGATTGCTCCCGGTCCGGTCGATACCCCGCTGACCCAGGCGGTTCATACGGAAAATGTCCGCAACCAATGGCATAGCCGCGTTCCCATGCATCGCTATGGCAGGACGGACGAGATCGCCTCTGCCGTGGCGTTCCTCGTGTCAGATGACGCAAGCTACATCAACGGACAGGTTCTTGCCGTGGATGGCGGCTTCATTACCGCCGGGCTCGCGGTATGACGGAAACAGGCACGCAAGAGCTTCCCCGTCACATCGTCCATCCCGGACCGATAACACCCGAACGCTTCCACGCCGTCGGCTGCCATGCCCATCCTGTCACGCTGACGGCGCGGCCCGGCGTGAGCGTCAACGAAGCGATTGCCAGTGCCTTTGCGGAGCGGGGTTTCGAGGGTGGTTACGTCAAACTGAAAAACGTACCGATGAAACGGCTGCATTATGTCATGCCCGCAGCCGCGCCCGATGGCGCCCACGCCGCGTGGTATAGCGAAACCTTTTCCATGCCTGATGGTACGATCATCGACGCCGGCCTTCATATGGGCCGGCGGGATGGGGAGCCGTTTCTGCATTGCCACGGTTCGTGGAAGAGTACCGACGGCGTTGTCTCCATGGGGCATCTGTTGCCTTTCGAAGCCGAATTTGCCGCGACAACACCGCTGGAGGCGCTGGCGCTGGATGGCGCAATCCTCGATGTGCAAAGGGATGAGGAAACCAATTTCCCGCTTTTCACGCCCATCGCACAACCGCGTAGCCGAACAGGTTCAGGCCTGCGGGCGTTGTTATGCACGGTGCGGCCAAATACCGATATCTGCACGGCCCTTGAAGCGGCCTCTACCCAGTTCGGCCTTCGGGAGGCCGAGGTCAACGGCATCGGCAGCCTGATCGGTGCGGACTACGAAGACGGAACAAGTCTCACCGCCTATGCCAGCGAAATCCTCATCCGCAATGGCCGCATCGGCCCTTCCGCCGCGGGCGGCGAACAGGCGATGTTGGATATTGCGATGGTCGATCTCACCAAGCATATCAGCGGCGGGCGGCTGGTGCGCGGCAAAAACCCGGTCTGCGTCACTTTCGAGCTACTTCTGACCGAAAGACAGGCGCGCGCCGCATGAGTTGCGCTGCGCAATTCAACGGCCCGCCTCACCGCAACTCACGCCGCCTGCGGCTTTTCCGCAGGCAACCATTCTTCCAGCGTCACTTCAAACGTCATGCAAACCGGGTTGGCGCCGGCGATGAAGGGTCCGCCATAAACCGAACCTTCGGTATCGGCCACGACACCGGTCAACGCGGCACGCAGCGAGCCATCGGGCTGGGCGCGCACTTCACCGGCGATGGAGACGATTTCAACGGCGGGACCGCGTATCTGCAGGAATGCGCCGCTGCGCGTGCCAAGGCACGCATCGACCAGACTACCCAGCGCACCGCGTACGAAGGCATTTCGAAAACCTTCGGCCAGACACAGTTTCTCGACACCGAGAACGAGGTCTTCATTGGGTGCGATGCGGGCATAGGCCACACGCCCCATGGAGCCGGTTTCGACAGTGTTATGCGTGTTCATCGGCGCGCTCCGTACGGTTCCTTGGTTGAAGAAGGGGAATATTGGTTTCAGGGTCGAAGGACTGTTGCAGCACGAAACTGTCGAGTGAGGTCACCAAGGCGGAAACACCGCCTTCGCCGACAATACAGGATTCAGTCAGCAAATGGCCGCCTTTGACCACACCCGCTGCGGTGCGCATGGCGGCATGGCAATGGACGATCGGCTCTCCCTTCATGCTGCGCCCCAGCGTGGCATTGCCGAAGACAAGCCAGGCAGCACCGGCGTCGATGGGCTTCGTATAGGCAATGACCGCCCTGCCGGAAGGGTCGGGCGGGGCCACGCAATAGGACAATATGTCAAAATAACCGCCGAGAATGGTGAGCGAGGCATTCTCAATGCCGTTTTCGAAAAGCGGCCGCACGATGCCATCGTAAAGGCTACGCCCCGGCGCGATGAACAGCCGCACATGGCGCGCAGATGGCGAGCGAAGGCTGTTGATGCGCACCGGCGCGGAAATGCCGGGATGGATGAGCGTTCTCGACCTTGGAAAATGCTGCTGTTCTATCGGTGCCATGCCTGCTCCTCCCTGCTGCCTGTACCTTGCAGTACGGTACTCAAAGATCAGCCGAAGGTGCTTTCGAATGACACCACCAAACGGTGCGTCGGAAAACACTTCTTTCGCAGGCTGCCGCAGCGACGGCAGATTTTTTTGCAACGTATTTTGGGGAGGCCGGCATGACGAAGCCGCTAGACAGAATTGACCGCAAAATATTGCGCACCCTCCTGGAGAACGGCAGGTTGAGCAATTCGGAGCTTTCGGAAAAGGTGGGGCTCTCGCCCAGCCCCTGCTGGCAGCGCGTCAAGCGGCTGGAAGACGAAGGGGTCATTCGCGGCTACACCGCCATTCTCGATCAAGCCAAGCTCGGACTGACCGAAACCGTTATCATCGAGGTGATGCTGGAGCGCCACGACGACGAGGTTCTGGAGCGTTTCGGGGAAGCGATGGCCGCTCTTCCGGAGGTGTTGGAAGCCTATCTGACAACGGGTGAATATGATTATCTCATCAAGGTGGCGGTGGCGGGAACCGCAGGCTACGAGCAGTTTTTGCGGCGGAAACTCTATAAGATAGAGGGTGTGCGCCACTCCCGATCCTGTTTCGCGCTCAAATGTCTCAAACACACATTATCAGTCGTGCCCGATCCCGAACCTCCAATAACCGAAGCGGCAGGCATTGCCCGCGTGCCGGCAAGATAGCGGAATGCATTCCCATTCTTTTGCATGGTCTGTCCCTTGAGTTCGCAAAGGCTTCCATCTCGGCCATGGCTGACGCCAATGGATGTTACCCCGCCCCTGCCACGCAAATCCATCCCGGCCAATGCCGACGCCATAGCGCATGCAGGCGCATCGGGCTCGACAGTTTATCCACCTCCTGGCATCCGGCCTGCGGCTCTGACGATCGTTGTGGTGCTTAGCGTCTCCCTCGGCAAGCGCTGCAAGAACTCGTCCGATGATCATCACCTGGCAGCATGATATTATCCCTATTTACCAATATCCTCGGGGTATGTTTTAATCTCGCCATGTTGGAGAAACCAAGGTGTTTCGGGGTATCCACCCTTAAGGCGTTATGCCTTTTGCTGAGTGTTTCTGTATGTCTTTTCCTGGCCTCGTGTGCGCGGCCAGGCCAGGCGAGTTTGCAGGTCGTGCAGCCGGCAAGGGGCGCGACACAGCAGACAATTCTGGTCGTGACAACGCGCGAACCGGATAAATTGGGCAATAACGGCTTCTCCAGCGAAAGAGCCCAATATCCGACCTATCTCCGCATGGTCGTTTCGGTTCCACCGGGACACAGACCGGGGACGATCGAATGGCCACGCGGAACACCAAATGCCGCGTCTTCCTTTGCGGTCATCGAAAGCAAAGTTATCTCTCACGAGAAATTCATCGATATGGCTGCAGCCGGGCGCTCGGCTTTGGTCTTCGTGCACGGTTACAACAACAATTTTCAGGAAAGCCTGTTCCGGCTCGTCCAGATATCGGCCGATGCTGACGCCAGGAGCACACCGATATTGTTTGCGTGGCCGTCTCGGGGAAATTTCTCGAGCTATCTCGCCGACAGGGATTCCAGCAATTTCTCCCGTGACGAACTCGTGCAAACCCTTGATGATCTCGGCACCAGAAAAGTCGAGACGAAAATTCTGGCACATAGCATGGGCAGTTGGCTGACCGTCGAGACATTGCGGCAATTGCGCCTTCAGTCGAAAAGTCTTTCCCTTGGCCAGATCGACCAGGTGATACTTGCCGCGCCTGATATCGACATCGATATCTTCCGGAAGCAACTGAAAGTCGTCGGCAACCTGAAAAAACCGATCATCGTACTGTCCACAAAGGACGATCTCGCTCTCGCGACATCACGATGGCTGTCAGGCGCATCAGCCAAAGCCGGGGCGCTCGATATCGACGATCCCCGCACCATCGCATTGGCCGAAGAACGCAATCTCCAGATCATCGATATTAGCGATGTGAGAGCGCCGACGAGGATCAGACACGACAGATTCGTCACGCTGGCGACCATGCTGCCCCGGATTCCCTTGAGGGCCCTGACGGCGGGAACGGTGGGAACGGGCACGCTTTCCGTCTCGCCGGCCAACTCCGAGGATGAACGTATTCTCAGGGAGGCCGCCGAACTGCTGGACGAAGACAACCATCCGGCATTGCCACGTCGATCCGCCGGTTCAATGTAATAACGCGAGAGGTGAGTGAAATGGAAAGACATCGCAGATTGTTTCTTCAGCTCATTGGAGCCTTGATACTGGTACCAGGGGCAGCATCCTCGGAAACGGTGGGGCCTCGCGCTCCCGTGGGCAGACGCCCGCCGCCGCCGCCGAAACGGAAAGAACACACTCCTCCTCCACGAAAGGGCTATCGATGGATTGAGGGACGATGGGTATGGAATATCCGGCGAAGCCGATATGTCTGGGTGGCCGGGCGGTTTCAACGCCATCGGTCATAGGACGAGATCAGGCTATAGCCGCGAAGGATCAGGTCGTCCTGCGCTTTCACAACGACATTCTGCTCCGCCAAAAATGGTGCCCCCGGAGCAGATTGCATCATCTATGGCCGATGGACATTGCTACGCTTTATCTTGGCTTCAGCGTCGCGACGAGCCACCGCACCGAAGAGGGGAAGGAGTTGCCAGAGAGCGGAAACCCCGATCAACGTATAGATGATACGCGCAAGGATGGCGCCCGGGCCTCCCAACAAAAGCCCTATGGGATCGAACTGGAACAGGCCGATGAGAAGCCAGTCAAGCCCGCCGATGACGATAAGAAGCAATGTAATCGTGTTGAGTATACGCATCTCGCCGCTCCTACCCATCTGAATTTGCAGTTTCGCTGTCTGAAAGGACGGTGGCGAGCCACGTCGTGGAGGCGACCATCGAACAGAAGACGATGAATGTGATCAATATCGGAACCCCTATGAAGGCTCCGGCCAACCCCCACATGAAACTCCAGAAGAACACCGAAAAGATGACCGCAAAAGGCGATATGGCCAGTGATGCACCCGCCAGCCTCGGTTCGAGGTAACTGCCGATAACGAACTGTATGAGGTTGAGGCTCACAAAGATAAGCAGTGCTGGCTGCCAGGTATCGAACTGGGCAATGGCGAAGAGGGTCGGCAGGGTCGTCGCCACCAATGGCCCCAGAAACGGAATGTAGTTGAAGGCAAATGCGATGACGCCCCAGGCCGCGGCCAGTTCCAATCCCGCACCGATGGACAGGAGCCATACGAGCAATCCCGTGAGAATGCTGGCGAAGGTACGCACAAGCATGAAACGGCGAAATTTCATTGCGATGATGCGGCTCGCCGCAAGGATGATCTGGCCGTGAGGCTGCGCAGCCGGCAGCCCCAAGCGAACGGCGAAATCCTCGACCTCCAGAAGCCCCAGCATGACGAAGATCAGCACCAGCAGCGTAAACCCGCCGAAGCTGTTCAGGCGCCCCGCCGTGTTCTGCAGAACCGACAGCAGTCTGGTGACATCGAACCAGTCCCCGATCGGCCCGGCTATCGCTATGCCATGCTGTTCCAGCCAATCCACGACAGCCGAATAAGTGGCTTGCAGGCGGTCGGCATTCATGAACAGCCACTGGCCCAGCCTGCCCAATCCCCAGGCGAGCGAGGAACCGATCGCGACGATGAAGCCGATCGTGATGATCAACGTGATCAGCAGCGCCAGAAGACGCGGAAGCCTCGTCTGCAAGGCAAGCTGGCAAGGCCACACGATGGCGATGATGAAGAGAGCGAAAAATAAGGGCGCAAAAACCGCTTGCGCTGTGAACAGGAGAGCCAAAACGAGAATGCCGGAAACGAGCATGCCTGTCATCGGTCTGCGAGGTGCTTCCGGCATTTTCCGCTCCTGACAGCTGCCAAATCGGGCGTGCTCGCTTGTCTCGTGGCCTAAAGCGCTAAAGCTGGCCTTCGGCGGCCGCCGTAGAGCCCGGATGGATTGATTTCAAAGAATGTTTTTATGGATGCGGCCATCCTTCATGATGACGGAAAGGTATTTCTGAGGATTTTCCATGAGGCTGATGTCATCGAGCGGATTCCCGTCAACGACGATAAGATCTGCCAGTGCATCGGCTTCGATCACACCGAGCTTGCCGGGATAGGGATTGCGGAAACTGGAAAGTGCCAGCAATTCCGCATTGCCGGACGTCGCCATCTGCAGGATTTCTGCACTTGTGTACCAGTGACGCAGATGCGTGAGCATGAAATTCTGACGCGGACCGAGTTGCGGCGAAAACAGAACATCCGACCCCCAGGCCGTCTTGATCCCGTATTTCCGGGCAAACTCATAGATTCTGGGCGTGCCGGCGAATAGTTGCTGGATACGCTCCAGACCCGGTCCGATCTGCGATGCCGCGTCCTCCATCGTCAGGAAGGGCTGCATGCTGAGCCATGCTCCCTTGTCGGCGATCATTCTCGCCGTTTCCTCATCGATCAGATGGGCGTGCTCGATACAGGCGACACCCGCTGCCAGCGCCCGTTGCACCGCGCGAGGCGTATAGGCGTGGGTCGTAACATAGGTGTTCCAGTCCCGCGCCACCTCGACGGCTGCCCGCAGCTCTTCCTCGCTGAATGTCGTCATGTCGAGCGGACTTCGCGGAGACGACACACCCCCGCTTCCGACGATCTTGATCTGCGATGCTCCCTGGAGCAATTGCTCCCGAACACGCAATCTCATCTCGCCTATGTCGTCGACAATTGCCGATGCCCCCATCAGCTCGCTTGAGCTTAGCCGCCCTCCATCCCTTGGGATTTCCGTCGGCAAACGTAAATCGCCGTGACCACCTGACGTCGTTATCATCGCCCCGCACGGGAATATGCGTGGCCCGGGTATCATCCCTGCGTCCACGGCCTGCTTGAATGAAAATACAGGTCCTCCAAGATCGCGCACCGTTGTGAAGCCGCGCATGAGCGTCCGCTCGGCTTCGGCAGTCGAGGCCGCAAAAATGATACCGGGGTCTCCCGCCAAGAGGATATTAAGGGGAACCGCCGCAAAAATCGTATGCCAGTGAGCATCGATCAAACCCGGCAGCAGAACACCATTGCGGCAGTTTATGACGGTCGCGTCTGCGGGTACCGGATTGTTGGCCGGGTCAACAGCGGCGATTTTCCCGTTTTCTACAAGGACCTGCACCCCCGTTTGCACCGTGCCTGATTTACCGTCGAAAAGACGCACCTCGCGGAATACGGTTTTCGACTGGGCTTCCTGGGCAGCGGAGGACTTCGGCATTCCGGTCGAAAGCGCGGCAGCTGCGAGACCCGCCAGGAATCCCCGTCTCGACAGGGATTCCAGCCGACGCGAGACGGTCTGCAGCGAAGGATTGAAGCAGCCGCAGCCAGCACTGTGGACCAGATGGCTATATTTCCGTCCGAAACTTTGCATGAGGCGTCGTCTCCTCAACAGGGGCTGCCTGGATGACGGCATCCCATTACGGCAAGACAGGAAGCGCGCGTGTCAGGTGCGCGCTCCCAGCGGTTTCGTGAAATGCTTCAATAGTCAACGGCATCGCGGACAATCGGGCACGTCATGCAATGGCCGCCGCCGCGACCGCGCCCAAGCTCGGCGCCGGTGATCGTAATGACCTCGATACCCTCCTTGCGAAGCAGGGTATTGGTGTAGGTGTTTCGGTCATAGGCATAGACGACGCCAGGTGAAGCACATACGAGGTTCGCGCCGCTGTCCCATTGGGTTCGCTCGCGCATATAGTCGTTGCCGCCGGTCTCCACGACGCGCATCTTTTTCAGGCCGAGGGAATCCCTGACAGTCTCAACAAAGCTGCCCTTGTCCTTGTGCAGTTCGACCCCTCCATTGCCGTCCGGGCGGAAAGAAAAGGCCTCGATACCGTTGACGATATCCGGATAGAGCAGGACGCAGTCGCGGTCGGCGAAGGTGAAGACCGTATCGAGATGCATGGCTGCGCGCAGCTTGGGCATGGCGGCGACAATCACACGTTCCGCCGCTCCCTTTTCGAACAAGGCGGCCGCGACCTGGCTGATGGCCTGACGGGACGTACGTTCGCTCATGCCGATCAGGACATTGCCTTTGCCGATCGGCATCACGTCACCGCCTTCCAGCGTGGCAAGGCCCCAGTCCTTGGTCGGATCGCCCCACCAGACATTGACCTTGCCCGCAAAGTCCGGATGAAACTTGTAGATAGCCGTGGTGAGGATCGTCTCCTCATGACGCGCCGGCCAATAAAGCGAGTTGAGGGTAACGCCGCCATAGATCCAGCATGTCGTGTCCCGTGTGTAGAGGGTATTCGGCAGAGGTGGCAGGAGATATTCGTTGACCCCCGCAGCATCGCGTATCAGAGCGAGCTGCTCTCCCCCGACACTGTCCGGAAACTCAAAGGTCGACAATCCGCCGATCAGCGTTTCGGCGAGTTCCCGATCTCCCAGTCCTTCGAGATAGGACCTGACCTCATTGAGAAGACCCAGCCCGATCTGGTTGGGCACGACCTGTTGATCGAGAATCCAGGTTCTGGCTTCCGGTATGGCCACGGTTTGCGCCAGGAGATTGTGCATCTCCAAGACCTCGATTCCGCGATCCCGCATTTTCGTCATGAAGTCGAAATGATCGCGCTTGGCGTTTTCCACCCACAGGACATCGTCAAAGAGAAGCGCGTCACAATTGCTTGGTGTCAGTCGCTGGTGCGCTCGCCCGGGGGCGCAGACCATGACCTTGCGCAGTTGCCCAACTTCGGAATGAACGCCAAAAGGTGTCGTTTGTGTCATGACCTTCGCCTCTCAGTTTAGGGTGTGATGATACCTGTAAGCAATCCGTAGGCCCCAACCAGGCCTCCGATAATCGTCACTGCGAACACGATGAGTTCGGCCGGTGTGAACAATGTGAGTTTCTGTTCGCGCCGTGCCCAGAAGTAGAGAATGGTGCCCGGCACGAACAGCACTGCGACAAGCAGGACATATTTCAAACCGGCGGCGGCAAACATAAAGAGCGTGTAGACCACCGCAACCCAGGCGAAGAATTGATCGCGCCCCCGTTGTTCCGGCGTGGTCTCGTAACCCTCACCCCGACGAGCCACCAGCACGCCGTAGCCAGCAACGAGAAGATAGGGCAAGAGCGCCGTCACGCTTGTCATGTCCAGCATGAAGTTGAATGCATCTCGCGACCAGTAGGTCGAAATGACGAAAAGCGAGACAACGATATTGGTCAGCCAAAGCGCATTTGCGGGCACCCTGTTGCCATTCTGCTCTGCAAACATTTTCGGCATGTCCTGCGACTTGGCTGCGGCAAAAAGCACTTCCGCGCAAATGAGAGACCACGCCAGATATGCGCCGAGAACGGAAATCAGGACGCCGATGGATATGAACACAGCACCCCAATGCCCAACGACCGCTTCGAGAACGCTGGCTATGGATGGCTGTTGAACCGCTGCAATGGCCGATTGGGGCAAGACCGCATAGGGCAGCAACGTTACGGCGACCATGAGGCCCGTAACGCCAACGAAGCCGAGGATCGTGGCAGAGCCGACGTCAGATCGTTTCTGGGCGAAGCGGGAGTAAACGCTTGCCCCTTCGATGCCGAGGAACACGAAAACGGTAATAAGCATCGTATCCCGCACTTGTGAGACAAGCGACTTCACGGGCATGTCGGCGCCACCGAAAAAGTTCTCGGAAAACTGTGTGTAGTTGAAGAATATGATCAACGCCACAATGAAGACCAGGATCGGAACGATCTTGGCAATGGTAACGATCGTATTGACAAAAGCCGCCTGCTCCACGCCGCGCAAAATCATGAAATGAAACGCCCATATGCCGACAAGCGATACGATGATTGCCGTCGCGCTGCTTCCATCTCCGAAGATTGACGGAAAAAAGCGACCGAGAGTCGAGCCGATCAAAACCCAGTAAAAAACGTTGCCAAGGCAACTGCCGAGCCAATAACCGAAGGCGGAAAGGAAACCCATGTAGTTTCCAAAACCTTCCTTGGCGTAGGCGAAAACACCTGAATCTATATCCGGCTTCTTCTCCGCGAGCGCCTGAAAGACGCGCGCGAGCATATACATGCCCGTCCCCGCGATAACCCAGGCGATGATCGCGCCAAAGGGTCCCGTGGCAGATCCGAAGCGGCCCGGAAGGTTGAAAATACCCGCCCCCACCATGGAGCCGACAACCATTGCCGTCAGTGAGAATAACGTGAGTTTCTGTTGCGACGTTGCCATAAACATACCTCTCCCATTAAAGTATAAATTCAGCACCAAGCTCGCAAAAGCGAGCAAACACCTCTTCGCCAATCGCAAAAACTAAATAACCAGATAACCGTTCATAATACTGAAAATGACCATACAAAATCCGGCACCCAGAATTGTAAAGATAATCCACTCCAGACGGTTAAATAGATTCATACTTTGCTCAGTCCTTGCCATGAAGAAAAGCAAAGTACCTGGAGCATAGATCAAGGTCGTCAGAAGGAGATACTTCACTCCGGCCGCATAGATAAGTCCGGCGGTGTAGATCAGTGCGATAAGTGACTGTATCGTTTCAGTCCGATTGAGCTTGCCTTTGATCAGTGCGCCATTGCGCTGCAAGTTCGTTTTCACGCCGAATGCCGCAACAAGCAGGTACGGCACAAGGATCATGGAGCTCGTCATTGCGACAGCGAGCATGAACGCATAGTTCGAAAACATCGATACGATCAGAAACAGCTGGACAATGATGTTCGTCAGCCAGAGCGCGTTGGCCGGAACGCCAGACCTGTTTTCCCTGGCGAGAAACTTTGGCATGGTCTTGTTAGTCGCCGCGGAATAGAGGATTTCCGCCGCCAGAAGCACCCAGGCGATATAAGCGCCGGCGACAGATATGACCAGGCCGATACTGACGAAGACCGCTCCCCACGGTCCCGTGGCCGCTGCCAGCACCCCTGCCATTGACGGGTTGCGCAACTGTGCAAGCTCTTCCTTGGGCATGATCCCATATGAGAGCAGCGTGACGGCCAGCATCAGAGCAAGAACGAACAGAAAGCCGGTGACCGTGGCGGTTCCAACATCGGCGCGCTTTCGCGCGTATCTCGAATAAACGCTCGCGCCCTCTATCCCGACAAATACGAAAACGGTGACCAGCATCGTATTTCTGACCTGGCTGGCAAGCGGCCCTAATCCGGCTTCGCTGGCGCCCCAGAAATTTTCACGAAAAGTCTCCCAATCGAAGGCCATCAGGACCAGCAGGAGAAACGCGAAGATCGGCAGGATCTTGGCTATTGTCACCACGGTATTGAGCGCCGCCGCCTGCCGGATACCTCTCAGGATCAGACTGTGAAACACCCACAGCAATACGGACGATGTCGCAACCGCAATCAACGTGTTGCCATCACCAAAAGCTGGAAAAAACAGACCGAGCGTCGATTTCACCAGAATGAAATAGGTCACGTTTCCGAGAAGAGCCGCTGCCCAGTAACCAAGCGCCGAGAGAAAGCCGAGATAGTCTCCAAAGCCTTCCTTCGCATACATGAAGATGCCGGCATCCAGGTCCGGACGCCGCTGCGCCAGGGCTTGGAAAACGAACGCCACCATGAGCATGCCAATTCCGGCGATGGTCCAGGCGATAATCGCGCCAAACGGTCCGGTCGCCTTTCCGAATGCCTGCGGCAGCGAAAATATCCCGGCGCCGACCATGGAGCCGACGACCATGCCCGTCAACGTTACCAGCGACAGCTTTGCGTCATCTTTTCCGGACATGGTTCATTCCCCCTCGCCTGCCATCGGTTGCCGGGGTTGCGCGTGCCTGCCAAACCAGGACGACTTGATCCTTTCCCGCGTGGTCTGAACAAGGACGTATAGAAGTGGAATGATCAGAATGCCGACCAAAGTGCCGACCAGCAGGCCGCCGAAGATCGAGACGCCGATCGCCTGTCGGCTTGCCGCTCCGGCCCCCGTCGCAAAAACCAGTGGTAGCACGCCGAGAACGGACGCCATCGCCGTCATGAAGACGGGCCGGAAACGCTGGAATGTGGCCAACCGTGCAGCCTCGGTAATCTCGAGGCCCGCCTCCCGCCGGTCCTTGGCAAATTCGACAATCAGAATTGCATTCTTGGCCGCAAGCCCTATCAGGAGAACCAGTCCGATCTGTGCGTAGACATTCAGATCCAGACCCGCAATCAGGAGGCTGCACAGCGCGCCGGCCGCAGCAGCAACTACGGAAAATATGACGGCTAACGGCACCGACCAGCTCTCATACTGGGCGACGAGGAACAGGTAGGTGAAGACAACGCCCATGATGAGCAGCACGGCGGTTTGCGCGCCAGCCTGCCGTTCCTGCAACGCCAGCCCGGTCCATTCGAAACCAAATCCCGCAGGAAGCGCCTCAGCGGCGACATTCTCCATCGCGACAAGCGCTTCTCCCGTGCTCACGCCCGGACTCGGCTGGCCGTTGATCGCGGCAGCGGGAAAAAGATTGTACCGGTTGATGGAGCTTGGGCCGTATATCGTGGAAACAGACGCCACGGCCTGTATTGGCACGAGCGCACCGTTTGAAGACCGCACTCTGAGACGCTGGATGTCCTCGACACGAGAGCGGAATTGACCGTCGTTTTGCAACCGCACCTGAAAGACGCGGGAGGAAAGATTGAAATCATCGATATAGGCAGAACCAAGCTGCGCCTGCGCGGCGCTGAAAATGGCCGCAGGCGATACGCCATATAGTTCCGCCCGGTTTCGGTCGATATCCATGAATAATTGCGGCGAATCGGCCGAGAATGTGCTGAACACCCCAGCAAGATCGGGGCTCTGATTTGCCTTGCCTATGAGGCCGCGCATGACCTGACCAAGCTCGTCCGGCTGCTGCCCATCGCGCGCCTGCAGCCGGAAATCGAAACCGCCCGTGGTGCCCAGTCCAGGTATCGCGGGTGGATTGAAAGCAACGACGGAGGCGTTGGAAAATACGGTAAAATCGCCTCTGAGTTTCCGCAGGATAGCATCGGCGCTTTCGTCCGGGCCACGCTCGCTCCACGGCTTCAAGGCAGCAATCACCATGCCGGCGTTCGACCCGCCTCCTCCAATGAGGCTCATGCCTGAAATGCCGATGACGTTTTCAACGCCGGGCGTGTTGCGCAGAATTGTCTGGACCTGCGCCACGGCCTGTTCCGTCCGCCCGATCGCTGCGGCATTCGGGAGCTGGACATTTGTGAAAAGATAGCCCTGATCCTCCGAAGGGATGAAACCAGTCGGCAGCACGCGCACCAGTGCATAGGTCCCGGCGAAAATCCCAAGGATGACCAGGATCGACACGGCAAAACGCGTCGACAGCGCAAGGAGCATCCGGATGTAGAAATCCCTGATCCAGCCCAATGAAGAATTGAACCTTTCAAAGACCTTCGCCCGTTTCGCCGGCGGCGGCTTCAGCAGCATGGCACATAGCGCCGGGCTGAGAGTGAGGGCATTGATCGTCGAAAAGCTGATCGTCACCAATATCGTGACTGCAAACTGCCGATAGAGCTGTCCGGTTATTCCCGGCAGAAAGGATACGGGAACAAACAATGCCGCAAGCACAAGCGTCGTTGCGATGATCGGGCCCGTAACCTGTTCCATTGTCCTGAGCGTCGCGTCGGTAATCGACAGCCCTTCTTCCTGCATGACACGCTGCGCATTTTCCGCCACGATGATCGCGTCATCCACGACAAGGCTGATCGCCAGAACCATTGCGAACAATGTGATCGTGTTTGCAGAGTAGCCAATGAAATAGAGAACGGTAAAAGCGCCGATCAACGAAACCGGAATCGTGAGTGTCGGGAGGATTGTGGCCCGCCAATCCTGCAGGAAGACATAGACAACCGCGACCACCAGAACGAATGTTATGGCAAGGGTTATGATGATTTCCTGGATCGTCGCGTTGAGAAAGCTCGTTGTGTCGAAGACTAAGGTATAAGCGATGTCTTCAGGGAACTGCTGCTGCAAACGCTCCAGTTCGGCTCTCGCGGCCTGAGATACCGACAAGGCATTTGCATCGGCCGATTGATAAAGAACAATCGTCGCGCTCGGCCTTCCGTTGAAGGTCGACACGGTGTCATAGGACTGAGCCCCAAGCTCGACCCTCGCCACATCACGCAATCTCACGATCGCCCCGTCGCTGTTGGTGCGGACAACGATGTTGCCGAATTCCGAGGGATCGCTCAGCCTGCCCTTTGCAAGTATGGTGAGCTGCAATTGTTGTCCGTCCGAGATCGGCGGCGAGCCAATCTGGCCTGCGGACGCCTGGGCGTTCTGGGCTTGGATTGCGGCGCCAAGATCAGCCGCGGTAACACCCAGCGCCTCCATGCGATCGGGGTTCATCCAGATGCGCATGCTGTAGGCGGGGCCAAAGACGCCGGCGTCTCCAACACCCGAAATGCGGGCCAACGCATCTCTGATGTTGATAGAGGCATAATTGCTGACAAAGAGCGCATCCTTGGTGCCCTTCGGCGAATAGATCGCGACCCCCATCAACATGCTTGACGATCGGCTTCTGACCGTGACGCCGGTTTGCGAAACCACCGCCGGCAAACGCGGCGTCGCCGTCGCCACCCTGTTTTGCACGTTGATCTGCGCAATTTCGGGATCCGTCCCGACGGCAAATGTAACGGTGAGCGAATAGGTGCCGTTGTTGGTGCTGGATGAAGACATGTAGAGCATGCCTTCAACACCATTCACCTGCTCCTCGATCAGAGCCCCCACGCTTTCCGCCATGACATTGGCGTTGGCGCCGGGATAACTCGCAGAAACCTGTATTTCGGGAGGTGTGATCGGTGGAAATTGCGTGACCGGGATCTGCGTCATCGCAAGGGCGCCGGCAATCACCATGACGATCGCGATAACCATCGCAAAGCGGGGAAGCCGGATGAAGCTTCCGGGGCCTATCATGGTTTCGTTCCCGCGCCGCCGGTATCCCCGGGCATCACTTTGAGCGGCATACCCTCGGCAACACTCTGGAGGTTTCCCGTAATAAGCCGCTCGCCACCGGCGAGACCTTCCTCCACGATCCAGTTGCCGGATATTTCGTTATCAGCCTTGATGCGGCGCAATTCTGCACGATCGCCGGCACCGGCGACGAGCACATATTTCCCCTCTTGATCCTGCAGTACGACCTCCTGCGGAACCACCGGTTTCATCACGGGCGCTCCCTCAGTCACGACAACAGTCACGAACTGGTTGGGCACGAGCAAAGCATCCGGGTTGGCAAACAACGCCCGTACGGCCAGCGTCCCGGTCTGCATATCAACCTGATTGTCGAGGAACTCGATCTCGCCCGTCTGAATGTAAATCTGGCCATTGGACAAACGCAGGCTGGTCTTGAAGTGCCTCGCAAGCTCTTCCTTGGAAACCCCGCCGGCGGCGGCGCGCAGGTCGAGGATAGAGCGATCACTTATCGAAAAAACCACCCGAATTGGATCCATCTGGACCACGCGAGCAAGCACGGTCGTGGCGTTGGCCACAAAGCCGCCAACGGAAACGTGCGAGACACCTATCCTCCCCTGGATCGGCGAGGAAATTTTTGTGTAACTGAGGTTCAGCCTGGCTTGGCTGACCTTCACATCGGCAGAACGAAGACTGGCGGCTGCGGAATCGCGTGCGGCCTGACTTTGCTCGAGAACCGCCTGGGAAACGCTGCCTCTGGCGAGTGAAAGGTTCCGGCTGAGGCTTTGTTCGGCGTTCACGAGGCTGGATTGCGCGGCGTCCCGCGTAGCCTGCGCATCGTCCAGCGCCAGTTGATAGCCGTCCTGCTCGATCACATACAAGGGCTGGCCAATAGTGACCATCTGCCCTTCCTGAAACGTTCGTTGCTGGATAAATCCCGGTACCCTTGCGAGGATGTCCACCGAATTTGCCGCCTCTACCCGGCCAACGAATTCGTATTTCGGAGAGACATTCATCAATAGTACGGGAACAACTTCTACGCTCTGAAGTGGCTGCGCGTTGAGATCGAAAGAAATCGCCGAGAATAACAGGGCTGCACACAGCCATCTCAATCTTGGGATAGTGATGAAGTTACATTGGCGCATTCAACTCACACTCCATCTTTAGCTGACAGGCAACTGCCGACTATCGATCTTGGCTACAGAGTTATTGCGGTAAGCCGCAGATGCACGTTTAAAACTAAAGAATGCAGGTACTTAGAACTGCATCCACTCACAATTTCATCTACCGGATACTAGCTGTAACGCAAAAAAAATATGACACAACTACAAGAAGTAGTGAGTTAGTCGTCTCCCGCAGAAGAACGGTTGACGTCACTGGTCTCCGCAACATGGCGCGACGAACCGTGTGTCGTCGCGATGATCTTCATGGCAGCCGCGAGGAGAAGGATGGAAACCGGTAACACCAATGCATTCCAATCGGGCATCTCCTCCAATTCCGCGACCAGCGTCACGAAATGCACGACGAGATAGAGAATGATCATCTGAAAGAAGAGATTCTTGAGTTCGGCGACGCCTTCTATCAGCATCCAGGGAGGGAGTTGCGCTCTCCAGTTTGCGGTTGAACTGACAACGAAACCGACCGTAATTGCACAGCCGAAAATCACGAGAACAACAGCGAAGAGCAATTTGTCGACGCCCTGCAACACCGCTGCGACAATTACCTGATCGGGGTTCGTCCGAACCTGGACGAAGGCTTTGCCGATGGCCGACAAACCTTCCCAGAACATAAGCGACGAGGCTGCAATCACGCCGACAGACGCAAGGGCCATGACGTATCGAAGGCTTAGCAGAAGTGTCAACATGCCCCATCTCCCCGCAAGTGCGCCGGACTTCCAACTTCCTGCATGCTTTTGCAGACACTGTGCCTCAACTATGATCGGCACTGCAAGAATGCTGCAGCACCCAATATAATTCATGAAATCTTGGGGTCGACTTCATCAGTTTCATAAGTGTTTCTATGCTGGACGCATTCGGAAAATCTGGAGTTTAGACTTGTAACGCGTGTAAAAATCGGCGGGTGGCGCACTTGATCAATGACCTCATCCCTTGGCTCCATGACACGTTGTCCATCTCGGTTCGCTTGATTGCGGCCGTTGTATTCGGAACGATAATCGGCCTCGAGCGACAATGGCGACAAGGCATGACCGGGCTGACAACGCATGCGCTTGTCGCCTTTGGCGCCGCAGCCTATTGCGCGCTGCCTGCAATACTCAACGTCAACGAAGACATCAGAATGGGTGGCCAGGTCGTCACGGGAATAGGTTTTCTTGGCGCCGGCTTGATCATGCGCGACGGCCATAACATCCGTGGGCTCAGCACGTCAGCAACTGTCTGGGCGACCGGAGCGATCGGCGTTTTGGCCGGCTACGGAGAACTGTTCGAAGCGGCCGAAGCCACGCTCCTGATCTTGCTGATCAACATAACGTCTCCTAAATTGGTCCGGCTGGTTGCAAGGGTCGTTCCGCATGGTCCAATCACCGCACAACAACATACGATCGAGGTTCGCACGGCCGCCGAAAACGAAGCCGAGGTCCTGGCGCGCCTGATGGCACAGATCGGAGATCACCAGCTATCGGTCAAATCGCTTGCACGGCGCAGTAACTCGCTTGATCAGACGATTACCATCGAGATCGTTATTTCAGGCGAAGTGATCGATACCGAAGTCGTCAGCGCGCTCGTTCAATCACTCAGTCTTTCCCCAACAGTCCTCTATTGCGCTTACAGATAACGCATTCAATCCGCATGTGGAGAGAACCTACCGCAGCTGCGGCGTTGGGTGGATACCTTCAAACCGTTGGCATGGCCCTCACTGGCCTCGAAAACGGCATCCGTTGCATACCGCCAGTCATTGCGCTATTTTGGCCCCGTCGGAAAAGGCAGACTTGGTTTGGTAAGCCCAAGTCCTTCTGGTAACGGAAGCTCTGGTCTTTGGCCTCTGGTCGGAGATCCCCGCGACGAACGAAGGATGCATTGTGCATCCATCTGTTCGTCCGTGTGGGTCTCAGGTTGGAGAAACGCTCCGGTCGAATATCGACTTTAAGGAGCCCGACCGTGCATATACCCTCTATTTGTTTTCATGACGTCCTGATCGCCGGCGCTGGCCCGGTCGGCCTGTTTCTCGCCTGCGAGTTAAGGCAGGCCGGTTGCTCGGTGCTGGTTCTCGAAGCATCGCCATATCCGGATTCACCCCTGAAACGGCCTCCCTTCGGCCTGCGCGGCCTGACGGTGCCGACGATCGAAAGCCTTGATCGACGCGGTCTGCTCGAGGCGATCAAAGAGCGGGAGGCAGGCCGTGACACACCCGGGACGGCGCACTGGATGAAAGGGCAGCGGCGGCCCGCCGGGCATTTCGCGGGCATCCAGTTTTTTCATGACCAGATCGACGCGCAACGCTGGCCTTATCGCCTTGCCGGTTCGGCCAGCAACCTTGCCACCGATATGGCGAGTATAGAGACCGTTCTGGCGGCGCGGGCCGAGGCTCTGGGCGTCGAGATACGGCGTGGGTTTGCCGTGGAAGGCTTCAAGCAATCCGAGGAGGATATCGCCGTTCAGGCGGGCGGCGCGGTGTTTCGGGGCCGCTGGCTTGTCGGCGCCGATGGCGCTCGCAGCATAGTGCGTAAGGTGGCAGGGATCGCTTTTGCCGGCACTGAACCCGAATTCACCGGCTATTCCGCGCAGGTCGAACTGGCCGATGCCGGGGCGCTGAAGCCCGGCCGCCACTATACCGCTGCTGGCATGTACATGTTCACGCCAACAGGTACGATCGCCATGGCCGATTTCGACGGTGGCGCCTTTCATCGTTCCGCACCGATCACGCGTGAACATGTCGAAGCGGTGCTGCGCAGGGTCTCGGGCACGGATGTTTCGGTAACAAGGCTTGATCTGGCCACCACATGGACAGACCGCGCCTTCATGGCGGTGGAATATCGCCGGAAACACGTGCTGCTGGCGGGCGATGCCGCCCACATTCACTCGCCGCTGGGCGGCCAGGGGCTCAATCTCGGCCTGGGCGACGCGATGAACCTTGGCTGGAAACTCGCTGCCGTCATTCGCGGCGACGCATCGCCGGACCTGCTCGACAGCTATGCCATCGAGCGCCAACCCATAGCCTCGCAGGTTCTGGACTGGTCGCGTGCGCAGGTGGCGCTGATGCGGCCCAGCCGAAGCTCGCGGGCGCTGGAAGGCATCATCCGCGATCTCGCCGCCACGCGCGATGGCGCAACCTATTTCGCCGAGCGCGTCTGGGGCATCGGTATCCGCTACGATCTTGGCTCTCCCCAAGCCCTTGTCGGCCGCAGCGCGCCGGATTTCGCGCTCCTTGACGGCACAAGACTGAATGAGCACCTGCGGAGCTGCCATGCGGTGCTACTCGATTTCGATGCGCGCCCAATGCTCGGCAATGTCGCGGAACGCTGGTCTGATCGGCTAGACTACGTTGCTGTGGATGCCGAAGATCGAATGGGACTGAGTGCCTTGCTGGTACGCCCCGATGGCATTGTCGCATGGGCCTGTGACGCCACCCCCGACGAGGCGGAACTTGAAGAGAGTATCGTTCGCTGGCTGGGCGTCTCGGTTCTGGAACTGGAGCGCCCCGATTGTGGATAGGACGGCGTGATGGGATCAAGCGGATTTTGAGATCAGCGAGCGAAACCGTTCGGTCATTTCGGGATTGGCGGGATTATAGACCATCATGTTGAGATCCGAGCGTCCCTCCACCGCAAAGCTTGAAAACTCCAGTTCAATCGTTCCGAGAACCGGGTGGTGGAGGCGCTTGAGGCCCTCATGCATGCTTGTGACCTCGTTATCATCCCACATGGCCTTGAATTCGGGGCTGGCGGCAGAGAGCTCATCGACCAGTTGCTGGATGCCGGCCCCCGCGCCGGCGCGCGCAGCATCCGCCCGGAACGCGCCGACGACATAGCGGGCGACATTGCACCAGTCCTCCTGGGCGGTGCGCACCCGTTCATCGGAGAAGATCAGACGCAGAATGTTGCGGTTCTCCCTCGCCAGTTTGCTGTAATCCGTCAGGATGAGGGCGGCGGCCCGGTTCCATGCCAGAACATCCCATGTCGCCGTCCTGATGATGGCGGGGCTGAAGGGCATGGCGTCTAGCACGCCCTGTAGCCGGGGCGTTATGGTCTCGGGTTGACGGTAACGCTGCTCGGGCGGATGTCCGAAGGCCAGTATATGCAGGTAATCGCGCTCGGGATCGGTCAGCATCAATCCCTTGGCGATGCGATCCAGCACATCCGCCGAGGGCGAACCGCCACGACCCTGTTCCAGCCAGGTATACCAGGTCGGACTTATGTTGGCGCGCTGGGCAACCTCTTCCCGGCGCAGGCCCGGTGTGCGGCGGCGGCCGATGGGAAAACCGAAGGTTGCGGGATCAAGCCGCAGGCGACGATCGCGCAGGAAGGTGCTGAGTGCATTGTCCGTCATTGCATTTCCTCGCCGCAGCCTGTTGAGAATTATACCATGATAAGGTCACTACTTTAACAGGACAATTCTTCATGAGATCACCTCTCCCGTCAACGCGGGAGATTTATATGCGTGTTTTTCTGACAGGTGCCACCGGGTTCATCGGCTCCCGGATTCTTCGCGAACTGCTGGCGAGTGGCCATGAGGTGACCGGTCTCACCCGCTCGGAGGCCGGCGCAAGAGCGTTGCAGGCCGCAGGCGCTTCCGCCCATATTGCCACGCTGGAAGATGCGGCAGGGCTTGCCGCGGGTGCGGAAACTGCCGATGCCGTCATCCATACGGCTTTCGATCATGATTTTGCGAATTTTGCCGCCAATTGCGAAAAGGATCGCCGGGTGATCGCGGCGCTGGGCTCTGTATTGGCTGGCTCCGAACGGCCGATGCTCATCACCTCAGGGGTCGGCATGGGTGATCCCGGCAATGGCGAACCTGCACGGGAGAATGTGTTCGACACGCATCATTTCAACCCGCGCATCGCCTCCGAACTGGCGGGCCAGGAGCTATTGCAGGCGGGCGTCAATCTCGGCGTCATCAGGCTTCCGCAGGTGCATGACACGGTGAAGCAGGGTCTCATCTCGCCCTATATCGAGATGTCGCGCGACAAAGGCGTCGTCGCTTATGTCGAAGACGGTGGCAATCGCTGGTCGGCTGGTCATGTGGACGATGTGGCAAAGCTATACGTGATGGCGCTCGTTCGGGGTGAACGGGGTGCTCGATATAATGCCGTGGCGGAAGACGGCGTTGTCGTGCGCGATATTGCCGGGATCGTTGCCGAGGGGCTGGGGCTGCCACTCGTTTCCATAGGCAAAGATGAGGCCGCCGCCCATTTCGGCTGGTTTGCCCTGTTCGCTTCAATGGATCTCAGGGCTTCCAGCGCCCTGACACGGAAGAAGCTCGGCTGGGTGCCGAAAGGGCCGAACCTGCTCGATGATCTCAGAGCCATGGACTACTAATTTGGAGGCAGGCGTCCGCTGAGGCGGAGGCCTGCCTCCAGCATCAGTTGCGGCGCAGACGGGCCACGACGACGTAAAAGACGGGAACGAAGAGCACCGCCAGCACGGTCGCCGAAATCATGCCACCGAAAAGGCCGGTGCCGATGGCGTTCTGCGTCTCCGAACTCGCGCCCTTGGCGATGACAAGCGGCACGATGCCGAGCGTGAAGGCGAGCGATGTCATCACGATCGGCCGCAGACGCAGGCGTGATGCCGCAATGACGGCATCAGTAAGCGTCTGCCCCTCCTGCTGGCGTTTTCGGGCAAACTCCACGATCAGCACGGCATTTTTCGCCGAAAGCCCGATGAGCGTGATCAGGCCGACCTTAAAGAACACGTCGTTTTCCAGCCCGCGCAGATGCACCGCAATGACAGCGCCGATAATGCCGAGCGGCACGACAAGCATGACGGAAAGCGGCACAGTCCAGCTTTCGTAAAGTGCTGCAAGAACAAGGAAAACGATGAGGAACGAAAACGCCATCAGCATGGGCGCCTGCGCACCGGACTGGCGTTCCTGCAACGATTGACCGGTCCACTCAACCGCAAAGCCCTTGGGCAATTTGGCTGCGAGCCGTTCCATTTCTTCCATCGCCTTACCGCTGGATACGCCCGATGCGGCGGAGCCGGAAATGCTGGTCGAGGGATAGCCGTTATAGCGGGTGAACTGCAGCGGCATTGTCGACCATTGCGGCGTGACGATTTCCGAAAGGCGGACCATCTTGCCGGCATCGTTGCGGACGTGGAGGTTGAGCACGTCATCCACCTGCATGCGGCTTGCGGCCCTGGCCTGCACGATCACCTGCTGCAGGCGTCCATCGCGCGGGAAATCATTGACATAGGTCGAACCAATGGCCCCGCCGAGCGTATCGGCGATGGTCGAGTAGGACACGCCGAGCGCGCTCGCTTTCTGCCGGTCCACGTTCACGGTGACGCTCGGGCCGCTGGGAAGACCATCGATGCGGACATCGCTCACGAGCTTGCTCTCCGCCGCAAGCCGGGTCAGTTGGGCCGCAGCCTCGCCGATCGCATTCGCCCCGTGGTTGGCGCGGTCCTGCAGCCGCAACGCAAAGCCCGATGTCGTGCCGAGCTCATCGATTGCGGGCGGCTTGAGGCTGAATATCTGCCCTTCGTCGGCGGCCGCCATCGCGCTGGTCGCAGCGCCGACTTCGTCGTCCACGCCTGTCTTACGCTCGCCCCATTCCTTGAGCGTGGTGAAAGACATCGCCGTGTTCGGGCCCGAGCCCGAGAAACCAAAGCCCATCACCGTCAGATTATTGGCGATGTCAGGCCGGGTCTTGACGTGATTTTCGAAGAGGTCGACGACGACGCGGGTGCGCTCGGCCGTGGCCTCCGCCGGCAGGGTAAAGGATGTCATGAAGGAACCCTGGTCCTCATCCGGCACAAAAGCCGTCGAGAGCGTGCCATATCCATAGGCAACCGCGCCGATGATAGCGAGGTAAACCACCATGGTACGCCCGGTCTTGCGCACGAGAATGGCGACCCAGCCGGCATAACGCGCGGTCAGACGCTCAAAGGCGCAGTTGAACCAGCCGAAGAAACCTTTCTTCTGATGGTGATCGTGACCGACCGGCTTCAGCAGGGTCGCGCACAGAGCGGGTGTGAGGCTGAGGGCCAGAAATGCCGAGAACAGGATCGATACGGCCATCGATACGGTAAATTGCCGGTAGATCGCACCGACCGAACCGGAGGCCATGCCCATCGGCAGGAAGACGGCGGTCAGGACCAGCGTGATGCCGATGACCGCGCCGGATATTTCCGTCATCGCCTTGCGCGTCGCTTCAAGCGGCGACAGGCCCTCCTGAGCCATCAGGCGCTCGACATTTTCAACGACCACGATGGCGTCATCGACAATGATGCCGATTGCCAGAACCATGCCGAACATGGTCAGCGCATTGATCGAATAGCCGATCGCCAGCATGACCGCGAATGTGCCGAGAAGTGCGATTGGTGCAACGATGGCCGGAATGAGCGTGTAACGCAGGTTCTGGAGAAACAGCAGCATGATCAGGAAAACCAGAACCATGGCCTCGGCGAGCGTCTGGACTACCTTCTCTATCGAAACCTTCACGAAGGGCGCGGTATCATAGGAGATGGCGAATTCCATTCCCTCCGGCATGGTCGTGGAAAGCTCCGCCAGACGCTCCCGCACACCGGTCGAGGTGCTCACCGCATTGGCGCCGGGCGTCATCTGAATGGCGGCGGCCGTCGCAGGTTTGCCGCCATCGAGGATGGAGAAGCTCGATGTCTGTGATCCGACTTCGATTATCGCTACGTCTCCCAGTGTCAGCCTGGAGCCGTCTGGGTTGGAACGCAGAATGATCTGCGCGAATTCATCGGGCGTCTGCAATTGACCGCTTACGCTGAGCGGCACGCTGACCTTCTGGCCCGGCACGGTTGGCGTTTCACCCAGACGGCCGGGGGCGACCTGAATATTCTGAGACTGTATGGCCTGTGTCGCCTCGGCCATGGAGATGGAATGGGCAACAAGGCGGACGGGGTCGAGCCAGATGCGCATCGCCGCTTCGGACCCGAAGGATTGCACGCGACCGACACCGCCGACACGTTTCAGTTCCGGCGCAATGTTGCGGACGAGATAATCATCGAGAGCGAGAGCGTCGAGCGAGCCGTCCTTCGATTTCAGCGAAACGATCATCAGAAATCCTGACGATGCCGATTCCACCGTCAGTCCGGCGCGGCGGACCTGTTCCGGCAGGCGCGGTTCCACGGCCTTCAGCCGGTTTTGAACATCCACCTGCGCAAGCTCGGGATTGGTGCCCGGCTTGAAGGTGACGGTAATGGTGGCCGAGCCCGAGGAGTCGGCCGATGAATCGAAATAGAGGATGTTTTTCGCGCTCGAAAGTTCGCGTTCGATCAGGCTCGTCACGCTGTCATTGATCGTCTGCGGCGTGGCGCCGGTATAGGTGGCGTAGATCGAAACGCTGGGCGGAGCGATGACGGGAAACCGTGAGACGGGCAGTTGCGGGATGGACATCACCCCCGCGATCACGATCAGAATGGCGATGACCCAGGCGAAAACAGGCCTGTTGATGAAAAACTGCGGCATGATCTGTCCGCTCCTTAGGTTCGGGTCTCTGGGGCGGCAGGGGAGAAGGGCGACGTTTCAAGCGGCTGTCCACCCTGGACGCGATCCTGCCCCAGAACGACGATGGTTTCCCCGGCGGCAAGGCCTCCCGTGACGATGTATCGACCGTCGGCCAGCGGCCCCAGTTCCACCGCGCGGCGCGCACCGGTCTTGTCTGCGCCGACAACAACGATCTGCGGCCGGCCGGCCGGATCGCGGATGATTGCTTCCTGCGGCACGCGGATCGCAGCGCCGTATATGGCGCGCGGAACCATCGCGCGGATATACATGCCCGGAAGCAGCTGTTCCTCCGGGTTTGGAACGAGGATGCGAATGCCGAGGCTGCCCGTGGCGCTGTCGACGGAGATGTCGGAGAACAGGACCTTTCCATCGTGGCCGAACGGCTTGCCGGCGATGGTGATGATCTTTACCGGCAACTCGTCCGGATTTTCGGTGCCCGCCCCGGAAGCCGTGTCACGCAGGGCCTCCAGGCTCATCGCTGACTGGCGAACATCCACATAGACCTGATCGATCTGCTGAATGACCGCCAATGGTGCAGTTGCCGAGGATGAGGCAAGTCCGCCTTCGCTCATGAAGGACTGGCCAATGACCCCACTGATCGGGCTGCGCAGCGTCGCATAGGAAAGCTCCAGCTTTCGCCGGGCGAGAATGGCGCCCGCTTCCGCGACATTCGCCTTCGCCTGCGCAAGGGCGGCGGTGGCGTTATTGAAGGATTCCGCACTGGTGATCTCGCGCGAAGACAGCGATCTGGCGCGCTCGTATTTAACCTGTGCGTTCAGAAGTTCCGCGTCCGATCGCGCCAGCACGGCGGTTGCAGCGTCCACATCGGCTGAAAAAGGTGCGGGATCGATCTGGAAAAGCGGTGTGCCGGCTTCCACGAAGGCGCCTTCCGTGAACAGCTTCTTCTGGATGATGCCACTCACCTGCGCCCGGATCTCCGCCGTGCGGTAGGCCGACACTCTGCCGGGCAGTTCGTCGTAGACCGTCACGGGTTCCGGCTGAACGGTCATGACGCTGACGCGTGCGGGCGGCGTCGTTTCGGCGGCACCGCCGGCATCCGTTCCGTTATCGCTGCAGGCACAGAGAAGAAAGATCGGCAGGCACAGCGCGCCAAGTTTCCAGAAGTATGATCCGCGTCGCATGAGTATCCACCATCCATTTTAAACAACGAGCTCGATGGCGGCTATCTAGGCTCTGTGCATTTGCGCTTTGTGGAGGTTTTGTTGCGGCTTTGTGGAGGCCGGCACCCGATACTCGACGGCGTGGCCGTTCGGTGGCATGGATGTATCAAGGAGTTTGAAGACGATGGCAGAACTAGTTTTGATCGCTGAAGACGACATGAAGATCGCCGGCATTCTCGAAGCCTATTTTACCCGCGAAGGTTTCCGCACCGTGCATGCCCGTGACGGCAAGGTGGCGCTGGAACTTCATCGCGCCCTGAAACCAGATATCGTGCTGGCGGATGTCTCCATGCCGCGGCTGGATGGCTGGGAGGTTCTGGCGGAGATACAAAGGCGCGGCCATACGCCCGTCATCATGGTCACCGCACTCGACAAGGACGTCGATCGTCTTCAGGGGCTGCGCATCGGGGCGGATGACTACATCGTCAAGCCGTTCAATCCCATCGAAGTTGTCGCACGGGCAAAGGCGGTGCTGCGGCGCGCGGGGCTCAGGCAGGCGGGCGCCGTCGTTCGGGTCGGCAACCTGACCATCGATCTCGACAGCTACGAGGCCAAGATCGAAAAAGACGATGCCACCATTCGCCTGTCGCTGACATTGACCGAATTCAGGCTGCTGGCGCATCTTGCGCGCACGCCGACCAAGGCCTTTACACGCGGCGAGCTGGTCGATGCCTGCCTGCCCGGTTCGGATGCGCTGGACCGCACGATAGACAGCCACTTGAGCAAACTGCGCAAGAAACTCGAGCAGGCCGGTGGCGAAGGCATGCTGGCCAGCATTCGAGGTGTCGGTTATCGTCTGGCGGTCGAGCCATGATGCTGAAAAAAGGCCTCAGCCGCCAAATATTGCTGGCCATGTCATCAATGACGGTGATTGCCGGTCTGGTGGTCTTTTTCGGCACTTACATCGCCTTCAGCATCATCTTCTATTTTTATCCCTGGTCTGAAAGCGAGGACAACTGGCTGACGGGCGTTGATTTCATCATCCTCTCCGTCCTGATCTTCATCGCCCTCATCGTTGCCGCCATCGCCTCCGTCCGCTTGACCCGGCGCATTCTGCAGCCGCTCGAATCCCTCGCCCACAGCGCGAGACGCATCAAGGACGGCGATCTTTCGGCGCGCGCCTTGCCGGGTGATCATTCTTTGGGAGAGACAGCCCATCTCGTCGAGGACTTCAACGCCATGGCCCAGCGTCTGGAGGATATGGCGGCGGATATGAAGCTCTGGAATGCAACCATTGCCCACGAGTTGCGCACGCCGCTCACTATCCTCAAAGGTCAACTGCGCGGCATGATCGACGGTGTGTTCGAACCGGATGAGACGTCACTTCAGGGTCTCGTGCTGCAGGTGGATTCCCTTGCCCGGCTTGTCGAGGATCTGCGCACCGTCACACTTGCCGATAGCGGCCATCTCGAGCTGCGCATCGAACCCGTGCGGCTGAAGGAAGAAATAGAGCAGCTTGCCGCCGTGCTGGAACAGGAATTGAGGCAGGAAGGTTTCGAGCTTCGGCTTCACCTCTCCGATATGGTGGTGCGGGCCGATACCATGCGCATTCGACAGGCCCTCCTTGCGCTCATCACCAATGCGCGCCGTTACGCCCTGGGCGGCGCGATCGACATAAGCCTTGGCGTTGAAAACCGTGTCACGGTCTTGCGGGTCACGGACGAAGGGCCCGGGCTTGACGGTGATATCGCTCCTTGCGCCTTCGAACCGTTTCGAAGGGGTAGCCAGACCGGCTTGACGGAAGAGAGCGGCAACGGGCTAGGCCTTTCCGTCGTTCGCGCAATCGTGGAGGCTCACGGCGGCAAGATACGTTATGCGCCATCTGAAAAAGGCGGCGCCATGTTCGAAATTTCACTCGGTCAGCCGGTGTCCTGACCGCAACCAGCGCCCGCTGCCGGCTGCCGCCCATCTCCACACATTCTCCACACTTCCTCCATGAAACCACAAAGCGCAGCCGGTAGCGTTCAGGCTGCGGAAGTAGTCGCCGCCGCAACAGCGGCGTCTCACTGCCGCGATCTGGCATTTTGATGGTGAAAACAATGACGGTGTCTTTCGACCCGAACCACGTCCCCCCGCCCTCGCCGCTTCATGCGCACCGGTGGATCATTCTCATTGCGGTCATGCTGGCATTTCTGCCTGTCGTTCTCGACATGACGATCCTGCATATCGCCGTGCCGTCGCTGACGCTTGCGCTGCAGGCATCGACCACACAGGTCCTGTGGATCATCGATATCTATTCGCTGCTCATGGCCGGTTTGCTGGTGCCGATGGGCACCCTCGCCGACAGGATCGGCCACAGGAAAATGCTGCTGACGGGCCTGTTCGTTTTTGGCCTCGCCTCCGTCGTGGCGGCGTTTTCGCTTACGCCGTCGATGTTGATCGCCGGACGCATCCTGCTTGCATTTGGCGCGTCGATGATCATGCCCTGCGTGCTCGGCATCATCAGGCGCACATTCGAAGATCCGGGCGAGCGCGCCATGGCGCTCGGCCTTTGGGGAACGGTCGGCGCAGCGGGTGCGGCGGTTGGCCCGCTGGTGGGCGGCGCCCTTCTCGAGCATTTCTGGTGGGGATCGGTCTTCCTCATCAATGTTCCCGTGGTGCTTGTGATCATGCCGATCATCGCCTTCATCCTCCCGGAAAAGGAAATCCTCTCTCCGGGCAAATGGCAGATAAGCCAGGCCCTGCTTTTGATCGTGGGGATCATCGGACTGGTCTTTGCCGCCAAAACCGGTTTCAGCGGTAAAGAGCCGCTCGCAATCGTCGGACTGGCCCTTCTGATCGGCGCGACTGCCCTTGCAATCTTCGTTCGTAACCAGCTCTCCGTCGCAGAACCGATGCTTGACGTGACGCTCTTTTCCCGCCCGGCCATCGTGACGGGTGTCGGCATGGCCGTCGTCACCGCCGGAGCGCTTGCGGGCGTCGAGCTTACGCTTGCGCAGGAGCTGCAGTTCGTTCTCGGCAAGTCGCCGCTGCAGGCCGGCCTCTTCATGCTGCCCATCATGGTCGCGGCGGCCGTTGGCGGCCCGGTTGCCGGCTTCCTGTCGAACCGTCTCGGCCTTCGGGCGGTTGCGAGCGCCTCGCTTCTTGTTGCCGCCGCCTGCCTTGTGACGCTGGCGCAGTCCGATTTCCATGATCCTGGCCTCGCCGTGCCGGCATGCCTGACATTGCTCGGCCTGTCCCTCAGCATCGGCCTGACCGCCTCGTCGATTGCCATCATGGGTGCAGTTGAGGCTGAAAAGGCGGGCGCTGCCGGCTCCCTGGAGGCAACGGGTTACGAACTCGGCGCGGGCCTCGGCATCACTTTCTTTGGCGTGGCGCTATCGGCAATCTACATGGGGGCGCTGGTGCTGCCAGCCGGCATTCCGCCAGAACTGGCCGACGCGGCAAGCCACTCGATCGGCGATACCTACGTGTTGGCGGGAAAATTGCCGCAAGACCTCGCGGCAGCGCTGGTAACCGCCGGCAAGAGCGCCTTTTCACAGGCGCATGCGGTTCTGCTGACCGCGGCGGGAACCTTGATCGGACTGCTTTCGGCAGCGGTCTTCTTTGCCCTGAAAAATGTGAAGGCGGGCCACTGAGCCCGTCTTTTCATCATTCGCCAAAATCAATCGGGCCGAATGGACCTCGATCAAGGAGATATCGCGATGTCACACATCATCAATGAGAGCCGAGCCGTAAAATATCCCCTGCCGATACGCTGTCTGCATTGGGTAAGGGCGGCGCTCATCATCGGGCTTATCGCCTCCGGCTGGTACATGACGCGATTGCCGGAAAGCGACATGGCCACCGCCTCGATCTTTTATCCCAACCATAAACAGTTCGGCGTTCTGGTCTGGCTGCTTGCCCTCGTTCATCTGGCGCTTCGCTGGCGCTACAGGCAGATCATGCCTTCAGCGCCATCGGCTCTGGCGCCATGGGAGAGAATTCTCTCCCATGCGGTACACAAGCTCCTGATCCTGTTGACTTTCCTTGTGCCGCTGCTCGGATATTCGCTGTCCAGCAGTTTTTCCCAGAGCGACGGGGTACCGTTTTTCGTGATTTCACATCTGCCGGAGCTGCTTCCCAAAAACGACAGCGCCTTCGTGGTTTTCCAAACGCTGCATCGATACGGCGCTTACGCAATTCTGGTTCTGATCGGCCTTCACGTGCTGGGTGCTCTCAAACACAGGCTCATGGACAGGCGCGGCCCGACCGATGTGCTTCCGCGCATGTTGTGACGGGGCTTGACCGATAAATCCCGGCAGCATCGGAAAACCGATGCTGCCTCTCGATATGGTGGATGTTCAGGCGGCAGGCATCACTTGCCCGACGCCGGCCTGCCAAGGCCCAGCAGGTGGTAAAAGGCAATCGCCCCAATTGTTGCCGTGCCGATACCATCAAGCGTGAAGCCGGCGACATTAAGCTTGAAGTTGCCCGCACCCAATACCAGCGCGATACCCACGGTGATGAGGTTGCGGGGTTCGGAAAAATCGACCTTGTTTTCAACCCAGATCCGTCCGGCGGTCGCAGCGATGAGACCGAAGACCACGACGGAAAGGCCGCCGATGACCGGCCCCGGTATAGTCTGAATGAGCGCACCGAATTTCGGCGAGAAGCCGAGAATGATGGCGACCAGTGCAGCCACGATGAAGACGAGCGTCGAGAAAATGCGGGTTATCGCCATGACGCCCATGTTTTCGGCATAGGTCGTCATGCCGGTTCCGCCGAAGGCGCTTGAAAACATCGTCGCAATGCCGTCGCCGATAAAGGCGCGGCCGAGATAACGATCAAGGTTCTGCCCGGTCATCGCGCCTATCGCCTTGATATGTCCGAGATTTTCCGCCACCAGAATGACGACGACCGGCGCGATCAGGGCAATCGCGGATCCTGAAAACACCGGTGCGGTGAATGTCGGCAATCCGAACCACGGTGCAGCCGCCGCGCCCGAGAAGTCGACGGACTTGCCGAAGCCGAAGCCGTTGGCGAGCACGAGATAAGCGAGATAGGCAATCGCGCCGCCGAGAAGAATGGGCAATCGGCGCGCCATGCCGGGGGCATAGACCGCAATCGCACCGACCGATGTGACAGTCAGGATCGCAATCCAGCGCGACAGCTGGTCGCCATCGGGATTGCCGGGGCCGGAGCCGGAAGCGCTTGCGATCGCAATGGGGGCGAGAACGAGACCGATTGCTGCAACGATCGCGCCGGTCAGAACCGGCGGCATCAACTTTTCGATCCAGTTATGGCCAGCGATCATGACGATGACGCCGATCAGCGCATAGAGCACACCGGCGGCGATGATGCCGCCGAGTGCCAGCGCGATATCAGGACTTGCCGCACCCGCGGCTGCACCCGTTGCCACAAGCACGGGCCCGATGAAGGCAAAGGAGGAGCCGAGATAGCTCGGCACACGACCGCCGACGGCAATGAAGAAAATGAGCGTCGAGATACCCGAAAACAGGATCGAGACATTCGGATCGAACCCCATGATCAGCGGCGCAAGAACCGTGGAACCGAACATCGCCACGACATGCTGAAGACCGAGCACCGCTGTCTGCCCCGCAGGCAGCCGCTCATCGGGCAGGATGCGCCCTTCGGTTTTCAGTCGCCAGCGCGGAAAATAACCACCGGTATCGCTCATGTCGTCCCCCCAGGAAACAGCCGGCACGCGCTTCCCGGGCTTTCCCGTTTCAGTTCGTAGCCGCGCAGAGATTTGCTTTTATGATTTGCGCGTGTAACCGAGATCGAATCGGCAGCCGGCGCATCTTTTCTCCGTTAGCGCGATTAGATGTCGCTGTCATCGGGAATGGATTGTTTCCACCGGGATGCATTTTTGAGGCGGATTGGCGGCGAAGTGTAATCGTGAAGGTTGAAGCCGCGCCACCTTGCCTGCCCTGGCTTTCCTCGTGCCATAGCATCCCGTCGTTTTGACCCGAGGTCTCCTTTTTGGGGACCGCGACGCGACATTCGCGATACCGTCCCAAATGATTATTCAGCCGGGGCTGGCTTCGCCCTCATACCGTTCAACCGCAGCAGGACCGCCAATGCCGCTGTGCTCATGATACCGAGCACGGCAAACACCGCGTGTGGGCCGATACTGCCCATCAACGCCGCCAGCACCGGCGGAGCCAGGGCGTTGATCAGGTTCATCGGCAGGGCGATGGTGGCCATTGCAGCCGCGTAATCAGACTTTTCGAAAAACACCAGCGGCATGGTCGCCCGCGCGACGGCAAAGGCGCCACTGCCGATACCGAACAACGCAAGATAACCGCCCACAGACAGAAATCCCGCCCCTCCGAGCCAGATTGCGGTGAGGCCCATGGGGATCATCACCCCCGATATGACCGCCGTGGACAGCCCATCCCATTTTTGTCCACCCGCGAGATCAATGACGCGTCCTCCAACCTTGAAAACACCGAGCAGGGAGGCGACCGCAACGGCGCCGGCAAGCTCCATTCCCATCGCCTGCAAAAGCTGTATGCCAAGAGCATCGACGCCGAAGGTGACAAAGCTGTTCAAGGCGATGGCGGTGACCAGAAAGATAAAAACCCGCCCTCTTCTCTCGCTGCCCGGTCTCGCCGTGGGCTGAGCCGCTCCATCGGTGACCGGCAGGCCAAAAAACACCAGCGGGCAGACAACCATGAGCATGATGCCGGCGTAAATGGAGACAGCGCCGCGCCATCCCAGCCCGTGATCGAGGAACGTGGTGATCGGCCAGAAGATACTGCCGGCCAGTCCGGTCACCAGCATCAGCGTTCCAATCAGGCTGCGCGCCCTGTCCGCTGCATATTCGGCAATATAGGCATAAGCAGACGTTGTGAGGAACATCGCGCCGGCAAGTCCCGTCAAGGCCCAGCTCATCCAGAACATGGCGAGGTTCACAGACAGGGCGAGCAGGAACAGGCCCAAGCCCATGATGCCGGCACCGGTCGCCATGACACGCCGCGTACCGAACCGCCGGAACGCGCGACCCACCCAAGGCGCGGCAAGCCCCATTGCCGCGAACATGACAGAGGTTCCCACAAAAACCGATGGCAGGGAGGTCGCAAATTCTGTCGCGACCGGGCCGGCCAGGACGGGCAGGATGCCAACCGCACCCCAGCCGGTTATCTGGGTAAGAGCAATGAGAAGGAGGACGTAACGAGAGTGCATCGTCCACCCTTAGAACCGAAGCGTGATGGCCTGATGACGGCGCGGGCACCACCCGCCTCCGGGGTGACCGGTGCGAATGGCGCGAGGGTAACGAGTTCCCGCGTCGCAATGAGGAGCACTGAAATGCCGCTTCCTATTCCACCTTTTCAAGCGCCGTCAGGATCTCATAGGCCACGGAAACCCGTTCCTCGTTGGGATAGTTTTTATTGGCCAGAATGACGATGCCCAATTTCTGTCTGGGGATGAACGCCACATAGGCGCCGAAACCATTGGTGGAGCCGGTCTTGTTGATGAAGACATCCTGACGCGGCTTCATCGGCGGAGAGATTTCAGAAGCCGGAACGGTCTTGAGCAACGCACCGGAATTCAGCTCTCGCAGCGTCTTAAGCGGCGTTGGATGGGCATATTGCTCCCAGACCATATCCTGCGTCATGGCGTCGACGCTGAAATATCCCGTATGGGTGTTGGTGAGCGCCTGCTGGATTTTTCCGTCCAGCTTTTCAAGGCCCATATTGGCGTTGACGAAGCGGATCATGTCCTGCGCTGTCGATCTGACGCCGTAGGCCTCGGATGAAAGAATGGCGGGCGTCATGCGGGCTGGTTCGCCGGTTCGTTTATAACCCTGCGCGTAGTCACCCATCTTTGCCTTGGGCACCACGGTGAAGGTGTTCTTCAGGCCAAGCGCGGGGAACAGCGTGTCCTGCATGGCGCCATCAAAGCTCTGCCCCATGGCTTTTGCGGTGATGTATCCCAGCATTCCGATGCTGGGATTGGCGTAGCTTCGGTGCGTTCCGGGCTTGTAGGAGGGTTTCCAGGCCTTGAGATAGGCCAGCAACTGCTGTTCCGTCTTGATGTTGTCGGGCACCTGAATCGGAAAGCCGCCGGCAGTGTGGGTGCCGAGATGCATCAGCGTGACATCGCCGAAAGGCTTGCCCTTCATGGAAGGAAGATAATCTTCGACCTTGCCGGAAAGCGAGAGCTGGCCGTTTATCTCGGCATAGGTGCTGAGCGTGACGGTGAATGTCTTGGAGATGGAGCCGAGTTCGAACAGCGTCTGCGGGGTCACGGGCTCATTCGTGCTTTTGGACATGACGCCATAGGTGAAGATGTGGCTCTGACCATCAACGCTGATACCAACGGCAAGACCGGGGATGCCGTTCTTCTCCATGACCGGCTTGATCGCGGCATCCGTTATCGCTTTCAGCCTCGTTTCATCGGCGGCAAAGGCCTCCGTGAACAGGCTCGTCGAGAGCAACGCAGCCAGTGCGATATGTCTGCGATTAAGTTTCATCTTTCGCATTCTCCAAAACCTTGAGTGGATTTTCGGCTTGTTCGCCATCCCCAGCGAAAAACGTTTAACCGCCCTACATTGCACGAACAAATCATGATATCTCGGAAGAGACACAAGAAAATCTAGGTCTTGAATGGTTCGGCAATTTCTTCCCCTGAACGGCTTGCGGGCCTTTGAAGCATCCGCCCGGCACCTGAGCTTCACCCGCGCGGCCATCGAACTGTGCGTGACGCAGGCGGCCGTGAGCCAGCAGGTGAAGGGGCTGGAAAAGCGGCTGGGGGTTGCGCTGTTTCAGCGGCTTCCACGCGGGCTGAAAATTACCGCCGAAGGTGAGGCCCTGCTGCCGACGGTGACCAGCTCCTTCGACCAGATGGCGACGACGCTCGACCGGATCGAGGCCGGACAGGTGCGAGAGCTGCTGTTTCTGGGTGTCGTGGGAACCTTTGCCGTGGGCTGGCTGCTGCCCCGGCTGCAGGCGTTTCAAAAGCAGCATCCCTTCATCGATGTGCGGGTTTCCACCAATAACAACCGCGTCGATATGGCGGCGGAAGGGCTGGATTTCGCCATCCGTTTCGGCCAGGGCTCCTGGCACGGCACGGATGCCTTTCGACTATTCGAGGCGCCTCTTTCCCCACTCTGCACCCCGAAACTGGCGGAGACGCTGAAAACGCCCGCCGATCTGATGGAAGCGACGCTGCTGCGCAGCTACAGGGCCGATGAATGGAGCAACTGGTTTGCGGCCGCCGGCGTAACGCCTGCAGCACAGGTGAATGCAGGCATTGTTTTCGACACATCTCTGGGCATGATGGAAGCCGCCCTGCAGGGGCTCGGCGTGGCGCTGGCGCCGCCATCGATGTTTTCGCGGCACCTCGCCTCCGCTGCGATCATCCAGCCTTTTCCGGTTACCATTTCGCTCGGAAGCTATTGGCTGACCCGGCTGCAATCGAAACCGCCCACACCCGCCATGCAGGCATTCTCCGACTGGATGTTCGAGACCATGGGCGCTGCAGTATGACGCCTATATCAAGGCAAGTAGAACGCCGCCGGCCGCGCAGAGGACCACCACGGCCCATGGCGGCGTTTTCCAGATCGTCAACAGGATGAAGCCTGTCAGCGCCAGGGCGAAATCCTTCGGGGTGAAGATGGCGCTTGTCCAGACCGGATCATAAAGCGCCGCGCCAAGAATGCCGACGACGGCAGCATTTGCACCACGCATGGCAGCCTGCGCCAGAAGGTGCTTGCGGAACCCTTCCCAGAAGGGCAGCGCGCCTACGAGCAGCAGCATGCCGGGAAGGAAGATCGCAACAAGGGCGATCGCCGCGCCCGCAACACCGTTGGGCTGCGGCCCCACCACCGCACCGAGATAGGCGGCGAAGGTGAAGAGCGGACCGGGCACGGCCTGGGTTGCGCCATAACCCGCGATAAAGGCATCTTCCGTGACCCAGCCTGTGGCGACGACTTCCGATTGCAGCAGCGGCAGCACCACGTGGCCGCCGCCGAAAACCAGCGCACCGGCGCGATAAAAGGCGTCGAACAAGGAGAGGCCCTGTGAAGCCGCCGCCGCCGCAAGCAGCGGCAGGAGGCCGAGCAGCAGGGCGAAGGCGGCAAGCGCGATATATCCGACGCTTTTGGGTACACGGAAGGCGAGATGGGTGGCCTGCCCCGCGGCATCCGAACGACAGAAGACAAGCCCGGCAACGGCGCCAATGGCAAGCGCCAGAACCTGCCCGAAGGCGCCGGCGACAAACACCACGCAGACGATGCCGGCCAGCGCGATGCTGGCGCGTTCACGATCCGGCGCGAGGCTTTTCGCCATGCCCCAGACCGCCTGCGCAACAACGGCGACGGCAACGATTTTCAACCCATGCAACAGGCCGGTGCCGACCGGCCCATCAATGGAGGCGGCAACCATGGCGAAGAGAAGGAGGAGAATGGCGGATGGTAATGTGAATGCCGTCCAGGCCGCCAGCGCGCCGAGCGGACCTGCGCGCAGCAGCCCGAGCGCAAACCCTACCTGGCTGGAGGCCGGGCCGGGCAGAAACTGGCACAGCGCCACAAGATCGGCGTAACCGGCCTCATCGATCCATTTGCGCCGCACGACCAGCTCATCGCGAAAATAACCGAGATGGGCGATGGGGCCGCCGAAAGAGGTGACGCCGAGCTTCAGGAAGGCCGCAAAAACCTCGCCGGGCGTGCCGTGCCTCTGGCTGCGCACTTCGGTCTCTATGGTTCGTGTTGACGATTTCACGAAAGAACTCCCTGCGTGCAACGGCTATTCGTCAACACATATCGGCCTCAAGACGGTTTCGGTATCAGACACCATTATGACAGGGATATGAAGGGGCTGGCGGCAGGGACGCCGGAAAGTTGCGAGAAGTTTCCGGCGTCGTCTGGCGATTATCCGACGAAGGGCCTATCGCTCGGTCGGCAATAAGTCGGTGAAGTGCGAAATCCAGCCATTTTCATCCGTGCCGCCGGAAAAACCCGTTGCCTCCCAAATGATGTGATGCCTGTTGCTGCCGTTGTGAATGGTCACCGCGGCGGCGATGGGGGTCGGCGACCGCCACGAAAAGTTGCGGTTCGGACCGGGCTCGAGATGGCTGAGGGATTCAAGCTGGACATCATCGAGGAACAGCACCGTGCTCATCTGGGTCTCATAGAGGTTCTCCCATCGCGCCTGCGCCAGCGCATTGGCTGCCGCAACGAGAAGATTGCTCTCGCCGACGGGATCGGCCAGGGCCGCCAGGCGCCATGCCGCGAAGATATTGGTGATATCCCCTGTGCTGAGGCCGAGGCTTGAGAGGAATTCGATGGTCTGCGCATTGCCGAAAGCATCATAGCCCGCTTCACCAAAGGGCCGGATATGCTTGACCACGAAATTGCTGAGAATTGGCATGTTTGTCTCCTTTTTTGGACATGAGCCACCTGTTTCCGGACGTTGACGTGCGGGATCGCATGGTGGGATTCTGTGTTGATTGGGTGCCGGAATATCTCCGGCAATCGATGGGAATGTGGTTAGTGTTCGGCTTGCCGGCCTAACCGAAGGTGATGGCGACGCGGGCCGGCATGCCCAAAAACTCCTGCAGGCCGAGGCGCGTTCTGGCCGCGCCCCGCCCGGCCGGCCATGGGTCGAGAATATGCAGTTCGAGATCCTTGCCGTTCACAGTGTAGCCGTAGACGAGGTAATAATGGTATTCGGTTCCGATCACGAAGACGCGGTTGTTATCGATCTCGCTCCTGACGATATCGGCCGTCAGACCGTTGACGAAATGGCCGCCGGTCGTGGTGTGATCGAAGGCGTTCCACTGGCTGGATACCAGCTTGACGATATTGCTGTTCGGATTTGCCCCGCCCAGTTCAAGGATGCCGGCGGATTGATCCAGAACCTGCGCCAGCTCCCAGCGTTCCTGAACCTGCGGATCGACGGTCGCGAGCGCTGCGGTATTGCGTCTCGCAATGTCGTACTGCGTGGCCGCAGGAAGCCCGCGATAGGCCCGCACCATCTGCTCGACGGCGGCAAAGCACCAGGCGGGGGTGTCCTGAGGCACCAAAACGGGAGGGTTATTGACTGTCGGCATGGTCTTCTCCTTTCTGAAAATGACGCGGCATGGGGCGCTTCGATGGCCGCGCGGTGCCCGTCGTTGATTTGGTGAATGTCGAAGTTCCGGCGGCCGTCCTGCCGGCATATGCGCCGGCAGGACATTGCCCATGATCCCATGCCCGAGGGGACGTGTTCGGCCGGGACCATGGATACGCTTCCTGCCGGGCCGGGACAGGAACGGCAGGCTCTCAGGGGATCAGGCGGTTTTGCTCAGATCCTGACGATAGGCCTGCAGCGACGCGATTTTTGCGTCCGCAGCGGCCTCGCGTTCGGCGACGATGGCCGAGACCTTTTCCGAGGCTTCCGCCATATAGTTCGTCAGTGCGGGGCCTGTGATATATGAGCCTTGCAACCCGTTGAGCTTCGACCATCCGTGCGCAAAACTGCGGTTGAATCTGTCACTGACGATCACCACCGCGTGCCATTGGGCGGTCTGCCTGACAAAGAACTCGTCGACGGAGCGAACGAGCTGGGCGAAGCGGTTCTTGCGAATAGTCTCCTGCCCCGCGACATTTTCGATGCCATCGATCTGATGCTGGGCATCGTCGGCAACGGCCTGCATGAAATCGGCGAAGCCTTTGAAGAAAAAGGCGATTTCCTCAATGATTTCCTTCATGCGTTTCAGCGCCGAAATGCTGACGTTGAGCGACTGGACCGCAAGCTTGATCTTGTCATCCTCGGCCTGTTTGCCCTTGAGCAGAGCGTTGATCTTTATGAGTTCGGCGGCCTGGTTCCGGCGTTCTTTCTCATAGGTTTCCACCTTGTCGATCATCTTCATTTGCATTTCACGCAGGCTCGCCGCCTGCTGCTGCTGCTCGTCGGTGAGCTTGCCCAGTCCCTTGTCGAGCGCGTCGAGCGAAGCCTGCAGGCTGGAAATCAGGGTTTGCTGATTTGCAATCTTTTCCTCCTGCGCTTTCAGTTCGGCAGCACGCGCGGTCAGGCGTTTATCGAGCTCGGCAAGTTCCACGGCCTTGCTCGATTTCGGATCGGCGCCGTCGGCGTCCTTCGCCAGCGCCGACCTGCTGTCCTCCAGCGATTTGATATCCGTCTTCAAGGTGTCGCGTTTTTCCTCGGCTTTGCGGAGTTCAGCCTTCTGCTCGGAGATCTTGCTCTGCGTTGCCGCCGCATCCGTCTTGCCGTCGCCGGTTGCCGGCGTGCGGCCGCCACCGCCTTGGCCCTGTCCGTCACCACCCTGCCCGCCTTTGGACTGCCCCGAGAGAGCACCACCAACCGAGGATGCCAACATCGAGGCCGGTCCGCCCGCGACCATGGCGATGGCAGGAACGACGCCGGAAATCATCTGCGCGCCGACACGAACGATCGACATGACGAAAGCGCGCTGTTCTGCCGTATTCGCCCGCTGTTCGTATTCGCGGGCTTTCTTTTCAAATTCCGCAACCTGCGCCTTGAGATCGTTCACAAGTGATTCAAGCTGTTGGCGCCGCGCATCGGCCTCGTGGATTTCCCGCTCCATCACCGCCTTGTCTTCGAGACGCCTGCTCAAAGCCGTTTCGCTCATGCTGGTGGCTTGAGCCGTTTTCGCAATGATGGCGTCATATGTGTCGGCAAGATTGAGAAGATCGTTGCGCACCTCCAGTGCTCTATCGCGGATATTTTTCGCCAGTTTTATCAGGTCGTTGGAGACAAACGCCTTGATTTCGGCCTGATCATTTCCCTCCCTGATATCGAGCCAGTCCGGGAAAAGATCGGCGATGGACGAACCGATGCGGGTGGCCGTCCCTATCGCGCCTCTCATGACTATTTCGCTCTTCTGCTGCGAATCAATCAATCCATCCATGATCGCAGTAATGCGCGCGCGAATTTTGTCCTCTTCCTGCGGCGTGGTGTTATAGGCGATGTAAAGCAGATCAATCGCATTGTCGGTGTCGCGCTTGGCGCGCTCGACATCATATGTTCCCTGGATCTTATCGACATAGGACCGGACAAGCGCCGTATCCGACTTGGGAAGGCTGAAATTCGGTTGCGAAACGATCGCATCGACGCCGGCGTCGATTGCGCTGTTGATCTGGGCGGTCCGGCTTTCGAAAGTCACGACATTGTTCATTTTCATGCTCCTGTTGATGGGTGGTTACGGAGAGTCATGGGGTTGATCGTTCACGATCCGCATTGTTTCTTCGCGTCGTCCGGCAGTCCGGCCTCGGTGGAGGAAATGAACTGCGGCACGTCTTTGGTCAGGCCGTCGATCTCGGTGGACAGCCGCGTAACCTGACGTATTTTCGCGTCGTCAGGATTGACCTCGCTCGCTTCCTTGAGAGCACTGGTGAAGTTGCCGACCTGAATGTTGAAGTCCTGAACCTTGACGTTGATGGTGGAGATCGTGGCTTTGAGCCTGGTGATCTGCTCTTCCAGAGTTTTCACCGCCTTCTGGTTTTCCGCGTGGCTCTGCTGTGCCGCCGCAAGCTGGCGGCGATTGTTTTCGAGCTGGTTGCGAACGCCTTCAAGAGCCGCCCGGGCGTTGTCCAGACGTGGCTGCGCGGTGCGGTATTCCCTCTCCGCATCCTTCATCCAGCCGAACGCCTTGACCGCAGCGTCACCGGCCTGGCAAATTCCCGGCAGGAAGAAGAGGACCCCGCTGCATATTTTTACTCTCTTGGCCTGTTCGTCCATTTCCCTCCGGGCTTTTTCGAAGGCGATCTGACGCGTCCTGACGTTCTCGCTCTCGGACTGAACCAGCTCCTCATAGCCCTTCACGCTGGTTTCGGACTGCACCACCTGCCGCTCCAGCTCGATCTGCAGGTACATGGCCTGCCCCAGCGCCTTCTCGCGGTCGGCGCTGAGCTGCTGTTGCGCCGTCAGATGCTCCATCAGACACACAGATCGGCGGCCGAGCAGCTCGCGGCTCGCTTCCGCCTGCTCCAGTTTCGACTGGAAATCCGCCACCTGTTCGGTGGTGAGGGTGGCCGCGTTCGCAAGGGCCGGCTGGCCCATGGACGGAATATCGAATTGCATCGCGATGGCCGCAAGGCCGGCAAGAAAAACATGTTTAAGTTGCATCATTTCAACCTCCTCTGGAGAATTGGGGATGAATAAAAGGCATGACGGGCTCTACACGCCGCCCGGCATCGCTGCCGACCGTGCCAGAGACATGGCAGTAACATTCGGGTGTCATGTGGTTTCGGATGCATCTTTCGCGACGCCGTCAATGCCTAAAAAGCAACCATCAAAGATTGTATTCACGGCAAATGGACGAAAGATTTCGCATCCATGGCTTCATTAAATTATGCAATAAAAACAGTAGATAATGTCATTGTCAGCGTCACCTTCACAAACCGTCTCAAAAGGGAACACATTTTAACGCGCCCCTTAACATTCAATTTATGAGAGTATTTTTTAATACCGCGCAACAGAGCCTCGGGGGAGTGCAACAAAATGCACGCATCTTCCGGAGCGGAACCTTTCGGCTGTCACGCCTGCCCCAAGCAGCCGTCGTCAGCGAGCAGAACTCACGTTTTCGAATTCGCCATAAAGTAGCGAAGAGCAAAAAACCACGGGAGAAAGGTATCCGGAAAAGCAGGCGCTCCAGTTTCAAAGACGCACCCCAAAAGGGACTTCGTCCGGTCTCAGCCGGACGTGCTTCGAGAGAGGCTGGGCTTACTTGCGAACCGCATCCTGAACGATGACGCCCTTGGTGATGCTGTCACCCATCTTTGCACCCACATATCGGCCGTCTTCAAACAGGAGCAGCGCCTCGTCCGCGCGTTCGGAGACTTCGGCGCTTTCGCCACCGTCATGTGCGCCGTCGGCCTCGGATCTGTTCATGGCGGGCAATTTACGCTGGCGGCGGTTCAGGCAGTTGTCGTTCCACCTGGCTGGGCATCCAGCCGCAGGACACGCGCATTGATCGACTGGCTGGAACTGGAAGATACAGCGCAGCGGCACCCGCCAGGCGGCGATAATCGCGAGCGGCCGTGGAGCCTGAATGGCTGGCTCATTGCGGCAATCGAGACGCTCGCCACGGCCTATCTCACCGCGGCTTCGCCATGGGGAATCTCCCCGGCAATGGAGGCATCAGACGAAGAGGCTATCGGAACAGACGCCGTTATCGACGGTGTGAGCTGGTCACTGCGGCACGCGCAGGACTTGTCTTTTCTTTCGGAGGAGATGCGGATGTTCCTTGGGCATGCGCCCGGTTTCCCCATCCTGTTGGACTTGCTGTCGGCCGCGAAAACAGGCGCTTGCGATGCGACGGGTTGCGCGTTCTCCCGCAAGGCGGCGGCACGGGCCTATGGGATCAGCCGCGCTCACGTCACGGCCATGCTTGCCAGGGCCGAGCGGCTGAACATGCTGAAGAGAAATGGATCAAGAATAGTTCTGAGCGATCTGACATTGCACAACGTCCAGCGCGATCTGGCCTATCAGCTGGCATTCGTCATTTTGTGGTCGGAGATAGTGAAAACCTCACGATCTCAACCTCACAATACTCCGGAGAGCCTGTCCGGCCGGAATACCTCCAGCAACCCGTGATAGGGTTTGACAAGTGGCGTGGCATAAGCGCCGCGCTTTGCGGTTGACAGCCCCATGGACACCAGCGATTCCGCCTGTTTGACGGCCGCTGCAACGCCATCGACAACCGGCACGCCGAATTCATCGCGCAATTCGGCGGCAAGGTCGGCCATGCCGGCGCAACCGAGCACGATCGCCTCCGCCCTGTCCTCTTTCAGCGCGAGCGAGATTTCCTCCCGCAGCCTTTCACGGGCGTTCGAGCCGGGATCTTCCAGCGACAGGACAGGAATATCGGCAGCGCGCACGTTGCAGCGGGCGGACATGCCGTAACGGTGGACGAGATGTTCCAGAGGCAGCCGTGAGCGTTCCATCGTTGTGACGATGGTGAATTTCTGCGCGATGAAGGCGGTAGCGGAGACCGCCGCCTCGCAGATGCCGATAACGGGAATATCGGCGAGCGCGCGGGCCGCATCGAGCCCGGTATCGTCGAAACAGGCGATGACCGCCGCGTCGGCTCCCAGCGCCGGGGCCTTTGCAAGCTCCAGCAGGAGGCCAGGCACGGCGAAAACCTCGTCGTAATAGCCTTCGATGGAGACGGGGCCCATGGAAGAGGTGACGGCCAGTATCTCCGTATCGCGGCCGGCTATCCGCGTCGCCGCGTCGGCGATGGTCGCGGTCATGGATTGCGTGGTGTTGGGATTGATGACGAGAATGCGCATTTTACGTTTCTTTATCCGCGTGAATGACGGCGATTGAGCGTAACGATCAGGCCAAGCGTGGCCGCAATCACCAGGAAGGAAAACAGGGTTGTAACAGCACCGAGCGCATAAAGCACCGGCGTCGTGACATTGGTGGTCATGCCGTAGATTTCCAGCGGCAGCGTGTTGTAGGTGCCTGACGTCATCAATGTACGGGCGAATTCGTCATAAGAAAGCGTGAAGCCGAACAGGCCGACGCCGATCAGGCTCGGCGCGATCATCGGCAGCACCACATGGGCGAAGGTCTGCCAGGAAGACGCGCCGAGATCGCGGGCAGCTTCTTCATAGGACGGCGAAAAGCGGTTGAAGACGGCGAGCATGATGAGTACGCCGAAGGGCAGCGTCCAGGTGAGATGCGCCCCGAAAGCTGATGTATACCATGAGGGTTCCAGTCCAAGCTGCTGGAAAAGAACACCAATTCCGAGCGAAATGATGATCGACGGCACGACGAGGCTTGCGACCGACAGGTAGAATAGCGGCGTCGCGCCGATGAACCTGCGCCGGAAGGCAAGGCCCGCCAGCAGCGACACGAGCACCGTGACGGCCATGACCATCAGCCCGAGGCCGAAGGAGCGGCGGAAGGAGCCGCCGAAATCGCCGACCGCCTGCTGTTCGAAGAGATTGCCGAACCAGTGCAGCGAAACGCCGTTCAGCGGGAAGGTCAGGCCGCCATTCGGCCCCTGAAAGGCGAGGATGAGGATGGCCGACAGCGGGCCGTAAAGAAACAGCACGAAGAGGGCGAAAAAGAAGGCGAGGATATAGAATTCGCGGCCGCGTTTTTCCTGATGCATGGGACTATAGCTCCTTGCGGATATCGACGATGCGCAGGATGCCCGCGACCATCAGAAGAACGAGGATGAGCAGGATGACGGCATTGGCGGCGGCGGCAGGATATTGCAGCAGCGACATCTGGTTCTTCATCATCAGCGCCACCGACGCGCTCTGGCCGCCGGACATGACCTGAACCGTGGAGAAATCGGCCATGACCAGTGTGACGACGAAGATGCTGCCGATGGCCATGCCGGGCTTGGCAAGGGGAATGATGACGTTGCTGAGCGTCTGCCAGCCCGTCGCACCGGCATCACGCGCCGCTTCGATCAGCGATTTGTCGATGCGCATCAGCGTGTTGAAGATCGGTGTGACCATGAACAGCGTATAGAGATGCACCATGGCGAGCACGACGGCGAAATCAGAATAAAGCAGCCATTCGATCGGCTCGGGAATGATGCCGGTGCCCACCAGCGCGCTGTTGACGAGACCGTTTCGTCCCAGAACCGGGATCCAGGAAATCATGCGAATGATGTTCGACGTCAGGAAGGGCACGGTGCAGACCAGGAACAGCACCATCTGCATCGTGGTGGTGCGGATATGGAAAGCGAGGAAATAGGCCACCCAGAAACCGCAGAACAGCGTGATGGCCCAGACCACGGCGGCATATTTCAGGGTGTTGAGATAGGTCTGCCAGGTGACCCACGAGCCGAGCGTTTCCAGATAATTGAAGGTCACGAAGTCGGGATACATCTGGGCGAAATCGTAATCCCAGAAACTGACGACGGCGATCATGAGGATCGGCAAAGCCAAGAAAAAGCCGAGGATCAGCAGAAGCGGGGCGGCCTGCACATAGGACACAAGCTTTTGCGGCAGCGCGAAGCTGCGGGGCGGCCTGTCCTTTTTGTCGCTGACGCCGATGAGCCTGACCGTCACCATGGTTGTGCCTTTCGCTGAATTTGGAGAAACACCGGCATTGACCGCCGATGAGAATATTTACGAGGCTCCCTCCACTCTCCCGTCATCCTCGGGCTTGACCCGAGGATCCACAACCCGGCGTGACCATGGATCCTCGGGTCAAGCCCGAGGATGACGGCGGAGAGGTTTGAACGCTCTGTCGTTCTCAAAACCGGCGACCTTCGCCGCCGGCTTCGTCCCTGAAAAACATCAGGCCGCGATGAATTCGTTCCAGCGGCGGACCATGTAGCGGTCTTCGTCCATGACGGAGTTCCAGCACGCGACCTTGCCCATGCGCTCCTCGAAAGAGCCGCCATCGCGCACCGCGCCGGCCTTTTCCATGACCTTGCCGTCGGGCGCGATGATGTCGCCCTGCGCCGGCTTGCCTTCGACCCAGTAACCCCACTCGTCGGCGGACATGTGCTCCTTGGCCGTTTCCATGGCGGCGGAATAATAGCCCTGGCGGTTGAGGTAAGCGCCGACCCAGCCGGAGGTGTACCAGTTGATATATTCATAGGCCGCATCGAGTTTCGCGCCGGATAGATGCTTGGCGAGACCGAGGCCACCACCCCAGGAGCGATAACCTTCCTTCAGCGGCTGGTATTTGCAGGCGATCCCCTTCGAGCGGACCGCCGCGACGGCGGGTGACCACATGGACTGGATGATGACTTCACCCGAGGCCATGAGGTTGACGCTTTCATCGAAGCTCTTCCAGAAGGCACGGAACTGGCCGTCCTTCTTGGCCTTGATGAGGAAGTCGATGGTCTTGTCGATCTCCTCCTTGGTCATGTTGCCCTTGTCGGCATATTTGATGTTGCCCATGGCTTCCATGATCATGGCCGCATCCATGATGCCGATGGAGGGGATGTTGAGGATCGAGGCCTTGCCCTTGAACTTGGGGTCCATGATATCGGCCCAGCTGGTGATATCGCGGCCGACGAGATCGGGGCGGATGCCGAGGGTGTCGGCATTGTAGATGGTCGGGACCATGGTGAAATAATCGGTCTCACCCTTGGCGAACTTCTTGTCGCCGGGCTTTTCGACGAAACCGACCGTGTGCGGGGCCGTGCCCTGCGCCACGACGCTGTCCGGCTTCAGCTTGCCGTTTTTGAACAGCGGCACGATCTTGTCGTAATATTTGAGCTTCTTGATTTCCATCGGCTGGATGACGCCGGCGGGATAGACCTTCTTCAGGATCCAGTATTCGATATCGGCGATATCGTAGGAGTTCGGCTGGGTGACGGCGCGCTGGGCGGCCGCATCCGAATCCGTCGCCGTCATCTCGAGCGTGATGCCGAGATCGGCCTTGCACTTTTCGGCAATGGCGTTGAGGTTCGACACACCCGTGCCGAACTGGCGGATGGTGATGGGGTTCTGCGCCCAGATGGTCGGGAAGCCGGTGATGAGGCCGGAGCCGATCGCGGCGCCCGTGGCGGCAGCGCCCGCCTTCAGGAGGCCGCGGCGGGACAGGCCCATTTTGCTGTTGGTAGTATCTGTCATTTCAAAGTTCTCCTCTGGTTATTTTTGGGGTCACTTCTCTACCCGGCCGAGCACGATGGCATCGGCCGCATTCCATGAAAGCGGTATGGCGTCACCGGTCCTGACCGGGTTTTCGAAGAAGGCGGCATCGCTCAGGATGACGTTGAAATCCTCGATGCCCGCGCCGGTCACGGCGATCTTCACGCTCGCGCCGCGATATTCGACATTCGAGACGATGCCGGTGAAACCGAGCCCCGGCTGGTCTGCTTCGCCGACGCGGACGCGGTCGGTGCGCACGGCGATGTCGACTGCGCCGTCATCGGGGGCGACGCCGCTTGCTGTGAAAGTGCCGCCGCCCACCACTTCGAGCGTGACGAGATCATCCGATTTTTCCCGATAACGCCCGGAAATAACGTTGTGGTCGCCCATGAAACGGGCAACGAAGGCGGTGGCAGGACGCTCGAACACCTCGCGCGGGGTGGCTGACTGTTCGATACGGCCGTCATTCATGACGACGATGATATCGGCCAGCGCCATGGCCTCTTCCTGGCTGTGGGTGACGTGGACGAAGGTGATACCGAGCGAGGTCTGCAGCTTCTTCAGCTCGGCGCGCATGCGGATTTTGAGGAACGGATCGAGCGCCGAAAGCGGCTCGTCCAGCAGCAGCGCCTCGGGATCGGTGATGAGCGCACGCGCCAGCGCCACGCGCTGCTGCTGCCCACCGGAAAGCTGGGCCGGACGCCTGTTGGCATAGGGCTCAAGCTGCATCAGCTGCAGCATCTCAAGCGCCTTCGCCCGGCGAGCTTCCTTGTCCACACCCTTCATCTTGAGGCTGAAGGCGACATTGTCGACGAGATCGAGATGTGGAAACAGCGCGTAGGACTGGAACATCATCGCCGTGCCGCGTCTGGCCGGCGGCAGATCAGTGACGACCGTATTGCCGAGCCTGATATCACCGCTGGAGATGCTCTCGTGGCCGGCGATCATCCTGAGCGTCGAGGTCTTGCCGCAGCCCGACGGGCCGAGCAGGCAGCAATAGCTCCCGGCCGGTATCTTGAGGCTTATCGCATGCACGGCGGTGGTGTTGCCGTAAATCTTGGATACGGAAGCGATGTCGATTGCTGCGGCTTTGCTCATAAACACTCTCCTGCGACGTCTTTGTCATGCAGGAGGCGTGCCAATCGGCTTAGCCATTGATGTAAAATGATATTTTTCTGCGCACCCGAAACCCGTGTGCGGACCTGCTCAATTTTACATCGATTGTTTTCGATTCATTGCAGAAATTGTATGCAATCTGAAGCCCAAAATATCTCGCGTTTCAGCCGGCCTTGAACCTGTCGAAAGCGGTGAGATATTTGACTGTCGGGTCGGCATCCCAGCGGTAGATTTCGGTCCGCAGGAAATGCAGTTCCTCATCGAGCTTTTCTTCAGGCAGTTCCACCCACCAGGATTTCGGCCGGCCATCGGAACCGTCGGACCAGCGATAACCCCGCTTTTTTAGATGATCCTTCATGTCGAAGGGGCTGTTTTCCGCGTAGAGACGCACCCTTGACCGCTGGCTCGCCTCATGGAGTTCGGCAAAGGGCGTGCTGCTTTGGCCGGGGCGCGTCTGCTCCAGCACTTCCAGCAGGGCGAAACAATCATCCACCGCGCGATGGCCGTCGTGGAAATAGCCTGACTGTCCGATCAGATAGCCAAGCTTGTTGCCCTCAAAACCACGCACCCGCCAGTCTATTTCCGAAACGGAACAGGCCCAGGCCTTGTCGCGGAAGATCGGTGAGAAGGCCTCGCAAAAGGGGCGGTCGAAACCCGCATTGTGAGCGACGATCAAATCGGCATCGGCAATGAGGGAAGTCAGCCGCGCCATGTCGATCGACTGTCCCGCGACCATCTCGTCGGTAATCCCCGTCAGGCGGGTGATCTCTTCTGGAATGGCAATAGCAGGCTGCCGCAACCCGCCATAGATGCCGGTGACATCGCCGATCGCACCGTTATCGTCGAATGTGAAGGTGATGACGCCGATTTCGATGATCTCGTCCGTGCGATGGTCGAGGCCCGTCGTTTCCGTATCAAGGATGACGCCCTGGCGGGGAAATTCCGGCCTTGGACGGTCGACGACCGCGCGCGGCTGCAGCCGGCGCAGGACACGATAATTGCCGGTGGATTCAAGGTATCCGGCAAGGGTCTCATCGTCCGTAGCGGTCTTTTGGGTCGTTTCGCGACCACCCGCTTTTCGCCCTCTTTCAGCCTGAGGAAGCCGCGCTGACGCGGGTGCGAAAAAATCCAACTGGGAGGTCATTATGCGCCTGTCCGCCTTGCACGCAAATCAAGATTAAGTACTCCAACATATGCGCACAGGCTCACAGTAACAACAGCGGTCACTCTCATCCACAGGAACGGGATATATCACGGGGTACAGTTAAGGGTTGCGGCTTCAATTTACGATGGTAAAAAAACACACCGTTCCCGTGTTTCAGGAGAGAAGAAGAATGCCGCTTCCATCACCTTCCAACCCGAAAACGCTTGCCGACCAGGGCCAGTTGAAGCTCTTTCCGCTACAAAGCGGCCCGCACTTCGCCAATGTCGGCCTGACCAACGGGGCGAGCGGCATTGTTTTTACGGGCTATACGCGCGATGCGAGTCGGGACAATGAAGCCTTCTCCTGCTGCGGCAGTTACACCCTGCGCAATTCCGTCCACGCCGCGATTGCCGGCACGACCAGCGACAATTGCACGGTCTTTGCCCTGAAGAGCATCATCAACCAGCGCCCCTGCCTGGCGGTTGGGAAATTCGACCCCGATGGCAAGCCGCTGGAATTGTCGAAGTCGGAGTTCGATCAGGTCACCAAACCCCTGTTCCAGTTCGCGGACAAGGTTTCGCCGATCCTCGGCAGCGAGCCGGCGCCCGGCATCCAGATCCGCAGCGGCGACGCCTCCTATAATTATCAGGTGGATGCGCGCAGCGGCCGCTTCCGCTTCACCTATAAGGACGCCATGAACGGCGGGCGTTTCGGACCTTCGGCCGACGGCAATCTCTCTCTCGAGCACGACGGTCATCGCCTCGCCAGAATAAGTGCTGGCGGCAGCTATAGCAGTTCGGACAATTCGATTGCCGCCTCGGCCTATCGCGACATCGATTCCCGCGGCTTCGAGACGACGGTGCGCAGCGGCCAGGCTTCCGCCATGTTCGGAAGAACCTATACGGAAAATGCCATTACCCGCAAAATGGGCGTCGGTTACGGCAACACCTCGTTCCGGCGCGAGGACACGCCGGGCGGAACGATCAAGGAAAGCCTGGGACACAAGCTGGACAAGGTCACACTTGAAGTATCCCGCACACGCGACCGGGCGAAGGGCACCGAATATATGCTGACCATCAAGATGGAGCTCTGAGGCACTCGGGAACCGGAGCGGCTGCGACGGACCTTCTCAGGAGGCTGGACGATTGAGAAGCGTCTCGCAGTTGGCGGGATTGCCGATGATCTCACTCGTCTTGATGGTGGAGGCGGCATTCGCGGTGATCTTGATGATGCAGTCGCGGCGATGTTCCTTGATCTTCATGCCTTCGGTTTCCGAGACCCTCGCCTGCCCGTCCACGGTCTTGACTTCGCGCCTGTTGCTGAGGCCGGCATAGGTCTCCACATCGACCTTCAGCCAATAGGACTCGGTTTCGCCGTTTTCGATGATAACCTTGTTCGGGCGGCCAAGCCGGGCGATTGCGGCGTCACGCGGTTGCCCCACGAAACTTGCGACCGCGCGGGAGACCTGCGTCTCCCCGGTGCTGGTGCACCCCGCAACGACGACCAGAACGGCCGCCAGACATCCGGTTTCAAACCATTTCATTTCCAGATCATTCCCCACACATGCAGCCGACCCCTGTCGGCCAGCATTCGCGGCAAATCTATGCACGATCATTCCCCCCCTGAAAGATGGTACGGCCTTCAAGCCGATCAACTTGTTATGATCAGCCTTGTCGCGGGAGGAAGACTTATCGGTTCGACGCGGCCGTTTTTACCGGTTGCGGAACACGGTGCAGGGAACACCCGCCCGCCGGATATCGCCACAAAGGGTGTTGGCTTCGGCTCTGGTTTCGCGGCCGATGCGGGCGGCATAACGCGGCCGCGACCCGAAGTTTCCACCCCTCTGCCGCACGATCAGAGCCCGTTCGGCATTCAGCGGTTCCGAAAGCTGCAGGATCGCCCGGGTGAACAGCCGGTTCGCTACAGCAGGGTTATAATGCGCCGCAAGCTGCACGCCCCAGGGCGCCCAGTCGGCTGATGCAATGAGGACGGGATCGTTCATGGTGCGGGTGTCGGCGAGGCGCACGCATGCATCAAGGAAAGGGCGGCTGTCATCCAGTGCCGGCGCCGCCTTTTCCGGCGGGTTGTCCTTCCAAGTCTCCACCGGATAACCGGTGATCGCAAACACATAATCCCGGGTCTCGGTCGGCAGGCGGCCATTGGCGATGAAGTTCCGCAAGCCCGCCTCGCCCGCATTATAAGCTGCGGCGGCAAGGCCGAAATTGCCGAACTGCACATTCAATTCGGAGAGATAACGGGAAGATGCCTCAAGGGCGGCGATGATGTTGAAACTGTCTTCAAGACCGCGCAGTCGCGCCGTTCCCGGCATAAACTGGGCAATGCCCTCCGCCCCCTTCGGGCTGACCGCACTCGCCCGGAACAGGCTTTCCCGCCAGATCAGCCGTGCGAAATAATCAGGCGGAACGGCATGGCGGGCGGCGAGAACCTCCATGGCGTGGCAAAGATCATTATTGTAACTGCCGACATTGATGCACAATTCCGGCGCGACATCATGGGTGTAGGCGCAGGAGGTCTTTCCCTTGGCGGGCTCTTCTGCTTGCGCCGCGCCGGAGGCTGCGGCCAGCAGACAGATGACAAGAGCCAAGCGGCTTATCGATATCCCTGCCAAGCGCGCGTCCCCGAAAACTCCAAACACAATGCCCGTTATCTGCCAGTCAGGAAGATATGCCCAGCTTGCGGGCTTGTCATCCCGTATCGTCTGAAGGGACGATGAGCCAAGCCAATCACGCCGACGTCATCCTCGGCACGAGGCCGGGGATGACGTCGAGAGGATGCGCACTTTACCACCGGGCTCAGGGCGACTGCAGCCCGACTCTAAAAGTCCTGCCATTCCTCATGATTGACAGCAACCGCAGCTGAACCGCGCGCCGCAAGCGGGCGAGATGCGCCACGACGCGGGCTCGCCGGCACGGGTTGCTGCTCGAAGCCCCCCCGCGGCGAGGCTGTGTATCGTGTCGCGTCATCGAACCGGAATTGCCCGAGAAGCTCGAACAGCGCGGTCGCTTCCCGCGCAAGGCTGTGGCTTGCGGCGGTCTGCTCCTCCACCATGGCGGCATTCTGCTGGGTGCCCTGATCGACGGTGTTGACCGCCTGATTGATTTCCGCAAGCGCCGTGGACTGTTCGCGCGCTGCATCGACAATCGCCACGACATTGGTGTTGATGTCCCGCACCTGCTCGGCGATTTCCTGCAGCGCCGAGCCAGCCCTGGTGACAAGACCGACGCCATTTTCCACCTGCGTGCCGGAGGCATTGATCAGGCTCTTGATTTCCTTGGCCGCCGTTGCGGAGCGTTGCGCGAGTTCGCGAACCTCCTGCGCAACCACGGCAAAACCCTTGCCCGCCTCACCCGCACGGGCGGCTTCCACGCCGGCATTCAGCGCCAGAAGATTGGTCTGGAACGCGATCTCATCGATCACGCCGATAATGTTGGAGATTTCGCGCGATGATTTTTCGATCTGGTCCATGGCGCCGATCGCATCGCGCACCACCTGGCCCGAATGTTCCGCATGGTCACGGGCACGGGCGACGATCTTGCCCGCCTCTTCCGCGCGGCGGCTGGAATCGTTGACGGCAGTGGTAATTTCTTCCAGCGCGGCTGCCGTTTCCTCGATGGAGGCGGCCTGCTGCTCCGTACGGCGAGCGAGATCATCGGCAGCGGACCTGATCTCGTTGGAGCCGGAAGAAATCGCGCCGGCATTTTCAGACACCAGCGTCATTGCCCTCTTGAGCTTTTCCGAAGCAGCGTTGAAATCCGTGCGCAATCTTTCAAGCGAAGGGATGAAAGGCTTGTCGATGCTCTGGGCAAGATCGCCCTCGGCCAGATCGGTGAGGCATTGTGCGAGTTTTTCGACATTTTCGACGCGGCCGGTCACATCGGTCGCGAATTTGACGACCTTGAACACCTTGCCGTTGAGATCGAAGATCGGGTTATAGGACGCCTGAATGAAGACCTTGCGGCCGCCCTTGCCAAGCCGCATGAACTCGTCCGCAACGAGATCGCCGCCGGCCAGCCTTTCCCAGAACTGTTTATATTGCGGCGACTGCGTATAGGCCGGTTCGCAGAACATGGAATGATGCCTGCCCTGCACTTCCGCCAGCGAATACCCCAGCGCCGCCAGAAAATTCTCGTTGGCGGTCAGCACCTCTCCATCAGGGGAGAATTCGATGATGGCCTGCGCCCGTGACAGGGCGTCGATCTTGCCCGCATCTTCCGCCGCCTTCAGCTTGCGATCGGTGATATCGGTGGCGATCTTGACCACTTTCACCGGCTTGCCGCGACGAAACACCGGATTGTAGGATGCCTCGATCCAGACTTCGCGGCCGCCCTTGCCGATGCGCTTATATTGCCGCTGATCGAACTGGCCGGCCGAAAGCTTGGACCAGAAGGCCTTGTAATCCTGCGAAGACACGACGGAGGGCTCCACGAACATGCTGTGGTGCCTGCCGACGATTTCCGAAAGCTCATAACCGAGCGCCCGACAAAAATTCTCATTGGCGGTAAGAATCTTTCCCGAAAGGTCGAATTCTATAATGGCCTGGGATTTGGAAAGCGCGGCGAGAACCGCAAAAGCATTGGCACCACGATCAAGAATACTCACGCACAATCCTCCGATTAAAATAGAATGTTTCCATCCAAAATTATTCACGAATATTACGATTACATTATTAAATTACATTTAAGGACAATATTGATTTTTGTCATATGTATTTAAATGGCCCATAAAAATGTCAATTCTCCGGTTTTCCTTTAAAAATTTCAGGTGTGTTCCCGTGGTTGAAGTCACGACGGTGTAACAGTTCTATCGTTACTTTGGCTCCGGGTCGGTAGCTTGCTTTCCGTCTAGATCGCAAGGCTCGACAATGCATTGGGAAAACATGGCTGATTTGATGGTCGTGTTTGCGGTGTGGGCCTATGTCGGCGGATTTTATTGGCTGACCGCCCTATTGGCGCTGGCTTAACGGTGGTCGACGCAGCGTTTTCGGAACGTTTGCGCCGCGGCTGCATTTTATGCCTGATGGGGAGCCGGCAATAGGCAAGCAAGTTGACCGGCGACAGGGGGACGATTTCAACTAGGGAGGATTATGCACGTGGAAAAGAACACGATCTGTATCTGGTACGACAAGGATGCGGAGGCAGCCGCCAGATTTTATGCCGAGACCTTTCCAGACAGCGCGGTAACCGCCGTCCACCATGCGCCGAGCGATTATCCGTCCGGCAAGAAGGGAGACGTGCTGACGGTGCAGTTCACCGTTGCAGGCGTATCCTGCATCGGCCTCAATGGCGGACCGGCCTTCAAACAGAGCGAAGCTTTTTCGTTCCAGATATCGACCGAAGACCAGGAAGAGACGGACCGCTACTGGAACGCCATCGTCGGCAATGGCGGTGAAGAAAGCGCCTGCGGCTGGTGCAAGGACAGATGGGGCGTCTCCTGGCAGATCACGCCGCGTGTGCTGATGGACGCCATGGCCGCCGGCGGCGCGGAAGCCAAGCGCGCCTTCGACGCGATGATGGATATGAAGAAAATTGACGTTGCTGCCATCGAAGCCGCACGCCGAGGTTGACTTGCGAGAGATGTTCAGCAGCAAGTAGTGAAACGGGCTGAAAACGTAAACCGCTTGATAAATAAGGATAAATAAAGGTTTTCCGGCTTTTCCGCCGCGCAGATTTGGCTGCGCGGCCAGTCATCATAAAATGTTCAACAAAATGTAAGCGATCCGTCAAAGACGGCTGTTAGCAGAGCCCGTGGCTAGGTGCCTGGGACATGAGGTCCTTGCCGAGCAGGCCATCATTCCATCAACGGGGCTAACTCATGAAATCTTCCGCTCTGACTTCCTTCGTGGCCGGCGTCGCCATCGCCGCCGCCTTCGGCGCCACGGCCGCCCAGGCAGAAAAGACCAAGTTCGAATTCTGGTACGGCCTTTCCGGCGATCTTGGTGACCGCGTGCAGGAGACCTGCAAGAAGTTCAACGATTCCCAGGCCCAGTTCGAGATCGTCTGCACCTCGCAGAACGATTACGAATCCACCCTGCAGAACACGATTGCGGCCTACCGCGCCAAGAAGCAGCCCGCCATCACCCAGATTTATGACGCCGGTACGCTGGACATGATGCTGTCCAAGGCTTTTGTACCCGCCAAGAAGCTGATGGCCGACAATGGCTACAAGATCGACTGGAACAATTATTTCCCCGGCATCGCCAATTATTACGCCACGGCCGCCGGTGAGTTGAACTCGTTCCCTTACAACTCCTCCACGGCCGTCTTCTATTACAATGTCGACGCTTTCGAAAAAGCCGGCATCACCTTCAAGCCCGACACCTGGGAGCAGGTTGAAGAAGCTTCCAAGAAGCTGAAGTCCGCAGGTTTCGAATGCCCGCTCGCCTTCAACTTCGACACCTGGATGCTGATGGAGCAGTTCTCCGCCATCCACAACCAGCCGATCGCCACCAAGGGCAATGGCTATCAGGGTCTCGACGCCGAACTGACGATCAACAAGACCAAGTTTGTCGATCAGGTCAAGTTCTTCAAGAAGATGCAGGACGAGAAGCTGTTCGTCGTCAAGACCAAGCAGCTCGGCATGGACATCCTGCCCGCCTTCACCTCGCAGACCTGCCAGATGTTCATGTCCTCAATCGCCAGCCACGGCACCGTCGGCAAGGCCATGCCTGAAGGCGTAAAGTGGGACGTCGCCATGCTGCCGATCTGGAAGGGCGCGGAGCGTCACAACTCGCTGGTCGGCGGCGCTTCGCTGTGGGTCATGGCCGGTCGTCCGGACGCCGAATACAAGGGTGCAGCCGCATTCCTCAACTTCATCGCCCAGCCTGATATGGTTGAGTGGTGGTCGACCGTTACCGGCTACATCCCGGTTACCAAGACCGGCTTCGACGCCATGAAGGCCAATGGTTTCTACGACAAGGCTCCCTACAAGGGCCGCGAAAAGGCGATCGAGAGCCTGACCTTCACCCCGCCTTCCGAATATACCCGCGGTATCCGCCTCGGCGGTTTCACGCAGATCCGCAAGGAAGTCGCCACTTCGCTCGAAGCCATCTTCATGCAGAACGCCGATATCCAGGCTGAACTCGACAAGGCCGTCGAGCGCTCCAACACCGGTCTGCGCCGCTTCGAAAAGACCTATGAAGGCGCCAAGCTGAACTAAGCGCTCTTTCATCGCTGCCAGAAGCCTGTCCGGACAATCTCCGGGCAGGCCCGCCGAAATCTCGAACATTGCCGGACTCCAATGGAAAAGCGTACCGTCTTCAAAAGCACGTGGCTGCCTGTGCTCTTCGCCCTGCCGCAGTTCCTGCTCATCCTTCTGTTCTTCTATTGGCCGGTTGCGGCGGTGCTGAACTGGGCATTCACCCTGGAACCGCCCTTCGGCGGCCAGGCGGAATTTGTCGGCCTGGCCAATTTCGTGGAAACCTTCGGTGATCCGCTTTATTGGCAATCGATCCTCACGAGCCTGATCTTCGCGATCGCCGGTCCATTTTTCGCGATCCTCATCGGCCTCGTGCTCGCCCTTGCGGTCGACCGCCAGCTTCCCGGCTCCGGCTTTTTCCGGGTGCTTTATATCCTGCCCTATGCGATTGCCGGTCCCGCCGCCGGCATGGCCTTCCGCTTCATCCTGTCGCCGGAACGCGGTCTCGCCGCATCGCTGAATTCCTGGTGGCCGGATATCTGGAACCCGGCCAAATACGGCGAACACGCGCTCATCCTCGTCATCGTCATCTTCATCTGGAAATGGGCGGGTTACACCTTCATCTTCCTGTTCGCCGGCCTGCAATCCGTGCCGCGTTCGCTGACGGAGGCCGCCGCCATGGACGGCTCCGGGCCCATTCGCCGCGCCATCGACATTCAGGTGCCGCTGCTCGCGCCAACCCTGTTCTTCCTGACCGTCATCATGATGACCGAGGGTTTCGTCGGCGCCGATACGTTCGGCATCGTTGCCTCCACCACCGAGGGCGGCCCCAACCATGCTACCGAAGTGATGGTCTACCGCATCGTCAGCGAAGCCTTCGAGGGGCTGAACTATTCCGGCGCCTCGGCGCAGAGCCTCGTCCTCATCGGCCTCATCATGGTCTTCACCTTCATCCAGTTCCGCTTTGTCGAGCGGCAAGTCCATTACAAGTGAGACGGCCATGATCCAGCGCACCCCTTACGCCGACGCCCTGACCTATGCGATCATGGCGGCCGGCCTCCTCCTGCTTATCGGCCCCTTCATCGTCGTTATTTCCGGCGCCAGCCAGACGGTCCAGCAGGTCAACAGCGTCCCCTTCAGCTTCATGCCGCAGGGCGAATTCTTCACCAATGCGCAGGCTGCCTGGCAACGCGCCAATCTCGGCAACGCCCTCTTCAACAGCATCATCATGGCGACGCTGGTCACCATCGGAAAGGTCGCCCTTTCGGCCTTCACCGCCTTTGCCATCGTGTTCTTCCGCTCGCCGCTCAAACACCTGTTCTTCTGGACGGTGTTTATCACCCTGATGCTGCCGCTCGAAGTGCGCGTGGTGCCGACCTATTCGGTCGCCGCCGATCTTTTCCAGCCGTTCCGCTCGATTCTCGGCCTGTTCGGCATCGAGGTCACGCTGGAATGGAACCTCCTCAACTCCTATGCCGGCCTCACTTTGCCACTGATCGCCACCGCCACCGGCACGTTTCTCTACCGGCAGTTCTTCATGACAATCCCGGACGAGCTGGCGGAGGCCGCGCGCATGGACGGTTCGGGCGCGGCGCGTTTCTTCGTGGACATGCTGCTGCCGCTGTCGCGCACCAACATGCTGGCGCTCACCACCATCATGTTCGTTTATGCCTGGAACCAGTATCTCTGGCCGCTCCTGATGGTCACCGACCCGTCCTACAAGACGGTGATGATGTCGCTCCGCGCGCTTTTGCCCGCCGATGACGGCACGCCGGACTGGAACGTCACACTGGCCGGCTCCCTCATCATCATCCTGCCGCCGCTTCTCGTCGTGGCCTTCCTGCAACGCTGGTTCGTCCGCGGCCTCGTCTCGTCCGACAAGTGACGGTGCGGCTCTCAACAACAAGGTTTCATATCATGGCTCAGATCGATATTCGTCAGGTCCGCAAATCCTATGGCAAGACCCCAACCCTGCACGGGGTGGACCTCTCTTTTAACTCCGGCGAATTCGTCGTCATCCTCGGCCCCTCCGGCTGCGGCAAATCCACGCTGCTGCGCATGATCGCCGGTCTGGAGGACATCACATCAGGCGAAATCGCCATTGGTGGGCGCGTGGTCAACACGCTGGAACCGCGTGAGCGTGGCTGCGCCATGGTGTTCCAGAATTACGCGCTTTATCCGCATATGTCGGTGGCCGGCAATATCGGCTATGCGCTGAAGGTCGCCGGTGTTCCCAAGGCCGAGCGCCAGCGCCGCATCGAGGAAACCGCAAAGATCGTCGGCCTCTCCGATTATCTGGAGCGCAAACCGGCCGCCCTTTCCGGCGGCCAGCGCCAGCGCGTCGCCATGGCCCGCGCCATCATCCGCGAACCTGCGGTGTTTCTTTTCGATGAGCCGCTCTCCAACCTCGACGCCAAGCTGCGTGTGACCATGCGCGCGGAAATCCGCAAGCTGCACCAGCGTCTCTCCGCCACATCGATCTTCGTCACCCATGATCAGGTGGAAGCCATGACGCTGGCCGACCGGCTGGTGGTGATGAACAAGGGCAATGTCGAGCAGGTCGGCCATCCGCTGGATATCTATCATCGCCCGGCCAGCACCTTCGTGGCGTCCTTCATCGGCTCGCCTGCCATGAACCTTTTCGCCACAAGGGTGGAGGTGGAATCCCCCGCCGTGATGCTGGATGGCACACCGGTGAAACTCTTCCCCGAAACCGCACTGGAACTGCGCGGCCGCGACGTGACAGTGGGCATCCGCCCGGAACAATGCGTCGTGAGCACGGACGGCGCGGGCGTACCGGCTATCGTGGATTTCGTCGAAGAACTGGGCTCGGGCCGCATCGTCCATGCCAATACCGCCGGCGAGACCTTCTCCGCCGCCATCGGTGAAGACCTCTCGGTAAAACCCGGCCAGCGCGTCCACCTGGACCTCCCCACCGCCCACCTCCACTTCTTCGATCCCGCCACGGGCAAGCGTATCGAAACGGAGGGCGCCATCGAAACCACCCGTATCGGCAACGAGAAACTGCTGGCGGTTTAAGCGCCGCGCAAGATGCCTCCGGTGCGGCTTCGGATATGGTCCGCCCGCACCGGCTCCAGCAGAGATGCAATCTTGGCGCCTTGCGACTAATGACACCAGAGAAATTACATCAGGAAATTTAGTCAATATTCTGATTTTTATATATTTAATAGCATTAATACACCAGAGAAATGTTTGCCGCCACCCGTCTCACTGTCACCACTCCGCTGTTACACTTCGAAGATGACCGAGCGGTTGCCACTACGGGATCACCGCCAAATGCAGAATTTCAGCAAAAATCTTTCGGTTCGGAAATCATAATCGGAATAGCCTTCGCCGCGTCGATCGTCCGGCAGGGATATCGTCGCGACAAGCAAAGGCCTGCCTGCAGTTAAAGCCATCAGCAACGCGCCGCGCGAGCCGAAAACATCAACGAAAGCGAAGCCCATGGCAAATGATCGCAAACTGCATCTCGGCGCCTTCATGCGGCCCGTCAGTCTCCACACGGGTGCATGGCGTTATCCCGGCGCCTTCCCGGATGCGAATTTCAATTTCGCCCATCTCGCGCGTTTCGCACAGCAGCTCGAGGCCGCGAAATTCGATGCATTCTTTATGGCCGATCATCTCGCGGTGCTGAACATGCCCACGGAGGCGTTGCGCCGCAGCCATACCGTCACCTCCTTCGAGCCCTTCACCCTGCTTTCGGCGCTCGCCGCCGTCACCTCCCGCATCGGGCTGGTCGCCACCGCCTCCACCACTTTCGATGAGCCCTATCACGTCGCCAGGCGTTTCGCCTCGCTCGATCACCTCAGCAATGGCCGCGCCGGCTGGAACATCGTCACCACGTCAAATCCCGACGCAGCCCGGAACTTCGGCCGCGAGGAACAGCCTGACCATGCGGAGCGCTATGGCCGTGCGCGGGAATTTTACGATGTCGTCACCGGCCTCTGGGATTCCTTCTCGGACGACGCCTTTATCCGGGATGTCGATAGCGGGCTGTTCTTCGATCCCGATAAGATGCATGTGCTGGACCACAAGGGCCCCGAATTTTCCGTGCGCGGACCGCTCAACATCGCGCGCCCGGTGCAGGGTTGGCCCGTTATCGTTCAGGCAGGGGCTTCCGAGCCGGGGCGCCAGCTTGCCGCCGAAACCGCGGAAGTCGTTTTTGCCGCAACACCCACGCTTGCGGCAGGAAAGGCCTTCTATAAGGACGTCAAGGACAGGACCGTCGCGGCGGGTCGTTCCCGCGACGGAATTGTCATCCTGCCCGGCGCTTTCGTTCTCGTGGGTGACAGTTTGGAAGAGGCAAAGGCCAAACGCGCCAGGCTCGACAGCCTTGTCCATTATGACAGCGCAATCGCCTCGCTTTCCATTGCGCTCGGCCACGATGTTTCGGGTTTCGATCCCGATAGCCCCCTGCCTGATATTCCCGAGACCAATGCCAGCAAATCCAGCCGCGAAAGGGTCATCGAGCTTGCCCGAAGCGAAGCCCTGACGGTGCGCCAGCTCGCCCAACGGCTGGGCGGCTATGCGGGTCTTGCCTTTGTCGGCACGCCAAAGACCATCGCCGACGAAATGGAGCAATGGCTCCACGAAGAGGGCTCGGACGGTTTCAATGTCACCTTCCCCTTCCTGCCAGCCGGCCTTGACGACTTCACGACGCAGGTGGTGCCGGAGTTGCAAAGGCGCGGGCTGTTCCGCAAGGACTATGAGGGGCCGACATTGCGCGACCATCTTGGCCTGCAACGACCGGCCAATCGTTTTTTTCCTGAATAACGCGCCATCGCGCCAATCGCACTCGCGGTAGGGAGATTTTCCACGCCGCTCGCAAAGTTTGGCATGGGGTTCCAGAACGGCGGATTGACCTTAAAAACACCCGCCCATACCCTTTAAGTACACAAATTACATAAACTAGGTAGATTAATATGAAAGCCGAACATTCCCGCCGCCAGATCCTCAAATTCGGTATTGCAGGCGCGCTCGCAGCACCACTTGTCACGGGCAATGCCCTGGCCCAGAGTTCGCCGGAATTTCCTGCGGAGCTGAAGCTGGACTGGGGGTTTTACTCCTCCCACACGCTGCTGATAAAGAACAAGGGCTGGCTTGAGGAGGCTTTCAAGGATGTGGGCACCAAGATCACCTGGGTGCAATCCCGCGGCAGCAACAATTCGCTCGAATTCCTGAAAGTCGGCTCGACGGATTTTGCCGGCTCGGCCGCACTATCAGCCTTTCTCGCCCGCGCCAACGGCGTGCCGCTGAAGGTGATCTATGTCGCGAGCTGGGGCGGTTCCTCCATCATTCAGGTGCGCCCGGACTCGCCGGTCAAGACCGTCGCCGATCTCAAGGGCAAGACCATTGCGGTGACCAAGGGCACCGCGCCCTATTTCACCCTCGTCCGCGCGCTAGACCAGAACAAGCTGTCCATCGACGACCTCAAGGTCGTGAACCTGCAGCATCCGGAAGGTTTCAACGCGCTTCAGCAGGGTCAGGTGGATGCCTGGGTCGGCATCGATCCGCATACCTCCCAGGCCGAGCTTGCGGGCGACCGGGCGATTTTCGATGAGCGCAGCTGGCGCGACGGCAGCGTCTTCAGCGTTTCCGAGGAGTTTCTGGCGAAGCACCCGAAAGCGGTCGACAGGCTTCTCGGCGTCTGGGTGCAGACGCAGAAATGGATTCGTGAAAACAAGGGCGAATTCATCGATTTTGTCACGCAGGTCACCGGCAACGATCCCAAGATCACCAAGCTGACGATCGAGAAGCGCGACTGGAAGGATCCCGTTCCCGGTGAGGAATTGCTGAACTCGATCCGCATCGTCACGCCGCTCTTGGGCGACGACGTCCTGCGCCCGGGCGTCAATGTCGACACTGTCCTGTCATCGCTGATCGATCCGGCACCGGCGAAAAAGGCACTTGGCGCATGAATTCCCATCCGCGCGAATTCCAGCGCGTGAAACAGACTGCGAAACAATTCCCTTCCCGGTTGCCACTTGCGCAAAGGGTGGGGAATTTCCTTGGCCGCTTTGATCTGCGCGGCGCAATCGTGCCGGTCGGGTCACTGCTGCTGCTCGAGCTTTTTGTCCGCCTCGACTGGGTCAGCCCCTATGTGCTGCCGCCGCCCTCCGAACTTTACGACACCTTCCTGCGGCTTGCGGAAGGTCCCCTGTGGACGAATGTTGCGGCCAGTACCGCGCGCGTCTTCGTCGGCTTCGTCATCGGCTCCCTGCTCGCCATCGTGGTCGGTTCGCTGGTGGGGCTGGTGATCGCCGCCGAGCGTTATCTCGAGCCGACATTTCAGGCGCTGCGGGCGGTCCCAAGCCTTGCATGGGTGCCGCTGCTGATGATCTGGTTCGGCATCGGCGAAACCTCGAAAATCGTACTCATCGCCAAAAGCGCTTTTTTTCCCGTTTACCTCAATCTTTTTTCCGGCATCCGAAATGTTGACCGCAAGCTGGTGGAGGTTGGCGAGATGTATCGTCAGCCGCTGCCCGTGCTGGTTTGGCGGATTTTCATTCCCGCCTCCCTGCCGCATCTCTTCACGGGCCTGCGTTACGGGCTGTCGCTTGCCTGGCTGAGCGTCGTCGCGGCCGAGCTTCTGGCCGCGTCCGAAGGTATCGGCTACATGCTGTCCGACGGGCGGGAGCTTTCCCGGCCTGATCTCGTCATGATCGCCATCATCTGCCTTGCGGTGCTGGGCAAGATTTCCGACAGCCTCTTCAAGATTGTCGAAGACCGCTGCCTGCGCTGGCGCGACAGCTATCCCCTTCAGCAGGAAGGACGCCTGCGATGAGTTTGCTCAATGTCGATGTGCGCGAAAAGGCTTACGGCGACACGGTGATCCTTCAGGATATCCAGCTCACGCTGGGTGATGGCGAAGCGGCGGTTCTCCTTGGCCCCAGCGGTTGCGGAAAGAGCACGCTGCTGCGCATCGCCGCCGGCCTCGACCGGCGTTTTTCAGGCGCTGTCAGAGTTCAGCAAGACGAGGAGAAGGCATCGGACTCACCGCCCATCGCCTTTGTCTTCCAGGAGCCCCGCCTGATGCCGTGGCTGACGGTTGCCGAAAACATCGGTTATGCGGCCGGCAGGAAATATGATGTCGAGCGCGTGAAGGGGCTGATTGACGATGTCGGTTTGAGCGGCCATGGCGGCGCGCTGCCGAAGGCCCTTTCGGGCGGCATGGCGCAACGTGTGGCGATCGCAAGAGCGCTCTATACAGAACCGCGCATCCTGCTGCTCGATGAACCCTTCAGTGCGGTCGATGCTTTCACCCGGATGAAGTTGCAGGACCTTGTGCTGAAACTCGTCGAACAGCGCGGCATTTCCTTCCTGCTCGTCACCCACGATATCGACGAGGCGCTCTATCTCGGCAACCGGATCTACATGATGGGCGCCCATGACGGCCGTATCCAGCAGCGGATAGAGGTGGACGTGCCGCGCCCGCGCGACCGGCGGTCTCCTGAGCTCGCACACCTCAAGAACGAGGTGCTGACCGCCCTACACAATGCCCACGTCATCTGAGCAGCGCCGGCCTCACCCTTTCACACCGGACGAGATCATGATCGCTTCCGTCACGCGCCGCTGAAAGATGACATAGGCGATGATGACCGGCAGGGCCGCCAGCATGGCGATGGCCATCAGGCGCGCATAAACAATGCCGAAAGTGTCGTTGACCTGGGTAATGCCGACGGGGATCGTCATCATGTTTTCAGAGGTGACGACCAGGAAGGGCCAGAAGAATGCGTTCCACACCGTAATGAAGGTCACGATCGCCATCGCCGTGGTGATCCCCCAGTTCAGCGGCAGATAGACCTTGAACAGGATCGTATATTCGCCGCCGCCATCCAGAACCACCGCTTCGCGCATCTCCTTCGGCACGCTGTCGAAGAACTGCTTGTAAACGATGATGACGATGGGCGTGATGAGCTGCGGCAGGATGATGCCCGCCCAGGTGTTGATGAGGTTGAGGTTCTTCATCAGGATGAACTGAGTGACGACGAGCGTCTGCGCCGGCACCATGAAACTCGCAAGCACGATGCCATAAAGCAGACGCCGTCCCGGAAAGCGGATCTGCGACAGGGCATAGGCGCACAGCATCGAAATCAGCAGCACGGAGACAGTGACGATTGCGGCGGTGCCGATTGAATTTACGTACCAGGTCAACAGCCGCGTGTTGAAGAGGGCGTTCACGTAAGCCCCCAGCTGAAACTCATCTGGCAGCAGTGACATGTTGCCGGCAACATTATTGTCCGAACGCAGCGACGTCACGAAACCCCAGTAGAGCGGAAAGATCCACACGAGCGCCGCTGAAAATGTCAGCAGGGTCAGAACGACGTTTTCTAGTCTTTTCGTGAAGCTCATGAGTTCCTCCGGATGCGCAGCAACTGGAACTGGAGAATGGAAACGGTGACGATCAGCAGGAAGAGCACGGTGGCCACGGCGGAAGCGTAACCGCCATTGTTCAGCTGGAACGCCTCGCGATAGACCTTGAGCAGAAGCACGAAGCTGGAATTGAAGGGCCCGCCGCCGCTCAGGAGATAGATCTGGTCGAATATCTTCAGCTGCAGGATCAGTTGCAGTGTGAGAATGAGCGCGGTGACGGGCCAGAGAAGCGGCCATGTAACCCGCCAGAAGCGCTGCCACGTCGTTGCGCCGTCAAGTGAGGCCGCCTCGTAAAGCTCCGCCGGAATATTGCGCAAACCGGCGATGAACAGCAGCACGTTGAAACCGTTCGTCCACCAGATGGTGACGACGGCGACCATTGGCATGACCCAGTAGGGGTTCTTGAAAACCGCGACCGGCTTGCCGGCAATCAGCGAAATCACCGGCTGGAGAATGCCGAACTGCAGATCGAGCATCCACGCCCAGATTTCCGTGACGACCGAAACCGGCAGCACATAGGGCAGGAAAAACAGGCTCATGGCGATCGTCTGCTTCACGCCCGAAAGGCGGCTGACGGCGAGAGCGATCATCAGGGCGATAACGGTCGTCGGCACGACGGTCAGAAGCACGAAATAGCCGTTGTTTTTCAGCGACGTGACGAAAAGGCGGTCGCTCAGCAGCTTTGCGTAGTTCGCGAACCCCACCCAGTCACCGTCGCCGATCAGCGGCGCATCGGTGAAACTGATGCGGACCATCTCGATCAGCGGGTAAAGGAAGAAGGTGACGAAGACCACGATGAACGGCGTCACCATCGACAGCGCGATCAGCGATTTCTTGCGCCGGTTTTCAATCATAGCCATGGAATGTCTCCGGGACCTTGCATTGCGTGCTGCCCTCCGGCCAGAAACCGGAGGGCAGGTTCTGTTACTTCAGCTTGCTTTGCAGCTCTTCCCTGATCTGCTCCACCGCATCCGTGCCGCTCATGAAGCCCTGAATGGCCGGGGCGATGACGTTGAGAGCCGCATCATAGGCGGGCGAAGCGACACCGGTGATCGTCGTCTTCGGATCGAACACCGCCGCTTCCGCCAGCGATGCATAGGTGGCGTTCGGCTGCATCGCCTTGTATTCGCTGCTTTCGGTGATCGATTTATAGGCCGGAATATGGCCGGCATCGGCCCAGCTGATGGCGTGTTTTTCCATCCAGCCGATCACCTTCATCACGGCGGCGCGCTTCTCGCCGGAAACGGTCTTGTCGCCCTGATTGGGGATGGCGAAAGCGTGCGAATCCGCCCAGGTGGCGCGTTTGCCCATGAAGGGCGGAACCTCGACCGCGCTCCACTTGAAGCCCAGCTTGCCGTTTTTCTCCAGGTCCTTGTAGGTCGGCACTTCCCAGACACCGTTCAGCTGGAAGGCGGATTTTCCGGCGGAGAAGAGCGCGACGGAGGCAGGATACTCAGCCTGTTCCGGCGCCCAGCCGTTTTCGCGCCATTTCGACATGGTGTCGATTGCCTTGGCGGCCTTTTCGGCATTGTCGCCGGCCAGCACCTCACCATTGGTGACGAGTTCGCCACCCTGTTGCGAGAACAAAGTGTAAAAGACGCGCCAGACACCGGCTTCGCCGCCGGACTGATAGGTGACCGGCGTTTGGACACCCTTTTCCTTCGCCCAGGCCAGCGCCTTTTCGAAATCATCCATCGTCTGGATGCCGGTCAACTTGCCTTCGGCATCGAGGTAGGGCGAGCCTTTCAGGAGATCGGCATTGTAATAAAGAACAAGCGCGTGAATATCGAAGGGCACGGCATAAAGCTTGCCGTCATGGGTCGCCGCTTCAAGCGGCGCGCCGAAGAAATCGTCTTTCTTCAGGCCGGCCTCCTCGAGATCCTTGTCGGTAATCTCGCTCAGCACCTTTTCCTGCAGGGCGAGCGGCGCACGCGACAGGTGGTAGGTCATGACATCAGGCCCCTCCCCGACGGCAGAGGCGGTCCGCACCTTGGTATAGAAGGGAACGCCCCATTCCAGCGTCGTCCCCTTGACCTGGATATCCGGGTGTTCCTTGTTGAAGGCATCGATCAGCGCCTTCATGCGCACGCCGTCACCGCCGGACAGAAAGTCCCACCAGACGATATCCTGTTTGGCCAGCGCCGGCAGGGCGGTCAAACCCAGAACCGTGCCAACAAGCAATGTCTTGATCAATCGCATCGTTCACTCCTCCCGTTTATGTGGAAACACCCCTTGAAGAGGCGGTCTACTGCATCGAAAGACGCCTCCTCGCGCCTATCGCAACCTTTTGCCATCCGTGTCGAAAACCAGAATATGGTCGGGCGAGGCGCTCAGCGACACGGACCGGCCGTCCAGACTTTCGCGCGAACCCTGCCGCTGCACGATGATTTCCTTGCCTGACGACGCGCGGGTATAGAGGTAGGAGACATCTCCCAGCTCCTCCGCCACCTCGACATTGACAGGCAGGGCACCGTCTTGCGAAATCATCAGATGTTCGGGCCGAACGCCTATTTCGACCCGCTGGCCGGCGGAAACAGGCTGCGAAAGCCGCGCTTCGAGATGTCTCTGGCCGCCATCGAGCGAAAGCGTCACCACGCCGTTTGCCTGCTCCACAATTTCCGCCTGCAGGAAGTTCATCGCCGGCGAGCCGATGAAACCCGCCACGAAACGGTTATCCGGATCGTCATAAAGGGTAAGCGGTGCACCGGCCTGCTGCACCACACCCCCCTTCAGCACGAAGATCTTGTCCGCAAGCGTCATGGCTTCCACCTGGTCATGCGTGACATAGATCATCGTGGCACCGAGCTTGCGATGAAGCCGGGTCAGCTCCAGACGCATCTGGACACGCAGTTCCGCATCGAGGTTCGACAGCGGCTCATCGAAGAGGAAAACCTTCGGCTGCCGCACGATCGCGCGGCCGATCGCCACACGCTGCCGCTGGCCGCCGGAAAGCTGCGAAGGCTTTTTATGCAGATGGTCTTCGAGCTGCAGGATGCGGGCAGCCTCGCCCACCCTCTCATTCACCTCCGCTTTCGGGCGGCGCGCGAGACGCAGGCTGAAGGCCATGTTCTCGAACACGCTGAGATGCGGATAAAGCGCATAGTTCTGGAACACCATCGCGACACCGCGATCGGCCGGTTCGACGGCCGTGACATCGCGGTCGTCGATGGCGATATGCCCGCCGCTGGTCTCCTCAAGACCAGCGATCATGCGCAGCAGCGTGGATTTTCCGCAGCCGGAAGGCCCGACGAAGACCGCAAAACTGCCGGTCGGGATTTCCATCGAGACATCCCGGATCGCAGCGAAGGAGCCGAAGGACTTGGCGATATTGTTGAGACGGACACCCATGGCCGCCTCACTGAACCTTCAGCCGCAGCACATGGTATGACAGCGCCGGCAGGGAACCCTTCAGCGCCCCGTCCTCAACGCCGACGCCGCTGCCCGGCACCGGCACGACGCGATCCGGCTGATCCGGACCGTTGCCGACACGCAGGTCATAGCCCGCCATGGCCAGATGCAGATCGAGCGTGGCCGAGGAGAACCCGGTGAGGCTGACATTGATCTCTGCCGCCTCGGTCAGATGACGATTGAGCACGAACAGCGTCACAATGCCTTGCGCCTCGTCATAGACACCGGCGACATCGAGATATTTGACGTCATCGGCCGCGTTGCAATCATAAGTCGGGCAATCGACCGCAACGTTCAGCGCAACGCCACGGCCATAAAGCGAGGCGAACTGATAGGGATAATAGATCGTCTGACGCCAGGCCGGCCCGTTCTTTTCCGCGCGGATGGGGGCGATGACGTTGACGAGCTGGGCGATGCAGGCGATGCGCACGCGGTCCGAACGGCGGATGAACTCGTTGAGCAGACCAGCGACAAAAAGCGCATCTTCGAAGTTGTATGTCTCTTCCAGAAGTGCCGGCGCTTCCGGCCAGTCCCAGCTCTTGATGCGTTTGCCGTCTTCTTCGCGGATGTGATACCAGACGTTCCATTCGTCGAAGCAGATGGAAACATCGTTCTTGGCGCGCTTCTTCGCTTTCACATAATCGATGACACCGGCGATGGTCTGGATGTAACGCCCGGTTTCCTCGATCTTGCCGAAATAATTCAGCGTGTCGCGGCTGTTATTGCCGAAATATTTGTGCAGCGAGATGTGATCGACATTCTCGTAGCATTCCTCCAGCACCTCGCGTTCCCATTCGGGATAGGTCGGCATGCCGTCATTGGAACTGCCGCAGACGATTGCTTCAATCGTCGGATCGAAGCCCTTGAAAGCCTTGGCGGTTTCGTTCGCCAGGCGGCCATATTCCACCGCGGTCTTGTGGCCGATCTGCCAGGGGCCGTCCATCTCGTTGCCGAGGCACCACATTTTCACGTCGTGGGGTTTTTCCGTGCCGTGGCTGCGGCGCAGATCGCTAAGCGCGGTGCCGCCCGGAAAATTCACATATTCAAGGAAATTACGGGCGTCATCCAGACCACGAGAACCAAGATTGACGGCGAGCATCATCTCGATACCAGCCATCTGCGCCCAGTCGGCGAACTCGTTGATGCCGATCTGGTTGCTTTCCTTGGAGCGCCATGCGAGGTCGAGGCGGATGGGGCGCTGGTCGCGCGGCCCGATGCCGTCTTCCCAGCGATAGGCCGAAACGAAGTTGCCGCCGGGATAACGGATAGCCGGAATTTTCAGGTCCTGAACAAATTTCAGGACGTCCTTGCGGAAGCCGTTCGCGTCCGCCTGCGGATGGCCGGGCTCATAAATCCCGCCATAGATCGCACGCCCCATATGCTCGATGAAGGCGGAATACAGACGATCGTCGATACGCCCAATCCGGAAGTCCCGGTGGACTGAAACCCGCGCTTTCATAGGCTCTCCTCCCTGCGCATTTATATCTTAAAATATGATATGAACCATATTTGATAATATAGTTGCCGAGGGAATCTGCGCCTGTCAACCGCGAAAATCATACTTTTGAAAATTGGCTGGATCAGTCAGCGGTGCGCAGGCGCAGGACGATGTCCTGATCGTAATTTCCGAAGCCGCGGCCAAAGATATTCAGCCCGCCCGGATGTTTTGCATCAGCCTTGACCTCGATGCGCAACCGGATGGAGCGGTGGCTGGCCAGATCGATATCCGCCAGCGTCACATCCGAAATCCGGGTTCCGTCGACATAGGTTCCCTGCGCGGTGATGCGCCAGGTCTTGAGCATGCCGTATTGGGAACCGGAGAGTTTCCACCAGTCTGGCGTAAATACGCCCCGCTTGTCGCCGAAGTCGCCGGGCGAGGTCCACACACCGATTTCCCTGCCGTTGACGGACAGCGTGATATCGGACGGCCAGTCACTGTGCGTTCCCGGCACCTCGGAACTGACCTCCATCGAAAACTCTATTTCCTCGACGCTACGCCCTTGAATCTTGGCATTATTGGGGAATTGATACTCCACAAAACCCGATGTCAACCACAGCAGCGCCGTCTTCATCCGGTCTGGATCCATGAAAGTATCGGGCACATCAAGAAGGCCGATAATGCCCTCCGGCGAGCAGATACCGCAGGGCGCAGTGACCGAACTCTGGGTATAAAGGCCGAGCGGCATGGCGACCGCGATGTAATTTGATGCCGCCGGCGCCTCGGGTTTGCGGAAGGAAACGATGAGTTCATCACAGGTGGCAAAGCAGATTTTCTGGTTGCCCTTGCGCGCCTTGCGCGTCTCGGTTCGCAGCAGCCCCGCCTCCTCGAGAACGGCCACGCCGGCGGAAACTGTGGACTGCGGCAAATCCAGCCTCTGCGCAATTTCGTTGACATTGAGGCCGCTCGCCTCGTGCAGCAGCTTCAATATCTGCACGCGGATCAGCGACGCCGCCGCTTTCAGGACATCAAACTCTTTTTCAGCATCAACGAGAAGGAAATTGGGCGCCATTTTCTAATCTTCAGATTTATCGATCCAGATCAGAATTTCTGGCTTAAATGCCATGCACTTGTCCAGCACTGTTTGTCGGACAGACAATTTTCAAAGGCGGGAAGCGCCATTCACCCTAGGCATGCCATAAAAAGCACCGCCACACGGCTTCGATTCCGTGTGGCGGCGCCCGTTTCGTCGTCAGCCGCGCTTGCGCAGGGTCCGCGTGCCGGTGTCGACGAGGTTTTGCGCCGCTTCATCCACGCTGGCGCGGCCGAAGGCAAGCGAATCGGCGATGGGACGCATCACGCCACGGTCAAACTCGTTGGCGCCGATCGGGGCGGGTTCCGGATAGGAATCGAGCTTGCCCGACAGGCTTTCGATATAATCCACCGTCTTGCGCTCGGTCTCGTTGAGGCTCGGCAACAATGCTTCCCGCACGACCTTGGCCGGCGGCACGCCACGCTCGACGCCGAGCACCTTGCCCGCCTCGAGATCATTGACGAAGAAGTTGATGAATTTCGCCGCCGCCTCCGCATTGGTCGAGGTGGACGAAATGGACCAGATAAGGCCCGGCCGGTAATAGTGCCCGGTCGGCTTGCCCGCCCCCTCACCCGGCAGCATACCGATGGACAGCGTCTGTTTATTGAGCTTCTGATAACCGACCAGCTGGTTGGAATAGGCAAAACCAATGGCCGAATTGCCAAGCGTCAGGGCGTTGGATTCGATGGTATTGTCGTCACGCGTCTGGATATCGGCGGAAACGCAGAGTTTGTTCTCGCGCAGGTCCTCCCAATAGGCGAACCATTCCTTCGCATCTTCCTTGTTGAAGCCGATGGTGCCGTCCTGAAACAGAAGCTTGCCGCGCTGGCGCAGCCAGACATCGAAAACATAATGATAACGCGCACCATAGGGCACAGCCCAATAGTTTCGTTTTGCCGGGCCGTTCTTCTTGAAATCACGCGCCAGTTCCGCCAGCGCCTTCCAGGTGATCTGATCCTGCGGCACGGAAACGCCGGCTTCCTTCAGCGTATCTGCGTCATACATCATGCAGAAGGAATTCAGCCCGAGGCCGATGCCGTAAAGCTTGCCATCGATACGGCAGAGATCGACCTCGCTTTTGCCGAAGGTGGAAAGATCAAGCGATTTGCCGACGAACTGGTCCAGCTCCATGCAGGCGCCACGGCCGGAATAATCGGCAATGGTGGAAGGTTCGAGCTGGAAGATGTCGGCGACGTTCCGTCCCGCCATCGATGTCGCGAGCTTGGTCCAGTAATCGGAACCGGCGATCATTTCACCGCTGATCTCCGTCTGCGGATTCGCCTTCTGGTAAAGGGCGATCACGTCATTGGTGCGCTTGCTGCGGTCGGCAGATCCCCACCATACGCAGCGAAGCCGGGTTTCGGCCGCAGCCGCGCGAAAACCGCCCGCCGCCACGCCGAGACCGGCCAGCGCCGCCGTCACCAAAAATCCACGTCTGTCGATAGTTTGCATCTGCTCCTCCCGCGTTTTGCAAATTTTTCACTGACTACTTAAATTCTTGCAAATTTTCTTAGTTTGCAATATTTGCATCATAATAGATTTTTTTGCAAGCGCAGGAGACGATATGAACGATACGCCCGACATCAGCCGCCCGCGCCAGTCGGATATCGCCCAGCGCGCCGGCGTTTCCATCAGCACCGTTTCGCGGGTTCTCGCAGGGGAAAAGGGTATCAGCGCATCCATCCAGACCAAGGTTCTGGGGGTGGCGGCGGAGCTTGGTTATCCATTGCGACCAGTCACGACCCAGACCGGGGGCGTGCCGCTGGAGGGCAAGAAAATCCTTGCGCTCATGTCCGCCGAAAGGGCGACCGGCGATATCGGCGCTTTTTATCACGATATTTTCGACATGCTGCGCAGCCTTGCCCAGACGGATGGCTTCGAACTCGATATCAGGCTTCTGCACCAGAAGCAGATCGACGACGCCCTGACCCAGCGGGTCTGCGAGGTGGACGGTCTTCTCGCCATCGGTCTCGATCCCGAGGACGAAATCATCCACCGCATCACGCAGGGTGTGCTGCAACCGGTTCTGGTCAACAGCGCCGATCCCTCGATGATGCTGGATTGCGTCTCGCCTTCCAATTTTTACGGCGGTGCGCTGGCGGCGCGGCGGCTTCTGGAACTCGGCCATCGCAAGGTCGCCTATATCGGCCCGCATCATCGCCACACCATAAGGGAGCGTATGCGCGGCTTTCGCCATACGATCCTCGAGGAAGAGGGCGCGACCTATGAGGAGTTTCTGCTTTCGACGGCGGATAGCGGTTTCGGACAGGCAGGCGATGCGGTTCGTCAGCTATTGGCCAAAAACCCTGAACTCACCGGCATTTTCTGCATGAATGACGCGATTGCGCTGGGTGCGCTTGGGGCGGCGCAGGAGCTTGGGCTCGGCGTGCCGGATGATCTTTCCATCATCGGCTTCGACGACCTGCCCTTTGCCGAACTCTCCACGCCCCGTCTCAGCACAATCCGGGTCGACCGTCGCGAAATCGCGCGCGAGGCGGTGGAACTGATGCGCCGCCGGCTGACGGAACCTTCCGCCAATGCCCGCCAGGTGCAGCTTGGCGTGCAGCTGGTGGAAGGACAGACGGCCGGCAAGGCGAAAAAGACGGGAAAGGCGACACGCGATGCATGACACCATGACCAGGCTCAATATGGCCAGATTTAATCCGCTGCATGGTAATCCGCTCAAAACCCGCGCCGATGTCCGGCGGGCGCTGGATGACAGTTTCGCGCCGCTTCTTCCCTATTTTTCGCAGGGCGGCGCAAGAGTGACGCTCAGCGGGGCCGCCGCGCATTTCGACCGGGCGGCGGCGGATCTGGAAGGTTTCGCCCGGCCGCTCTGGGGCATCGCCCCGCTTGCGCTCAGCGGCGATCATTTCGACCATTGGCCGCTTCTGGCGCAGGGAATAGCCAACGGCACCGATCCCTCCCATCCCGAATACTGGGGCGACGTGCGCCAGAAGGACCAGCGGTTGGTGGAGCTTGCCGCGATCGGGTTTGCGCTGCGGCTTGCGCCTCAACACCTGTGGGAACCGCTGTCCGACGTGCAGAAAGAAAATGTGCGCCGTTATCTGCTGACGGCGCGCGAGCGCAATTACGCCGATAATAACTGGAAGTTTTTCCGGGTGATGGTCGATATGGCCCTTGATCATCTCGGCATCGATTTCGACCGCAGCCGGACCGAGACATTCCAGAAGGAACTGGACGAATTTTATATCGCTGACGGCTGGTATCGCGATGGCAACTACCGCCGCATCGATCACTACATCGCCTTCGCGATGCATTTTTACGGCCTGATCTACGCGAAGCTCAGCAAGCCTGATGATGCCTATGCCGAACGCTACCGCGAGCGCGCTCGCCTCTTCGCCGGCGATTTCGCCAGCTGGTTCGATGAGGATGGCGGCACACTCGCCTTCGGGCGCTCCATGACCTATCGTTTCGCCTGCGGCGGCTTCTGGGCAGGTCTGGCCTTTGCCGAGGAGGAGGCATTGCCCTGGGGCGAGATCAAGGGGCTTTATCTGCAGCATCTGCGCTGGTGGGCGAAAAAGCCGATTGCCGACCGCGACGGCGTGCTCTCCATCGGTTACGCCTATCCGCAGCTCACCATGTCTGAGAGCTATAATTCGACGGGTTCGCCCTATTGGGCCTTTAAGGCCTTTCTGCCGCTGGCCCTGCCGGAAAGCCACCCCTTCTGGCTGGTGGAGGAAAAGCGGCCTGAAACATCCGCAAACCCAAAGCCGCTCGCGCATCCCGGCATGGTGATGATGCGGGCCGCCGGCAATGTCACGGCGCTTTCCAGCGGCCAGGAAAACCTTTCCATGCGTGGCGGGCCGGAAAAATATGCCAAATTCGCCTATTCCTCGCGTTATGGTTTCGGCGTGGAAGTGGATGAGCGCGGCTTCCGCACCAATGGTTTCGACAATATGCTGGCCTTTTCCGAAGACGGCCTGCATTACCGCGTGCGCGAGACCAACGAAAAGGTTCTGCTGGCGGGAGAAAGCCTGCGGGCGACATGGAAGCCGTTCCCCGATGTCGACGTTGAAACCACGCTGGTTGCGGCCGGTGACTGGCATGTCAGGCTGCACCGGATCACGTCGACCCGCCCCCTTTCGGTGACCGAAGGCGGCTTCGCCATCAACCGCAACGACGGCGACCGTGATGCCGTGAGCGAAGAGACCGGCCGGGCGACAGCCGATTGCGGCACCGACATATCCGCCATCATCGATCTCGGCTCCAGCATGACCCGTCACGGCGTGGCGCTGAAGGCGCTGCCCAACACCAATCTCATCAACGCCAAGACCACGGTGCCGCAATTGCGGGGCGAGATTCCGGCAGGCGAAACCCTGCTTGCCTGCGCGGTCTTTGCCGGGGTGGCCGGGCCAGAAAGCGAAAAAGCGCTGGCGATGGTTCCGGCACTTCCGGATATGGGGGCGCTCGACCGCCTGTTTGCGGAACAGGGTGTTCCGGTCAGCAGCATGGCGGCCACGGGAGAGCCGCAATGACGAGCCCGCTTCCGCGTCTCAGCCTCGCCATGGACCCGGAGCGAACCCAGCATGTGCTGACACCGCAGGCGTTCGAAAGGCTGTCACAGAGCGTCGAGATTCTCGACACAGGGCGAATCTGCGATTTCCACGCCGCTTCAGTAAAGGAGCAGCTGGCGCGGACGGATATTCTTCTGACCGGCTGGGGCTGTCCGGATATCGGCGCGCGGGAACTGGCGCTGATGCCGCGTCTCAGGCTGATTTCCCATGCCGCCGGCACGGTCAAATATTTCCTGTCGCAAGCGGTGTTCGATCGTGGCATTACCGTGTGCAGCGCGGCGGAGGCGAATGCGCAGCCGGTGGCCGAATTTTCGCTGGCAATGATCCTGCTGGCCGGCAAGCGCACTTTCGGCTTCCGACGTCTTTATCTGGAGCATCGCGACCGCGCGCCTGTCGAGCGATTGCAGGCGCAGGCCATCGGCAATCTCGGCCTGACGGTCGGCATCGTCGGCGCATCGCGCATCGGACGCCGCGTCATCAATCTGTTGAAACCGTTCGATCTCAACCTCATCCTTTTCGATCCGCTCCTGAGCGTCGCGGAGGCGGAAAAGCTCGGTGTGCGTCTTGTCTCGCTCGAGGAACTGATGGCGGTGAGTGATGTCATCTCCCTGCATGCGCCCTCCCTGCCGCAGACACGGCATATGATCGGCGCGGCAGCGCTTGCCCGCATGAAGGACGGCGCAACCCTGATCAACACGGCGCGCGGCGCACTGGTGGATGAAGACGCGCTTCTGGCCGAACTGAAAACCGGACGCATCGAAGCCGTCATCGACGTCACCGACCCGGAAGTGCCGCCACCGGAGTCACCCTTTTACAGCTTGCCGAACGTCTTTCTGACGCCGCATATCGCCGGTGCCACCGGCCTTGAACGTGCAAGGCTCGGCGACATGGCGATTGCCGAAATCGAACGCTTCTGCCGCGCAGCGCCATTGCAACAGCAGGTGCGGCCGGAACATCTGGAACTGATCGCATGAGAATGTTTGAGCCGGGCCTCTGCTCCGTCACCTTCCGCTCCCTGTCGGTGCAGGCCGTCATCGACCTTGCCGCCGCAAATGGCATCAGGGCAATCGAATGGGGGGCGGATATCCATGTGCCGTCAGGCGACCTTGCCAATGCAAGGGATGTGGCGGCGCGGACGGCGAAAGCGGGCCTCGTCGTCTCTTCCTACGGCTCCTACATTTTCGCACCCGATTTTTCGCCCGAGGACATGACCGCCGTGCTGGAAACAGCAAAGGCGCTCGGCACCGGCCATATCCGCATCTGGCCGGGCCAGCGCAAACGCCCCTCCACGGATTATTCGCCCTCGGAACGCCGCGCGGCAACGGAGGCGCTGGCGTCAATCGCCCGCCGGGCGGAAGACTATGGCATGACGATCGGCCTCGAATATCACCCCAATTCGCTGACCGACACCCTGCCCTCGGCCCTGCAACTGGCGCAGGATTTGGCCGCACCCAACCTTTTCTTCTACTGGCAACCCGCACCCGGCCTGCCGCTGGACGATGCACTTGCGGAAATATCCGCACTCGGCTCGCGCATCTGCCATCTTCACGTCTTCGCCTGGCTTGCCGACGCCAGCCGCCTGCCGCTTGCCGAGCGCACGGACTACTGGCGGGCCTGCATTGATGCGCTGCCGGAAAGCGCTTGGACAAAACCGACTTTCGCAATGCTGGAATTTGTCAAAGGTGACGATATCGATCAGTTCGCAGAAGATGCCATGATTCTCAGAGACATTCTTTATAGAACATAGAGCCCGCCTTCTGCCTGGCCAGAAATATGCTCCACTCCCACCCTTCACATAGTGAAATTTATGCACTATGTTTTATTGATGCCGTGGGGGCTGCATGGGCAAATTAATTCAAATCGGGAACATCATCATACGCGTCTATGCGAACGATCATTTGCCGCCGCACTTTCACATCATAACACCGGATGCTGATGCTCTTGTCGACATCGAAACTCTGGAAATCCTGCGCGGCAAGCTATCTCGCAGGTCTGAAGCCGAAGCTTTGGCATGGGCGAGAGCCAATGGGAACCTGATTGTCGATGAATGGAATCGGACGAACCCGCGCTTTCCCATTGTAGGAAAGGGAACAAAGTCATGACACCACGCATCAAAGCCATTCTTCCCAATCCACCTGGAACGCTTACCATCGACTGGGCCGATGGAAGCCGATCAACCGCCGATCTGACCGGATGGATAGCGACCGGAGGAGAGTTGCTCAATCCACTCTATTCGGCAGATATCTGGAAGACCGCGACAGTCGCCGACTATGGTGCGAGTGTGGAATGGGACGGAGACGACTTGGCGATCGATGCCTATCACCTCTACCAGATCGCAGAGGACCAGCGGGACTTCGATGTGGAGGATTTGCGCAAATGGCAGGAGGAAATCGGCCTTTCCAATAATGAGGCGGCGGATTTTCTCGGCGTCACTTTACGGACGTGGAACAACTATCGTGCAGGCACGCCTGTAAGCCACGCGGTAAAGATGCTGCTGCGGGTCACCCAACGTGACCCGCTTCTGATGCATGCGCATTTCCGGCCACGCCGTCCCGGACGCCCCAAACACGCCGCCTAAGAGCACGTCGCCCGGTTAACAAAACCACGACGGGCAACGGGCTATATCCGCCGCCCATCCGCCCCGAACAGATGCGTCTTCGAAAGATCAAAGGCAAAGGGAATTGTCTCGCCGATGCGGATTTGGCGCTGGCCGTCCAGCAGCACGGTGGCGGGCTGGCCGTCGGGGGTGCTGGTGTAAACCACCGTCGAACCGCCGAGATGTTCCACGAGTTGGATAGAAGCTTCGCCGAGCGAGGATTGCGCCTGCGGATTCACATGTTCGGGACGCACGCCGAAGGTAAGCGGTTCGCCCTGTTGCGCCGCCACCGGCGTTTCCAGCACGATGCGCTGGCCGGCCACCTCGATGGTGCGGTTGGAACTGTCCCCTGCAGCCACTTTTGCGGAGAGGAAATTCATCTTCGGCGAACCGATGAAGCCGGCCACGAACTGATTGGCCGGATTATTGTAGAGATCGAGCGGTCGGCCGACCTGCATGATGCGGCCGTCACGCAGCACCACGATCTTGTCGGCCATGGTCATGGCCTCCACCTGGTCATGCGTCACATAGATCATGGTACTGCCCAGCGTCTGGTGCAGCTTGGCGATTTCGACGCGCATCTGCACGCGCAGTTCGGCATCGAGGTTGGACAAAGGCTCGTCGAAGAGGAAGATTTTCGGCTCGCGCACGATGGCGCGGCCGATGGCCACACGCTGGCGCTGACCGCCCGAAAGCGCCTTCGGCTTGCGCTGCAACAGCGGGCCGATCTGCAGGATATCGGCGGCCTTCTGCACCCGCGCCTCGACTTCCGGTTTCTTGTAGCCTGCCGTTTCGAGACCGAAGGCGAGGTTCTTGTAGACGCTCATATGCGGATAGAGCGCATAGGACTGGAAGACCATGGCGATGCCGCGCTTGGAGGCGGCTGTTTCGTTGACCCTTTCGCCGTCGATACGAAGATCACCTTCCGAGATTTCCTCCAGACCGGCGATCATGCGCAGAAGCGTGGACTTGCCGCAGCCCGAGGGGCCGACGAAGACGGTGAACTCACCCGGCTCGATCTTGAGGTCGATGCCGTGAACGACCGGAAAGGCGCCGAACCGCTTGACGATTTTTTCCAGAGTAATGCTGCTTGCCATGCTGTTTCTCCCGACTGCCGCGCCGCATTCAGCGCGGCAGCGACAGTGTTGATTGTCTTAAAATGCGTTCCCGATCTCGGTTCCGTTCAGCGTTTCATGCCCGTGGTGGCGATGCCTTCGATGAGCAGCCTCTGGAAGAACAGGAAGAACAGGAAGACCGGCACCAGTGACAGGTTGGACATGGCGAAAAGCGAGGTCCAGTCCGAGCTGCCGGTGGAATCCACGAAGGATCTGAGACCGAGCTGCACGGTGTAGGTGTTGATGTCGTTCAGATAGATCAGCGGCCCGAAGAAATCGTCCCAGGTCCAGATGAAGGAAAAGATGGCGGCGGTGGCCAGCACCGGCAGCGACAAAGGCAGCATGATCTTCCAGTAGATGCGGAAGGGTGAGCAACCGTCCATGACAGCCGCCTCATCCAGCTCACGCGGGATGCCACGGAAGAACTGCACCATCAGGAAAATGAAGAAGGCGTCCGTCGCCAGATATTTCGGCACGATCAGCGGCAGCGAGGTGTTCACCCAGCCCATTTCCAGAAACAGGATATATTGCGGGATGAGCACGACGTGATAGGGCAGCATAAGCGTGCCGAGCATAAGCGCGAACCAGAAATTGCGCCCGCCGAAGCGGAGGCGGGCGAAAGCGAAGGCGGCAAGCGAGCAGCCGACGACATTACCGATGGTGGCGAGTATCGAGATGAAGAAGGAGTTCCAGAAGAACTGCCCGAAGCTCACCTGCAGCCCCGTCCAGCCGCGAATATAACCGCCGAAATCGACTGCCGAGGGAATGAGCGAGGAAGAGCCGAAAAGCTCGTCCTGCGGCCGGAAGGAACCTGATATCATCCACAGGATCGGATAGAGCATCGCGAAGGACGCGATGATCAGAGCCGTGTGGAGCATCACCGATTTCAGCGGTGAACGTTGCGGGCCTTGTCCCGGCCGGGGGGCGGTAACAGCATCAGTCATCGTAGTGCACCCAGTATTTCGCGCTGAGGAACGAGAAGGCCGTGAACAGCGAGATGATGATCACCAAAATCCAGGCAAGCGCCGAGGCATAACCCATGCGGAAGAAACCGAAGGCTTCCTGGTAGAGATAAAGTGTATAAAACAGCGTCGAGTTGATCGGCCCGCCGGTGCCTTCGGAAATGATGAAGGCGGGGGTGAAGGCCTTGAAGGCGTCGATCGTCTGGATGACCGCGTTAAAGAAGATGACAGGCGTCAAAAGCGGCAGCGTAATGCGGAAGAATTGCCGCACCTTGCTCGCACCGTCGATTTCGGCGGCCTCGTACATATCCTGCGGGATTTGTCTCAGACCCGCGAGGAAGATGATCATCGGAGAACCGAACTGCCAGACGGACAGGATGACCAGCGTGTAGATCGAGTAATCCGGATTGGAAATCCAGCTCGGCCCTTCATAACCGAAAGCCTGCCACAGGATCATGTTGACGAGACCATCAGAGGCGAAAAGCTGGCGCCAGAGCACGGCAATAGCGACGCTGGAACCGAGCAGCGACGGCAGATAGAAGATCGCCCGATAAAGCGTCAGGCCCTTGATGCCGCGATTGAAGGCGAGCGCCACCAGAAGCGCGAAGATCAGCTTCAGCGGCACCGACAGCAGCACGTAGGTAAAGGTGACCTGCATGGCGGCGGCGAATTTGGGGTCGGCGGTAGCGATGCGCACATAATTGGCCGCCCCCACCCAGTCCGGCGACTGCAACAGGTCGTAATTGGTGAACGACAGATAAAGCGACGCGAGCGCGGGGCCGAGGGTGAGGCCGAAGAAGCCAATCAGCCAGGGCAGGAGAAACAGATAGGCGTGAACGTTGCGGTCGAAAATCCGCTTCACACCGCCCCGTTTCGGGAGAGCCGCGCCACGGCTCTCCTCTACAAGAGTTTCAGATCGAAAGGCCATAAACCATCACTTCCGTTTGATAACGGTTTCGGATTCCTTGACGAGGCGGTCACCGCCCTCTTCCGGCGTGATCTTGCCGAAACCGACTTCCTCCGCCGTGCGTTTGAGGACAAAGGCGAATTCGCCCGCGCCCGGAGGCGGTGCCGGCGGCAGATCGCCGACGCCGGGGGTAATCTCGGCGATATAGTCCACCATGATCTTGCTGACCTCGTCGAGCTTGCTGCTCAGCTGGTTGCGCATGGATTCCGATGCCGGAACGCCGCGCTCGACGCCGAGAATGTCGATACCCTGTGGTTCCGCAACGAGGAAATTGATGAAGCCGACCGCCTGTTCGATGCCGGCACTGCCGTTTGCGACACTGATAAGCATGGAAGGTTTGAGGTAATGGCCGGAAGGGCCATCCTTCGTGCTCTTCGGATAGGAGCTTATGGCAAGCTTGGACTTGTTGAGCTTCTGATAACCGACGAACTGGTTGGAATGGGCAAATGCGGTTGCCGCCTTGCCCGTCGTCAGCGGGTTCGTTTCGATGTTGAGCTGGTCAAGCGCCTGCACATCGGCGGGCACACAGGCGCCGCTCTTGCGCAGATCCGCCCACAGGGTGAACCACTTGGTCGCATCGGTCGGATCAAAGCCGATGCCGCCATCCTGCGTGTAGAGCGACTTGCCGTTCTGGCGCAGCCAGTTTTCAAAGCTCGGCTCCACGCCGCTAGCGTCGGCCGTCGCGTAATAACCGGGCTTCGGCTTGTTCTTGCTGAGCTTGGCGGCGTTTTCGGCAAACTCTTCCCAGGTCTGGCCGATCGCCGGCGGCGTTGCGCCTGATTTTTCCCAGGCTGCCTTATCGAAGAAGACGGCGCTGGAATTGACCCCGAGATTGATGCCGTAGAGCTTCCCATCGACCCGGCCGGAATCGATGTTCATCTTGCCGAAATCTTCGATCTTCAGGCCCTTGCCGATATAGTCATCGAGCGGAGCAAGCGCGCCGCGGCGGCCATATTCGAAGATGTAGCGATAATCCATCTGGATCAGGTCAGGCGCATTGCGGCCGGCAACCTGCGTTGCAAGGCGCGGCCAGTAATCGCTCCAGCCCGCGAATTCACCGGCAATGTCGAGATCCGGCTTGACCTGCTTATAGGCTGCTATCGCCTTGTTGGTGCGATCGGCGCGCTCCTGCGAACCCCACCACAACATGCGAAGGCGCGCGGCCTGAGCCTGCGCCGAACCCCCTCCCAATGTTGCAAGCGACAGGGCCGCAAGCCCTGCTGAAAGCACACCTCTCCTCTGAAGCATCACGGGCATTGGCAACTCCTCCCTATTGACTGCCAATTGATGATGAACGTAAACGACACTTGCCGTTTTATAACTAATTGGTTACATGGGAACACTGATCGCAAACATTGTCAAGCGGGTGCTGAAATGGAAGAAACGACAAAAAACCAGCCGCTCGATCCGGCCGCGGAGAACACACCGTCCCCCAAGCGCAAACGCGCGACGGCACAGGTGCGAAACCCGGAAAGAACGCGCGCCGCCATTCTCGAAGCCGCCCGCCGTGAGGTGGCCGCCAAGGGGCTGGCAGGGGCGCGAATCGATGTTGTCGCCCGGCGCGCCGGCACCAACAAGCGGATGATCTACCATTATTTCGGCGACAAGGATGCGCTTTATCTCGCCGTTCTGGAAGACGCCTATCGCCATATCCGCCATACCGAAAGACGGCTTGACCTGACCCGCAAGGCCCCGTCGGAGGGCTTGCGGGAGCTTGCGCTTTTCACCTGGCACTACTTCCTCGACCATCCCGAATTCCTGAGCATCCTCGCCACGGAAAACCTCAATAAAGCCCGCTATCTCAGGCAATCTCCGACAATTGCGGCGATGCATTCGAATTTTATTTCGGAACTCGAGGACGTGCTGCGGCGGGGCAGCGACGTGGGCGAATTTCGTGATGGCCTCGATCCGATCGACGTCTATCTGACGATCGCCTCGCTCGGCGCCTTTTACCTGTCGAACCGTTTCACGCTGTCGACGATCTTCCAGCGCGATCTCACCGACCCTGCCGAGCTGGAACGCTGGGGCCAGCATATCGTCGATACCCTGCTTGCTGCAGTGCGGCCGGTCTGAGTCGGACGAACCGAATTCCTCTTTAACAACAGCGACGACGCGCCATTCGCATCCGCGAAGCGCGTCGTTTTCTTTTGCGGCGCGGTGGCGATACGTAAACGAGACAGTTCGCACAAGACGAATTTTTCCTGTCGAAAACACCTTGACAGATCGCATCCTTCACGACCACAAATAACCAAATGGTTACAAATTGCCATGTTTGACGGAAGCGGTTTTTCGGGAGAAGGCCGCCTTGGGAGGAAATTCATGAAACGTATCGGCGTCATCATGCACGGCATCACCGGCCGTATGGGTTACAACCAGCATCTCGTGCGCTCCGTTCTCGCCATTCGCGATCAGGGCGGCGTGCTTTTGAAGAACGGTGAAAGGGTCATGCTCGACCCCATTCTGGTCGGCCGCAACGGCGCAAAGATCGAAGAAATCGCCAAAAAGCACAATGTCGCGCGCTGGACGACCGACATCGACGCTGCACTCGCAAACCCCGATGACACACTGTTCTTCGATGCCGGCACGACGCAGATGCGCGGCAGCCTGCTGGAGAAGGCCATCAAGGCCGGCAAGAATGTCTATTGCGAAAAACCGATTTCCGACACGATGGAAGAGGCATTGGCCATTGCCCGGCTCGCCGAAAGCGCTGGCATCAAACATGGAGTGGTGCAGGACAAGCTGTTCCTGCCCGGCCTGCGCAAGCTCGCCATGCTGCGCGACAGCGGCTTTTTCGGCAAAATCCTCTCGGTGCGCGGCGAATTCGGCTACTGGGTTTTTGAAGGCGACTGGCAGCCGGCGCAGCGGCCCTCCTGGAATTACCGTCTGAAAGATGGCGGCGGCATCATTCTCGATATGCTGTGCCACTGGCGTTATGTGCTCGACAATCTGTTCGGGCCGGTGAAGTCCGTAAGCTGCCTCGGCGCCACCCATATCCCTGAACGTTTCGATGAGCAGGGCCGCGCCTATAAGGCAGATGCGGACGATGCCGCTTATGCGACCTTCGAGCTGGAAGGCGGCGCCATTGCCCATATCAACTCCTCATGGGCGGTGCGGGTACGCCGCGACGACCTCGTCACCTTCCAGGTGGACGGCACCCATGGTTCGGCGGTGGCGGGCCTGACCAAATGCTTTACCCAGCACCGCACCAATACGCCGAAGCCGGTGTGGAACCCGGACCAGCCGCAGACCATCGATTTCTATAAGACCTGGCAGGAAGTGCCGGACAATGTTGTCTACGACAACGGCTTCAAGGCGCAGTGGGAAATGTTCGTGCGCCACCTCGTCGACAATGATCCTTGGCCCTATGGCCTCATGGAAGGCGTGAAGGGCGTGCAGCTTGCCGAACTTGGGCTGAGATCGTGGAAGGAACGCCGCTGGCTCGACGTTCCCGCCCTTTCCTGAGGAGGCTGATGTGAGCGAGCTCAAGCTTCCGAAAGACGACCGCAGCATCGAGGTCTACAAACTCTCAGGCACGCCGGTCGCCGTTGAAAAACGAAGTGCTGCGGATTTCAACCGCGTCGCTTTCGCCGCCGCCCATGTGGTGGCCGATCCGCTTGCCGATAATGATCCGTGGCTTACCCCCGCCATCGACTGGGACGCCACGCTGCGCTTCCGTCACCGCCTGTGGGACCTCGGTCTCGGTGTCGCCGAGGCGATGGATACGGCGCAGCGCGGCATGGGGCTGGCGTGGCCACAGGCGCAGGAACTCATCTCCCGTTCGCTGAAGGAAGCCGCCAGCCGCAAGGATGCGCTGATTGCCTGCGGGGTGGGCACCGACCATCTCAATGGCAGTGGTTACGACCTCAACAAGATTGTCGACTCTTACCTCGAACAGCTTGATTTTGTTCAGGGAGAAGGCGGTCGTGTGATCCTGATGGCCAGCCGTGCGCTGGCCGCTGCCGCCCGCTCGCCGGATGATTATCTGAGGGCTTATGCCAGGGTTCTCTCCCGTGTGGAAGGAAAAGTGGTGATCCACTGGCTGGGCGAAATGTTCGACCCGGCGCTGGAGGGCTATTGGGGTTCGGGCGACCATATGACGGCCATGGAAACCTGCCTTGCCATGATCGAGGAGAATGCCGACAAGATCGACGGCATCAAGATTTCGCTTCTTTCCAAGGAAAAGGAAATCGTCATGCGCCGTCGCCTGCCAGCTGGCGTGCGCATGTATACCGGCGACGATTTCAACTATGCCGAACTGATCGCCGGCGACGAACAGGGCCATTCGGATGCGCTGCTCGGCATTTTCGACGCCATTGCGCCGGCCGCCTCCAAAGCGCTGGCCAGCCTGAAGCGTGGCGCGGACAATGAATTCTTCGACATTCTGGAGCCGACGGTGGCGCTTTCGCGCCATATCTTCAAGGCCCCGACCCGCTTCTACAAGACCGGTGTAGTGTTTCTCGCCTACCTCAACGGGTTACAGGACCATTTCACCATGGTTGGCGGCCAGGAAAGCACCCGCTCCACGCAGCATTTCGCCGAGCTTTTCCGGCTGGCGGACAAGGCCAATGTGCTTGCAGAGCCGGATCTGGCGACGCAGCGCATGAAGGCGTTTCTCGCCGTCCGGGGTATCAGCTGAAACAGAACGAGGGGAGATACCGACATGAGCCTTGAAGGCCTTTCCATCAATTTCGCCACCGTGCGACAGGGTGGCGATTTCGGCGCTATTGTCGATGCCTGCCTTGCGCACGGCATCACCGCCATCTCGCCCTGGCGCGAGCAGGTGCACGGTGTCGGGCTTGCCGAAGCCGCCCGCATCGTCGAACGGAACGGGCTGCGTCTCAGCGGCCATTGCCGTGGCGGCTTTTTCCCCGCCCACGATGCCGAAGGCCGCCGCATCGCCATTGAGGACAATAAACGCGCCGTCGATGAAGCCGCCGCAATGAAAGCCGATTGCCTTGTGCTTGTCGTGGGCGGCCTGCCCGCCGGCTCGCGTGATCTGAAAGGTGCGCGGCAGATGGTGGAGGACGGCATGGCCGAACTGCTCCCCTATGCCCGCGCCGCCGGCGTCCCGCTCGCCATCGAACCGCTGCATCCCTTTTATGCCGCTGACCGCGCCTGCTTCAACACGCTGAAACAGTCGCTCGATCTCTGCGACAGGTTGGGTTCGGGAACAGGCGTCGCCATCGATGTCTACCACGTCTGGTGGGACCCTGAACTGGAGGAGCAAGTGGCGCGTGCGGGAAGGAACGAGCAAATTCTGGCGCATCACATCTGCGACTGGCTGGTGCCTACCACCGATCCGCTCAATGATCGCGGCATGATGGGCGACGGCGTGATTGACCTTAAGGCATTTCGCGCCATGATCGAGGCAGCCGGCTTCCACGGCCCGCAGGAAGTGGAAATCTTTTCGCATCGCTGGCAGGCGCGGCCGGTGGACGAGGTCCTCGCCACCGTGGTGGAGCGTTTCAAGACTGTTTGTTGATATATCCGGGAGAGAGCAAATGCCTGAAAAGGTGAAACGCAAACGCTATGCGCTGGTCGGCACCGGCAATCGCGGCACCACCATGTGGGGCCGCGAATTGCTGGCCGGCTGGAGCGACTATGTCGAACTGGTCGGCATTTGCGACCTGAACCTGATGCGCGCCGAACGCGCCCGCGCCATGATGGGATCGAGCGCGCCGCTTTACGACGATTTCGACTGGATGATGGAAGAGCAGCGCCCGGAACTCGTCATCGTCTGCACGCCTGACGATACTCACGACGACATCATCATCCGCGCGCTGGAAGGCGGGGCCGATGTCATCAGCGAAAAGCCCATGACCACCACCCCGGAAAAGATTGACCGTATTCGCGCCGCGGAGGCGAAAAGCGGCCGCCGTGTGGATGTCTCCTTCAACTATCGTTTTTCTCCCACCGCCGCACGCATCAAGGAGCTGATCGATGAGGGTGCAATCGGCACCGTCACCTCGGTCGATTTTCACTGGTATCTCGATAACCAGCACGGCGCGGATTATTTCCGCCGCTGGCACGCCTTCACCGAACATTCCGGTAGCCTGTTCGTGCACAAGGCCACGCACCATTTCGATCTTCTGAACTGGTATCTCGATTCCGATCCCGTGGAGGTAAAGGGGTTCGGACAGTTGCTGCATTATGGCAAGAACGGCCCGTTCCGGGGAACACGCTGTCGCACCTGTCCACACAAAAGCGAGTGCGATTATTTCATGGACCTCAGCGCCGATCCTTTCCTCGATGCACTCTATGAGGACCCTTCGGCGGTGGACGGCTATATGCGCGATGCCTGCGTCTTCCGCGAGGAAATCGACATTCCCGACACCATGAGCGCCTCGATCCGCTATGCCAGCGGCGTGCAGGTCTCCTATTCGCTCAACACCTATATGCCGATCGAGGGCCACCATATTGCTTTCAACGGCCATAAAGGCCGTATCGAAATGCGCCAATATGAAAAGCAGCCCTGGACGGAGCCGCCGGCGGACGAAATCCTGCTGGTGAAAAGCTTCGGCGGCGGTGTTGAACGCATATGGGTGCCGCATGAGCCGGGCGGCCACTATGGCGGCGACAACCGCATGCGCGACATGATCTTCAAGCCGGGCTCGAACGACCGGCTGCGGCAGCGGGCGGGTTCGCGCGCCGGCGCCATGTCCGTTCTGACAGGCGTGGCCGCGCTGAAAAGCGCCCGTGAGGGCGGCACAGCGGCGGTGAAATCGCTGCCAGTTTAGCCGCGACAGCCTGCGGCCTCGTCGACAGATGGGCCGCAGACGGCAATTACCAAAAAAGAACGGACGATATTCCGCAGATTACGCGCTTCTTCCCTGCCGATAAAATGATCGCCGGGGGAAGAAAGAGTGAGTCATGTCCAGTTTTGAATCCTTCGTTCCGCTCATCATCATCGGCGTCAGCCTCGTCGTATTCTTCAAATGGGTGGGGCGAGATATGAACCGGGAAGAGAAAAAACCGCGTTCCCGCCGCTGATGGCGGAAAAACGCGCCCGCGCGGCGTGGAGGCGGAACCAGTACCTTTTCTCCGGCGTTTTCCCTGCAAGAAGGAGGACGCGATATGACGAAGAAAAAGAAATCGAAAACCGTTGAAAAAGGGCCTTCCAGCCCGAACGACATTCCCCCCGCCGGCCCGCATGCCAAACCCTCCCTCACCGACTATGACAAGACGCCGGGCGCGGGCAGCCTGCCGGATGACCGTGAGAAAGACGTGTCTCCCGGCGCGGGTTGATGCGCACGGGACGGAGGGCCGCGCCAAGCCCGAAGGACTCTGCGGCGATCGGGAAATAGTGTCCTGAACCAGATACTTACCCGCTGGGCAGTGGCTCGCCGGTGCTTTTTTGTTCTCCGCCCATTGCAAAATCAAAAATTGAGCCTATATTTTGGATATCGACCATTGCTTGTGACGTCGTTCTGGAACAGACTGTTCCCCGTCGGATTTCCTCTCAAATAATCGATCTTATCCCGCAAGGTATCGCGGGAACCACAACGATTCTACGAAAGGAAATCGTTATGAACACTGGTACTGTAAAGTGGTTCAACGCCACCAAGGGCTTCGGCTTCATTCAGCCTGACAACGGCGGCACGGACGTTTTCGTTCACATTTCCGCTGTTGAGCGCGCTGGCATGCGTTCGCTGAACGACGGCCAGAAGATCAGCTACGAGATCGTCCAGGACCGTCGGTCCGGCAAGAGCTCGGCTGACAACCTTCAGGCAGCTTGATATTCGTCATTTGACCCCGCAGACCACGGATGTACTGGCTGCAGGTTTAAGTGATTGTGAGAGGTCGGGTCAAAGCCCGGCCTTTTGTTTTTGGGCCATGGAGGTCCTCATGCGTAAAAATCCCTACCGATGCGGCGATGCCATATTCTTGAAGCCAGGCGTGCTGGGCAACAACCAGCCCGACGGTCCTGGCAGGGTCGTATCGATCCTGCCCGAAGCGCAGGGAACTGTTCGCTACAGGGTGCGTTTCCAGCATGAAAATTTCGAGCGCAACATCGCACTCGATGAAATAAGTGCGCCCACCTCGGCGCCATCGCCGTCGCGCAACAGCGAAAGTCCATCGGCGCGCGAAACGGGATCGAGCTGGATCAATCCGGACAGGATTAAAATCAGAAAATAGCAGCTGCGGCTGCATAAAGGAGATATTCGTGCAGGTACTCGTTCGAGACAATAATATAGAGCAGGCCCTTCGCGTTCTGAAAAAGAGAATGCAGCGTGAGGGCATTTTCCGCGAGATGCGGGCCCGGCAGTCCTATGAAAAGCCCTCGGAAAAGCGCGTCCGCGAAGAAGCAGAGGCCGTGCGCCGCCACCGCAAGCTGGCGAAGAAAAAAATGCAGCGCGAAGGGCTGTTGCCCGCCCCCAAAAAGGTTGCCCGCCCCCGCTAGCCGTTCGATACTGCTCTTCCGTAAAGGAGAATGCCATGGCTGCGACAAAAGAAGCTTTTTTCAAACCCGGCAAACTATCCGCGCAGGACAAGGCGTCACTGACGGATAGCGCCGCAAAGCAGATCATAAACGCCGAGGCCGCTCAGCGCGCCCGCAAAACGGAACGCCTTCGCCAGCTTCGCGAAGCCCAGGAAGCGACGATCATAACCGACACGCCCGTTTCCGCAAAAAAACGATCCGGCAAGAAATAGCCGGACGGGATTTCCAGCATCGACGATCGAACGGGTCTTGAACGGATTATCTCATACCCGCTCAAGGCCCCATCAATCCAACAGGAGGAGGACACCATGGCCAAGGGTCAATTGCGCAGTAACAAGGAAGTCCGTAAACCGAAGAAGGACAAGACGGCGAAAGTAGCTGCAGCGCCGCCAGCCGGTTCGCAGGTCAAGTTCGCAAATGCCACGACAGCGGACGGCAAAAAGAAGTAGTGCGACGCGCAGCCGGCAAGCCACGACGAATAAAAACATCGCGATAGGCGCCGGACTTGTTTTGGCCACATTGCCAGTTTAAATAGCTCTCATGGCAACTGCTGGTGAGCGCGAATGAAATCGATGTTCGCAGTTGTTTTAGTCGCTTCGGACTTTTGACCACGGATGTACTGGCACTGGTGTTGAGAGCGATATGAGGAAGGTCGGTGCAATATTGCCCCGGCCTTTTTTGTTGCCTGCGGCAGCGAATGCTGCATCTTCCCTGCGGTAACGGAATTAACTTGCCTATTCCCCATAAACGGCGCACGCTTCTTCATCGGTAATTAAAGGGCGTTGCCACCGTCAGGCCTGCTGCATTTCCAGCCCTGTACCGCCTGCTGACCACCAGGGAAGCGATTCGGAATTCACGCGACATGCATGACGCCACGGGCCGGCAACGGTTCCCCTGGCGCTGCCCGCGTCTCAAGGCGTTGAAGCGTCCTCGCACCATCTCCGGATGGCAGCGCGACGCTCCGGCTTTTGTGAACCTCACAAGAAAGGAGGACGCCATGTCTTCCGCATATGAAAATTGCATCATCACATCGCAGGACCTCAAAATGCTCCAGTCCGTGCTGGAAGGTCTCGGTTATGATCGCCACACCATGGATGACGAAATCGTTCTCTACAACAATGCCGCCCGCAAGGTGATCCAGCTCTTTCAGGATGGCTTGACCGACCCCGCCGATATCTCGGAGGAAATGCTGTTTCTGTTCGGCGTTCACAAACATGAACGCGTAAGACCGTGGAGACCGCTGCCGCGTTATGCCATTCAGGGTCTGCCGCCTCTTTACCGGTGATGCTGTTGCCGCCCTTTTCGTTGCAACCACGCGAAGCGGCCTTCAAAATCACCGATGAAAATAACGGCTTGGCAAAAGCCGTATATCAGGCAACACTGAAATTGAGCGTCCCGCGCGCGATCAGGCGCATCCGGGAAGCTTGGGTATGGAATGTGCATCAGGTGAGTTGCGGGACCATGACCGGCCCGCGCCGGGTCCTGACTGTCCCCATGCCGGTAAGTTTTGCGTCTGCGTGGAGGTGAGTATGACGTATGACTGGAGCGGCCGCAAAATGCGCCGCATGCGAGCGGCGAAACTGACGATCATCAGCCTCGTCGCAGCTTTCGTGCTGACAGCCCCGATTTTCGCCCATTATTGAGGTTCGCAGCCGCAAGGCAGGATCATACCGGCTGGCGGATTTCACTCCGCTTTCTCAACCGGTTCTTCAACCATTTCTGAACGGGCTGGTCATAATAGACCGTCAGCCACCATGACAGGCACGTCGTGGCGATGAGAAAAACAATGCCCGCCGGCAGAGCGAGATTTTCCCTGTGCCCCGCCGGGATCAGAAACTCCGTCCAGGCCAGAAGCGGAATATGCAGCACATAGACCGCATAGGACGCCGTGCCGAGAAACACCGACACCATTCCCACCCCGCGCCCCGGAACCGTCTTGCTGGCCACGAATAGCAGCAGCGGCCAGACAAACAGGACAACCGCAAGATCGAAGAACGGCCGAAGCTCGCGCGACATGGGCACAGCCAGAATGAAACAGACCAGCAGAAGGCAAAGTGCCGCCTGAAAGGGTTTCAACTGCGGTACGCGATTGCGGAAACGGTAAATCAGCACGCCGGCAAAAAACGAGAAGAACACCCGGCCCATGCCCGCATACATTTCGTGCCAGCGAAACCCCGCATGCAAACGGCCGAACTCGGTGGCCGCCACCATCAGCACAAGCGCGCTGACGGTGAGCACCACAGCGGTCTGTCTCGTCGTCGCCCGAACACCCCAGCGGGCATAAAACGCATTCACCACCAGTTCGTTGAAAAGCGACCATGCAGGGCTGACGAGAAACAACGCGCCGTTCAGGGTCAGCGTAAAGGGCGCCGGCAAAAACAGCAGCCCCGTGAAAAGAGCAAAAGCGAGCTCGCCGGGATCGACCAGACGATGCAGATCGTCGATCGGCGTCGGCACGCCCAGCACATAGAGGCAGATGAAATAAGCCGCCATCAACGCCAGCGCCAGCGCATAAAGAGGGTAAAGACGCGCAAAGCGCGCCTTCAAAAAAAAGCCCGGTGTAATCGCCCCTTCGCTCAGCTTCCGGCTATAGGCATGCGCCAACACGAAACCGCTGAGCGCAAAGAACAAATCCACGGCGAGATAGCTCGAAGCCGTGCTTTTCCCGAACAGATCCTCGGCATGGCGGTGGACGATGAAAAGGGCAGCCACTCCCCTTATGCCGTCGAGCAATATGAAGCGTTCCGGGGACGACTGGACCATGGCGTGAGGCTCGGTGTGGCTGGCGGATTTAAAAGTTCACAAGCAACGAGCTTTAGCGCGTAGCGGTTTGCCGCTGCCAGTCACAAACTGGTTAACGTGGCAAACATCCCGTATTATTATAGGGTACTAAAGGGTGATCGACACCCTTTCGCGGCTGCGAAAGGCGTGCTACGTCCGGATGTCATCGATCTTTTGACCCTTTGACTCTGCGGCCTGTCCTTTTGAATTCAGCTTGATTTCGCTTGGATATCTTCGGCGCAAATTCAGATCGGGCGGGTTCGGCGGCAAGCAACTTTCTCGGAGTCTCACCATGTCCACCATTGCAGAACGTATCAGAAAAATCATCGTGGACCAGCTTGGCGCCGACCCCGCCAATGTGGTGGACGATGCCAATTTTGCTGACGATCTCGGTGCGGATTCCCTGGAGACGGTTCAGATCGTCATGGAAATCGAGGAGGAATTCGGAGTGGAAATTCCAGATTCCGCCGCAAGCACGATCCTGACCGTCGGCGACGCCATCCGTTTCATCGAAAAAAACAAGGCGTGACCGACGGGGGAATTTACCCCGCAGATGACGCCGCTGAAACAGCCTGCGCCTGCGGCTTGGCCAGAAGCAGGCTTTCGGCATAGGCCATCATCAACGGCCCGACACCCTTGGCATCGTCGGACACCACCGGTTCGGTCAGATAATATTCCGGCGTTCCATCGCGATAATTGCCCTCGAAGCCGCCAAGGCCCGCGACATGCACGATGCCGGTGAGGCGCATCACGCCCTCTTCATCGGCTTTCAGCCGCGTTTCCAGAAGCGTCTCAAGCGCGCGGCAGCCCGCCGAAAGGGCAGCAGTCGCCTCTTCGCCCTGCACAAGCTTCAGCCGCACTGCGTGCAGCAAGGCATAGGCAAACATCGCCGAGGCGGATGTTTCCTCATAATTGCCCGCAAGGCCCGGATTGTCGAGAACCTGCATCCAGAGGCCCGTCTTAGTCTGCCGTGCGATGATGCCCGCCAGAAGACGCCGTGTGCTCTCCCGAAGCTCCGCCGTCGCTCCATCCTCAGGCAGGATGGTCAGTGCGTCCACCAGCGCCATGGCGAGCCAGCCCACCGCACGCGCCCATATGGCGGGAGACTTGCCGCTCTGAGGATCGGCCCAACGCTGGCTGCGGCTGTCGTCGTAACCATGGGCATAAAGCCCGCCACTATCCGCCGTGGCCGCGAGCGCCGCTGAAAACTGCCGCAGCGCATCGTCGATCAGTTCTGTTCGGCCCGTCGCCTGCGCATATTCGATCTGGAAAGGAAGTCCCATATAAAGCCCGTCCAGCCAGACCTGGTGCGGATAACGCTTCTTGTGCCAGTAATTCCCGGAGGCAATACGCGGATGGCTGCGGAGTTGTCCCGCCAGATGTTCCGCCGCAGCGAGGTAACGCGGATCATCCGTTTCCACCGCAAGGGGAAAGAGAATGCGGCCGGCGAGAATATGGTCGATATTATATTCCTGCGGATCGTAACCGGCGAGCGTTCCGTCAGCCGCTATCTGTGCATCGGCCAGACGGTGCAGATGGTCATTCCAGCGCGCCTCTCCGGTCGCCTCGAACAGCTGCTGCAAGCCGCGATAGAGACATCCATCCTCGTAACACCAGCTTCCGCCCTTGTAGTAGCGATAGCGGCTCGAGAATTGATCAAAATATTCAGTGGCTTTCATGGAGTTTCTCAATCGAAATCTGACACAATGGAAACGGAAGCGTCGCTCAGCAGGGCGGGATTATCGCAGACTATATGCGCCTGCTCGAAAACAATCGCCTCATGGCGCATGGGGCGCACCCGGTCGGCCATGATCGGCGGCGTTGCGATGGCCGACGGATCGCGCGAGACGATGGTGAGATTGCGGATGGTGACGTTGCGGATGGGCGCTTCGGCAAGACCGAGAAACGCGCCGGCAGCATGGGAGAGATTGCGGATTTCGACATCCTCCACGGTAATGCCGTCGATAAAGGGCGTGACGCCATCGACCGGTACGGGGTTTCGCGACTGCACCCAGTCATCATGTCCATCGGCGTCGCAATGGTAGTGGGCATTGGCGGAAAGCGCGGTCTTCACGCCATCCAGCAGCACTCGGCGCATGGCGATGTTGCTGACGGTGCCGCCCCGCCCGCGCCGTGTCTTGAGGCGCAGGCCGCGATCCGTGCCGATCATGTCGCAATCCTCAACCGCCACGTCATGCACGCCGCCGGACATTTCCGAACCGATCACCAGCCCGCCATGGCCGCGCTCCATCAGGCAATGACCTACACGCACGCCGCGTGTTTCCGCAAGATGATCGTCCTCGCCGTCAGGGCCTCGCTTTCCCGCCTTCACCGCGATGCAATCGTCTCCGACGGAGAAGCGCACGCCTGATATCGTGACGTTGCGGCAGCTTTCTGGATTGAAACCATCGGTGTTCGGGCTGTCATGCGGCGCGACGATGCTGAGACCGGCGGCGATCAACTCTTCACAGCCCTGCGGATGGATCGTCCATGAGGCGGCGTTTCGGATGGTGAAACCGAGCAGATTTGTCTTCCGGCAGGAGACGAGGTGAAGGCCGCGCGGTCGGCGCGCGCCATCGCGGGTTTCTTTCGGCCAGCGCCACCAGTCGCCCTTGTCGCCGGAGCCATCAAGAATGCCCCTGCCCTCGATGACGAGATTATCTACCCCGATGGCATGAACCGGCGCGGTAAAGCAGGCATCCGGCAATCCTTCCCAGCTGCCCAGCATGCGGCCGGCCTCATCGCGTGCGGGCAATATCGGCCATCCCCTGCGGGTGGAAGGTGCGCGCAGTACGGCTCCCTGCGCAAGGTGAAAGGTCATGTTGCTTTTGAGGCGCACGGGAAAGGCGGTCCAGACACCGGCTGCAAGTCGCAACGTGCCGCCCTGGGGCACGGCGGCAACCGCCCTTTCCAGCGCCTGCGCATTGGCGCGCGCGCCCTCTTCATCATCAAGCGCAATATCCGGCAACAATTGAAATGCCGCGGCATCGACAAGCCCGGCACAGGAAACGGTTCTGAACTCCAGCCTTCCGAACCCTTCCGCTTCGAAGATATAGCGCGTATCCGGGGAGAGATCATGCAGCAGCGTCACCACGGTCGCGGTTTCGCCACTCCGTTCATCGCCATCCGCCGACGTCAGACGCCATTCCGTTTTGGACGGCAGATAATATCGAGCGCCGGGCGCGGCAAGGCAAAGCGCTGCCGTTCGCGCCGAAGACGCGATGACAAGGGGTTCGTTCATGCTCTCGTCTCGTCTTTCGTGAATGGCCGGCAAACCCTTGGCGGACATGCTTCATATCATCCGGCGGCCGGATAAAGGGCCCGCCACTATCCAGAGGCGGCGGGCCATTGTCGTCAATCGAACTTGGCAAGAACATCGTTGGTGGTATCGATGATCTGCTCGGCCGCCTGTTCCGCCGTCAGCTGGCCATAGGCATATTCCTCCAGCGTATCGATGAAGCCCGAGCGGATTTCAGGATGTTCGTTGAAGGGTGAAACCACCGGTCCCGATGCCGCCATGACGATGGCGTTGGCGGCGCGCACTTCCGGCTCGCCCTTGTCACCCAGACGCGCCGCCGCAGCCTTCGAAGCGGGCAGGCCGCGCGAGGTGCCGAGCGCATCGACGCCCTCCGGCTCGTTAAGCAGGCAATTCAGAATCTGCGCAGCCGCTTCCGGATTTTTGGAGTTTTTCGAGATCGAAAACACCATGGAGGGCTTGCGATAAACGCCTTCCGTCACGGCATCGGCAAGCTTCAGCATCGGCACCGGTTTCAGAACCTGTCCCTCCTTCAGGGGATCGGCATATTTCGAATAGGTCGAGTCCCATTCATAGGAGCCGGCGATGCGGCCTTCGGACCAGGACGGCTTTTCATAGAGATTGACGTTGCCATCGGCCGCTTCCTCTTTCTGGGAGCGGATGGAGCCGGTTTCGACCAGCTTGCCGACGAAGGAGATCCCCTCTGCCAGCTCCTCCGGCGTCCAGGACACGCGGTTGGTCTTGGGGTCGACCAGATCCTTGCCGGTCTTCTGCACGATGGCCAGCGTTACGAGCAGCTGGGCGGTCTCTTTCACGGCATTGAAGGTGTAATAGTCCTTGCCGAGCTTTTCCTTGATGGTCTTGGTTGCCGCAAAGAACTCATCCCAAGTCTTGGGGATTTCAACACCCGCCTTTTCGAAGGTGGTGGCATTGAAGAAAAAGACGCGGCCGGTGGTGGAGACGGAAAGCCCCTGCAACACGCCGTTCATCGAACCAGCGTCCAGATCGCTCTCTGCCCATTGCGAAAGATCGAGCGGTTTCAGCTGGCGCAGATCGGCAAAACCTTCACCGTTCTTGGAAAACAGCGGCAGCCATGGCCAGTTGACCTGAACGATATCGGCTTCCGTCTTGCCGGCCATCTGCGTGGTCAGCTTTTCCAGATAGCCATCGAAGCCGGTGAATTCCCCCTTCACCGTGTGGCCGTATTTCTCGCCGCAAGCGGCAATGGCCTTCTGGGTGGCGACATGGCGGCTTTCGCCGCCCCACCACGACATGCGCAGTTCCGTAGCACCCGCCGCGGAGACCGCCGCCATGGCGACATAGGCGGCACCGGCGAGCATCGCCATCATTCTTGTCATCATCTTCATTGTTCTTCTCCTCCTCGAAAAATCAGGCACGCGCGTCCCCTCCTCACAGCGAGACGTTGCGGCCATCGGCCTTGTCGAAAATATGCAGCTTCTCCGGGTCCGGCTTCAGCCGTAGGATACCGTCGCGTCCGAGCGCTTCGAACTCCGCCGCCCCCACCACGCTCACCAGCTTCTGGCCGCCGAGATCGGCGTGCAGATAGACCTCATGACCCATGAATTCCGCGTTGGTCAGCTTCGCCTGCAAGACCGGACCATCAGCCTCGCCTGCCAGCGAGAGATGCTGCGGGCGAATGCCGATGACGGCATCTACCGGCTTTGCTGAAAGACGCCTTTCAAGATGTTCGCCGATTGGCAGGCGCTGCCCGCCAATGACGAATTCCGCACCGTCGATGGTCACATCCACGAGGTTCATTTCCGGCATACCGATAAAACCGGCCACGAACAGATTGGCGGGATGGTTGTAGAGCTCCTTCGGCGTCGCGACCTGCATGATGCGCCCGGCCTGCATCACGCAGATGCGGTCCCCCATGGTCATGGCTTCCGTCTGGTCATGCGTAACGTAAATGACGGTCGAGGACAGGCCTTCCGCCTTCAGCTGGCGGTGCAGATCGGTGATGCGTACCCGCATGGAGGCGCGCAGCTTGGCATCGAGATTGGACAGCGGCTCATCGAACAGGAACACGCCAGGTTTCTTGATGAGCGCGCGACCCAGCGCCACACGCTGCGCCTGTCCGCCGGAAAGCTGCTTCGGCAACCGGTCGAGCAGCGGCTCGATTTCGAGAATGCGCGCGACATTGTCGATCGCCTTTTCGATCTCAGGCTTGGCGACACCGGCGATCTTCAGGCCGAAGGCGAGATTGCCGCGCACCTTCATATGCGGATAAAGCGCGTAGTTCTGAAACACCATGGCGATGGAGCGCTTGCCGGGCGGCAGGTCGTTGACACGCTGGTCACCGATGAGGATTTCGCCGCCGGTGATTTCCTCCAGCCCCGCCACCATGCGCAGCGTCGTGGATTTGGCGCAGCCGGAGGGGCCGACAAACACCATGAACTCACCATCCTCGACGTCGAGATTGATGCCATGCACGGCCTTGAAGCTGCCGCCATAGATTTTTTCGAGATTTTTAAGTTGAACGCTTGCCATTTTCAGCCCTTGACCCCGCCAGACGAGATCCCTTCAATGAAATACCGTTGCGCCGCGAAGAACACGATCAGCGCAGGCGCGATCGTCAGCACCGACATCGCCAGGATGCGGTTCCATTCAAAGGCTTCGGTGGTGTCGATGGAGAGTTTGAGCGCGAGGCTCACCGGATATTTGTCGACGGAGGACAGGTAGATCAGCGGCCCGAGGAAATCGTTCATCGTCCACATGAACTGGAACAGGCAGACCGAGATCAGCGCCGGCGCCAGCATCGGCACGACGATATAGATGAGCGTCTGCAGGCTGTTGGCGCCATCCACGCGGGCGGCCTCTTCCATGTCCGATGGCAGCGAGCGCAGGAACTGCACCAGCATGAAGACGAAGAAGGCATCACCGGCGAAAGCCGAGGGAACCCAGAGCGGCAGGAAACTATCCAGCCAGCCGAGATCACGGAACAGAATATATTGCGGAATGCGGGTGACGACATTCGGCAGGAGCAGGATGGCGATGACCGAGCCGAACAGGATTTTCTTCAGCGGAAAATCGAAGCGGGCAAAGGCATAGGCCGCCATGGTGCAGGAAATCGCCGTGCCGATGACCTTCGGCAGGATGATCAGGAACGAATTCCAGAAGAACCGGCCGAACGTATAGGGCGTCGAGGTTTCCCAGCCGCGGATATAGCCATCCAGCGTCGGGTTTTCCGGGATGAAGCCGGCGCCGGAGAAGATTTCCGAATTGGTCTTGAAGCTTGCGCCCACCAGCCAGATCAGCGGGTAAAGCATGACGAGGCCGACGGCGAACAGCAGCACGTAGCGGACGGAGGTGGAGAGCAGCCTGAGCCGTGCCCGGCGGGCCGCCTGCATGTCGTTTAGGGTTGCGATATCGGTCATGGCATCAATTCCGCTTGTCGCCGGCGTAATAGACCCACTTCTTCGAGGACCAGAAGGCCACGAGGGTCAGCACGGTGATGATGGTGAAAAGCACCCAGGCGATGGCGGAGGCATAGCCCATGTTGAACTTCTTGAAGGCCTCGTCGTAGATGTAAAGTGGCAGGAGGTAAGTGGACTTCAGCGGCCCGCCCTGGGTGATGATGTATGGTCCGTTGAACTCCTGGAATGCCTGCACCATCTGCATGATGAGGTTGAAGAAGATCACGGGTGTCAAAAGCGGCAGCGTGATGAAGAAGAAGGTCCTGACCTTGCCCGCGCCATCGATGGCGGCCGCCTCGTAAAGCGATTTGTCGATGGATTGCAGGGCGGCGAGAAAGATCACCATCGCCGAACCGAACTGCCAGCAGCGCAGCAGCGTGATGGTGAAAAGCGCGTTGCCGGGATCACCGAACCAATCAACCGGCGACAGGCCGACGGCCGCCAACGCCATATTGGCGAGCCCCTCGCTTGCAAAGATGTAGCGCCACAGCACCGCAATCGCGATCGAGCCGCCGAGGATGGACGGCACATAAAAGGCCGTGCGGAAGAAGTTGATGAATTGCAGCTTGTAATTGAGTATCGCCGCAATGAAGAGGGCGAAGGCAAGCTTCAGCGGCACCGTCAGAAACACGTAGAACAGGGTAACGTTCAGCGATTTCATGAAGGTGCGGTCGCGGGTGAACAGGCGCTCGTAATTCGCCAGCCCCGCCCAGCTTGGATCGCTCATCAGGTCGTAACGGGTGAAGCTGAGATAGAGTGAGCCAAGAAACGGGATCGCGGTAAAGACCAGCAGCCCGATGATATAAGGCGTCAGATATCCCAGCCCGAGGAAGCGCTGAGATTTCATGACGCACCTCCCCGCGCCCCAATGGAACGCGACTGACAGAATACAATTTCGTACAAGTGATTCTCCTGGAACGGCCGGCGGCGGACGCGTGATGGCGCAATTTCTCGCCGCGACCGATCTCCTCTCTCATTGATACGGCGCGTAAAAGCTATTTATGCGGTGACAAGACCAAATTTCCGCGCCAAGGTGAATTAACAAAGACGAGGAAAAAGATGGACGAAATCGAAGGTGGCATTCTGTCATCAGTTCCGCCTGCGGCGCTCAACCTCAACCTGACGCGCGCGACGATCAAGATGGAGCATTCGCGCACCTGGCAGATCGACAAATCCAATCAGGTGGACGATCTCATCATCTGCCTGGAAGGACGCGGGCACTATCTCGTCGATGGCGAGGCGCGGGTGCTCGAACCCGGTGACGCCATGCTGATTTTCCGGGGGCAGCGCTTTGTCGGCTGGAACGAGCAGGCCGTGACCTATCGCGGCGTGGCGCAGCATTTCACGCTCGACATTTACGGCCGCCACAACCTGATCGCGCAGATGGACCTGAAGCCGAAATTACGGCTGAGCCGCTGGCCGCTGCTGGAGCCGCTCGTGCGTCACTACCGGCAGAGCGCCCCGCCCTCTTCCGTGACACTCGGCCAGCACCATCTTTTCATGGTGCTTCTGATCGCCTTCATCGACGATGCCTTCCTCGGATGGGTTGACCGCCCGAGTTTCCAGCCGGAAGGCACGGAAGGCCTCGACCTTGCGGTGATGAAGGCGATCACCATGATTTCGGCCAATCCGCTGGACCCTGATATTGCCGGCAGGGCGACCGATGCGGCACCCTATAATCGAGATTATTTCCTGCGCGAATTCCAGAAACGGGTTGGCCGGACGCCGCGGAAATATCAGGAATTCAAGCGCATGGAACGCGCCATGCATTTTCTCGAGGCAGGGCTTTCAGTCTCGGCGGCCGCCGCCGAGGTGGGGTATGGCGACCCCTATTATTTCTCGCGCATGTTCAAACGCACGCTGGGGCTAAGTCCGCGCGAGCATATGAACCGCATACGCCGCAGCCGGCATGGCAACCTGATGGCGTTTGACGAGCATGAACAGCAGAGGCTGCTTGCCGCCGAAACGGAAAAGGCCCCGGCATAGCGGGGCCTTATTGCGACGGGGCCTGGAAGCTATCGGCCATCCGGTGTGAACTATGCCGTCGTAAATGGCCGCAGCTTGAACAGGGCCTCAGGGTTTTTCACCAGTGCACGATGACGGGCCGCCTCATCCGACAGCCAGCCGAGCGTCAGTTCAGCAAGGCGGGCATCGTCCGGATAGGCAGCCGTTTCGCGCACCGAATTATGCGGCCAGTTGGTGCCCCAGACGATGCGCTCCGGCGCATGGGCGGCGATCACCCGCGAAAAGGCGGCGACATCCTCATAGGGCCACTTCTCCCGCGAACTTTCATAGACGCCGGCGAACTTGAACCAGAGATTGCCGCGATCCATCAGCTTCAGAAGAACAGTCATTTCCGGACCGTCCGTTTTGATGCCCTTGAAGAACTTGCCGTGGTGATCGAACACCCAGCGTGAGCGGATTTTCTGAAGACGTGGCAGGTGGTCGAGAAGATCATTGCCGTCGAATTGCACCGCCACCATCCAGTCAGCCGCGTGCGCCCTCTCATCCACCGCCTCAAGCTCGGAAAGGTTCACCGCACCGCCAGGCAGATCCATGATGCGCGCGCCAACGGCGCCGGCGGCGGCAAGCTTTTCCATGTCCTTCTCGGTCGTACTCGCATCGATAATGACCACGGCGCGGGCCGCTTCGCCCATCTCAGCAACACAGGCGAGCGTGTTGCCATTATCGCGCTGATGGGCGTTGCCCTGAGTGATGATGACCCGGTCGATGCCGAGCCATTGCATGAGCTTGCGATAGTCCTCCGGTCCCGGCAGGGCGCCCGGCGGCAGGCCCGGCCCGCCCGGCAAGGCCGGATAACCGGGCAGATACATATGCATCTGCGTGTCGACGGCCCCTTTCGGGAAGGCGGGCCGAGGCGCTGTGCCGCTCAGTTTTCTGACGAGTTCGCTCACGGGTCTGGCATCCTGAATTCAAGCAATGCGTCGCGGTTGATCTCAATTCCAAGACCCGGACCATCGGGGATGGCGACAATGCCGTTTACCGCCTCGATCGGCTTGCTCAGCACGGCCTGGCGGAAGGGATTATAGGTGCGGTCGAACTCCATGATCGGCTCTATCGGATTGACGCGCACCGGATCGGGCGTCATCGCCGCCATGAATTGCAGGGCGGCGGCGATCTGCACGCCGGTCCCCCAGACATGCGGCACGATGCGCACGCCGTGCAGCGTGGCAAGCGTCGCAATCTTCTGGGTTTCGGAAAAGCCGCCGCAGCCGCATAGATCGGGCTGGAGAATATCCACAGCACCGGCGGAAAGCGCCTGCCACATGCCATAACGCCCATGCCAGGTCTCGCCGCCCGCAACCGGGATTGGCTGACCTGCCCGCACCCGGGCATAGGCATCAAGCTGTTCGGGAACCACCGGTTCCTCAAACCAGTCGATACCATAATCGGCAGCGCGATTGCCGAGCGTGATGGCTTCGGTGACGGTATAACCGTGATTGGCGTCGATCATCAGCCGCATATCCGGCCCGATGGCTTCCCGCACCGCAGCGATGACCCTGAGGTCTTCCTCGATACCGAAACCGATCTTGATCTTGCAGGCGTGAAAACCCTCTGCCCGGCGTTCCGCCATCTCCAAGGGATTGTCGGAGACGCGGTCAACGCCATCGCGCTTGAAACTGCCGGTCGCATAGGCGCGCACGCTTTCACGCCAGCGCCCGCCGAGCAGCATCGAGATGGAAGCACCATAGTGCTTGCCCTTGATGTCCCAGAGCGCAATGTCGATGCCGGACAAGGCAGTGAGGCTGAGGCCGCGCTGGCCCTGATCGCGCAGGGCATTATAAAGCACGGCCCAGATTTTTTCGGTCTGGCGCGGGTCCTGGCCGATAAGCCAGCCCGCATAAGCCTGAACCACGGCGGCATTCGGCCGTGCCGGGCCGAGGCATTCACCCCAGCCGACGGTCCCGTCGTCACATTCGATCTCAACCAGAATATGGGCGCGTCGATCAAAGCGCATGGATGCGCTTTCAAACGGCGTGTCCAGCCGGTGCTCGAGCAGATGCGTGCGCACCGCCGTGATTTTCATGGCTCCCCTCCCGCTTGTCTCGACCAGGCCCCCTAATCAGGCTTTGCGCTTATGCGTGCCGATCAGGGCATCGAGCATGCCGATTTCCTCATTCGTCAGGTCCTTCAGCGGCGCACGCACCGGACCGGCGTTGAAGCCCTGCAGGCGCACGCCGGCCTTGACGGCGGAGACGGCGTAACCCTTGGCACGGTTGCGGATCGCCATGAACGGATAGAAGAACTCCGTCAGGATGCGCTCGCAGGTGGCGCGCTCACCGGCACGCAGCGCCGCATAGAACTCATTGGCAAGGCCCGGCACGAAGTTGAAGACAGCCGAGGAATAGGTGGTGAAGCCGGCGCCGAGATAGGCTTCGGCAAACAGTTCCGCCGTCGGCATGCCGCCAAGATACATCAGGCGGTCACCCATCTTGGCGGTGATCTGGCGCACAAGGCCGATATCGCCGGTGCCGTCCTTGAAACCGACGAGGTTCGGGCATTCGTCGCAGAGACGCGCCAGCGTATCGGCCTGCAGCACGGAATTGTCACGGTTATAGACCATGACGCCGATGCCGACCGACTGACACACCTTCTTGATATGAGCGTATAGCCCTTCCTGCGGCGCATCGATGAGGTAATGCGGCAGAAGCAGGATACCGTCAGCACCGACCTTTTCGACAGAGCGGGCAATATCAACGGCGATCTCGGTGCCGTAACCGCAGCCGGAAACAATGGCGGTTTCGCCGGCAACTTCCTTGGCGGCGGAGACGATGGTGGGGATCTCATCCGGCTTCAGCGAAAAGAACTCACCCGTGCCGCCGGCGGCAAACAGCACCGGCGCCTTGTATCCGGCGAGCCATTCGACATGGGCCCTGTAGCTATCGGCCGCAAAACGACCCTCGGCATCGAAATGGGTGACCGGGAAAGACAACAGACCGGAGCCAAGCGCCGTCTTGATTTGTTCAGGGTTCATCATCGAAATTCCTCTGCAAGTTCACTGACTGAAAGCCACCTAAGCCGCTTGCCGCATCTTTGTCAACAACTCATCATACATCTTGTATGATGAATTTCGAAAATCTGTCACAGATCAACGCGCCAGCCAGCCGCCATCGACATTGAGAATGGCGCCATGCACGTAATCCGCCGCCGGCGAAGCCAGAAAGACCGCTGCACCGGCGATATCTTCGGAATGACCCCAACGGCCGGCCGGAATACGCTCGAGAATGGCTTTGTTGCGGGCGGCATCCGCGCGCAACGCCTCGGTATTGTTGGTTTCGATGTAACCGGGCGCGATGGCATTCACATTGATGCCCTTCGCAGCCCACTCATTCGCCAGAAGCTTGGTGAGACCGGCAACGCCATGTTTCGCCGCCGTGTAGGACGGGACGCGAATGCCGCCCTGAAACGACAGGAGCGAGGCGATATTGACCACCTTGCCGGGCCGACCTTTTGCCAACAGCTCTTTCGCAAAGGCCTGCGTGGTAAAAAACAGCGCCTTGAGATTGACGTCCATAACCTCGTCCCAGTCGAGTTCGGAAAACTCGACTGAATCGGCACGGCGGATGATGCCGGCATTGTTGACGAGAATATCGAAGCCGGCATCGACGAAACTGTCCTTCGCCGCCAGCGGATCGGCGAAATCGATCGACAGGGCGCTCGCCTTGCCGCCATCCTTCGCGATGATATCAAGCGTTTCATCCGGTGCGCGGCGCGCGGCGCAGACCACCTCCGCACCGGCTGCGGCGAGCCCCACCGCAATCGCCTGGCCAAGACCGGTATTCGCGCCTGTCACGAGCGCCTTACGCCCTTGAAGCGAAAAGGGATTTCTCATTTCAGATCCCCCGGCTGGATGAAGTCCATGTCGGTATAGTCAACATTGTCGCCCGCCATCGCCCAGATGAAGGTGTAAGAACCGATGCCGGCACCGGAATGGATGGACCAGGGCGGCGAAATCGCGCCTTCTTCGTTCGAAATGAACAGATGGCGGGTCTCCTGCGGCTCGCCCATCAGATGCAGGACGCGCGACTTTTCATCCATGCCGAAATAGAGATAGGCCTCCATGCGGCGGTCATGAATATGCGAGGGAATGGTGTTCCAGACGGAGCCGTCCTCAAGCATCGTATAACCCAGCACCAGCTGGCAGCTTTCCATGACCAGCGGATGGATGAACTGGTTGATGGTGCGCTTGTTGGAAGTTTCGGTCGCGCCAAGCTTGACCTCCTTGCTGTCGGCAAGGCTGACGAGCTTTGCCGGCAGGCTGCGATGCGCCGGGCAAGACGTGATGTAGAATCGGCCAGCACCATCAAACGTTACCGCGCCGCTGCCCGCACCGAGATAAAGCACGTCACCGCGATTGAGCGTGTAGGTCTCGCCGCCGGCGCTGACGGTGCCCGCCTCGCCGATATTGACGATGCCCATTTCACGCCGGTCGAGGAAGGACGGCGTCTTGGTTTCTTCCACCTTGTCCAGCGTCAGCGGCGCACCATTTGGCACCGCGCCGCCCATGACGAAACGGTCGTAATGGGTATAGATCAGCCTGATTTCACCGGAACGGAACATGTCGTTGGCGAGGAAATGCCGGCGGAGCCCTTCGGTATCCAGCGTTTTTGCATATTCCGGGTTCACGGCCTGCCTTGTTTCGACGGTCAGCATCAAACTCATCCTTCATGATTGTTGCGTATGGCACATAATATATGTTATCCGCTTTTTGTACGATCTGTATGACAAGGTCAAGAGGTGCCGGCATATCTCGACCACGCTGCGGACGTGGAACAGGCTTGGGAGAATTGCAATGAAACGGCTTCTTGTTACCGGTGCGGCGGGCCAGCTTGGCCGCGTGATGCGTGAACGCCTTGCACCGATGGCCGGGATATTGCGTCTTGCCGATCTCGCCCCGCTCAACCCGGCAGGGCCGAACGAGGAATGCGTGCAATGCGACCTTGCGGATGCGAATGCCGTGGATGCCATGGTCGCCGGTTGCGACGGCATTGTTCATCTGGGCGGCATATCGGTGGAGAAGCCCTTCGAACAAATCCTTCAGGGCAATATCATCGGGCTTTATAATCTCTACGAGGCCGCCCGCGCCCATGGCCGGCCGCGCATCGTCTTTGCCAGCTCAAACCATACAATTGGCTATTATTCCCAGACCGAGAGGCTCGGTCCCGACGTGCCCGTCCGGCCGGACGGGCTTTACGGCGTTTCCAAATGTTTCGGCGAAAGCCTTGCCCGCATGTATTTCGAGAAGTTCGGGCAGGAGACGGCGCTGGTGCGCATCGGCTCCTGCACACCGGAACCCACCAATTACCGCATGCTTTCCACATGGTTCTCATACGATGATTTTGTGTCGCTGATCGAAGCGGTGTTTCGCGCACCGGTGCTCGGCTGCCCGGTCGTCTGGGGCGCATCGGCCAATGATGCCGGCTGGTGGGACAATTCGCATCTCGGTTATCTCGGCTGGAAACCGAAGGACAATGCCGAGACCTTCCGGCAGCATATATCAGCGACAACGCCGAAGCCTGCCCCTGAGGATGCGCTGGTGCGGTTTCAGGGTGGCGTGTTCGTCGACAATCCGATCTTCAGGGAAAGCTGAGATGCCGCATGAAACATTCCCGGCGCAAGCGGCGGGATTGCAAGCCGGGCAGCGAATGACGTATCGAGGACCGGTGCACGCAACCGACATTTTTTAGAACGGCGACCAAGATGACAAAAGCGACAACCTCCGAACCGGGCGCTCCACAGGGCAGAACGCTTGTGGTGAAGGTTTCGGAGGAACTCCGCAGCCAGATCGCCAAGGGCCGTTACAAGACGGGCGACCGCCTGCCCTCCGAAGCGCAGATGACGCAGGAATTCGGCGTCAGCCGCACGGTGGTGCGCGAGGCTATCGCTTCGCTGCGATCCGACGGTCTGGTCGAACCCCGTCAGGGCGCCGGCGTCTTCGTGCTGGAGCCCGCACCTGCGGAGCGGCGGCCCTTCCACAATGTTGATCTCGCACGCGTCTCCTCGCTGATCGAGATGCTGGAGCTACGCACGGCCGTGGAAGGCGATGCCGCCGGCCTTGCCGCCATTCGCCGTTCACCGGCGCAGGAAGAAAAGATCATCGAGGCCTTCGATGCCTTCCGCGCCAGCGCCGCCAAGGGCAGCCCGACGGCCGAAGCCGATTTCGCCTTTCATCTCGCCGTGGCCGAGGCGACCAACAATCCCCGCTTCAGCGAGTTCCTGCAGGTGCTGGGGCCGACCGTCATTCCACGCCGCGCCGTGGCCGAAAACGGCTCAGAAACCGTGCTTTCACCTGCCGATCTCAGCCGCCTCGTCGGCGAACACGAAGCGATCCTGATCGCCATACAGGACGGCAACGAGGATGCGGCGCGAAGCGCCATGCGCAACCACCTGAAAAGCAGCCAGACGCGGTATCGCGCCATGCTGCGCGCGCCGCGCTGAAACTGCCTAAACCGCATTACATGATTGAGGAGAACGACATGCAGCAGCTACCGACATTCCCCACCGTTTCACCCGACGATGGTGTCGAACGCACCGTGCTTTCCGAAGCGCCGGAGCTGATGGTGGTTTCGTTCCGTTTCAAAACCGGTGCCGAAGGCAAGCTGCACAGCCATCCGCATGTGCAATCCACCTATGTCGCCAGCGGCAGTTTCCGTTTTTACCGCGATGGTGAAGCCTATGACTTGCAGAAGGGCGACAGCCTTGTTGTGCCCGGCCATATCGAGCATGGTTGCCTGTGTCTCGAAGAGGGCGAGCTGATCGACTGCTTCACCCCGCGCCGCGACGATTTCCTCTGAGGCAGAGCACGGCGGCAGGTCGTCACTCCAGTGACAAATCCCGCAGGGTGCGTGGGAGGCTGTTCATGCACTCCACTCCAGATGATGTAACGAGAAACTGGTCCTCGATCATCAAAGCCCCCAGCCCTTCGCCATAAAAGGGCGCTTCGAGCGCAACCACCATGCCCCGAAGAATGATTTCCGGATTGTCATGGGAAAAGAACGGCCATTCCTCGATGCCCACGCCACCGCCGACGGAATGGCCGAAATGGCCGCGATAATATTCGCTGAAACCATCCTTACGCATCGAGGCGAGCATCGCGGCGTGCACCGCACCGAAGCTGTTGCCGGGGCGAAGCGCTTCCAGCCCGCAGGCGAAGGCTGCTTCCAGCGCCTTGAAGATATCGGACGCCAAAGGCGAGACCGGCCCCCATGAAAAGGTTCTTGCACCATCCGACGAATAACCGTCGACCAGCGTACCGACATCTGCCTTGATCAGCGCACCCGGTGTCACAACCGCCGCCATATCCGACAAGGCAGGCCCCACGGATATGTAATCCCAATGCCCGCTCAGTGAAAAACCGGATTTCATGGCATGCGCCTGCACGCCGGCCTTCCAGGCGGCAGAAAGTCCGCCGAGCGCTGCTCCGGGCCTCACGGCCGCCGCCATTGCGACCAGCCCGGCCTCAGCCGCCGCTGCCGCGCCCCGCAGAAGCCCGATCTCGCGTTCGGATTTCACCGCGCGCAGGCGGCGCAACACCGTCGAACCGTCGATCCAGTTCACATCTGGAAGCGCCTGACGCAGCGCCAGAAAATCGGCAGCGGGCATGAATTCGAGATCGGCGCCGATGCGCGCGCCCGATAGTCCACGCTCCTGCAGCAGGTCAGCCAACAGACCGAAACAGGCCGTGCGATCGAATGTCTCCGGCCTCGGGCCGCCGGCATTATGGCGGCGATAGGCATCGTCCACCTGCCCGATGGCCTCAGTACCGGACAGATCGACCATATCGATCCAGATGCGATGGCAGCGCAGATCGATATCCGGCGCGGCCTTTCTGACGAGCGGGGCGGCATGATCGCTGACGACAGCAGCAAGCCCTGCACCAGCATCGGCGGGCACCAGCGCAATCACTGAGCCCGCCCTGCCCCACATCGTCGCGACACCGGCATGAGCACCGACCGCATAGCGGAAAGCTTCCGGCTGGAACAACACCAGCGCGTCGATATCAGCCTCCTGCATCAATTGTTGCGCACGGATTCGGTCGATATCGCTCATGGGGACCCCGGTAGATCGTTTGCGCGCGGTGCTGGGCCGCACGGTTTATGAACCTACGCTTTAGCAGTCGCCGGGAGAGGAATGAAGGTGGAAGATGTCCGTACGCGGAGGATCGAGCATTGGATGAGCGGATACCGCTTGTTTCTTCTCCACGGTGGAGAGAAGAAACATGCCGCAAAGCCTTCTCTATCCCAATGAGGCGGCGGATAAATCCGCCGCCTCATTGTCTTTCACGCCTCCAGCCACTTCACCTGCTCGGCCGTCAGCTTGATATCCAGCGCCGAAAGACTGTCCTCCAGTTCAGCGATGGTGCGCGGTCCGATCAGCGGGATGACCGGGAAAGGCTGGGCGATGACATAAGCGAGCGCGATATGGATCGGGTGCCGCCCAAGTTTCTGCGCAAGTTCGATCGCCCTGTCGCGGCGGACGAAATTGCGGTCGGAATACCAGACGCGGACGATTTCCTCATCATCCTGCTTGTCGCGCCCTGCCCGGTCGGTGAAGAAACCGCGCCCCTGGCTGGACCAGGCAAAATTGGGGATCTGGCGGGATTTCAGCCATTCCTTCCACTCGTCATCCGATGCCGCCACGCATCCCGCCCAGATCGGATCGAGCATTTCGGCGAGCGAGAAATTGTTTGAAAGCGCGCCCGGGGCCTGTTTGCCGTTCTTCTGAGCATAGGCGGCCGCCTCGTCCATGCGCTCGCGCGTCCAGTTCGAACCACCGAAAATGCCGCGAATGCGGCCGCGCCGAACCTCGGCATCCATGGCATCGACGAACTCACCGACCGGAATATCCAGATTATCGCGATGCATGAAATAGGCATCGACATAATCCGTCTTCAGACGTTCCAGCGACTGGTCGAGTTGCTTGGCGATCATATCAGGATAGCAGAGCGGCGAATGCGCACCCTTGCCGATCAGCACGATCTCCTCGCGCGGCACATTGCGGCTGGTGTGCCAGTCACCGAAAATCGCCTCGGTCCTGCCGGCGCCATAGACATAGGCCGTATCGAACAGATTGCCGCCCGCCTCGTAAAAAGCATCGAGCGTCAGCGATGCAGAAGCAAAATTGGGGAAAAATTCGAAACCGAGCGCGACCACGGAAGCGGGCTTGGCAAGGCCCGGCACCTGCCGTTTCGGAACCGTGTTTCCAGCCACGACCTTGCCGCCGGTAATATTGGCAACGCGCGAGGTTGCCTTTTCGACGCTGTATTCAAGGCCGACCGAGGCGCGCCATTGATCCATGACACGCAGATTGCCGAGGCTGTCGGCCCAGCCCATGCCCGGTGCATCGAATTCCTTTTTGCTCTCACGGATCGCCTCACCCGCTGCATCGACCTCAAAGGAATAAAGCCAACGATCCTCCGGCAGCTCGATGGTTTCCACCTTGTCGCCCCTGAAGATATCAATCCGGCCGGTGCCGCCCTTGTGGCCCGCGGCATACCAGAAGTCCTTGACCTCGATCCGCCCTTCCGAGCCGATGATACGCAGCACATTGTCCTGCCCCGCCATAATGGAGCAGGACACTTCGGCGACGATGCCATTGGAAAATTTCAGCACGGCCGAGGCCCATTCGTCGACACCCGACTGGCCGAGATGGGCAGCGCCCGCCACCTTTTCCGGCTCGGCAAAGGGTTTGCCATCCACCGCGCCGGCAATCAGCCGCACCATCGAGACCGGATAGCCGCCGACATCGAGAATGCCGCCGCCCGCCATCTCATTGGCGAAGAGCCGGTGATCGGCCCGGAACGAACCCATGTTGAAACCGAAGCTGGAACGGATGATGCGGATATCGCCAACCGCGCGGCTCTTGACCAGTTCGAGCAATTTCGCCGTCTGCGGGTGCAGGCGATACATATAGGCCTCGCCGGCAAAGACGCCTGCCTTTCTCGCCTCGTGGAAAATGGCGTCGGCATCGTAGGCGGAAAGCGCAATCGGTTTCTCCACCAATACATTCTTGCCGGCGCGGATGGCCTTGATCGCCCATTCGGCATGGCCGGTATGGGGTGTGGCGATATAGACGGCATCGATATCGGGATCGGAAAGCAGCGCATCGTACCCATGGATGATGCGCGCACCGGCGAAGGCCTCGGCCAGGCCGGGCTTGTCCGGATTGCGGGTGGCGATGGCCTCTAACCTGCCGGTACGGGAATGGGCGATGCCGTCAGCGAATGTTTTCGCGATAGTACCCGGGCCGATGATGCCCCAGCGGATCGGTTGTTCGGTCGTCATGAAATCCTCGTCTTATGTAGGTGCTTGGGAAAAGGTTCAGCGCAGGCGTTCGCCCTTGCTGTCGAAAAGGAAGGCCCGGCGGGCGGAAAGACCGACCGTCAGCCGGTCGCGATTGCCGACGTCGCGCGATTCCGGCCTCTCGATGATGAGCTGCTCGCCGCCTTCGGTACGGGCATAAACGTAGCTGGTATTGCCGAGATGTTCGGCGACATCGACATGCACGGTGAGATCGGCATCGCCCTGCCCCGCATCGGAAAAATGTTCGGGCCGGATGCCGAGCGAAACACGGGCTCCGTCGTTCAAGCGGGCCTTTGTCGGCAGGGTCAGCCGCACCGCAGGATCGCTGTCGAGCGAGAGCGTCACGCTCTCCGCGCCGCTGCCGATGATGGTCGCGTCGAGAAAATTCATCTTCGGCGAACCGACGAAACCGGCAACGAAGCGGTTGGCGGGATCATCGTAAAGATCGAGCGGCGCGCCGACCTGTTCGATATTGCCCGCACGCAGCACGACGATCTTGTCGGCCAGCGTCATCGCCTCGGTCTGGTCATGGGTCACATAGATCATCGTTGTCCCGAGCTGCTTGTGCAGCCGCGATATCTCGACGCGCATCTGCACCCGCAGCTCCGCATCGAGGTTGGAGAGCGGCTCGTCGAACAGGAAAACCTGCGGTTCACGCACGATGGCGCGGCCGATGGCGACACGCTGCCTCTGGCCGCCGGAAAGTTGCTTCGGCCGGCGCTCCATCAACTCGTTGATCTGCAGGATTTCGGCGGCGCGGTTGACCCGCTTTTGCGTATCGGCCTTGGGATTGCCATTCATTCGAAGGCCGAAGGACAGGTTTTCGGCAACCGTCATATGCGGATAAAGCGCATAGGACTGGAACACCATGGCGATGCCGCGATCCGCCGGATCGGCATCATTGACCGTCCTGCCGCCGATGCTGACATCGCCATCCGATATGTCTTCCAGCCCGGCGATCATGCGCAGCAGCGTGGATTTGCCGCATCCGGAGGGGCCGACGAAGACGACGAATTCGCCGTCGGCAATATCGAGGTCGGCGCCATGGATGACTTCGAGCGCGCCGTAACGCTTGACCACGTTCTTGAGCGAAAGTTCCGCCATACGGCCTCCCCTTACTTGACTGCCCCGGCGGAAATGCCGGCGATGAAGTGACGCTGCAATGCCACGAAAACCACGAGGATGGGTGCGGTGAGCAGCACCGCGCCGGCCATAATGCCGCCCCATGACACTTTGGTGAGCCCGATGAGGGTGCCAAGCGCCACGGGTGCGGTCATCATTCCTGGGCGGGAATTGATGAGAAGCGGCCAGAGATAGTTGTTCCACGAGGCCAGAAACAGGATGATCGACAGCGCCGCCATGGTGGGACGCGCCAGCGGCAGGGCGATGCGCAGAAATATCTGCCACTCCTTGACGCCCTCCACCCGTGCCGCATCGAAGAGTTCCGTCGGCATCATCGAGAAGGATTGCCGCATGAACAGCACGCCGAGCGAATTGAACAGCGGCGGCACGATCAGCGCCACCCAGGTATTGGCGAGCTTGAATTCGCGCGCCACCATGATGAACTGCGGAATGACGACGACCGCAAAAGGCAGGGTGATGGTGCCGAGAATGATGGCGATCACCACCCCGCGTCCCGCAAAGCGGTACCGCGCCAACGCCCAGCCCGCCATCGAGGTCAGGAACACCGAAAGGACAGTGTAGATGACAGCGACGGTGATCGAGATGAACATGGCCCGCAGGAAATTCGTATCCGCCTGAAGGTTCTCGAAATTCTCGATGAAGTTGGTGGATGGCACCAGAACAATGTCCGGACTGAAAATGCCGTAATCCGGCATCGTCGAGAATACGAACATCATCCACAGCGGAAACAGCCAGATGATGGCAAGCGGCGTCAGCGCCGCATGCAGCGCGATCTTCTGCCAGAAAAGCGATCTCGATTTCGATCTCATTTCGGCTCCCTCCCGACCCATAGATTGAGCAGCGAAATGGCGATGGCGAGCGCCGCCATGGTGTAGGCAATGGCCGAGGCATAACCGAAATTGAGCGAGGTGAAGCCCTGCCGGTAAAGGAACAGCCCCAGCGTCTCCGTGCCGCCGCCCGGCCCGCCCCTGTTGGTGATGAGGAAGGGTTCGGCGAAAAGCTGCATGGTGCCGATGACCGACAGGACGACGCAGAAGAGGATGATGGGTTTGAGGAGCGGCAGGGTTATGTAGAAGAACTGCTGCCGTTTGCTCACCTTGTCCAGCGTCGCCGCCTCATAGACATCACCCGGGATGGATTGCAGCCCGGCCAGAATGATGATGGCGTTATACCCCGCCCAGCGCCAGGTAACCGCGATGATGACGAGCGCCATGGCGGCATTGGCATTGTCGAACCACGAAATGGGCGAAAGGCCGACGGAGGTGATGAGCTTGTTGATGATGCCAAAATCGGCACTGAACATCAGCCGGAAAACAGCTGCATAGGCAACCTCGCCGACAACAACAGGCGCGAAAAAGGCAAAACGGTAGAGTGGCCGCGCCTTTAAGAGCGGTGAATTCAAGAGCACCGCCATGACGGTGGCAAGCGCGATCATGACGGGCACCTGAATGACCAGAATGATCAGCGTATTGTAGAGCGCGTTATAAAAAGCCGGGTCGGAGACGAGCCGCCCCCAGTTCATGGAGGGCGCGAAGCGCCACGGATTGATGCGTGTGTTCTGGAACGACAGCATGAACGAGCTGATGATCGGCCAAACCCAGAAGGTGGCGAAAATCAGGAGATAGGGCGCAAGGAACGCATAAGCGATCCTGTTCCTTGACGGCATGACGACCTCCAGATGCCGGCGGTTTGGCCGGATAAATGGAAAAGCTTGGGAGAGGCTGCCCCCGTTTGAGGGCGAGGCCATGGCAAGGCGGTACCGCGCGTTTCTTCTCCCCGTGGGGGAGAAGGTGGCCCGAAGGGCCGGATGAGGGGGCTAGCTCGCGGTCTATCGCTGGCCTCGCCCCTCATCCCGCTGCCGCGGACTTCTCCCCCTCGGGGAGAAGAAACGCGCGGCACCCGCTCGGTCCATCAGCTACCGACTGTTTACTCCGCGGCCGGCAAACCTGTTGCCGTTTCGATCTGCTTGGCCGCATCATCCAGCGCGGCCTTCGCATCGGGGTACCCGCCCGCAAAGTACTTCGTCTGCGTCGCCTTGTAGATCGCATCGGCATCCGACTGGAACGCCGTGCCGCGGCTTGGCACAATCTTCGGCAGGGTGGCGAGAATATCGGTCCACACAGCCTGCCCGCCCCAATAGGCCTGCTTTTCCTTGACGAAAGGATCGTCAATGGCTGACAGCAGCGAGGGAACGAGGCCGAAGGATTTCAACATCGTCACCTGCCCTTCATTGGTGGTCAGCGCGTAATCGATATATTTCCAAGCGGCCTCCTTGTGCTGGGATGTCGAGCTGATTGCGAGTGACGAACCGCCGAGATTGGCCGCATGCGGGCCATCCGGCGTCAGGCTCGGCATCAGATAGACGCCCCATTTGCCGGAAAGATCAGGAGAGCCGGAACGCACCGTGCCTTCATACCAGGCGCCATACATCTGGCTTGCGGCCTTTCCTGCCGTATTGGCCTGGATCTTTTCATCCCAGATCGCGGCCGTGATGATGCCGGCGTCTTTCATCTCCTTGACCTTTTCAAGGGTCGCGACACAGGCGGGCTTGTTGATGGTGATGCTCTGGCCATCGGTCGAAAAGTAACCGCATCCCTGTTCATTGGCGATCATGCGGAACCATTCGCTGTCGCCGTTGAAATCGGCTTGCGCCATCACCGTGCCGGGATTGGCAGCCATGACCTTTTTGCCCGCAGCGATGAAATCATCCCAGCTTTTGATGGTGGCGGGATCTACACCCGCCTTTTCATAGAAGTCGCGGCGATAGAACACCGCCACCGGACCCGAGTCCCACGGAACCGCATAGGCGACGCCGTCAACCTCTAGTTCCGTGCGCTTGAAATCAGGGAAAAGCGCCTGTTTCTCAGGCGTGTAGCCAAGCTCGGTCAGATTGGCGAAACAATCGGGGAAGCGGCTCCAGAACAGCTCCGCCTCGAAATTCTCTATGGTGACAATGTCCGGAAGACCATCACCACCGGCTGCGCAGGCGGCAAGCGTCTTGTCAAAAACCTGATTGTTTCCAAGGTCTTCAACGACGATCTTGATATCTGGATTCTGTTTATTGAAACCTTCCACCGTGGATTTCAGCGCGGAAGCCGCGACATTCCAGCTCCAGATGGTGACGGTCTCGGTTTGCGCGAAAGCCGGGGCTGCTAGAAGCAGCATAGCGGTAGACGCGCCTAGAAATTTCAAGCACATTGAAAACCTCCCTTTTTCAATTGCCGTTCTTAAGCGAACATGGGCACATTAGCGGCGGCAGGAAATCTGTCTCGTAAAAAGGGAACACCGATTTGGCGGAAAGTAAGATTGCCGAAAGAGCCTTCTACCAACCGGGTGCGAGCAGCATCGAAGGCATGCCGACAACGCTTCAGCTCTTTCATAATCACCCGCCCATCATGCTCCGCCCCCACTGGCACGCGCAGGTGGAGGTGAATTATGTGATGTCGGGATCGGTGCATTACCGCATGGGCGATCATGAACTCTCGCTCGAGGCCGGCCAGATGTGCATTTTCTGGGGTGGCCAGCCGCACCAGATGGACCGCTCCTCCGACGATTCCTTTTATGCGGGCGCGCATCTGCCGCTCGTGCATTTCTTCCGAATGCGCCTGCCTGCCGCCGTCTCCAGCCAGTTGATGGGTGGCGCCACAATGGTGAGCGCCGAAACTGACCTGGCGGATAAGGAGAATTTCGGCCGCTGGTTCCGCTATGTCGCCTCAGGCGATCCGGCCAGAGCGCAGCATGCGGTGGAGGAACTGCTGCTGCGGGTGGAACGGATGTTTCTCGAACCCTATTCCGTCGTATCGTCCGCCGCCGATGCAAAACACAGAGAGGATGAGGAAGGCATGGCGCCATCCATCGGCGTGGTGCGCATGTGCGATTTCATCGCCGCCAATTTCCTCGACGATATCGACGCGACCGATATTGCCCGCGCCGCATCATTGCATCCGAAATATGCGATGAACCTGTTCCGCAAGTCCACAGGCATGACGCTGATCAAATATCTGACCCTGCTACGCCTTTCGCGTGCACAGGCAATGCTGATGACCGGCAAGGACAATATTCTGCAGATCGCCATGGAAAGCGGCTTCGGCTCCGTCAGCGCCTTCAACAAGGCGTTTCGCCAGATCGCCGGCATGTCACCTTCCGATTTCCGCCGCGACATGCGGGCGACGGCGGCTTAGGGCACCTCCCTCATTCCTGTGCTTGTCACCGGAATCCAGTCGACGCGCGTCTACGCGGCGAGAGGACTCTTTTCAGCTCAAGACTTTGGCGGGCTGGATCCCTGTGACAAGCATAGGGATGAGGAGGAGCGTGAAGCCTAGTCCCCAATTTGTTCCGGTTTCGGAAAAGCTCCGCCGCGCTGCCGCGCCGCCTGCCGATAAGCCCGGGGCGAACTGCCGAGCATCCGCCGGAACATGGTGGTGAAGGCGGGAATGTTTTCATAACCGGCATCCAACGCCACATTGGTCACCGCCTCGCCGGCCGCCAGCCTCGGCAGTGAAGCGAAAATGCAGGCCTGCTGGCGCCATGTCACGAAACTCACCCCGAGTTCCCGGCGGAACAGGCGCGTGAAAGAGCGGCGGCTGATTCCCATGGCTGCCGCCCAGTCGTCGATCTCCACCCGTGCTACGGGCTTCTTGAGGAAATCGCGGCAGAGCGCAGCCAGACGCTGATTATCGGGAAAAGGCAATCCGAGCGGCCTTTCCGGCAGGCGGTTGACCTCGTCCAGCAAAAGCGCGCGCACGAGGCCCTGCCGATGAAATGCCGACGGCTGGTGTTCCTCAGCCAGCAGTTCCGAAATCAGGCTGGAGGCGAGATCGGTTATTTCCACCACCCGCGGCGCGCCGGCATGGAAGAGATCAGGATGAACGTAGATCGAGTGCATCTCCACCGTGGAAATGGTCTCGGCCTCGTGCTGCAGCCCGGCAGGAATGAGGAGCCCATGACCGGGCGGTATCATCCAGCGCCCATCGGCGGTGCTGACCAACACCACACCCTGACGGGCACACCAGATCTGTACCCGGCTGTGGCTGTGGGGCGGGGTTCGGTGCCCCGTGGGATAGACGCGGCAAAGCGCCAGCACCGGTTCATTGGTGCCGTCGATCAATTTCAGACTGCGTTCATGCTCGTCCTGCGTCAGCCCTGCAGGCGGCCGCGATTTGATTTTTGCCATTTGGCCCACTCACAAAGAAACTCGTCCAGAACACAAATGCAGGCCAGAAACAATATGAATAAAAGCGGGAAGAAATAAAGACACGTTTCCCGCCCTTCCATCGGGAATCTGGAGAGGATACACCATGGCCACCGTCACCAGCGCCGGGTTCAACCCGCAACGCACGGCGTTTTCAATCATCGCTGCCGCGAGCTTCTGCCATATGCTCAACGACATCATGCAATCGCTGCTGACGTCGCTTTACCCGCTGCTGAAGGCCAATTACGCGCTCGATTTCATGCAGATCGGGCTGCTGACCTTCGCCTTTCAGGTCACCGCATCGCTGTTGCAGCCGGTCGTCGGCATGGTGACCGATCGCTGGCCCATGCCCTTCTCCCTGCCCGTCGCCATGCTGTCCACCTGCGCCGGCCTCATCACGCTCGCCTTCGCCCACAGTTTCGAGGTTCTGGTGATCGGCGCCTGCCTCATCGGCATTGGCTCGGCGATCTTCCATCCGGAAGCCTCGCGCGTTGCGCGCCTGGCATCCGGCGGCCGTCATGGCCTTGCACAGTCCTTCTTCCAGGTCGGCGGCAATACCGGAACGGCCATCGGCCCGCTGCTCGCCGCTTTCATCGTCATACCGCTCGGCCAGTCGAGCCTCAGCTGGTTCTCGCTGATTGCGCTCGTCGGTTTTGGCGTGCTTTCGTGGGTCGGCGTCTGGTATACCCGCCATCGCCGCGCCACCGTCGGCAAGGCCCCTGTCAGCCGCGCCCTGCCGCTGGCACGCGGCACGGTTATGATGACGCTTCTCGTTCTGGTGGTCCTGACCGCAACCAAGAACGCCTATCTCGCCAGCCTGTCCAGCTACTTCACCTTCTACACGATCGACCGGTTCGGTCTTGGCGTGCAGGACGCGCAGGTTCTGCTGTTCCTCTTCCTCGGGGCTTCGGCGCTCGGTGTGTTCTTCGGCGGCCCGATCGGTGACCGTTTCGGCTCCCGCGTGGTCATCTGGTTCTCGATCCTCGGCGTCATTCCCTTCGCGCTGATGCTGCCCTATGCCAACCTGTTCTGGACGGCGGTTCTGGTCGTGGTGATCGGCTTCGTCTTCTCGTCGGCCTTCTCGGCCATCGTGGTGTTCGCACAGGAACTGGTGCCGGGCCGTGTCGGCCTCATCGCCGGCATGTTCTTCGGTTTCGCCTTCGGTTTCGGCGGTATCGGGGCGGCGGTTCTGGGCGTCTATGCGGACAAGGAAGGCATTGAATTCGTCTATCGCATCTGCTCCTACATGCCGCTGCTCGGCCTTTTGACAGTGTTGTTGCCGAAGCTGCCAAGCCACCGCTAAAAGCCTTGCGTTCAACGCTTTTCATCACGGCGGTCACCTGTGATACTCAGGTGATCGCCGTGATCCGTTAAGCGAAGACCGCACTCCGGCCAAAAACCGTCAGGCCGATTTACGCAACATCAGATCGGCGCTGAGGAGAATGCGCTCGCGCATCCGGGTTGCGTCGTCCGCCTCTTCATCCAGCTTCTGCAACAGAAGCTCGATCGAGAGCCTGCCGATCTCGTTATAGTTCTGCGCCACCGTGGTAATCGGCGGGCAGGCGTAACGCGACAGCGGATGATCATCATGGCCGGCGACCCGGAGATCGTAATCCGCACCGTGACCAACCTTGATCCCTTTCTGGAAGGCGGCGGCGATGACGCCGAAGGCGATACGGTCGTTGGCGCACAGAATGGTGCGCGATGGCAAAAGCCCTGCCCCATCAAGCAGCCGGGACGCTTCATCAAAGGCGAAACGTTCAAAATCCCAGGTGACGATATCAGGGACATCGATCACATGCGGCTCGAAACCGAGGCGCTGCATGGCCTCCACGTAAGCCGTGCGGCGGGTCGCGGCATTGGTGTTGACCTGCGGCATGTCGAAGAAACAGGGCGGCTCGCCCGAACGGCAGAGATAATCCACCATCAGCCCGACACTCTGGCGGTTGTCGGTGCCGACAAAGGCCGAGGTCTCATCGAGAGGCGAATCCACATAAACGATCGGAATACTGGCCGCGAGCTGCTCCAGCGTGGCGCGGTGGGATTTGACACCGAGCGGGGCGATGATGGCGCCCGCGACATTCATCGACTTGAAGGTGCGGATGGCGCGGTCTTCAATCTCCGCCTTGCCGTCTGATGACAGCACGAAGGCAAGGAACCCCGCCTCATTGGCGATGAGTTCTATACGGCTCGTCAGCGCCATATAGAACGGGTCCGTCGAGTTCGGGATGATGATGCCGATGATATTGGAGCGGCGGCGGTTGAGGTTCACGGCAAAGATATTGGGCCTGAAGCCCGATTTCTTCAGCGCGTCCTCAATGGCATCCCGGGTCTTCTTGCGGACCGAGGCCGGATCATTGAAGTATTTCGAAACGGTCGGGCGGGAAAGGCCGACGAATTCCGAAAACTCTTCCATCGTCCTGATAGATTTGGCCAAAGTGCTTGCCCCCATGAAATATTACATGTGGTACTCTATATCGACCGGCCTTCGCACGAAAAGCCGGTCGAATGTGGTTATCAACGGCCAAAAGATCATTCGGCCGCAAATTGCACTTTCATTGTAGCCGGATCGGACGGCTTTTTCGTAAAGAACGGCAGCATCTCCGAAAGCGGCAGTCGGTGCGACACCAGCCGCGCCATGACATCACCATCCGTCTCCAGAATAGCTAACGCCTGCGGAATGTTACGGTTCAGCGAATGTGAACCGACAAGCTTCAGCTGACGCCTGAAGATTTCGAAGGGCGAGACAGCAATGCGGGCATCCGGCGCGCAGACGCCGAAGAACAGCGCCGTACCGCCATCGGCAACCAGCGGGATCATCGCTTCCGCAACAGCGGCGATGCCGGTCGCATCGGCCACGAAATCGAACGATTTCTGTTGCCGCAGGAGCGCTTCCGAGCCGGAAACCGCCACCTCAAGCCCGAGATCCTCGGCGAAGGCCAGCCTGCTTTCATTGATGTCGGCAATCGTCACCGTCCTGATGCCGCGCGATTTCAGCGACAAGGCAAGCAGCAGGCCGATGGGGCCGGCACCAAAAACCAGCGCGTTTTCCGGTACGATACCACTCTCGCCGATGCCCGCGCTCTGCATGCCATTGACGACGCAGGCGAGCGGTTCTGCCAATGCCGCGACATGATAGGGCATGGAACCGATGCGGTGCAGGTGATCGGCATGCACCACGCTGAACTCCGCAAAGCCGCCATTATGGGAGACGCCATAGGCCTTCAGTGTGCTGCAGAGGTTGGTAAGCCCCTTCCTGCAACTCGCGCAGACGCCACAGGGCAGATTGGGATCGACCGCCACCCGTTCGCCAACCTTGATGCCAGTCACATCAGCGGCCACGGCCGCGACTTCACCGGCATATTCATGGCCCGGGATGACGGGAAAGGCACCGTCGCCATAACGTGCATGGAGTACATCGATATCGGTGTGGCAAAGCCCCGAAGCCTTGACCCGCACGAGGGCGTGGCCGGGCGGCAGATCGGCGACCGTAACCTCCGCCAGCACGGCGCGTCCCTTCTCGACGAATTGAATGGCATGCATGGTCATCTCCGGCTTTTCAGCTCATCCAGTTGCCGCCATCGACATTGTATGTCTGGGCGAGAATATAGTCGCTGTCGGAAGAGGCGAGGAAAACCGCCAGCCCCTTGATGTCGTCGGGCGTGGCAAAACGGCCGATCGGCACGGATTTCGCCACCGCCGCCTTCTTCTCCCCCGGCTTCAGGCCTTCCCATTTGGCAAAATGTGCATCGACCACTTCCCAGTGCTCACCATCCACGACACCGGGCGCGATGGCGTTGACATTGATGCCGTGCTTGACGAGCGCCAGCGCCGCCGATTGCGTGGCGGAAATGATCGCGGCCTTGGAGGCGCAATAAAGCGTGACGAGCGCCTCACCGCGACGGCCGGCCTGGCTCGCCATATTGATGATCTTGCCACCCCGTGCACGGGCAATCATGACATTGGAGACGGCCTTCATCATGAAAAGCGGTCCCTTGAGATTGATGTCGAAAACCCGCTCATAGCTCTCTTCGGTAATACCGTTGATCGGCGCCATATCGAAGATAGCGGCATTGTTGACAAGGATATCGATGCCGCCGAATTCCTCATCCACCACCTTCACCACCGCATCGATCTGACCAAGGTCAGTCACATCCAGCTTTACGGCCCTGGCGGAAGGACCGATGGCGGCGGCAGAGGCTGTTGCGCGGGCGATATCGATGTCAGCGATGATGACCTTTGCGCCTTCATCTGCAAAAGCCTGCGCAAAACCAAGGCCGATACCGCGGGCGGCGCCGGTAATCAGCGCGACCTTGTTGTTCAATCTCATGTCGATCTCCGTGATGCATGGCGGACAACTCGGCCATGCTCGCTTGTTGTTAGATGCAATTTTCTCACCCCCTCATCCCTGTGCTTGTCACAGGAATCCAGTCGACGTGGCTTTCACGCGGCTGAGAGAGTTCTTTCAGCCCAAGGACTTGGGCTGGCTGGATTCCTGTGACAAGCACAGGAATGAGGGCGACGGGTGTGGGGCCACCCATGCCGCCCGCCGCCAAAGAGGCGGACGGGCGGCACGCCGGGAGGACGCGGCTACTTGATGTAGCCCGCGCGGGTCATGTCACGCTCGACCTGTTTCTGTGCGACCTCAAGCGCCGCATCGACGGTCTGCTGGCCGGAAAGGGCTGCCGCGATCTGCTGGCCGACAACCGTGCCGATGGACTGGAATTCCGGTATGGCGACGAACTGCACGCCGGTATAGGGAACCGGATCCTTGGTCGGTTTCGACGGATCGGCCGACATGATGGCCTTCAGCACCGTATCCGCAAAGGGCGCCGCCTTCTTGTATTCCGGCAGCTCATAGGTGGATTTGCGCGTGCCTGGCGGCACGGCCACCCAGCCTTCGCTTTCACCGACCGTCTTCACATAGGACTTCGAGGTCGCCCATTTGACGAAGGACTTGGCGGTTTCGAGCTTCTTCGTGCTGTTCGGAATTGCAAGGTTCCACGACCAGGACCAGCTCGACCCGTTCGGCGTCGCCTCCACCGGAGCCCGCGTGAAAGCGGTCTTGTCGGCGACCTGGCTCTGTTTGGGATCATAGACCCGGCCTGCTGCCGAGGTGGCGTCGATCCACATGGCGCAGCGGCCGGATGAAAACAGCGTCTGATTCTCGTTAAAGCCGTTGGCTGCCGCACCGGGCGGGCCGTAAGAGGTCATCAGCGCGACGTAATCCGAGATCGCCTTTTTCCACGGCTCGCTCGTCAGCTGCGGCTTCCAGTCCATGTCGAACCAGCGTCCGCCATAGGTGTTGATCATGGTGCCGAGGAAAGCCATGTTCTCGCCCCAGCCCGGCTTGCCGCGCAGGCAAATGCCATATTGCTGTTTCGACTTGTCGGTCAACTTGGCGGCGAAGTCCTTGATCTGATCGTAGCTCGGATTATCAGGCATCTTCAGGCCGGCCGCGTCGAACAGGTCCTTGCGGTAAAGGGTGAACGAGCTTTCGGTATAAAACGGCACGGCGTAAAGCTTGCCGTCCACCGTCAGGCCCTTTTTGATCGGGTCGAGCAGATCGGCGTAATCGTAATCGTTGCCGAGATCATCGACAGGCGCCAGCCAGCCCTGCTTGCCCCAGATCGGCGCTTCATAACCGCCGATGGTCATGATGTCGAACTGGCCGCCATTGGTGGCGATATCGGTGGTGACACGCTCGCGCAGGACATTCTCTTCCAGCACGATCCAGTTGATCTTGTTGCCCGTTTCCTTCTCCCAGGCGCTGGAAAGCTTCTGCATAATGATCATGTCGCCATTGTTGACGGTGGCGATGTTGATTTCTTCCGCCTGCGCAAGACCGGCGAAAAGGCCGATGCCGACCACGGACGATGACAGAATTCCCATAAATTTGTTCATGATACCCGCTCCTCCTTTACGGATGTCCACGCATAACAATACATGCGTAAACTTTTTATCCTTCAAAATTCACTCCTTTGTCAACATACGAAAATAAAACCAATCACGGCCACGTCGCCGAAAATACCATAAATGATTGTTTTACCGCGAATAACATCTTCAAAAATTATTTCATCGAGCAGCCAACCCGCTGCGATGCAGCAAAATTTTTATCATCACATATATTGACGCGCGTAAATTTTTGAATGATATCCGAAAGCAAGAGTCCGCGAAATGGCGGGATTTTCCTCGCCCGAAAGGCCGGGACCGAATGCATGAGGAGTAGACGATGAGGCAGACATCCGCACTGGCGCCGCACACGAAAGGTCCGACCATCACGACAGGTGAAATCCTCGTGGAAATCATGGCGACGACGGTGGGCGACGGGTTTCTCGAACCGCAATCGCTGATCGGCCCCTTCCCGAGCGGCGCACCGGCCATCTTCACCGATCAGGTGGCGCGTTGCGGCGGAAGCGCCGGCATCATTGCCGCAGTTGGTGACGATGATTTCGGCCGTCTCAATGTCGAAAGGCTTCGCCGCGACGGCGTTGATGTCTCGGCCATCGCCACAATAGCCGACCGGCCGACGGGCAGCGCCTTCGTGCGTTACCGGGAAAATGGCGCACGGGACTTCGTTTTCAACATAGCCCATTCGGCGGCGCGCGAAACGCATATGACGGATGAAGCGCACGCCCTCATTGAAAAAGCCGGGCATGTGCATGTCATGGGATCGGCCTTCGCGATTGCCGGTATTGGCGAGATCATTCTGGAAGCGATCAAAAGCGTCAAGGCGCGCGGCGGCTCGGTGTCCTTCGATCCGAACATCCGCAAGGAACTGGCGCAGGACGATGCCGGCCGCAGGCTGATCGATGATCTCCTTGGCGTCACCGATCTTCTGCTGCCTTCCGGCGAAGAGCTTCAGGCCGCCTCAGGTCTGGATGACGAGGACGCAGCGATCGAAAAGCTGCTCGCGTCCGGGATCGGCGAGATCGTGCTGAAACGCGGTGCGGATGGCGCAAGCCATTTCAGCCGCACCCATGGACGTATCGACGCCCCCGGCCTGAGGGTTCGCGAAGTCGACCCGACCGGTGCCGGCGACTGTTTCGGCGCAACCTATCTCACCTGCCGCCGCCTCGGCATGCATCCACAAAAGGCGCTCGCCTACGCCAATGCCGCCGGCGCGCACAATGTCACCCGCCGCGGCCCGATGGAGGGCGCCGTCAGCCTTTCCGAACTCGACACCTTTCTGGCCGCGCAACTGTCGGAGGAAATCCTGTGACCGGCATACTCGAAAATCTCGCCGCCGCGCGCCGCTCCGGCAGGCCCGCTGGCATCACCTCAGTCTGCTCCGCCCATCCCGTGGTTTTGCGCGCCGCAATTCGCCGCGCCGCCGCCGGCAAAACACCGGTGCTGATCGAGGCCACCTGCAACCAGGTCAATCACCTCGGCGGTTATACCGGCATGACACCGCGGGACTTCGTCACCTTCGTCAACAGCATTGCCGAGGAAGAAGGATTGCCCCGCGAACTGGTGATCTTTGGCGGCGATCATCTCGGCCCCAATCCCTGGCGCAGGGAAAAGGCCGAAGATGCGCTGACAAAAGCCGCCGCGATGGTCGAGGCCTATGTGGCGGCGGGTTTTCGCAAGATCCATCTTGATGCATCGATGGGCTGCGACGGTGAGCCGGCAGCGCTGGACGACGTCACGATTGCCAACCGGGCCGCTAAACTCGCGGCCGTCGCCGAAAAGGCCGCCATCGAGTCCGGCTTGCCAAAACCGCTTTATATTCTCGGTACCGAAGTGCCGGTGCCGGGCGGCGCCGATCATGTGCTAGACACGGTTGCACCAACGGAGCCGCAGGCAGCGCGCCAGACAATCGAGCTTCACCGCGAAATCTTCGCACGGCATGGTCTTTCCGATGCGTTCGAACGGGTCATCGCCTTCGTCGTGCAGCCCGGCGTGGAATTCGGCAGCGACAATGTCGTCGCTTATGATCCGCAGGCAGCCATTGCCTTGAGCGCCGTACTGGATGCCGAACCGCAACTGGTTTTCGAGGCCCATTCCACCGATTACCAGACACAGGCCGCGCTCACGACACTGGTATGCGATGGATATCCCATCCTGAAAGTGGGTCCCGGCCTGACCTTCGCCTATCGCGAGGCGCTTTACGCTCTCGACATGATCGCATCCGAGATGGTGAGCGACTATGGCGATCGTCCCCTGGCGCGGACCATGGAGGAGCTGATGCTCTCCTCGCCCGGTGACTGGCGCGGACATTATCATGGCGATGACATCACGCTCCGATTGCAGCGCCACTACAGCTACAGCGACCGTATCCGCTATTACTGGACGCGGCCGGAGGCGCTTGCGGCCGTTTCCGCCTTGCACAAGGCACTGGATGGGAAGACAATTCCCGAGACCCTGCTGCGGCAGTATCTCGGCGAGCTACCGCTCGCGACGGTTGCAGGCAAGGATATGGAGGAGGTTCTGGTCGCGGCGGTGGATCAGGTACTGGCGACCTACCACGCAGCAACGGGCGAAGGTCGCCACTGAGACAATCATTAAATTCGGATGCCCCGGCGGGTGTCTTTCTGGGAGGGGACTATCATGGCAACACGAAACACGAGCGGTCTGGCGCGGGTGATGCTAGCGCCGTCGGTCCTGCTTTTGCTGGTATGGATGATCGTGCCTTTGGCGATGACTTTGTGGTTCTCGTTCCAGAACTACAATCTCCTCAACCCCGCCAATGTCAGCTTCGCCGGCCTGTTCAATTACCAGTATTTCTACACCGACCCGGCTTTCTTCCAGTCGATCTGGAATACGCTGCTGATCGTCGGCGGCGTGCTGCTTATCACGGTGGTTGGCGGCATCGCCATTGCGCTGCTGCTCGACAATGACATCTTCGGTCAGGGCATCGTGCGCATCATGATCATCTCGCCGTTCTTCGTCATGCCGCCTGTCGCAGCACTGGTGTGGAAGAACATGATCATGCATCCCGGTTACGGGGTGCTCGCCGATCTGTCGCGCTTCTTCGGCCTGCAGCCGGTCGACTGGTTCGCGCAGTTTCCGCTGCTTTCCATCGTCATCATCGTCGCCTGGCAATGGTTGCCCTTTGCAACGCTGATCCTCTTGACCGCCCTGCAATCGCTCGACGGAGAACAGAAGGAAGCGGCCGAGATGGATGGCGCCAACTTCATCAACCGCTTCGTCTACCTGACGCTGCCGCATCTGGCCCGCGCCATCACGGTCGTCATTTTGATCCAGACGATCTTCCTGCTCGGCGTTTATGCGGAAATCCTCGTCACCACCAATGGCGGCCCGGGTTATGCCTCGACCAACCTTGCCTTCCTCATCTATCGCACGGCGCTATTGGGTTACGACGTCGGCGGCGCATCGGCCGGTGGCATCATCGCCGTCGTGCTCGCCAATATCGTCGCCATCTTCCTGATGCGCGCCGTCGGCAAGAACCTCGACCGTTAAGGAGAAGCGATCATGGCCCGCAAGACAACCACACGCGCAAAGATCGGCTTTTCCATCGCGGCATGGGCCGTGGCGCTTCTGCTGTTCTTCCCGATCCTTTACGCCTTCCTCACCTCGCTCAAGACCGAGCCGGAGGCGATATCAGGCTTCAGCCTCATTCCGTCAGGCACGCTCGAAAACTACATCACCGTGCAGACCCAGCGTGATTACTTCAAGCCGTTCATGAACTCGGTGGTGCTGTCGCTCGGCTCGACGATCATCGCACTCATCATCGCCATTCCCGCCGCCTGGGCCATGGCGTTCTCGCCGACCAAGCGCACCAAGGACATTTTGATGTGGATGCTTTCCACCAAGATGATGCCGGCGGTTGCCGTGCTGGTGCCGATCTACCTGATCTTCCGCAATGCCGGCCTGCTCGATACCCGCATCGGCCTCACTGTCATGCTCACCTTCATCAACCTGCCGATCGTGGTGTGGATGCTTTACACCTACTTCCGCGAAATCCCCGGCGAGATTCTTGAGGCAGCCCGCATGGATGGCGCATCGCTGTGGAACGAGATCGTGCATGTGCTGACCCCGATGGCGGTTCCGGGCATTGCCTCGACGCTGCTTTTGAACGTCATCCTTGCCTGGAACGAATCCTTCTGGACGATCCGGCTGACGACCACCAATGCAGCACCGCTGACGGCCTTCATCGCCTCCTTCTCCTCGCCGCAGGGGCTGTTCTGGGCAAAACTTTCGGCCGCCTCGATGATGGCGATCGCCCCCATTCTCGTCATCGGCTGGTTCTCGCAGAAACAACTCGTGCGTGGCCTCACCTTCGGCGCCGTGAAATAAGGAACGACAATAATGGGCAGCATTTCCCTTCAGAACGTGTCCAAGCTCTTCGGCGAGGCAAAAGTCATCCCGTCGATCGATCTCGACATCCATGACGGCGAGTTCGTCGTCTTCGTCGGCCCATCCGGCTGCGGCAAGTCCACGCTGTTGCGCCTGATCGCCGGGCTGGAAGATGTCTCCGGCGGAAAGATCGTCATCGACGGCAAGGACGCCACCGAAAAGGCCCCGGCCGAACGCGGCCTTGCCATGGTGTTCCAGTCCTATGCGCTTTATCCGCATATGAGTGTCAGGAACAACATCGCCTTCCCGCTGAAGATGGCCAAGCTCGACAAGGCGGTGATCGACAGGAAGGTCGACGATGCCGCCCGCATCCTCAACCTTACCGATTATCTCGAACGCCGGCCCTCGCAACTGTCCGGCGGTCAGCGCCAGCGTGTCGCCATCGGCCGCGCCATCGTGCGCGAACCGAAGGCGTTCCTGTTCGACGAACCGCTCTCCAACCTCGATGCGGCGTTGCGCGGCACCATGCGGCTGGAAATCTCCGAGCTGCACAACACGCTGAAGACGACGATGATCTACGTCACCCACGACCAGGTGGAAGCGATGACCATGGCCGACAAGATCGTGGTGCTCAACCGCGGCAATATCGAGCAGGTCGGCTCGCCGATGGAGCTCTACAAGACACCGCGCAACCTCTTCGTCGCCGGTTTCATCGGTTCGCCGCGCATGAACCTGGTGACCGGCGATTACGCCCGGCAAAAGGGAGCGACTACCGCCGGCGTGCGGCCAGAGCATCTGGTGCTGTCGAAAGAAAGTGGGTTGTGGCAGGGCAAGGTGACCGTCGCCGAACATCTCGGCTCCGATACCTTCCTCCACCTCGACGTCCAGGGCATCGGCCCGATCACTGCAAGGACCGATGGTGAGTTCGAATGCAGGCATGGCGATACCGTGTTTATCACCCCCGATGATACCAAAATCCACAGGTTCGATGAAAAGGGCATCGCAATATGAGGCCTTAAGTTCAGGCCTCACCGATCCTGACACCGTCTCTGTCAAAGACATGAAGCCGTTCCTGCGGGAAACCGACCCGCAGGGACTTGCCCGGCTGCAACAGCGCCCGATCAGACGAAAACAGCTTGAAGGGCAATCCATGCACGGTCAGGTGCAGGATGATGCCGAGACCCGTCGGCTCGACGAGATCGACGGTCGCCTCGACAGCGCCATCCGCAGGCGAGACGGTGACATGTTCCGGCCGGATACCGAGTGTGACCGGCTCACCATCGGCAAGCTTCACATCGCGGCCGAGTTCAAGGCGCGTACCATCGCCGAGCACGACGAAACTGCCGCCATTCTCCCGTCCGATCCGTCCTTCCAGAAAATTCATGCCCGGCGAACCGATGAAACCGGCGACGAACAGATTGGCGGGGCGATCGTAAAGATCGAGCGGCGCACCGATCTGCTGCACATGGCCGGCATTCATCGCGACGATACGCGACGCGAGCGTCATCGCCTCGATCTGGTCATGGGTAACGTAAACCGAGGTGGCACCGAGATCGGCATGCATGCGCTTGATTTCGGCCCGCATCTGTTCACGAAGCCGCGCATCGAGGTTGGAGAGTGGCTCATCGAACAGAAAGGCCTTGGGCTGGCGCACGATGGCGCGGCCCATGGCGACGCGCTGGCGCTGGCCGCCGGAAAGTGCCTTCGGACGGCGCGCCAGATATGGATCGAGACCGAGTTTCGCCGAAGCACCGGCCACGGCGGCCGCAATGGTTTCCTTCGTGCTGCGGCGCAGGCGCAGGCTGTAGCTCATATTGTCGGCGACGCTCATATGCGGATAAAGCGCATAGGACTGGAACACCATGGCGATATCCCGGTCTTTCGGCCTGCGATCATTGACGCGCTCGCCGTCGATGGACAGGTCGCCGGACGAGATTTCTTCGAGACCGGCGATCATGCGCAGCAGCGTCGATTTTCCGCAGCCGGAGGGGCCGACGAGGACGATGAATTCGCCATCGTCAATCTTCAGATCGACGCCGTGCAGCACGGCGAGATCGCCATAGGTCTTGCTGACATTCTTCAGCTCGATGGAAGCCATGGGATTATCCTTTCACCGCGCCGGCCGTCAGGCCCTGCACGAGATAACGTTGAATGAGCAGGAAGAAGAGGCAGGCCGGAATGAGCGCAAGAACGCCCGCCGCCATCATCTGCCCGAAATCGACGGAAAATTTTGAAACGAAAGTCAAAAGCCCGACCGGGAACGTGGCGCTCTGGTTGCCCGAAATCAGCATCAGCGCAAACAGCAGCTCGCTCCACGCGGCGGTGAAGACAAAGCCCAGAGTGGCGGCAATACCCGGCAATGTCAGCGGCAGGATGATCTGACGGAAGGCCGTAAACCGGCTCGCCCCGTCGATCATTGCCGCCTCTTCCAGATCCTTCGGAATGCCGTCGAAGAAGGACTGCATCAGGAAGGTCGCAAAGGGCACATTGAAGGCGGCGTAGACGATCACGAGACCGGTCAGGCTGTTGGTGAGGCCGAGCGGCGACAGCATCTTGAAGATCGGCGCGACCAGCATGACCAGCGGAAACATCTGGGTGATCAGCATCAGGGCGACGATCCAGTATTTGCCCTTGAAACGGAAGCGTGACAGCGCGTAACCCGAGAGCGAAGAGAGTATCGTCACGGCAATTGCCGTGGAGCCCGCGACGATGACGCTGTTCTTAAAAAACGTCGGGAAGGCACTGTTTTCTATGACATATCGATAATGATCCAGCGTCGCGTGCGACGGCCACATTCGCACGCCTTCGCTATAAAGCAGGTCATTCGGCGTCACCGAAACCTTTAGCAGCCAGAACAGCGGGAACAGCGCAAAGGCGATGTATGCGAGGATCGCCAGACGATGGGCAAGGGTGAGAAATATCCTTGATGTCATCGGTCAGTCCTTCTCGATCAGGCGCTGGCGCAAGAGCACGATCAGCATGGAATAGGCCAGGAGCAGCACCAGAAGTACCAACGCGATAGCCGAGGCATAGCCGAAATCGAGACGCCGGAAGGCCTGGGTGAAGATATGGCTGGCGACGATCTGGGTGCGGTCTGCCGGTCCGCCATTGGTCATGACGATGATGAGATCGGCAAAATTGGCGATCCAGACGGTGCGCAGCAAAACGGTGATGGCGATGGTGGGCGCGAGAAACGGCAGCGTGATGGAGGTGAAACGTTGCAGCGGGTTTGCCCCGTCGATTTCCGCCGCCTCGTAAAGATCGCGCGGGATGGCCTGAAGTGCGGCAAGCAATGTGATGGCAAAGAAGGGAATGCCCCACCAGACATTGGCGATGATCGGCCCCCACATGGCGAGATGCGGATCGGCGAGAATATTGTTGGGTGCGGAGAGAAGCCCGAGCGAGACCATCCAGTGCGGCAGCGGCCCAATGACGGGGTTGAACAGCCATGCCCAGTTGAGACCGGCGAGGAACGTTGGCACCGCCCATGGCAGAAACACCAGCGCCTGCGCCAGCCCCCTGCCCGCGAAAGGCTTGTCCAGCAGCAGCGCTAGAATGAGGCCGAAGAAGAATTGCAGAAACACCGAAGCACCGGTCCACCACAGCGTATTTTTCAGCGCCCGGTAGAAGGCCGCATCCTGCGACAGCGCCTCCAGATGTTTCAGGCCGACGAAACCGCCGGAAAACGGATTGAGCAGCTGCACATCACGAAACGCATAGGAAAGGCCGAGTACCAGCGGCACCAGCATGACGGCGACGATGAGCACGAGCACCGGGGCGCTGTAAAGCCAGGGTTCGGCCCAGTCGGCAAACCTTCGCATCGCTGGTTTGCCAGCTGGTTTGCGCGCGGCCACCGGCCCGGCGCCATGGGCATAGGACATTGTATCGCTCCCTGATCGGACGACGGAACGGACATGTTTCCAGCCTCGCGCCGGCCGATCCGAAAATTTCAAGAATAGGCCCGCCGCAGCGAAGGCCCGGCAAGACCGCCGCACGGGCATCAACGCCCGCGCGGCCGACCCGTATCGTTACTTGGAGGCCAGGAACTTCTGCTGCGCCTTGGTCATGTAATCAGCCCATTGCTTGGCGAGGTCTTCCGGCGTGATATCGCCGAGCAGCGCTTCCTGCGATGTCTTGATGACAAGCGAATCCTTGAAGAAGGCGAATTCCTCAAGATAGGTCGGCATCGTCGTCGGTACGGCGTTCTTGTCCGCCAGCTCATCGAACCAGCCTTTGAACTGCTCGCTGGCATAGAAGGGGTCCTTCTCCGCCGACTTGTGCACCGGCAGCGCACCGGTCTTCTTGTTCCACTCGATATTGCCTTCCGGCCCTTCGAGAGTCTCGACCAGTTTCCACGAGAGGTCCTTGTTGGCGGAGGCAGACATGATCGACCAGCCGGCAAAACCGATGGTCGGGAAGGTCTTGCCATCAGGTCCCTTCGGCATGGTCATGACACCGAAATCTTCCGGCTTCATGCGCTGGGCAATGGCGATAAGGGCGTCCGGATCCTGATCGAGGAAGGCGCAGGTACCGGAATAAAAGCCCGCGACGATCTCGTTGAAGCCCCAGTTGACGCTGTCTTTCGGCGCCAACCCGTTCTTGTAGAGATCGATCACATAGGTCAGGCCCTTCACCCAGCCAGGGCTGTCAAAGGTGGAGGTGCCGTCCTTGGTGAAGAACTCGTTCGATCCCGCCATGGACGCGCCGAACATGACCCAGCCGTTAAGTCCGCCCGGCCCGCCACGCAGGCAATAACCGTATTTGCCGGGAAGTGCTGCGACCTTCTTGGAGGCATCGGCGAATTCGTCGAGCGTCTTCGGCGGCTCCTTCACACCGGCCTGTTCCAGCAGTTTCTTGTTGTAGAACATGGCCCGGAGATAAAAGCCGTAAGGCAGCATATAGGCCGTGTTCTTCACATCGCGGCCGAGTTCCAGCGTGCGCTCGCTCAGACCCTTGGTGTGTTCCCACTTGGCAAGATAGGGCTCAAGGCTCTCGAGCATGCCGTTATTGGCATAAAGCGAAAGCCAGGTGTCGGGCATTTCCATCACATCAGGCACATCGCCGGCCGAGACCATGGTTGCGAATTTCTGGAAGGCCTCGCTCCAGGGCAGAGAGATGATCTCCACCTTGGTGCCGGGATTGGCGCTTTCGAACTTCGAAACGATGCCCTTCAGCGTTTCCGTTCGCTCGGGACTTGTAATGACTTCGACCAGTTTCAAGGTCGTATCCGCCAGCGCCGTTCCGGTCATCAAGGCGGTGAAGATTGCTGCTGCTACCAGTTTTTTCATGTCGTTCTCCCCTTTTTTGTCGTCAGGTTTAAAATGCGTCAGGCGGCCGTGGCCGCCTTGATCGCGGGTTCGAGATCGTTCCAGAGCGCTTCCGTGCCCTCCAGTCCGACATGCAGGCGCACCGAACGCGCGCTGATGCCGAACGTGTGGGCGGAGTTCGGCTGCGCCTTCTGTTCGAGCACCACTTCGCCGGGGACGATCAGGCTTTCATGCCCGCCCCAGGAAACACCCAGTTTGAAAAGCTTGAGGCGGTCGGCAAAAGCGCGCACATCCACCCCTTCCTTGAAAATGAAGGAAAACAGGCCGGACGTGCCGTTGAGGCCGGGCGGCAAGCGGTTCGCCAGTCCCGGATGGCAGACCTTTTCCACCACATCGAGCGCCTGCAGGCGGGTTGCGATATCCAGCGCCGAGGCCTGATGCGCCTTCATGCGCAGCGGCAGGGTACGAAGCCCGCGAATGAGCAGCCACGCATCGAAAGGCGACATCTTGCCGCCAAGATAAGGATAGGTTTCTGCCCGGATGCGGTCGATCATCGCCTTGGAACCGGCAACCACGCCGGAGACCACATCGCTGTGCCCGCCGAGATATTTTGACGCCGAATGCACGACAAGATCGACACCGAGCGAGATCGGCTGCTGGAAGACAGGGCTTGCCCAGGAATTATCGATGACGGTGACGGCGCCATGGCGCTTGCCAATCGCGGCGAGCGCACCGACATCATGGGCCTCCATCACCCAACTGGTCGGGCTTTCCATGTAGAACAGCTTCGCGCCCGGCATAGCCTTTTCAACCGCCGCCTCGTCGCGGCCGTCGACATAGACCACCTCGATATTCATGCGCTGCATAAAGGTGCCAAACAGGCGGAACGCATCGGGATAGACATGGCGCACCGCGACGATGCGGTCGCCCGGCGAAACGAAGGAGAGAACGGTGGACGAAATGGCGGACATGCCGCTGGCGAAACCGAGTGCGTCTTCCGCGCCTTCGAGCTTTGCCAGCATTTCCTCAAACATCCTGACGGTCGGGTTCAGCCCGCGCGTATAGACCGGCCGCACCTTTTCGCCGCGATATGTGGAAACCATTTCGTCGTAGCTGGAAAAGGTGAAAAGCGAAGTCTGCACAAGGGGCGGCACCACGGCTTCGAAAGCGTGGGTCTCGTCATGGGCGACGATCAGGGAGGCGGGATCGAAGAGATCGTTGCCTTGGTTCATTTCGACATGTCCTTGATATCCTCCTCGACGACGGCGAGGATTTTCAGTGTTTCTTCACGGGCGGTCTCCGCATCGCCGGCGGCGATGGCGTTGAACAGCGTGCGGTGAAAGGGAAAAGAGCGACCTGCAAAATCCGGGCGGTCGAACGGCTTCGACCAGAAGCGTTCGAAGCCTTCGCGCATCTGCTCCAGAAGCTGCTTGAAAAGCGTGTTGTGGGTGGCGTCATAAATCGAAAGATGGAAGGCAAGGTCGGCCTTGCCGGAGGTTCCTTCGGCCAGATGCACCCGCTCCATCTCATCGAGCCGCGCTTCCATCGTCGCTATATCCTCGGCCGTCCGGCGGCGCGCGGCGGCCATGGAGGCCTCAACCTCAATGCCGCGACGCACTTCCAGCGTCATCAACAGCGCGTCGCGCAAGCTTTCGGCATCGATGGAAATCGGCATATGCACGGTGGCAGCGGAAATCGGCTTCAGCAGATAATTGCCGCTGCCCTTGCGGCTGTCGATGACACCCAGCGCCTGAAACTTGCGGATGACTTCGCGGATAGTGGATCGGCCTACGCCCAGCGCCGCCATCAGTTCCCGCTCCGCCGGCAGCCGGTCTCCCGCCTTCAGCCCTGCCCGCTCCACATAGTCGGAAAGAGCGGCCTCGACCTGGCGCACGCGGTCGCTCGGCGGAATCGGCTGCATGAGTTCCCGGCTGGATCTGTCCAAGACGCACCCTCTAAATTGGTCTGACATCTTACCATTTCAAAGGGTGGATGGATTGTCAACCGGCAAGGACGGATGCTGGTGGAGCCACTCCTTCACGATGTCCTGTTGTGCCTCCGAAATGGCACAAAATACCTGAAACGATTCAGGTCGCCGTGCGTGATTACGTGGGTTGACGTTGCGGTAAAAAAGTACCGCGCAACCGCCCGATACGGGAAAAGATCGAGACCGAAAGTGACTGGAGTTAAGAGCTTAGCGCACCGAATCTCGGCGACTGACGTCCGCCGGCTAAGCCACCGTCGCGCGGGCTACCCCACTCGCCAATGCATCGGCATACTCATTGCCGACAGTGCCGGAATGCCCTTTGCACCATTCCACGACCACATGGGGATGCCGCTCCAGCAGATTGTCGAGCTGCTGCCAGATTTCCCTGTCGGGGATCGGTCTTCGGCGGGTGCGCTGGTTAGGCGTGATCCGCTTCCAGCCGTTGGTGCGCCAGATGGCCCTATATCGGCGGCAGCCTTCAATGACATGAACAGCGTCCGTCCAGAGCGTGACTGCCCGTGTTGGCGCCTCGGCGGCGATCCAGGACATTGCGTTCAGGACGGCGAGGACCTCGAACGTATTGTTCGATGCGCCAACCGTCTTGCCCGAGGCGGAATGGACTTGATGGCCTGCTTCATGAACGACGAACGCCCATCCTCCGGATCGGGAGGCATTATCGAAGGAGCCGTCGGTGAAGATGTGAAGCGCATCAGCCATGAAGATGGTGTGTAGCACCGATATGGAAATCGCCAAACGAGCCGTTCCAGGGCCATTGCGAAGGGATTGTCGCTCTGATGCTGTCCCGCCTTCTCGCTCAACAGCAGACGACATGTTTGCGCCAGCAAGTGGGTGTGACAACAGTGCATTCATCAACTATCGAATACATTCCCAACGGTCAGTAATCTACGGAGATGGAAATGCCTCTCGTGACTATTCAGCGTGTTTTGGAGCCAGCGGAAGAGGATCGAAAGGCCATCCTCGAGCCTCTTCTTGCTTACAATCTCTCAAAAGCGGGAGATGAAAATTACAAGCCGCTGGCGCTCTTGCTCCGCGATAACGAAAATGAAGTTCGCGGCGGCTTGTGGGCGAAGCTCTATTACGACTGGCTTTTCATCGAGCTGCTGTTCGTTCCGGAAGCCATGCGTGGCGAAAATCTCGGATCAAGGTTACTTCGAGATGCGGAAGACTGGGCAAAAGGTGAAGGTTGCAAAGGGACCTGGCTCGATACCTTCGCATTTCAGGCTCCCGAATTTTACAAGAAGCAAGGCTACGAGGTCTTTGGCACCATTGAGAACTATCCCGGGCCGCACAGCCGGTTTTTCCTGCGCAAGGTTTTTTGATGACGCAGCGAAATCTCGACGGCTTCTGCGCCTGCGGTCGAACTGCATAAATATCTGCACGGGCAAACCACAAAAAGCAGAGAGGGCGGCGCATGCCACCCTCCCCAGCTCATAGCGAAACTGCCCGTTTTACTGGCTGAGAACGGCCGCCGTAATCGTCTCGATATTGTGGTTGATCATGTCGATATAGGTGGCAGCCGGGCCGTCGGCGGTCGAAAGCGCGTCGGAATAAAGCGTGCCGCCAACCTTGAGGCCGGTTTCGCTGGCGATCTGGTCGATCAGCCGCTTGTCGGTGATGTTTTCTACGAAGATTGCCGAAGCCTTGTCGTGCTTCACCTGATCCACCAGCTTGGCGACATCGGCAGCGGAGGCTTCAGATTCCGTCGATACGCCCTCCGGCGCGAGGAAGTTCAGGCCATAGGCATGTTCGAAATAACCGAAGGCGTCATGCGAGGTGATGATGACACGCTTTTCCGGCGGGATGGCGGCGATCTCGGTCTTCACCTTCTCGTTCAGAGCGGCAAGCTTGGCGATATAGGCATCCGAATTGGCGGTGTACGTGGCGCAACCGGCCTTGTCGACCTCGCAAAATGCGCCGGCAATGTTCTTCACGTAGATTTCGGCGTTCTTGATCGACTGCCAGGCATGCGGGTCGAACTCGCCGTGATGGTGATGTCCCTCATGGCCGTGATCGTGATCATGGGCCTCGGCCGCCTCGTGCTTGTGGCCGGCTTCTTCTGCCTTGTGATCGTGACCTTCCTCTTCTTCCGCTTCCGGATGGGCGTGACCGGCCGGCTCTTCGGAAAGCTTGAGCGGCTCCACGCCCTTGGTCAGTTCCACCACCGGCGCCTTTGTGCCGCTTGTGTCGATCAGCCGCTTCAGGAAGCCTTCGAATTCCAGACCATTGACCAGTACCACATCCGCCTTGCTGACGGCGACGGCATCGGCCGGGCGCGGCTCATAGACATGGGCATCGCCATCCGGCCCGACCAGCGTGGTGATTTCGACACGGTCACCGCCAACGTTTTTGGCGAAATCGGCAATGATCGAGAAGCTCGCCACGACCTTGAGTTCGGCGGCGGACGCCTGCGCCATCAGAACCGGGGAGAGGGAAAGAAGGCTGACGCCCGTTGCTAGACGGAGGGTTTTGAACATGAAGGTTCTCCTTTTTTCGAACGCTGTTTTCAGGCCGCTCTGTGACGGCCGGAACCGAGAAGATCGCTGAGCACGCCGCGCGTGCCGACGAGGATGGAGAGCGCATAGATGACGCCCGCGGAAAGGATGATCGCCGGGCCTGAAGGCAGCGACGCGTGATAGGACAAGAGCAGGCCCGCAAAGCAGGAAACCATGCCGATGCCGATGGAGATGAAGCACATGGGCGCGACGCGGTTGGACCAGAAGCGGCTGGCGGCGGCGGGCAGCATCATCAGGCCGACCGACAGCAGCGTTCCCAGCGCCTGGAAGCCGCCGACCAGATTGAGCACGACGATGGCGAGGAAGAGGAAATGCACCGGGCTGCCCCAGTTGCTGACCGAACGCAGGAACAGGGGATCGAGGCATTCCGCCAGCAGCGCCCGCCAGAAGGTGATCATCACCAGAAGCGTCACGATGCAGATGCCGCCGATCAGGCCGAGCGCCTCATTGTTCAGCGCCAGCACCGTGCCGAACAGCACATGCATGAGATCGACGCTCGAACCGCGCCACGATACAAGCAGCACGCCGAGCGCCAGTGAAATGAGATAGAAGGCGGCAAGCGAGGCGTCTTCCTTCTGGATAGTGAAGCGCGACACAGCGCCCGCGCCCAGCGCGACCAGTAGGCCTACGGCCAGCCCGCCGATGGTCATGGGCAGGATTTCCAGCCCGTAGAACAGAAACCCGACCGCCGCCCCCGGCAGGATGGCGTGGGACATGGCGTCGCCCGTCAGGCTCATGCGGCGCAGCATCAGAAACACCCCGACCGGGCCACAGCTGATGGCAAGGATCAAGGCACCGGCAAGCGCGCGCTGCATGAAGACATACTGGACGAAGGGTTGGATGAAGATATCAGCCATGGGCATTCAAATTCGCGTGTGAGTGGGCATGGGAATGGACGGATGCCGTTTGCGGACTTGCCCCGACTATTTGGGCCAAAGGCTCGTCGGCGGGCTCACACCAGGGTGCATTTTCCTCCCATGCCTCGTGGAAATGCCGCGCCTGCCGGATGTTCTCCGCCTTGAGGACATCAGCTGTCGTGCCCAGACCGACGAGCTTCCGGGCAAGGAACAGGGTCTGGGGAAAGTGCTGCCGCACCAATTGATGGTCATGAAGGACGGCCAGAACCGTGCGCCCCTCCGCCACCCATGATTTGATCAGCACCATAAGGTCGGCAACGGTGCGCTCGTCGACGGCGTTGAAGGGCTCGTCGAGCAGGATCAGCTGCGCATCCTGCAGCATGGCGCGGGCAAACAAAGCGCGCTGCATCTGGCCGCCGGACAACGAGTCGATATTGCGCCTCTCAAAACCGGAAAGCCCGACCGCTTCCATGACGCGGCCCATCGCCGCCCGGTCTGCGGGACGGTGGCGGCCGAGCAGGCCACGTTTCGGCCAGAGACCAAGTGCCACCAGATCCCGCACCTGCGCCGGAAAGGAGCGGTCGAGCTCCGATTGCTGTGGCAGATAGGCGACGGAAATACCTGAACTCACCCGGCATTCGCCGCCGAGCGGCTTCAGAATGCCGGCAATGCCTTTCATCAGCGTCGATTTTCCAGAACCATTGGCGCCGACCACCGCAGTGAGCGAGCCTTTGGCGATATCGCCATTCAGATGATGCACCGCCGCGCGGCCGGCATATCCAAGTGTCAGGTTTTTGAAGGCAAGGCACGGATCGTTCATCGATCCCTCCGGGGCAGGATGTCATTCGATGACCCCTAATATGTAATGTTATTACATTCGTCAAACGAATACGTAATGAAATAACATTAACTCTTGGAAAGATGACGTTGCGCTCTGCGCAAGCCACAGACCACCTCGCGTTGCGGGAGGTTTTTTTCTGTCGCCCGTTGACACGCAGTCGATATGTAATGTTATTACGTTACAGAATACGGACGGGGCAGCATTGAACCCGTCGTTTCCAGATCGTCCACGTGTCCGCCGTGAGGTCCACGCGAGCGTTGCTAAAGAACGAGGTCCACATGTCAAAAAAACTTCCCGTCACCGTGCTTTCCGGCTTTCTGGGCGCCGGCAAGACGACGCTTCTCAATCATATTCTCGCCAATCGCGATGGTCTGCGCGTCGCGTTGATCGTCAATGACATGAGCGAGATCAATATCGACGCCGCGCTGGTGCGCGATGGCGGCGCCAATCTCTCCCGTACGGAAGAGCAGTTGGTGGAAATGACCAATGGCTGCATCTGTTGCACGCTGCGCGACGACCTGTTGACCGAGGTGCGGGCGCTGGCGGAACAGGGCCGTTTCGATTACCTGCTGATCGAATCCACCGGCATCGCCGAACCTCTGCCGGTCGCAGCAACCTTCGATTTTCGCGATGAAAACGGCCGCAGCCTTTCCGATGTCGCGCGTCTGGACACCATGGTGACGGTGGTGGATGCCGCCAATCTTCTCAAGGATTACGGCTCGTCCGATTTTCTGGCCGACCGGGGCGAAACGGCGGGCGAAGGTGACAACCGCACCATCGTCGACCTTCTGGTGGAGCAGATCGAATTTGCCGATGTCGTCGTCCTCAACAAGATCGGCACCGCCACGCCGGATGAGAGGGATGCCGCACGCAAGATCATCGTCGGACTGAACCCGGATGCGAAACTCATCGAGGCCGATTTCGGCAAGGTAGCGCTGAAGGAGGTTCTGGGCACAGGCCGTTTCGATTTCGCCAGGGCCGAAGAACACCCCCTGTGGTTCAAGGAATTGCACGGCTTCAAGGATCACATTCCCGAAACCGAGGAATATGGCATCCGCTCCTTCGTCTATCGCGCCCAAAAGCCGTTTGACCCCGTACTGTTCCAGCGCTTCATCGACCGCGCCTGGCCGGGGGTGGTGCGTGCCAAAGGCTTCTTCTGGCTGGCAACGCGTCCGCGTTATGTCGGCGAGATCAGTCAGGCCGGCGCATTGGTCCGCACCGGCAGGATGGGCCTCTGGTGGTCCGCCATTCCTAAGGAGCAATGGCCGCGCGAAAAGCAGTTTCTGGATATGATGAAGCCCTATCTCGACCCGGTCTTCGGTGACCGGCGACAGGAAATCGTCTTCATCGGCTCCGATCCGATGAGCGAGGCGCGCATCCGCGCGCAGCTCGATGCCTGCCTTATCGATACCGAAGCATTCACGCCGGATGTATGGCGGCACCTGCCGGACCCCTTCGCCAGCTGGGACAGGCAGGCAGCCTGATTGACTCCACCGCCCGCATTTTAGCCGAGCGGATGCGTCTTTCGCCTTCTCCCCGCCGGGGAGAAGGTCGCGGCAGCGGGTTGTGGGGGCAAGCTCTTCGCAAATCTCTGCGCTTGCCCCCTCATCTGACCCTTCAGGCCATCTTCTCCCCGACGGGGAGAAGAAACAAGCACCACCGTTTCGCGAAAATGAGCGTACGAAACACTACAGAAAATTCAGCGTTACCAACGCCAGCACAAGATAGCGCCCGACCTTGGCGATGGTGACCAGCAGCAGGAAGACCGGTAGCCGCTCCTTCATGATGCCGGCGGCAACCGTTAGCGGATCACCGATCAGCGGCGCCCAGCTGAGCAGCAGGGACCATTTGCCATAACGACGATACCAGTTCTGCGCGCGCTCCAGCGCCGCCTCCCCGACCGGAAACCAGCGTTCACGCCGAAAGCGCTCAATGCCGCGGCCGAGCAGCCAGTTGGCAAAGGAGCCTGCAACATTGCCGGCGCTGGCCACGGCGACCAATAGCCAGACAGGCTGGGATTTAAGAAGGATGAGGCCCGCCAGTGCCGCCTCCGACTGCATGGGCAGAATGGTCGCCGCGATAAACGCCGTTACAAACAAACCCGCATATACTGCCAGATCGGCCATTGCCCGCCCTTCATCATCCGCGAATCTCACGGTCTTTGCCGAAGTGCCGGATGACGCCCCCGGCGTCAAGCGGGCTACATTTCACACGGCCTTACAGCACATCGGCGGCAATGGCCTGAACCACATCATGGCGGGCTACATCCAGCAGCGCCTTATGAACCGACAATTGCCGAGTCTTGCCCGATGCGGACAGAATGAGGATTACGGTTTCCTTCGGCGGGCAATTCGGCAGCGCGCAGGAAATCTCGTGGACGGAGACGATGTCGTCTTCTGAAAGGAACAGCAGTTCACGCGTCCAGTCCTTCATGATGCGGGCCTGCGAGACGATCGCGGAGCCGCTGCGCGCAAGCGGATTCGTTTTTACCGTCATCGAAATGCCTTCCGCCCCGCCTGCGAGGCCAATGTATCGAACAGATCGCGGATCGGCTGCTGCGGCATATCCATGCCGATCAGGACGATGCGCGTTGCGCGGTTGCCATCCGGCCAGCTTTCCAACCGGGTCAGTGGATAAAGCCGATGCTGCACCGCATGGGCGACAACCGGCCGCTCGGGGTCATCCGTCGCACCGAAAATTCCCTTGAGCCGCAACAGGCCGGAATGCACATTGCTGGTGACGAGTTCAAGAAAAGTGACAATCGCCTGCGGATCCAAAGCGCCGTCAAAGGTGAGATCGAAGGCCTCGACCCCGACACCATGGCGGTTGATATCGTGCTGATGGGCGGAATGAAGGCTCAGCCTGTCGGCCGCCAACCATCCCGGTGCATCCTCCGGCTTGCCGCGCAGCGAATAATCCGATGCCTTAAATAACGACATCAGGTCGAAGCCGGCCGCATTACGGTCATGAAACAACGCCGCAGGATTGAGATCGGCGATGCTTTCGCGGTCAATAGCCGCAGCATCCGCAAGATCGGTTTTCGTCAGGACGACGTGGTCGGCAAAGGCAAGCTGTTTCCAGCCCTCGATAAAACTGTCGAGCATCGCCGGGCCGGCGACAACGTCGAAAGCCGTCACCACGCCTGAAAGATGGAAATGCCGGGCGACAATGTGATCACGCAGGCCAAGCGCCGGCGTGCCGCCGGCGATCAGGCTGTTGATGATCGGTGCGGGATCGGCAAGGCCGGTGGTTTCGATAACGACGCGCGATACACCAGGCACCACCCCTTCCAGAAAGGCCTGATGCAGCTCGTAAAGCGAGGTGCGGATATCGCTGGTGGCGGTACAGCAGATGCAGCCCGTCGTCGTTCTGAAATATCGTTCAGAACCCGTCCGAACCAGACCGTGATCGATGGGCACCGCGCCGAATTCATTGACGATGACAGCGGCATCACCCATGGCCGGCTCAGCCAGAAGCTCGTTCAGCAACGTCGTCTTGCCCGCCCCCAGAAAACCCGTCAGCAGGGTGACCGGCACCGTGCTGACGGATGGCGCGACGGTTGGGTCGTCCCTGCGCTCCACCGCCCTCTTCCGCTTCATTCCGAACACGTCAGCACCTTCGCTATCCATAAAATTCACCGCACCATAATACGTAATGTAATAACATATCAATGACGATTACGGGATTTCCGGCGAGAGCAATTCCCTTATGCCGGATAAGAAAATGTCATGGCCACATGCTCCCAACTCTCGGGCGCATGAAAAAACCACGGAACGAAGGAAATGGAATAATAAATCCGTTTCCTTCACTTTCGTTTTAATCGTTCCACGTTCTCTTGCATTTTCGTTAGAGTTCGCTTTTAATCAGTAGTGCTAATACAGGAAAGATCACCCGCAGCCGGATCGAGGAGGATAGGCTGCAATTAAGGGGCTGTATCTTTTACTGTTTTCATAATGGGAGGAATCACCTTGAAAAAACTCAGCTACCGCCTCGCCGCGGCATCCGCGCTTTCGTTTTTTGTCACATCGAATGCATATGCAGTAACGGAAATCCAGTGGTGGCACGCCATGACCGGCGCCAATAACGAGGTCGTGGATACGCTGGCGAAAGAGTTCAACGAGAGCCAGAAAGATTACAAGATCACGCCCGTCTTCAAGGGCACCTATCCGGAAACCTTGAATGCCGGCATTGCCGCCTTCCGCGCCAAGCAGCCGCCCGCGATCATTCAGGTCTTCGACGCCGGCTCGGGTGTGATGATGGGTGCCGCCGGCGCCATCAAGCCGGTGGCGGATGTTCTGAAGGAAGGCGGTTATACCTTCAACAAGGACGAATATCTGGCCGGCATCGTCGCCTATTATTCCAAGCCTGACGGCACCATGCTGTCCTTCCCCTATAATTCGTCCTCGCCGATCCTCTATTACAACAAGGATGTCTTCCAGAAGGCCGGCCTCGATGCCGCCAACCCGCCGAAGACATGGCCGGAAGTTTTCGAAGCCGCCAAGAAGATCAAGACCAGCGGTGCCGCCCAATGCGGTTTCACCTCCACATGGCTCACCTGGATTCAGACTGAAAACTTCGCCGCGTGGAACAACGTTTCCTATGGCAGTAATGAAAACGGGCTTGGCAGCACCGATGTGAAGCTCGCAGTCAACGCGCCGCTCTTCGTCGAGCACTTCCAGGCGATTGCCGATCTGGCGAAAGACGGTGTCTTCCGTTATGGCGGCCGCACTTCGGAGGCCAAGCAGCTGTTCATGTCCGGAGAATGCGGCATCCTGACCGAATCATCCGGCGGCCTTGGCGATATCGTCAAGACCGGCATGAATTACGGCATCGGCCAGCTTCCCTATTATGAGGGCCATGGTCCGCAGAACACCATTCCGGGCGGCGCGAGCCTCTGGGTCTTCGGTGGCAAGAGCGATGCCGAATATAAGGGTGTGGCCGAATTCTTCCATTTCCTCTCCCAGACCAAGATCCAGGCACGCCTGCATCAGGTCTCCGGCTACATGCCGGTGACGATCGCGGCCTATGAGGAAACCAAGAAATCCGGCTTCTACGACAAGAACCCTGCCCGCGAAACGCCGCTTCTGCAGATGATGGGCAAGCCGCCGACGGAAAATTCCAAGGGCGTGCGCCTCGTGAATCTGCCGCAGGTGCGCGACATCATGAACGAGGAGTATGAGGCGATGCTGGCCGGCAAGCAGGACGCAAAAACGGCGCTCGACAAGATTGTCACGCGCGGTGATGCGGCCATCAAGCAGGCCATCGGCAACTAAACGATCCCTGCCCCCGCCCGCATCCTTATCCGGTGCGGGCGGCACTCCCATCTCATCAGGAGATCGCCGTGCAAAGCGTCGTATTCCCCAACAAGATCCTGCCCTATCTGCTGGTCGCACCGCAGATCATCCTCACGGTGATCTTTTTCTTCTGGCCTGCAAGCCAGGCGCTCTACCAGTCGACCATGCGCGAGGACGCCTTCGGGCTGAGCAGCAATTTCGTCGGGCTGGCCAATTTTTCCGCCGTACTTTCAGACGAGAGCTATCTGAACTCGCTGCAGGTCACGGTCATCTTCAGCATCCTGACCGCACTCGTCTCCATGGGGCTGGCGCTGCTTCTGGCGACAGCGGCGGACCGCGTGGTGCGCGGCAAGGGCTTTTACCGCACCATGATGATCATGCCTTACGCCGTCGCGCCCGCCGTGGCCGGCATGTTGTGGCTGTTCATGTTCAACCCGGCCATGGGAACCTTCTCCTATATCCTGCGCCGCAACGGCATCATGTGGGACCCGCTGCTCAACGGCAATCAGGCCATGCTGCTCGTCGTCGCCGCCGCGGCATGGAAGCAGATCAGTTACAATTTCCTGTTTTTTGTCGCAGGCTTACAGGCAATTCCTAAATCATTGCTGGAGGCGGCCTCCATTGACGGCGCGCGTGGTGCGCGACGCTTCTGGACCATCGTTTTCCCGCTGCTTGCGCCGACAACCTTCTTCCTGCTGGTCGTCAACACCGTCTACGCCTTCTTCGATACCTTCGGCATCATCCATGCCGTGACCGGCGGCGGGCCTGCAAAGGCCACGGAAACGCTGGTCTACAAGGTCTATAATGATGGCTTCGTGAACCTCAATCTCGGCTCTTCCGCCGCGCAATCCGTCATCCTGATGGTGATCGTCATCGCGCTCACCGCCTTCCAGTTCCGCTTCGTCGAGAAGCGCGTGCATTACGGCTGAGGATCTCCCATGATTGAAAATCGCCCCGTCGCACGCGTGATCGCCCATCTGATGCTGGTACTCGGCATCATCATCGTGGCCTTCCCGATCTATTACACCTTCGTCGCCTCCTCGATGACGTCGAACGACATCATCCGCCCGCCAATGTCGCTACTGCCCGGCGGCCATCTCGGTGAAAACTATACCGACGCCATGGTCGGAGGCGTCGAGCGTGTCGTCGGCGTCAGCCTCGAGCGGCTGCTGTTCAACAGCTTCGTCGTGGCGCTCGCCATCGCCATCGGCAAGATCGTCATCTCTTTCCTGTCGGCCTTCGCCATCGTCTTCTTCCGCTTTCCCTTCCGCATGGGCTTCTTCTGGATGATCTTCATCACGCTCATGCTGCCGGTGGAAGTCCGCATCCTGCCCACCTACAAGGTCATCGTCGATTTAGGCCTGATCGACACCTATGCGGGACTGACACTGCCGCTGATGGCCTCTGCGACGGCAACCTTTCTCTTCCGGCAGTTCTTCCTCACCATTCCCGGAGAAATGGTGGAGGCGGCGCGTATCGATAATGCCGGGCCGTTCCGCTTCATGCGCGATATCCTGCTGCCGCTGTCGAAAACCAATATTGCTGCCCTCTTCGTGATCCTGTTCATCTATGGCTGGACCCAATATCTCTGGCCGCTGCTCGTGACCAACGACGCCAAGATGAACACGATCATCATCGGCCTCAAGCGCATGGTGGATTTCACCGATGCCTCGACGCCCTGGAATTATGTGATGGTGACGGCGATCCTCGCCATCATCCCCCCTGTTATCGTTGTGGTGCTGATGCAGCGCTGGTTCGTCAAAGGTTTGGTGGAGACCGAGAAGTAATGGCAAAAATTGCGCTGAAAGACGTCCGCAAGGTTTATGGCGGCAATGTCGAGGCCATCAAGGGCGTATCGATGGACATCGCCGACGGCGAGATGATCGTGCTCGTCGGCCCCTCCGGCTGCGGAAAATCCACCCTGTTGCGCATGATTGCCGGACTGGAGGGCATTTCGGGCGGCCAGATCATAATCGGTGATCGCGTCGTCAACGATCTCGAACCGTCGGACCGAGACATCGCCATGGTGTTCCAGAATTATGCGCTTTATCCGCATATGACGGTGCGGCAGAACCTTGCCTACGGCCTGAAGAACCGCAACACGCCGAAGGACGAGATCGATCGGCGTATCACCGAGGCGGCCAAGGCGCTCGAAATCGAACAGTTCCTGGAGCGCAGGCCGCGCCAGCTTTCCGGCGGCCAGCGCCAGCGCGTCGCCATGGGCCGCGCCATCGTGCGCAAGCCGGCAGCCTTCCTGTTCGACGAGCCGCTCTCCAACCTCGACGCCAAGCTGCGCGTGCAGATGCGCGTCGAAATCCGCCGCCTGCAACGCTCGCTCGCCACCACCAGCGTCTACGTGACCCATGACCAGATGGAGGCCATGACGCTGGCAGACCGGCTGGTGGTGCTGAATGCCGGCCGCATCGAGCAGATGGGCACGCCGATCGAGCTTTACGAAAAACCGGCCACCACCTTCGTCGCCACCTTCATCGGCTCTCCCTCCATGAACCTGCTCAACCACGGCACGGCGACGGCCAACGGCTCTTCCGGTTGGTCGGTGCAGGGAGCCACCGCACTGCCACAGGGCGTCGCCACGCTCGGCATCCGCCCCGAAGATATCACCCTTGCCGATGAAGCCCCTGCGGATGCCGCCTTCACCGGCACCGTACAGGTGGACGCCGTGGAACTGGTGGGTGCGGAAAGTTATGTGCACGGATCCTTCGCCGATGGCACTGCGATCGTCTTCCGCGTCCACGGCCGTTCGCAGCTGCGCATCGGCGAGACGCTGAAAATCGCCGCACAGGCAAAGGACTTCCATCTGTTCGATGCGGCGGGGAAGAGGATTTAGGACGTTCGTGGCGGACTGGCGTCGGCCGGGCATCGCCGCCTATTGTGGCCATGCCCGGCTAATTTCAAGCAGATGACACGGCCGGAAGAGACTGTCGGGATGCCAGCTTCTTGCCGAATTTCTGTGAGGGCAACTCAACGAAGCGGTAGCTCAAATAGGCCATGATTACCGTCAAGGCACAGGTCAAGACGATAATGACATGTACGGGATAAGGAGCGAGCTGCCGGTAGGGCAGAACATATTCCACGACCGGCTGGGCGACCGGACCGAACAGATAGACGGAATAGCTTATCGCACCAAGCCAGACAAAAACCGGATGCGTGATATGGAGCTTGGTCGTGAAGAGTGCAAAAAATGCCATTCCGGCGTAATAGGCAATCGTATAGCGATACCAGGTCTCGCCGAAACCCATATCCACATTGTAGCTTAGAAGGCTGATGACAGGCACGGCCGCGACAACGAGAAGCGACGTCGCAAGAATAAGCCGCCGCAGATGCGGCTCGGCCTGCTCGCTGGCGCCATGGCGCCACAACAATCCCCAAAACATGACAGTCAGTCCAAGCGGAATGGCGACCGGTAGTTTGATGCCCACAACATAACGAGCTATTCCCATCGCGACTGCGCACAACAGGAAAAACACCACCGCACCGACCGCACCCTCCGGCTTATGCAGGAGTCTGACATAAAACAGCATGCCGCTGACAATGTAGAAGATGATCTCTATCTGTAGCGTCCAATAGACGCCGAGAATATTCTGCTGCCCCAGAAATTGCTGCAGCATCGTCGTATTGGCAATGATCTGCTTCAGCGTGAATACGTCTCCCCGCACCAGCGGAATAATCGCAAGAGCCAGGATCATCGACAGCCAATAGGCAGGATAAAGCCTGAAAAAACGCGAGATTGCGAAGCCGCGCAAAGGCGCATTGCCCGCTTTCAGCAAAGAGAAAGGAATAACAAAACCGGAAACCGCGAAGAACATGACAACAGCGATTTTTCCGAGATCGAAATATTCCGCAAAGAAGTAGAATAGATAATATTCGAGGGAATTGGAGGTAAATCCGTTCTTATGGGCTACTTCGGCGATATGAATATATATAACCGCCAAAGCCGCTATGCCCCGAATGGAATCGACGTAAATCCAACGCCCGGGATGGCGATCCGCGCTCATTAATACCTCACTAAAAATCGATTATAAAAATGTAATATTCGCAGTCTTCAGCAAACTATACTGCTGCCCAGCCATAAATTGCAACCAACCTTATTTTCGCCGGCTCCCACCTTTGCGAAAAACACATCCCGGCCTAAAGCCGGAATGTGGTGCGATAATTTCAACCAGGACTGCAAACTGTCGTCATTAGTGACGGCGAAGCGAGCGCTACCGATCTTCTACCAGACAAGTTCCACCTGCGGCCGACCGTTGGAGGTTTTCTCCACCGTCCGGCCGGATGTATCGACGTTGCAGTGAACCCGCTGCCGGAAGGCGGAAAAGCTTTCGAAGGTGACGACATCCACCGGGTCGTCAAGATGCAGGGTCAGCCGGTAGCGTTCGGGATCGCCGCCGAGCGCCTGCACGCCCAGAACGGAGGCCACGAAGGGCTGGCCTAGATAAAAGCCTTCCACCCTTGAGCCCAGAAGGTAGGGGTTGAAGGCGGGGCGGTTGCCGGCTGATGCGTGGAGGGTATTCCAGTCGCGGAAGCCATATTGCGCGGCGATGAGTTCCAGCGCCTTTGAATGGGTGATTGCCTGCCCCTCGCCTTCGAGAGCGGCGCGCAGGCGTTTCGCCTGTTCCTTCAGTCCCTCAAGTGCGGGAAGCGGTTTGGACACGTACATAACGGTTCTCCAACATGAGCATGCCGAATGTTCCGAAGGGGGTCCGCGTTGCCATCGACGACATGCAAAACATGGGGATGACCGTTATTCTGAAAAGAGCTTCACCAGGGGCGCAAACGCCTGCGGACGGCCGGGGCTCTTCTGCCCGTGGCCGTCCCTATAGCCGATATGACGCCGCCCGTCAAAGGCGGCGCAGCATCGAACCGTGATCAGAAGCGATAGGTAATACCCGCGCCGATCAGCCAGGGATCGAGCTTGGCCTTGCCGCTGATCGGCGTGCCACCCAATTCGGCGGTCCAGTCGGTCTTCAGGAAGATCTTCTTCACGTCGAAGTTCACGCCCCAATGCTCGTCCAGCATATAGTCGAAACCGACCTGCACGGCAGCACCAAGCTTGTTCTTGACGTCGAGATTGCTGAAACCGGGCTTTTCCGACTGGTTGTAGAACAGCGAATAGTTCACGCCCGCGCCGATATAGGGTTTGAAGGCGCCGAAATCGGTGAAGTGATATTGCAGCGTCAACGTCGGCGGCAGCAGCCATGTCTTGCCCACTGGCGTTCCGGCGAGCACGCCCTCGCCGTTGATCTTGGCGTAGGTGGTGCCAAGGATAAGCTCGGCGGCGATATTCGGGGTGAAGAAATAGCTGATGTCGAGTTCCGGGATCACGGTGTCCGAATAGGACAGGCCCGCGCCCGGCACACCGTCGACGCTGCCGCTGTCATTGGTGATGACGCCGAGGCCGCGCACGCGCAGCATCCACGGGCTTGCCGCGGCAATCGCCTCTTCGGCGGTGGGCGCCGGCGCTGCCGGGGCCAGATCGGCCGCCATGGCATTGGCGGATATCAGCGTGGCCGCAGCACCAGCCATGACACTGGCAAGCAAAGCGGTTTTTCTGTTTCTGTTCGTCATTCCATCTCTCCTATAGCGCACCGCAGCCGGGCAAGTCCCCGGAAACCGGCTGATGGCGGCGGGCCTGGCGAATCTTCGCTTGGCCGCAACCGCTTGGGAGCCAGTATGACAACGGGAAAGGCAGGCCGATTGAGATGGATCAAACCGGCGTGCCGATCACGCAAGGGAGCTGATAACCGGCACGCACCGTGACAATTGCGCAACAATACCGCTCAGCGATCGAGGATCGGTGCACGCCGCGCCCGGCACATGCTCGAAAAATACAAAAAAAGCCTGCATCAGCAGGCCTTTTTCAGTGCATCACCTTTCTCACGCGGTCTGGGGCGTGAGGCTCGCGGAACCGGGCTTGCGCAGAAGCAGAACCGAGACGGCCGCGATCATGCACATTAGACCGGCAATCTGCAGCGCGGGCATATAGGTGTCGAAGTCGCTCTTGAAGAAACCGGCGCCAAAGGCGGCGGTGGCGGCTCCCAGCTGGTGGCCGGCAAAGACCCAGCCGAAAACGAGACCGGCCTTTTCACGGCCGAAATTCTCGGCGGCAAGCTTCACCGTCGGCGGCACGGTCGCCACCCAGTCCAGCCCGTAGAAGACGGCAAAGACCGAAAGTTCCACGAAGCTGAACCCCGAGAATGAGAGATAGAGCAGGGACAGGCCGCGCAGACCGTAGAACCAGAACAGCAGGAAGCGATTGTCGAACCGGTCGGAAAGCCAGCCGGCGAAGATCGTGCCGAAGAAATCGAAGATGCCGATTACCGCCAGTGTGCCCGCCGCCGTCACCGCTGCCATGCCGAAATCACCGCAGATTGAAATCCAGTGTGTCTGGATAAGACCGTTGGTCGAAAGCCCGCAGACAAAAAATGTGCCGAAAAGCACCCAGAAGACCGGGTTGCCCGATACGCTCTTCAGCGTGACCAGCGGCGATAGCAATGTGGCCAGAAGATTGTGATCCTGCTTGACCGGCTTTGCCACCACTGTCTCGCCATAGGCCGGCAGGCCGACATCGGCAGGATGGTCGCGCATCAAAAGCAGGACGAGAACCATGGCCGTGGCAATTACCGCCACGGACAGGGTAAGGGCGGTTCGCCAGCCATAGGCTTCCGTCAGCGCCGCCAGCAGCGGCAGAAAGACCAGCTGGCCAGTGGCATTGCTCGCCGTCATGAGGCCGATCACCAATCCGCGACGCTTGGAAAACCAGCGAGCCGCCACGGTGGCGCCCAATACCAGGGCGGTCATGCCGGTGCCGACACCGATCACCACGCCCCAGAGCAGCAGCAATTGCCATACCTCGGTCATGAAAAAGGAGGCGACGATGCCGCCCATGATCAGGGCGAGCGCGGTGGACACCACCTGCCGGACGCCGAAATGATTCATGAAGGCGGCGGCAAAAGGCCCAAGCAGGCCGAAAAGCACCAGCCTGACGGCCATAGCGGAGGAAATATCGGCAATATCCCAGCCGAATTCCTGATGCAGCGGCTGGATCATCACCCCTGCAGATCCCATCGCACCGGCGGTGGCCAGCATGGTCAGAAAGGTGGTTGCGGCAACGAGCCAGCCATAATGCAGATTTCTGCTGGCCATCCAGCTGGCGAGGCGTGTGGAGAGCATGTTCAAATTCCCTTTCCAGCGGCCGTGGCCGATATTTTACGGGTATATACCCTATATTGCAGGCAGATACCCGCATATCCCCAGAAATTACAGGGCTGCGAGCAGTTCCTGCAATTGTGCTGTCTTTTCGGGCCCAAGCCGGGCCTCGATTTCATCCTGTACTCCATCCCAGAGCGGCGCACCCGCCTTCAGGATCGCGTGTCCTTCCGTCGTCACCGTCAGCATCGCTTCCCGCTGATCCTCGCCATGGCCGATGGCCACCAGACCCATACGAGCCAGCACCTTGGCATTGCGGCCAACGGTGGAGCGATCCAGTTCCACCCGCGCGGCCAGATCGGTCAGCGAGACGGGCGCTGTGCGGTTGATGTTCCGCAGCAGGCTGAACTGACCGATATTGACGCCAAGCGGCGCCAGGGCCTCGTCATAATAGGACGAGACCTTACGGGATGCTTTGCGCAACAGGATGCAGTGGCAACTATCGTTTGGCATTTGTATCGGGTATATACCCGTAAATTTTTACGCGCAAGAGGTGCTCGGGAATTATCGGCGGGCAACGCCCCCCTTGGTCATATAGCAGAAACAATAAACCCCGGCTTTGGGCCGGGGTTTGATATCAGCAGCGAGGTTCGTTCAGGCAGAGAGCCTGCGGCCGCTTGCCACCAGCAGACCGGCAGCGCCTTCCAGCCAGCCTGCTTTCAGTTCCAGCGCCAGGAAACGGCTGCGCTCGAACGGGCCGGGCATGATGAGATGCTGGGCCTTGTCGGCGAAGAAGCCGAAACGTTCGTAATAAGGGGCGTCGCCAACCAGAAGAACGGCGCCGTGGCCGCGCTTGGTGGCTTCGCCAATGGCGGCACGCATCAGCGCCGAGCCGATGCCCTTGCCCTCATGGGCGGCATCGACAGCCAGCGGGCCGAGCAGCAGCGCTTCGACGGCGCGACCTTCGCGGGAGATACCGGCCTCGACATTCCACAGGCGCACCGTGCCGATGACATGGCCATCCTCATCGCGGGCGACGAGTGCCAGACCTTCGGCCGGAACGCGACCGGCGCGCAGCTTCTCGGAAGACTTGCGGCGGCGGCCGGTGCCCATGGCGCGGTCCAGCAGGTTCTCACGGGCGACGACATCGCCCGGATTTTCCTGATCGACATGAAATGTCTGCGGTGTGAAAAATGCCCGTACCGAATTCAAAAGAGCGGCCATCCTTGGCCTCCCGTCACACTACCGCCCACACGCGGCCCTTGATAAAAAAATGGTGGAGCCGTTCCGGCCCGCCGACACGCTTTCCTCGGCTGGAAGAGGTGCAGCAAGCAGGGATTTGCGCATCAGCACAATCGGCAAAGCCGGAACGGAAGCTTGGTCGAGACGCCGCCCTGCTCAGCGGACGGCGTTCGGATCAGATGATGTAAGCCTTCAGCGGCTCGAAGCCATTAAAGGCAACGGCCGAATAGGTCGTCGTATAGGCGCCCGTGCCTTCGATCAGAACTTCGTCGCCGATGGTCAGCGAGACCGGCAGCGGGTACATGTTCTTTTCATACAGCACATCGGCGCTGTCGCAGGTCGGGCCGGCCAGAACGCAGGGCTCCATCTCGTCCTGATCGCGCTCGGTGCGGATCGGGTAACGGATAGCCTCATCCATCGTCTCGGCGAGACCGCCGAACTTGCCGATGTCGAGGAACACCCAGCGGTGGTTGTCGTTGTCGGACTTGCGCGACACGAGAACAACTTCCGCCTTGATGACGCCGGCATTGCCGACCATGCCGCGGCCCGGCTCGATGATCGTCTTCGGGATCTGGTTGCCGAAGTGCTTGCGCAGCGCCGTGTCGATCGCCTGGCCGTATTCTTCGGCAGCCGGAACGTCGCGCAGGTACTTGGTCGGGAAACCACCACCCATGTTGACCATCTGCAGGTGGATGCCCTGCTTGGCAAGCGAAGCGAAGACGCGCTTGGCATCGGCCAGCGCCGCATCCCATGCGTCGAGATTCATCATCTGAGAACCGACGTGGAAGGATACGCCGTAGGATTCGAGGCCGAGCTGATGTGCATAGACCAGAACGTCGACAGCCATCTGCGGCACGCAGCCGAACTTGCGCGACAGCGGCCATTCGGCGCCTTCGCCATCCGTCAGCACGCGGCAGAACACGCGTGCGCCGGGAGCGGCACGGGCAACCTTCTCGACTTCCTCGTGGCTATCAACGGCGAAGAGATCGATGCCGAGCGCATGAGCGCGTGCAACATCGCGTTCCTTCTTGATGGTGTTGCCGAAGGAGATACGGTCGGAAGTCGCACCCGCATCGAGCGCCATCTGGATTTCAGCCACGGAGGCGCAATCGAAGTTGGAGCCGAGCGAAGCGAGCAGCTTCAGGATTTCGGGAGCCGGGTTTGCCTTGACGGCGTAATAGATGGCGCTGTTCGGCAGGGAGTGCCGGAAAGCGTTGAAATTGTCGCGCACGACGTCGAGATCAACCACGAGGCAAGGGCCTTCGGGACGTCGGGTCTTGATGAAGTCGAGAATGCGTGCAGTCGTCATCGATATATTCCCTGTTAAACCGACTTCGGAAAAATCCGAAGGACAAAGGACGCTCGAGATATGCATACGAATCAGCCGGTGGAGGCGCAGACTCGATAGCATACGCTCAAGGCGCGAATATGAACGACGCCCTGCCAGAGCATCATTCGGCTTTGTCTGCCATCGATTGGAGGGAATGACCCGACCGCACTTCAGGCAATGATGGTGTGCCTCTTCAGTACCCCGGCTGATGGAAAGCCGGCAGAGAACCAGAAAGGCCCGCACCGTCGTTGCTTCATATGTCCTCGCATTTCCCGGTTGGCCGGAATAGCGACTGGAGGGGTTAGTTCCAGGTACCTTACCTAAATCCTCACCACATCGAGGACTCGGCGGACACACATGGGCACGTGCGACTTTGGGCAGCACGGGAGATAAGAATATTCGCAGTCATAATCAAGAGGAATTTTTCACCAAAGAGCGGATTTTTTCAGCAGTGAATTAAGGGTTGAACAGTGACTTGCGCACGTTCAATTATATGGAACGAACCGGAGGATTTTCATGGACACGCTGACCCGCATCCGCGCCTTTATCGATGTTGTCGAAGCTGAGGGGTTTTCCGCCGCGGCGCGCAAGACCGGGCGCTCCAAGGCGCTTCTGTCCAAATATGTGCGGGAGCTGGAAGATGATCTCGGCGCACTGCTCCTCAACCGCACCACCCGGCAGTTCTCGCTGACGGAAGCCGGACATACCTATTACCGCACCGCTTCCGATATTCTGAAGGAGATCGATAACCTCGCCGATCTGGTGCGTGAAAAGAATGCCGATCTGAAGGGGAAGCTCAAAATTTCCGTTCCCCGCACCTTCATCGATGCCGATGTCGGCCAGAGCCTGATCGATTTTGCCAAGGAAAATCCGGAACTGTCGCTGGAAATCGTTGCGGAAGACCGATTCGTTGACCTGATCGAGGAAGGTTTCGATCTCGCGGTTCGAATCACCCGACTGGAAGATTCGGGTCTGATCGCCCGCAAGCTTTCCGATTTCCGGGTCTATGCGGTGGCGACGGCGGATTTCGTGGCGCAACACGGGCCGCTAGACGGCCCGCAGGATTTCTCCCGCGTGCCTTTCATCATCGACACCAATACGCGTTTTCATAATACAGTGCGGTATCTGGAGCCGGATGGCGGCTCGAATTCGGTCACCATCAGCGGGCCGATCGAGGTCAATAGCCCGCAGGCGACGTTGCGCGCGGCGCGCGCCGGTCTCGGCATCGCCTTGGTGCCGGATTTCATCGCCAGACCCTACATCCAGTCCGGTGAGCTGGTGACGCTGTTCGACGATTATATTTCCAAGGACAGGGGCATTTATGCGGTCTATCCGCATCGCCGCTACCTGCCCGCCAAGGTGCGCAGCTTTGTCGATTATCTCTCGGCGTGGTTCAGGAAGAACGGGTAACCCATCAAATGAAACGCCCGCCTTGCGGCGGGCGTCGGTGTTGGCTGAAAGTCAGATCAGAACGGCGAATCCGGGAAGTAGAACTGCTCGGCATTGTCCTTGGTGATCAGGGTCGCATCGAGGATATACTCACCCGCAACCGGGACCTGATCGTAGAAATGCCCGGCCGTCAGCTGCATGGCTGTCGCCACCATTGCCGGCGGATAGAGCACGTCGACCGGCACCAGCTTGTCGCCGTCCATGACCTTCTTGATCATGTCCTTGGAACCGGCGCCCGCAACGATATACTTGATGTCGGTACGTTTCGCCTGCTGGATAGCCTCCAGCACGCCGATTGCCATGTCGTCATCCTGACACCAGACCACGTCGATCTTCTTGTACTTGGTCAGATAGTCCTGCATCACACGGAAGGCGTCGTCGCGGTTCCAGTTGCCATATTGCCGGTCGAGAACCTTGACGCTGGAACCGGCAATACCCTTGTCGAAACCATCCTGGCGCTGCTGGTCGATCGGGATCGGCAGGCCGCGAATGACCACGACTTCGGCATCCGGCGTCGTCTTCTTGATGTATTCGCCCGCCACCTGGCCAAGCGCGGGGTTGTTGCCGGCAACGTAGAGATCGCGGATCGAATTGTCGTTGACGCTCGGCGCGCGGTCGACGAGCGCGACGAAGGTGCCCTTGTCCTTGATCTCCTTGATGGCGTTGACGAGCGGATCCGGATCGGACGGCAGCACGACAAGTGCATCGAGCCCCTGCACGGCAAGGTCCTGAAGCGCATTCGCCTGATTGGCGGCATCCGGCGACGTCTTGACGATGATGTTGAGCCCCGGATGCTCCTGCATCAGCAGCTTCGCCACACGCTCGGCATGATAGACGACGCCTGCCGTCCAGCCATGGTCGGCCGCCGGAATGGACACGCCGATGGTGACCTTCTTGTCCTGTGCGTGTACTGAACCCGCAAGCACCGTGGCCAGCGCGGCAAAGGCCACGCCGATGAATTTACTACGCATAGTCTCTTTCCTCCCAAGACCGGGGCGTTCCTCCTTCAACCGCGCCTGCCCCACATGGCGCGGCGTGATACGTCACCTGCGGCTGAGCGAGCGCTGCACCAGCATGGCGATGATGATGATCGCGCCCTGAATGGCGCCGATCAGATATTCGCTGACGAAGTTCGACAGGATCATGATGTTGCCGACGATCTCCAGAATGAAGGCGCCGCAGATCGTACCCCAGATGCGCCCTACCCCGCCTCTCAGCGCCGTGCCGCCGACGACGACGGCGGTGATCGCCTGCAGCTCCCACAACATGCCTGTCGTGGCCGAGGTGGAGGCAAGACGCGGCACATAAAGCAGCACCGCAACGGCGACGCAGAGCCCCTGCACCACATAAGCGATGGTGCGGACCCGTGCGACCGAAATGCCGGAGTAACGCGCCACATCCTCACTGGAGCCGACGGCCGTGAGATGCCGGCCATAGCGCGTGCGATAGAGCACGAAGGCGGCTATTGCGGCGGTGACGAAGATGACGATGACAGGCACCGGCACACCAAAGACATTACCGAAATAGACCGGGCGATAAAGCGTCTGGATTTCCGGGTTGCGCAGCGTGATCGCGCCGCCCTGCGACAGCCACGTGGTCAAGCCGCGATAAATGCCCATGGTGCCGAGCGTGGCGATGAAAGGTTCGATGCGGCCGATGGTAGTGATGAGGCCGTTTGTCAGCCCGCAGGCAGCCCCGATGGCGAGCGCCAGCGCCATGGCGGTAAGCAGCATCAAAAGCGGACTGGCGATGACACCGCTATTCATGAACAGGATCATCAGGCTGGCGACAAATGCGACCATGGCGCCGACCGACAGATCAAGCCCGCCTGACGTGATGACATAGGTGGCCCCGAGCGCGATGATGGCGATGAAGGCGCTGCGGGTGACGACATTCAACAGATTGTCGATGCCGATGAAATTGGGATTGGCGATGGTGCCGAGAACCAGCAGCAGGGCCAGCGCCACGAAAGGCGCAACCGCTCGCAGGTCCCAGTCCTTCGAGGTCTTCGGCGTTTTGCCGTTATCAAATGCGGCCTCAGTCATGTTTTCCCTCAGTTTCTTTATCAGGCCATATTTCCCGCGACACGGGCGCTCAGGCAGGTTCCTGCGTATGAACGCCCGTCGCCAGCGCCACGATGTCGTTTTCGGTCATGCGCTCGCCCGTCACCTCACCGACGATCCGGCCCGAACGCATCACCAGAATGCGGTCGCAGATGCCGATCAGCTCCGGCATTTCCGAGGAAACAACGATGATCGAGCGCCCCTCATCCGCGAGCTTGGCGATAAAGCGGTAGATCTGCTCCTTGGTGCCGATGTCGATGCCCCGTGTCGGTTCGTCGATGATGACGATGGAGGGATCGAGCAGCATCATCTTGGCAAGCAGCAGCTTCTGCTGGTTGCCGCCGGAGAGCTGGCCCGCAAGCAAATCCTTGCGGCCAGTGCGAATATCGAAGTCGCGCACCGCATCATCGAGCGCCGCCGTTTCGCGCCGCGTGTCGATCTGGAACATCCGGCTGAATTTCTTGAGCGAGGCCAGTGTCAGGTTGATCCGCAGATCCTTGCCAAGCAGCAGCCCCTTGCCCTTGCGGTCCTCGCTCAGATAAACGATGCCGGCCTTCAGGCTGTCTTCCGCCTTTGCGAAATGCACCGGCCTGCCGTGATGCCGCACGGTTCCCCGACCGGCGCGCAGGCCGAGTATTCCTTCCATGAGTTCCGTTCTGCCGGCGCCAACGAGACCGGCAAAACCGAGAATTTCGCCCCTGCGCAGGCTGAAACCGGCATCCTCTGCATAACCCGGAACGGTAAAATGCTCCACCTGCAGAACCGGCTCGTGCTCGCCGCCGGCGGCGCGGTCCGGATAAAGCTTGGCTACGTCGCGCCCCACCATGAGCCGCGCCATATCGGCAGGCTCCAGCGCCGATGCCGGATGGGAGGCGATCAGCTTGCCGTCACGCAGAACCGTCACCCGGTCGGCAATCTCCTTCACTTCCGGCAGACGATGCGAAATGTAAAGCACGGCCACACCCTTTGCCCGGATGTCCCTGATGACATTCAGCAGTGCATCCGTTTCGATGGGCGTAAGGCTCGCCGTCGGCTCATCGAAAATGACCACGCGATGCGGCACGAGCAGAACGCGGGCGATCTGCACCAGCTGCCGCTGGGCAATCGACAGGCTGCCGACAATGGCGTCGGGATCGATCGTACCGCCAAGATCGGCGATCGCCTTGCGGGCGCCGGCGCGCATGGCGCGGTCGTCCACCATGGCGCCCCTGCGTACTTCGCGGCCGAGATAGATGTTCTGCGCCACCGTCAAATCAGGCGCCAGCAATATTTCCTGATGCACGAGAACAATGCCGCGATGTTCAGCATCCACGGGGCCGCTCAGCGCCACGGCTTCGCCATCGATGCGGATTTCCCCGCCCGACGGCTTTTCATTGCCGGCCAGAAGCTTCATCAGCGTCGACTTGCCCGCACCGTTCTCGCCTATGATCGCGTGGACCTCACCGGCACGCACCGCGATCTCGATATCCTTCAGAACCTGTACCGGCCCGAAAGACTTCGACAGCCCAACCGTCCGGATAAGGGCATGGTCTGGAGATTCGTCAGCAAAAGCCATGTGCCGTCACCGGTGTCCCGCAGGAACGGACGGCGCTTGCCCCTTAATTTTCTTTGAAATGACCATCTACGAACTCCTCCCAAAGCTCGAAGAAGAAGCTAGCGTCCGTTTTGAGGTACGTAAAGCAATTTTCGCTGGTGTTTTAGAATACACTCAAATTTGACCGTATGAACTGCAAGCCAGAAGGTCGTGAAAGTCCTGTCAGGATGCGGAGGAGCGCTGGAAACCCTTCATCAGACGGTGCACGGCTTCGGCGCCCTCCTTGGCCAGATCGAAACGCTTGCCGAACAGCAGCCAGTCGGAGCACATGCCTTTCAGTAGCCAGTAGAGCGCGTCGAGCGCAGAGTCCGCCGTCCAGTTGTCGTTGAATGCACCTTCCGCCTGCGCCCGCGCGAAAGCGCCCTCGAGCCGATCCTTGTGATACCGGTCCAGTTCCTCCTGCGCGTGCAGCACCGGGGCGAACTCATCCGAGTAATTGGTGCGCAGGCTGATGGTCATGATGCGCTGGCGTTGCTCATCTTTTGAAAGAAGCGTCAGCCACTTGCAGGCCGCTTCCTCGATCTTGGCCAGCAGAGCCAGCCCTTTGAGGTCGGGGTCGCCGAAATCGAGCAGATCCGATTCCGGCAGGGACACCGATTGATAGAGGCCGATAAAGAGATCGCTCTTGCTGGAAAAATGCCAGTAGATCGCTCCGCGCGTGACGCCGGCGGCAGCCGCCACCTCATCGAGAGAGCTGTTGGCAACACCCTTTTTGAAGAACACCCGCTCGGCAGCGGCAAGGATCGCCTGACGCGTCTCTTCTGCCTCGGCCTTGGTTCGGCGCATGCTCATATCTCCTTCCAATCGCGGCACGGCGCTTTCGCACCGTGCCTTCTTTGCAGTGCCGGGCTGTCAATCAGATGAACGCATTCACATGACTTTTGGCCCGGCCTTCACACCCGTTTTATTCCGCCGGCGATACGGCGTCAGCAGCAATCTCTTTCTCCTTCTTCCGATCCCCGAAAATCTTCATGACAAAGACGAAGAAGACGGGGACGAAGAAGATCGCGAGGATCGTCGCCGAGATCATGCCACCCAGAACGCCGGTGCCGATGGCATTCTGACTCGCCGCACTCGCACCGGAGGCGATCGCCATTGGCAGCACGCCGAGCGAGAAGGCAAGCGACGTCATCAGGATCGGCCGGAAGCGCAAGTGCGCCGCCTCCACCGTCGCATCATAGGTGGATTTTCCTTCCGCCCGCAAATCCTTGGCGAATTCGATGATCAGGATCGCGTTCTTTGCGGACAGGCCGATGATGGCGACGAGGCCCACCAGGAAGTAGACGTCGTTCGGCATGCCGCGCAGCATGACAGCCGCCACCGAGCCGATGACGCCAAGCGGCACCACCAGCATGACGGAGAGCGGAATGGACCAGCTTTCGTAAAGTGCTGCGAGCAGCAGGAAGACGAACAGAACGCTGAGCCCGATCAACGCCGGAGCCTGCGAACCGGACTGGATTTCCTGCAGCGACTGACCGGTCCATTCGAAACCGAAACCAGCAGGCAATTCGCTCGCCAGACGCTCCATTTCGGCAATGGCGTCACCGGAAGAATAACCCGGTGCGGACTGGCCACCGATACGGACAGCCGGATAGCCGTTATAACCGACCACTTGCGAGGGACCGCGCACCCATTCCACCGTGGCAAACGAACTCACCGGCACCATGCCGCCATTGGCATTGCGGACGTTGAGGTTCAAGAGATCCTCCGTCTTCATGCGCTGGCCCTGCTCCGCCTGCACCGTCACGCGCTGCATGCGGCCGGCATTGGGGAAGTCATTGACGTAGGACGAGCCCATATTGGCCGAGATGGTGGCGTTGATATCGCTGAAGGTGACGCCGAACGTATTGGCTTTCTCACGGTCGATGATCAGGTTGACCTGCGCCGCATCCGGCATGCCTTCAATGCGAAGGCCGGCAAGGATGGGGCTCTGACGGGCAGCGGCCATCAGTTGCGCACCGGCAGCGCTGAGAGCGGCCTGTCCCGCACCCGCGCGATCCTGCAGGCGGAAGGTGAAGCCGCTGGAATTGCCGAGGCCCTGGATTGGCGGCGGCGACAGCGCGAAGGACATGGCGTCCGGAAGACCCCACAGCTTGGCATTGACGCGCGCCGATATGGCGGCGGCGGAATCATTCGGTCCGCGTTCGCTCCAGTCCTTCAAGGTGGCGAAGGCCAGACCGGCATTCTGGCCGGAGCCGGAGAAGGAGAAACCCGAAACCGCAATCACACGATCCACCGCCGGCTCTTCCATGAAGATCTTTTCGATCTGCTGGATGGATTGCAGCGTACGATCACTGCTGGCTTCCGCCGGTGCCTGAATGTCAACAATCAGGTAGCCCTGATCTTCGTTCGGAAGGAACGAGCTCGGCAGTTGCATATACGCCCAGCCGAGGCCGACCAGCAACGCCGCATAGATGACCATGAAGCGGCCGGAGCGCTTGATGATGCTGCCGACTGACGAGGAATATTTGTGCGAGGCCTTGTCGAAGCCGCGGTTGAACCAGCCGAAGAAGCCTTTCTTCTCATGGTGCCCAGCCTTGATGGGCTTCAGGAACGACGCGCAGAGCGCCGGCGTGAGCGACAGGGCAAGGAAGCCGGAGAACAGAATTGACACCACCATGGTCAGGCTGAACTGCTGGTAGATGATGCCGACGGCGCCCGGGAAGAAGGCCATGGGCACGAACACGGCCGTCAGCACCAGCGTGATGCCGATGATCGCGCCGGAAATCTGGCCCATCGCTTTGCGGGTGGCCTCCTTGGGCGACAGATGCTCTTCCGCCATGATGCGCTCGACATTCTCAACGACGACGATCGCATCATCGACCAGAATGCCGATGGCGAGAACCATGGCGAACATGGTCAGAACGTTGATCGAGAAACCCGAGACATACATGATGGCGCAGGTGCCGAGCAGCGCCACGGGCACCACCAGTGTCGGAATGATCGTGTAGCGGATATTCTGCAGGAAGACGAACATCACCACGAAGACGAGGATGATCGCCTCCACCAGCGTGTTGATCACCTTTTGGATCGAGATTTTCACGAAGGGGCTGGTGTCATAGGGAACTTCATATTCCAGACCCGGCGGGAAATACCGCGACAGCTCCTCCATCGTGGCGCGAACGCCCTCGGAGGTCTGCAGCGCATTGCCGGTGGGCGAAAGCTGCACGCCAATGGCGGCGCTTGGCTTGCCGTTCAGGCGGCTCGAGAAGTTATAGCTTTCGCCGCCCACTTCCACGCGCGCGACGTCGCGCAGCCGGACGGATGAGCCGTCCGGATTGGCGCGCAGCACGATGGAGCCGAACTCTTCCGGCGAGGTGAGCTGACCCTGCACGTTGACGGTTGCGGAAATCTGCTGGCCGATAGGGTTTGGCGATGCGCCGATGCGGCCGGCGGCAACCTGCGAGTTCTGCGCCTGAATGGCGCCGATGACGTCGTTCGAGGTCAGGCTGAGGCCCAGCATCTTGTCCGGGTCCATCCAGATGCGCATGGAGCGCTGGGTGGCGAACAATTGCGCGCTGCCGACGCCGGGAACGCGGCGCAACTCACCCAGCACGTTGCGGCTGAGATAATCACCTAGACCGATGGCATCCGTGTTGCCGTCGACGGAGGTGAGCGCCACCATCATCAGGAACGACGTGCCTGCCTGCTCCACACGCAGACCCTGCTGCGTCACTGCCTGCGGAAGGCGGGGTTCGACGCGCGCAATGCGGTTTTGAACCTCCACCTGGGCTTCACCGATGTTGGAGCCCGGCGCAAAGGTGACGTTGATGGAAATGCGACCCGAGGATTCCGACGTCGATTCGAAGTAGATCAGCCCGGGAACGCCGTTCAGCTCTTCTTCGATGGGACGCGTGACGCTCTGGTAAATATCCTCCGGCGACGCGCCAGGATAGGTGGTCGAGACGGAGATCTGCGGCGGGGCGACATTCGGATATTGCGCAATCGGCAGCATGGGAATGGCAAGCAGGCCTGCCAGCATGATGAAGATGGCGACGACCCAGGCAAAAATGGGCCGATCGATGAAAAAACGTGCCATGAAATCGGTCCTTATTGCTTCGCAGCGGGAGCCGCGCTCTCACTGCCGGCGGCAGTGGCGACATCGGCCTCGTCAGACCATGGTTCCGGCTTCACCTTCGCGCCCGGAGCGGTCTTCTGGAAACCTTCGGCCACGACGCGGTCGCCATCCTTCAGGCCCTCGGAAATCACCCAGCGATCGCCGACGGAGCGGCCGACGCTGACGCGACGCTGCTCGACCGTGTCTTCGGCGTTAACGACAAGCACGCTGGCCTGACCGCCGGCATCGCGCTGAACCGCCTGCTGCGGCACGGCGAAGGCCGCTTTCTGGATACCCTGCTGAATCTGCACGCGGACATACATGCCCGGCAGCAGATCGCCGTTCGGGTTCGGGAATTCACCGCGCAGCGTCACCTGACCGGTGGTTTCATCCACCGCGGCTTCAGAAAACAGCAGGCGGCCCGGAACGGGGTAGCGGCTGCCGTCATCGAACAGCAGGTTGACTTCGGCTTCGTTCGGGCCGGTCATCAGCTTGCCATCCTGCAGGGCCTTGCGCAGCCGGATGAGATCGGCGGCCGGCTGGGTGAAGTCGGCATAGATCGGATCAAGCTGCTGGATCGTCGCCAGATTTTCCGAGCCGGTGGCGCTGACGAGTGCGCCTTCGGTAATACGTGCGCGACCAATCCGGCCGCCGATCGGGGCTTTGACATCGGCATATTGCAGATTGAGCTTCGCTTCCGCGACGCCGGCTTCGGCCACGGCTACCTCGGCATCGGCCTGCGCCAGCTGGGCGATGGCATTGTCGAATTCCTGCTGGGAACCAACATTGGACCGGCGCAGCTGCTGCTGCCTGTCGGCGGTCTGCCGCGCCTGAAGCTGCGCGGCCTGCGCCCGGCGCAACGTGCCTTCGGCGCTGTCGACACGCACCTGAAACGGCGCGGGATCGATCCGGTAGAGAACATCGCCTTCCTGCACCAGCGAGCCCTGTTCGAACACCCGCTCCACGATGATGCCGGAGACACGCGGACGCACTTCGGCAAGCCGCGTCGGCGCAATGCGTCCGGGCAATTCGTTGGTAATGGGAAGCTCTTCCTGCTTCACCGTCACGATCTTCACAGCACCGGGCGGCGGCGCGCCGGGCGCTGAGGCCTGCTCATCGCTACATCCGACCAAAACGATGCCCGTCAACAACACCGCCGCGATCTGCCTCAATCTCTTCGCCATACTGCGCTCCGAATCCATAAAAAAGGTCACATTTACATACATACTAAGACGTATGTAAAATTTCGGCAACGGAATTGTTGCAGCGCAAAAGCCGTCTCACGCGCTTGTGAAGGTGCGTGAGACGGTTTGGAAACGGGAATGGCGATTGCAGAAATCGGGAAGGAGGACCGCCCTTGCGGGAAGCGCCTGTGGCGGCAGTGAACCTGCGCGTGGCCATATCGCCAGAGCATCAAACGGAAATGGCGCAAACGGGACGGCAATGTGCCGTTTCCCGCCCGCTTAGAACAGACGCTTCAGCGAGGTGGCTTCCGGCGGACCGTTCTTCGTCGTGTCGCTATTATCGGCGGATCTGTTGCGCAGGGCCGCATAATAGGCGTTCTTCTGCTCGTACATATTCATATCGGCGCGGCGCACCAGCGATTCCATCGTCTCGCCGGCCTCGCTGGTCGCCACACCCAGCGACAGGCTGAGCGGCGCGCTGGAATAGAACTGGTTGTTGATCTTCAGCAACTCATAAACGGTTTCGACCATGGCGGCGGCAACCTGCTTGTCGGCGCCGGGAAGAAGGATGGCGAATTCGTCACCGCCGATGCGCGCGGCATGGTTCGGCGCGGTCACGACGCCGTTCAGCACCTCTCCCATGCGCCGCAACAAAGCGTCACCGGCATCGTGCCCCAGCTTGTCATTGGCGTCCTTCAGGCCATTGAGATCGATAACGATCGCAGAAACCGGCCTGAGCGCGCTGCGCTCCAGCCTGTTCAACTCATCCGAATAGAAGGCGCGGTTGTGCAGCTTGGTCAGCACATCGTGCTTGCCGAGATATTCGAGATAGGCTTCAGCCTTCTTGCGCGCGGTAATGTCCGTCAGCGCCACCTGCACCAGCGACCAGTCGTGCTCATGGCCCGGGAAAACGGAAAAATGCAGGAGAACGTGCCGCTCCGAACCGTCAAGCGCATAATTCACCACCTCGCGATGGTGGTTGAGATTGCCGTTCCAAAGCTCCATCAGCTGTTCGCGGAACGGCTTTTCCATCTCGCCGCGGAAAATATCGCCAAGCCGCTGCAACAGAACCTGCCGGTCCGGCGCGCAGAACAGGTCGAGCGTCGCGCGGTTGACGTCGATGACGCGAATTTCGCTCATGCATTGCCGCACGAATTCGGGATGAACATCCATGAACACGCGGAAATCGATGATGCCGCGCTCCCTGACCTCCTCGATCAATCGCCGCACCCGGCTGAAATCCTCCACCCACAGGGAAACGGGCGAATGTTTGAACATGCCTTCGGCATAACGGCGGTTGAGAAGTTCCTTGCGGCGGGCCTCCTCCCGCTCCGTCACATCCTCGGTGGTCAAAAGCAGCCGCCCGAGTGTTTCTTCGTGGCCGGGGATGACCGCACCGCGCAACTGAATATCCAGCCGCTTGCCGCCGATTGAATAATTGACCGCGTTGCTGGTGAATTCCGTCTTGCCCGCCCAGAGTTCGGAAAGCTCGTTCACATGGCTTTCCAGCATGTCGTCACGAAAAATCCGGTGCAGATTGTCAACGAGATGCGCCTGATCACGCGCCTCGAACAGCTCCAGCGTCCTGACGTTGACCTTGATCACACGGATTTTCTGGGAGCAGGCCGCAACCCTTGATAAATCTTCGAGAAGAAACGTCCTGATATCCTCGACGCCCTGCGACCGCCAGATATCGAACTGGCTTTTCACGTCGCTGAAATCTTCTATCCACATCGCCACGGGCGCAAGGTTGAAGATGTTGGTATCGATCGTCTCACTCATGCGGGCATTCTTCTTGAGGTAAATGCGGATGAAGGCCGAAAGGGTGCGGGGCGGCAATGGCCGCCCGCATCACCGGATTTATTAGAGATATTCGATTTAACGCAAGCATTTATCGCGCAAACCTTCGGATTGCGCGATAATTCCCGGGTTCTGTGACTATGATGCCCCTTACCAGAGCTTCACGTGCCGGTTCACATCCTTGTAGAGCAGGTAACGAAAGCGGCCCGGTCCACCCGCATAACAGGCCTGCGGGCAATAGGCGCGCAGCCACATGAAGTCACCCGCCTGCACTTCCACCCAATCCTCGTTCAGCCGGTAGACGGCCTTGCCTTCCAGCACATAAAGGCCATGTTCCATCACATGGGTTTCCATGAAGGGAATGGTCGCGCCCGGCTCGAAGGTGACGATGTTGAGGTGCATGTCGTAACGTACATCCTCCGGATCGATAAAGCGGGTCGTCGCCCATTTGCCGTCCGTGTCAGGCATGGGCGAGAGAGTGTTTTCATCTTCATGCGTGAAGATCACCGGCGGCGGCTCCAGACCCTCGACCGCCTGAAACGCCTTGCGGACCCAGTGGAACTTGACAGGCGCCTTGCCCGAATTGCGAAGCTGCCAGCGGGAGCCGGCAGGCAGGAAGGCAAAGGAACCCTCTCGCAGGCCATGCTGCACGCCTTCGAACTCCACGGTCATTTCGCCGTCAACGACGAAGATCGCCGCCTCGGCCCGTGCGTCCGGTTCCGGCCGGTCGCTGCCGCCGCCGGGCTGCACCTCAACGATATATTGCGCGAAAGTTTCGGAAAAACCCGTCATCGGCCGGGCGATGATCCAGGCCCGGGTGCCGGTCCAGTGCGGCAGCACACTTGTCACGATATCGGACATGACGGTTTTGGGGATGACCGCATAAGCGGTCTTGAACACCGCCTTGCTCGACAGAAGTTCCGTCTGTCCCGGCAGACCGCCCATATCCGAATAATATCTCTTCATTTCAGCCATTCCATCCTGCAACGCATTCGGCGCGGATTCTTAGGCCCGCGACGAGGTTTAAGCAAATAGTTATTGGCAAGCAGAGACTGGCCGAAGGATGTCACGCCTTCTTACGCATCGTTGCGTAAACGATATTGTGGTTCTCCCCGAAGAACACCTCCGCCTCGATGCTGGAAGGATCAGCGCTGGCATTGACGATCCGCCACATATCCGCCTTGGAGCGCAACAGCAGCGCCCAGTTCATGAAGGTCTCCATGTAACCGTCGACGACGATGTCTTCCGAGAAATTGGCGAAGAGGAACATGCCGCCGGGTTTCAGCATCTCCATGCAGCGCCGCGTGAGCTTGATCGCCACACGGTCGTTCAGATAATCGTAGAGACCGGCCGCATAGATTAGGTCGAAAGTGCCGAGTTCCTGCGTGCGCAGCACGATATCGCGCACGGAACCGTCGATCGCCTCGATGCAACTGCCGTTAAAATCCCGGGCGACGGAACCGACGCTCAAGGGATCCTGATCGAGCGCCACCCAGCGCTTGATCCCGCCCTCTTTCAACGCCATGGACGCATCCGCCTCGCGCAGATGGCCGGACGCGATGGTGAGGATTTCCGTCTCATTGCCGTGCCGGGCTGCGGCCTCGTCAACGAAGCGTGTCAGCAAATCGCGCCGCTCGCGCACGGCGACCGAGGAACTGGCATCCTTCGTATAATCGTAAAGGGCGGCACCTAGCGGCGTAGCCTTCTTCACCAGTTCGGCAACACTGTCGTGACCATAAATGAAATCGAGCAGCTGCGCATCGCCCGAATAACCCCGCGGCTTTTCGAAAGACCACCGCGTGAACGGGTCCTCCAGAAAATGGCTCGAAACGGGGTGATTCTGTACCAGCGGAATCAGTTCAGCCCACACGCTGGAGTGGAGATTTTCCCGCAGGCCATGAAGTGCGCCCGCCGTTCTATGTATTATCTCACGTGCCGAAACACGATTGTCGAATTGCTGTTGTGCCAATTCGAGAATGAGCGCCACCTCTGCTTTCGCAACTGCGAACTGCTCATCGAATGTTTCCGTCCTGCGTGCAAAAATCTCTTTTGCGACAGTATCCGGGGTAATCAGACTTGCCCCGTCAAGATTTTTCTTCTTTACCCGCACCACTTCAGCCTCCAGTATTAACACATTGTTAACTATACGTTTCTGGGAGACGGAAGGCCACTCGCTTTCGATTTTTGTGCGGTGTAGGGATACATTAGTAGATTAGCGTATTTTTTTGGTCACACTCGTGAGTACGGGAGAAAGCAGATACGCGATTTAGTGAAACTTAATGTTGCGAACGTATGATGCGTTCTTCCTTTCCATGGTCTCCGCCCACATCGGCAGAGATCGACGGGAACCCGCACTGGGTGCGACAGCACACGGAAAAGTGGAATAAGCAGTTACTTAATAAAGTATACGCAACACTATGGGAAAGTGCATGAAGCACACATTGGGAGAGGTGAGTGGACAGCAAGACTATCGGCGGCCGGACTCCCGGTTTTCTGATGAACTTCTTGCCCTTTACCAGCAGGAAGGTGAGCGCAGCCGCCGTGGTTCAATCCGACGGGGCCTGTGGACCGCTGTTTTCATCTATCTGCTGTTTGCCGCAACCGACATCATTCTGATACCCGATGTCGCATCTTACACCATTCTCGCACGCTTCGCCGTCGTCATCTCATCGCTGCTGACGCTGGAAATTCAGCTGCGCAATGGCGCCAGCACTGCGGCGCTTGATCTTACCTGCGCTACCGCTCTCGTCATGGGCTATATCGGCTGGCTGTTACCTTCGCTACTGACCGATAATACCGAAAACATGTCCTACTACATGGTTTTCGGGGCGATCTTCATGATGGGCGCCAATCTGTTTTTCACCTTCCGCTTCCACCTGTCGCTGGTGTCTTCAGGCATTATTCTCGTTACCTATTTTCTGGCGGCAACGCAGTTTCCCGAAGATAGCTTCTACAAGTTCGCCTTCGGCACCTTCTACATATCCTGCTTCGTCTTCACCTCTTACGTGAACTGGAACCTGAACCGGGAACGCTACCACGTCTTTGTGAACGGGCTGGAGGCAAAGGCCCAACAGAAGGCCGCGGACGAACGTGGCCAGGCGCTGCTGCGCCTTTCCAATACCGACTCACTGACCGGCCTGCAGAACCGCCGCGCCATTGATCATCATCTGCGCCTTCTGTGGGACAATTGGATCAGGAAGGAAGAGGGCTTTGCCGTTTTTCTGATCGACGTCGACTTCTTCAAGAAATACAACGACCGTTACGGCCATCAGGAAGGCGACAAATGCCTGATGACTGTTGGCACCGCCCTGCAGGATGCCATCACCGAACACGGCGCCTCAATCGGCCGCTATGGCGGTGAGGAATTCATCGTGCTGGCGCCGTTCAAGTCCAAGCAGCAGGTTGGCGAACTTGCCGAGACGATCCGCCACACCGTTGAAAACCTGTCGCTCGCCCATGACCAGCGCCGGGACGGTACCTTCATCGTCACTGTCAGCATCGGTGCGTCCTTCACCCGCCCCAATCCGGACGGCAAGCTGGAAAAGATCATCAATGAAGCCGACCGCGCGCTCTATATTGCCAAGGGCAACGGTCGCAACTGCATGAAGCTGTTCGATCCCGATGATCCGCAGACCAGCGACGAGACGGAGAACATTGCCGCGCTGCTGAAAATCGCCATTGCGGAAAACCTCGTTTCCCTCGTCTACCAGCCGATTCTCAACGTCTCGACCAATGAGACCGCAGGGGTCGAAGCGCTGATGCGGCTTCGCCTGCTGGACGGGAACCCTGTTGCACCCGGTATTTTTATTCCGATTGCCGAGCGCACCGGCACGATCATGGAACTGGGCCTGTGGACCATCAAGACCGTCTGCAAACAGATACTGGCCGATGACAAGGTGGCTGTCGTCAGCGTCAACGTCTCGCCGATGCAATTGAAAAATCCGGGTTTTGCCACCTCGGTCGCGGCCATTCTCGTGGAGGCAGGCATTGCCGGCAACAGGCTCGCCTTCGAAATCACCGAAGGCGTCGACATGGAAATGCATTCGGATGTGCTGCGGTGTCTGAACGACCTGAAGACGCTCGGCATCAATATCTGGCTGGATGATTTCGGAACGGGTTTTGCCGGCCTTTCGTGGCTGCGCATGACGGATTTCGATACCGTCAAGATCGACCGCTCCTTCCTGCATGACAGCAAGACCCCGCGTGGCCGGGCAATGCTGCAGGACATGATCCGCCTCATCCGCAACCGCGGCCACAGGATCCTGATCGAAGGCGTGGAGACCGAGGAACAGCTAAGACTGGTGCGGCAGATGGAGATCGATTACGCACAGGGTTATTATATCGGTCGCCCCGTCGTCGCCGAAAGGCTGTGCCCGGCCGCCGCCGCCTATCCGCACCCGAACATGCTGCTGCGCCCCGCCTGACCCCTGGGCTGAAGGCGGAAAGCCGCAGGCAGATTTAATGATAGGCGGGCGGGCTAACCGAGAATCTTGCCGCGAGCTCCGAGAACGCCTCCCGCGTGACGGGATCGACAGGAGCCCCTTCCCTCTCCCGTTTTGCGGCCACCGCCCACTCCCGGTCACCCGGCGCCATGACCTTGCAGTCTTCCCGCACGGGAGATTCCCTCAGGACCTCGAGATAACGTTTCATGCCCTCATCGAACGCCTCCCGCTCCAGGAAGGCTTCCGGCTTCAGCGCCAGAACGAAGGCCCCAAGCCCGCGCGGCGTGGCAAAATCCGGCCCGCCCATGGGAGCGATATCGAAGCTGAGTTTCATGCCTGTCAGCACAGCGCTGAAAATCTCCACCATTCCCGCAAGTGCCGCACCCTTGAACCCGAACTCGCCGCCGACCGGGGCAAGCATTTCAACGGCATGCGGATCGCGCGTATCGACGCCGTCTCCATCAGAGGCAACGCCTTGCGGCAGCTGCTGGCCGAGGCTCCGGTAAAGCAGAACGCGATTATAGGGCACCGCGCTGGTGGCCATGTCCAGCAGCCAGGGCATGTCATCCGCTGCCGGCACGCCTACGGCGATAGGGTTGGTGCCGTGGAAGCGCATGGCGCCATCATGCAGGCGCACGAAACTGTCCGAATTGCAGAAGGCGAGGCCGATATAACCCCGCCGCGCCGCTTCCAGCGCATAAGCACCGGCCGGGCCGAAATGTGAGGAATTCCTGATCGCCACCGCGCCGATGCCGAATTTTTCCGCAAGCGCCATGGCGCTGTCCATGGCCGCATAGGTGGCGCGGGCGCCATGGGCGTGGTCGGCGTCGATCGTTTCCACTGCGCCGAAGCCGGAAACACGGGCGATCTGCGGCCGCCGATTGAGACGCCCGCCTTCAAGCGCGGTGATATAATGGGCAAGCAGGCGAACACCATGGCTGTCCACACCGAGCCTCGTGCCATGCATCATGGCGCGCGTCGCCGCATCGGCCGTTTCGTCGTCGGTGCCAGCGGCAAGGAAAACGGCGCGGCAAAACCGCTCCAGCTCATCCAGCCTCGCCAGGACGGTGGCTTTTTCATTGCTGTGCGCCATGAGGGAATCCTCCCAATTCCAGAATCCATGCCGCACAAGCTATTCACGGGGCGCGTTTTTGCAATCGAATATCGCACGCCCGAAGGCTCAATCAGTCCTCCGCCCCCATGGCATCATAGGAAGAGCGTTCGCCGGCGATGATCGCGCGTTTGCCGACATGGTTGGCAGGCCCGACAATGCCTTCCTGCTCCATGCGCTCGACGAGCGAAGCGGCGCGGTTATAGCCCACGGACAGGCGGCGCTGGATATAGGATGTGGAGCACTTCTTGTCGCGCATCACCACCTTGACGGCCTTTTCATAGAGATCATCGCTGTCGTCCTCACCCATGGCGGACTTGTCGAAAACAGCGGTTTCCTCTTCCACCTCTTCGTCGGTCTCGTCGGCGTCTTCGGTAACGGTGCCGAGATATTCCGGACGTCCCTGCGTCTTCAGATGCGCGACCACCTTTTCCACTTCCTCGTCCGAAACGAAGGGGCCGTGGACACGCGCGATGCGGCCGCCGCCCATCATGTGCAGCATATCGCCCTGGCCGAGCAGATGCTCCGCGCCCTGTTCGCCAAGGATGGTGCGGCTGTCGATCTTCGACGTCACCTGGAAAGAGATGCGGGTCGGGAAGTTCGCCTTGATCGTGCCGGTGATGACATCAACCGACGGACGCTGTGTGGCCATGATGAGATGGATGCCGGCGGCGCGCGCCATCTGCGCCAGGCGCTGGATCGCACCTTCGATTTCCTTGCCCGCGACCATCATCAGGTCGGCCATCTCGTCGACGATGACGACAATATAAGGCATGGCCGTGAGGTCCATTTCCTCCTGCTCGTAGACCGCCTCGCCGGTGGCGCGGTCAAAGCCGGTCTGCACGTTGCAGAACACGGTCTCGCCCTTGGCGCGGGCAGCGGCGGCCCTTGCATTATAACCGTCGATATTGCGCACGCCGAGACGCGACATCTTGCGATAACGATCTTCCATTTCGCGCACGGCCCATTTCAGTGCCATGACTGCTTTTTTCGGATCGGTGACGACAGGGGTCAGAAGATGCGGGATGCCGTCATAGACCGAAAGCTCGAGCATCTTGGGATCGACCATGATCAGGCGGCACTCTTCCGGCTTCAGACGATAGAGCAGCGACAGGATCATGGTGTTGATGGCAACCGACTTGCCCGAGCCGGTGGTGCCGGCGACCAGAAGGTGCGGCATCTTCGCCAGCTCGGCGATGACAGGTTCGCCGCCGATGGTCTTGCCGAGGCAAAGCGCGAGCTTCTGGCGGGTCTCGGCGTAATCCGTCGCTTCGATCAGTTCGCGCAGATAAACCGTCTCACGCACGGGGTTCGGCAGTTCGATGCCGATGACATTGCGGCCGGGCACGACGGCGACACGCGCCGAAAGCGCCGACATAGAGCGGGCAATATCATCCGAGAGGCCGATGACGCGCGAGGACTTGACGCCAGGGGCGGGTTCGAACTCATACAGCGTGACGACCGGGCCGGGGCGGACATCGATGATCTCGCCCTTGATGCCGAAATCCTCCAGCACGCTTTCGAGAAGCCCGGCGCTCTGCTCCAGCGCTTCCGGCGTCATGGTCGTGGTCTGCTGGACGCGGGCTTCCTGCAGAAGATCGATGGAGGGGTATTCATATTCGCCGTCCGCAAAGACCGGCGCTTCCCGGAACATCGGCTGCGAGGCCTGGATGGGCGCGCGCGGCGTGAAGCGCGGCTCGGCCGCAATTTTCTCCACCGGCTGAACCTGCTCCACAGGTCTCTGCGTCTCGACCACCATCGGCGCCTCCACGACGGGCTGCGGCGCGATCTCCTGTTCAACGACCTGAATGGGGGCCGGGATGGCGGAATGATGCACACCGATTTCGCGGTAAAGCCTGATCGCGGAACCGCCGGGCACGGTGACAACAGGAGGCTCGGACGAAAGTACGATCGCAGCGGCGGCGGGCGATGCAAAGGCGACCGGCGCGACGACAGCAGATGCCGTGACCGAATTTGCAAGAACGGCACGCGCGGACGCAGAGACGCCCTCGCCGACACTGCCCGGCAGATCAAGCGTCATCACTTCCCAGAACAGCTCATCCGGCAGATGGGCGGCGAAAGCCGGAATGACGGCCTGCGGTGCGGTGGCCTGAACTGCACCGACAGCGGGCTCGACGGATTGCGGCTGAACCGGCGAGAATATCTGCTGCGCAGGCGCTTCTGCGGCTACGGAGATCTCCGTCTGAACCGGCATCCGGGCAGCGGCAGCCGCCTCTTCCGCCTGCTTGCGGGCAAGCTCCAGCCGCAATTTATAGGTCAGCGCCCTGGCACCCCGGGCATCCGGCGGCTGCGGCAGAAATGGCATGCGCGGCGGCATCATGCGCTGCTCCGCCGGCTTTACGTCCGGTTGGGAGACAGGAGCAACCTCCTGCTGCACAACCTGTTGCTGCTCCACCGCTTCCGGCTCCACTACTTCAGGCGGAGCCACAACCGGGACTTCCTCTTCCGGAATATTGGGTGTCTCGACCGGCATACGCCGGTTAAAGGCGCTCTCCGGCGTGCGGGTGAAACGCACATTCGGACCGAGAACAAAAGCATTCTGCCAGCCCGGCATTTCGGCACGGCCTTCTATGGCGTCGGCTGCGCTGACATCGGCATTCGGTCGGGGTGTCGCCCCCTTCATCGCCGCCGTCTGCTGACCGGCAACCGACTGGCCGCCGGCATGACGAGCCTTCTCGCTCCCCTCCCCTACGCTATTGGACGAATTCTGGAATCTGGATCGGGAGAAGCTCATGGCAGCGTGCACACTCATCATAAACGTACATATTTCGGTCTCCCTGAAATAAAAAATAAAGGTTAATTACCCCTTTCCAAACGAGGTCACCGAGGCAGATTTTCACTCCGTGCACAGGCGGTGCACCGCACACGTGACTGAGGGCGCGGCATTCCAACCATCTAATTTTATTGCGTTATATCAAATTTTCAGGGCGTCACCGAAGGCAAGAAGGTAAGGTGAGAAAAGCGCATTATCGCCGGAAAGCATATTGTTTCCGCAAAGGCCCGCGCAACGTAAAATCATTGCTGTAAAGCCCGCGAATTAACGTGGACACTGCCGAGGTTGCAGTCTTAAGATCGGCCGGCCGCGGACCAAGCGGAAAGGCCCGCCCAGCCCTCATTTCCGGAGTGAATCATGTCGCCTGTCCACCTGTCCCGCCGCTCGCTTCTCAAGACCTCGCTTCTTCTTGCCGCAACCACGGGGCTTGCGGGCATCGCCGCTGCACAGCAGGCGACGCCCGGCGGAAGGCTGATCGTCGCGGCCGATTCGGAGCCGAAAAACCTCAATCCGGCGATCGTCGCCTCAAACGGCGTGTTTTATATTGCCAGCAAGATCATCGAGCCATTGGCCGAGGCCTCCTTTAACGGCAAGGACGGCCTGGAACCGCGCCTCGCAACCGAATGGGCGGGATCGGATGACGGGTTAAGCGCCACCTTCAAGCTGCGCGAGGGCGTGACCTGGCACGATGGCAAACCCTTTACCTCCGCAGACGTGGCCTTTTCGGCGCTCTCCGTCTGGAAACCGTTGCAGAATCTCGGACGGCTGGTCTTTGCCAATCTCGAGAAGGTGGACACGCCGGATGACCACACGGCGATCTTCCGCTTCTCCAAGCCAACGCCGTTCCAGCTCATTCGCAACGCGCTGCCGGTCGTTACCAGCGTCGTGCCGAAACATCTTTATGAGGGCACCGATATCGCCACCAACCCGGCCAATACCAAGCCGGTCGGCACCGGGCCTTTCGTTTTTGCGGAATACAAGCCCGGCGAATATTATCGCCTGACCCGCAATCCCAATTATTGGGGCAAGAACCAGCCGCAGCTCGATGAGATCATCTATCGCGTTCTGCCAGACCGGGCGGGCGCCGCGTCTGCGCTCGAAGCAGAGGAAATCCAGCTCGCCGCCTTTTCCGCCGTGCCGCTGGCAGATCTCGACCGTATCTCGAAGGTGGCAGGCATCAAGGTCATAGCCGATGGTTACGAGGCGCTGACCTATCAGCTGGTGGTCGAAATCAACCATCGCCGCAAGGAACTCGCCGATCTCAAGGTCAGACAGGCCATCGCCCACGCCATCGACAAAAAATTCGTCATCGACAAGGTCTTCCTCGGTTACGCCACGGCGTCCACAGGCCCGGTGCCGAAAAACGCGCCGGAATTTTATACCGACGATGTCGAGACCTATGATTTCGATGTGGCCAAGGCCAATGCCCTGCTGGACGAGGCGGGTTATGCGCGCGGCGCGAGCGGAACACGTTTCTCACTGAAACTTCTTCCGGCACCCTATTTCAATGAAACCAGACAGTTCGGTTCCTATCTTCGTCAGGCGCTACAGGAAGTCGGCATTGATGCCGAGCTGGTCAATAATGATTCAGCCGCCCACCAGAAGGCCGTCTACACCGATCATGCCTTCGATCTCGCCATCGCGCCGCCGGTCTTCCGCGGTGATCCGGCGATTTCCACCACCATTCTCGTGCGTTCCGGCATTCCGGCGGGCGTCGGTTTCTCCAACCAGGGCGGTTACGAGAACAAGACGCTGGACGAACTGATCGACAAGGCGGCGGTAACGGTGGACACGGCGGCACGCACGGCGCTTTACAAGGATTTCCAGAAGCAGGTCACCGCCGATCTGCCGCTGATCAACGTCGCCGAATGGGGTTTCATCACGGTGGCACGCGATACGGTCAAACATGTCGCCAGCAATCCCCGCTGGGCCGTTTCCAACTGGGCGGATACGACCGTCGACACCTGAGGTCTCGCCGTGAAGCGTGCAACGACATTGCTGAAGCGAAGGGCAGTCAGCGCCATTCCGGTGTTGCTGATTGTTCTCGTCTTCACCTTCGTGTTGCTTGAAAATGCGTCCGGAGACGCTGTGGATGCCTATCTCGTCTCCATCGGCGGCGGCGATGCCGGGCTGCGGGATGTGCTTCGCGAACAATATGGGTTGAACGGTTCCGTGCTGGCCCGTTTCTGGCTCTATGCCAGTTCGGTCCTGCGGTTCGATCTCGGCTGGTCGCTTGCCTTCGACCGGCCTGTGCTGGGGCTGATCCTCGAGCGGCTGCCGAACACGCTTCTCCTGATGGGTAGCGCCACCACACTCGCCTTCATCCTCGGCACCGCGCTTGGCATCGTGGCGGGGGCGCGTCCCGGCGGGCTGGCGGACCGCGTGCTTTCAACGCTTTCGCTGGCGCTTTACGCCACCCCCGGCTTCTGGCTTGGCCTCGTGCTGGCCATCGTCTTCGCCGTTCAACTCAAATGGCTTCCCACCTCAGGCATAGAAACCATCGCCTCGGGCAAGCAGGGATTTGCAAGGGCTCTCGACATCGGCCGTCATCTCGTGTTGCCGGTGGCCAGTCTCGGCCTCATCTACCTGGCTCTTTTCCTGCGCGTCACGCGCACCGCCATGGCGGCGGTCTGGCCGCTGGATTTCGTGCTTTTTGCTCAATCCAAGGGGCTTTCCAAACGGCGGATCTTGCTGCGCCATGTCGCGCGCAATGCCGCTCTTCCGCTTGTCACCGTGCTTGGCCTGCAGGCCGCAACCATGCTGGGCGGCAGCGTGGTGATCGAAAGCGTCTTTGCCATTCCCGGTTTTGGCCGGCTGGCGCAGGAAGCCGTCAGCGGCCGCGACACGCCGCTTTTGATGGGGATTATTCTGACCAGCGCCGTCTTCGTCATCCTCGTCAATCTCGCCGTCGATATTCTCTATGCCGTTCTCGATCCGCGCATCGGCAGCGGGGAGCGACAGGCATGAGTTTCGCTCTCCGGCTGCTGCGCAGTTTCGAAGGTGCCACGGGCACCATCATTCTGGTGCTGCTTGCCATGACGGCGCTCGTCGCACCCGTCGTTTTTCCGGGCGACCCGCTGGCCATCGTCGGCGAGCCGCTGATCGCACCCTTTACCGATGCCGCCCTGCCTCTCGGCACCGACCGGCTGGGCCGCAACGTGCTGGCAGAACTTGCCCATGGCGCGCAGGCCTCCCTGCTCGTCGGCATCGGCGCCGCCGCCGCCGCATTGGTTATCGGCACCGTCATCGGCACCATTGCCGGATTTGCCGGCGGCCTCGTGGATGAAGCTTTGATGCGCGTCACCGACGCCTTTCAGATCGTGCCGAATTTCCTGCTCGCACTCGCCTTCGTCAGCACCATCGGCCCCTCCATGCCCATTGTCATTCTCGCCATTGCGCTCGGCGCATGGGCTGATCCGGCGCGGCTGATGCGGGCGCAGGTCTTGAGCATCCGCGAGCGCGATTATGTTCAATCCGCCCGCGCCATCGGCATGCATCCGCTGGAAATCGCGTTCAGGCAGATCCTGCCCAACGCGCTGCCGCCGGTTCTGGCGCTCGCCGCCATCATCGTCGCGGCAGCCATCCTAACCGAGGCGGCACTGTCCTTCCTCGGGCTCGGCGATCCCAATATCGTCACCTGGGGTTCGATGATTGCCGAAGGACGTAACGTCCTGCGCTCAGCTGCGTTTTTGTCCGTCATCCCCGGTATCGGCCTTCTGGTCACGGTTCTCGGTGTTTATCTTCTCGCAGAAGGCATCAACAGGGCGATGGCGACAAGGAGGCAAGCGCCATGAGCGGCAATGCGCTGTGCCGGATCGACGATCTCAGCGTTTGTTATGCGACAGGCGATGCGCCTGCCTTGCAGAATGTTTCGCTGACCATCCGGCAGGGGCAGAGGCTGGCGATCATCGGCGAAAGCGGGTCGGGAAAATCCACGCTCGGCAGAGCCATTGCCGGGCTTCTCCCCGGCAATGCGCGCGTTTCCGGTGATATTTCCTGGAGCCGCGATAGCGGCCTGTTTCACGGCAGGCCGCTGCCGGGGCGCGATATCGGCACGATCTTTCAGGATACCGGCGCGACGCTAAACCCGGTTCTCACCATCGGCGAACAGGTGGCGGAAGGGGCCGTGCGGCATCTCGGCCTGTCATGGAGGCAAGCGCGCGATCTTGCCCGTGGCCTTCTGGAGCGGGTGCGGCTGCCGCATCCCTCCCATCTGCTCGCCACTTATCCGCACCAGCTTTCCGGCGGCCAGAGGCAACGCGTGGCGATTGCTGCCGCGATTGCAGCCAGTCCTTCGATCCTGATTGCCGACGAGGCCACGAGCGCGCTCGATACCGTCAGCCAAGCCGCCATCGCCACGCTGCTGGACGATCTGGTGCGGCAGGAAAACAAAACGCTGGTCTTCATCACCCATGATATCGGCCTAGCTTCCAGCCTTGCCGACGAGATCGCGGTTTTGCGCGCGGGGCTACTGGTAGAACACGGTTCGACACGGCGGGTGCTCTCCGCACCCGCCCATGACTACACACGCGGGCTGCTTGCCGATTATCTCGATCTTTCCACCCCGCCGCTCATCAGCGAGGCCGCGTCATGAACGAGGCCTTTCTGAGCGTCGACGGACTGTCGAAGACCTATCGCACCGGCGCAAGAACGGTGGCAGCGCTTTCCGATATCTCCTTTTCGCTTCAAACCGGCGAGACGCTGGGACTTGCCGGTCCCTCCGGCTGCGGAAAATCGACGCTGGCGCGCATTCTGATGCGGCTGATCCCGGCCGACGAGGGCACGATGCATTTCAAAGGCCGCGACTGGCTGGCGCTTGACGGCGGGAAGCTTCGCGCCGCCCGCCAGCACATGCAGATGGTGTTTCAGGATACGCACGGCGCATTCAATCCGCGCGCGAGCGTCGAAGATGCCGTTGGCGAACCGTTGCGCATTCATCGCATGGTCGCAAGACGCGAGCGTGCAGCAGAAATACACCGTCTCCTCGACCGCGTGGGCCTGCCCGCCAGCTATGCCAGCCGATCGGTCTTCGAGCTTTCCGGCGGCCAAAGGCAGCGCGTCGCGATCGCGCGGGCCATTGCACTCAAGCCGTCGCTTCTCATTCTGGATGAAGCCGTCTCTGCGCTGGATGTTTCAGTTCGCAGGCAAATCCTCGAACTACTGGTGGAAATACAGCGGGAGACGGCCGTTTCCTGTATTTTCGTCTCCCACGACCTCGCAGTCATCCGCGCCGTCTGCCACCGCGTCGCCATCATGGAAGCAGGACGGATCGTTGAAATCGGCAGGACGGGAAATATCGTCTCGGCGCCGCAATCCTCGACCGCAAGAACACTGATCGACGCCGCACCGCGACTGACCATTACCACGTAAGGAAAAGACATGCCCGTTCCCGATTATGCATTGCTGCTCGACCCACCCGCTTTTCCTGCGGAGCGTTATGCCGTTCTTGCCGACCGGCTGGCAGCCTTGATGGGCACGAGGAACGACGTCCTTCTCATACAGGCAGAAGCCGTGCTGGCGCTCGAGGCAGCAGCGACAAGCCTTGCACGACCAGGCCTGCGGGCGCTCAACATCGTTACCAGCCCCTATGGCGCGTGGTTCGGCGGTTGGCTGGAAAGGGGTGGCGCGACGGTGCGCAACCTGACGGCCAGCCCGGCAAAGCCGGTCACACTGGAGGAGGTGGAGCAGGCGCTGGACGAAGGGCCGGATTTCGATCTTCTCGCCATCGTCCACGCGGAATCGGCAAGCGGCATTCTCAACCCCCTGCCCGCCATCGCCACGCTCGCTCGGCAAAGGGGCATCGTAACCCTTGTCGATGCCGTCGCGTCCATCGGCGGACATGCCTTCGAGGTTGACCGGCTGGGCATCGATATCGCCGTCATCGGCCCGCAAAAGGCGCTGGCCGGGCCGACCGGGGTTTCCGCGATTTCCGTCAGCGAAAAAGCGTGGGAGCTTCTTTCGCACGAGAATGCGTCCGACAACTCCATGCTCTCGCTTATGGACCAGAAGAAACTCTGGCTCGATGCCGGCCGCGGAGCGCTGCCCGGAACGCCCGCTCCGCTGGAATTCTATGCCCTGGAGGCCGCACTTGACCGGATAGAGGCGGAAGGTCTGGCATCTGCCAATGAACGCCACGAGAGGGCTGCTGCGGCCACACGAAACGGCATCAGGGCGCTTGGTATTCCAACCTGGGTGAAGGAGGCGCACGCCTCCGCCCTCGTTTCCACGGCAATCCTGCCGGATACCGTCGAAGCCAAGGCATTCCTCGCCGCTGCATCCCAAAAGCATGGCGCGGATATTTCCGCCGGAGTGGGCCCCGGTGCGGAACGGCTGATAAGGCTCAACCACACCGGTCGACGGGCGCATCCGGAGGCGGTGAAAGCCAATATCGTGGCCTTCTCCAGTGCCTTGAAAAGCCTCGGCCATGCCGCAGATACCGATTCCGCGCTGGAAGCGAGCGAAAAAGCCTATTCTGACGCCGATCCGAACCGCGTTTGAAGGTGGCGATAAACATTCATTGCGCAAAATCCGGCAGCAGTGAAACGTCAGTCACGACATTGTTGTTAAAAATGGTAGACAAATTCCTCGGTCAATCTTGACGAAATCATGGCAACGCGCGAAACTTAACACACCGTTAACTCGCGTGAAGAAGGGAACTGGCCATGGTAGCAGGGTTCAACATGCTCTCCTTTGACCTGTTTGGCATCGGCCGAAGGATGCCCGTCGTCAATGAGCGGGTGGAGACCGAGTTTCAGGACAAAACGCCGCGCAGACCGGACGACGAGTCGCATGACGACGACCGCGATCAGGAATATGAACTGTTCTTCTGGTCGCTTTATCCGGTGATCTAGGAGGTTTCGGTAGCCTGCCGGGCATGAAACTTGCCAAGGGCCGCCGGTTCATTCAATGATTGGAGCATGCGCCGGTCCGGAAATGATAAAAACTCTGCAAACAGAGACTTGAAACTGCTGCGCCGTCTTCTGCGCGCCAGGGATCATATGGATGCCGCACCCCATGAGGCGTGGCCTGTTTCACGACTTGCCAGTGTCAGCGGCGCCTCGCAGGCCCATTTCGCAAGATCGTTTCGCGATGCCTTTGGCATACCCCCTCACCGCTATCTACTGACCCGCCGGGTGGAGCGCGCCGTGGCGCTTTTGCGTGACACCGATCTTCCTATCATCGAAATCGCGTTGCAGACCGGCTGGAACAGCATCGGCACATTTGGCCGTGTTTTCCGCGATGTGACCGGGGAAAACCCGAGTGAATTGCGGCAACGGATGCGGCTTTCGCCTGCCGATCTCGAGCAGGTTCCCCATTGCTTCGTCAGCGCCGCAAGTCGCCCTCATCTCACAATCGCAGTTTCGGAGAAGCGCCGACGAACGAAAAGCGCTAGGCACGACGAGCGAAAGGGAGATATCTCATGAAAAATGGTGTTCAAGTTGTCGGGCTTTACGTTCATGATCAGGACGAAGCGCTGCAATTCTACGTCGAAAAACTTGGATTTCGTGTGCACACCGACGCGCGCAACGGCGATTATCGCTGGTTGACCGTGCAGCACCCGGACCAACAGGATTTCCAGCTGGGCCTGTTTCGGCCACAGGCTCCGACCGTTGACGAGGCGACGGCGCAAGATCTGAACGAAGCCGTGGCCAAAGGCGCGATGCCGCCGCTGGTTCTGGTGGTCGAGGATTGCCAGAAAGCCTTTGACGTGATGCACAAACGCGGCGTCGAATTCACCCAGGAACCGATCGCCCGCTACGGCTCGGTGGATGCGAGCTTCCGCGATCCTTCCGGCAATGGCTGGAAGCTCGTTCAGGCCCGCTGAAGCGCCCATGTGTCACATTCCATCATGGATGCTTTTTCTTGGGGGCGACTTTGATCTTGCGAAACTGGATAAGGCAGAGCCATCGGTGGCTGGGCATTCTGCTGACCATCACCATTCTGGCGAACTTCATCTCGATGGCTTTCGGTCCGACGCCACCGGTGATCGTCTATGCTCCGCTGTTGCCGCTGACTTTCAGCGGGCTGTACATGTTCTTCCTGCCGTATCTGGGAAAGTCGGCAGCCCCATCGGGGAAGTAGGCAGATAAGCAACGAAACTATAATGCTCTTCGGCCGCCCACAAAGTTTACGCGGTTGCGGAGCACGGTATTTAAAATGCTTCAGCCCCGGGTTTTACCCCGGGGCTAATTAAAAAGCGGTCGGCCGAAACGGCCTTGCCTTAGTGGTTGTCGCGCGGCAGGCCCTTGGTCTGGGCGATGCGCTGATACTTCACGGCCGGTTCCAGAACCGCACCGGTTTCCATCTGGCTGACGATGCCGCGCTGGATTTCCTGCCATGGCGTCTGATGGTCAGGGAACTTGTAACCACCCTCGGCGGAAAGCGCTTCGTAACGCTTGGCCAGTTCCTCACCTGATATCAGGATATCGGCCTTGCCGCGACCCACATCGATGCGAACGCGGTCACCCGTCTGCAGGATGGCGAGACCGCCACCGGCCGCAGCTTCCGGGGAAGCGTTGAGGATGGACGGGCTGCCCGATGTGCCGGACTGGCGGCCGTCACCGATGCAGGGCAGCGAATTGACGCCTTCCTTCAAGAGATAATCCGGCGCGCGCATGTTCACCACTTCCGCTGCACCCGGATAACCGATCGGGCCTGCACCGCGCATGAAGAGGACGGTGTTGGCGTCAATGCCGAGCGACGGATCGTCGATGCGGTGGTGGTAATCTTCCGGACCATCGAACACTACGGCGCGGCCTTCGAAGGCCTCCGGATCGTTCGGGTTGGAGAGGTAACGGTTGCGGAATTCTTCCGAAATCACGCTCGTCTTCATGATGGCGGAGGAGAACAGGTTGCCGCGCAGAACGCGGAAACCGGCGCGCTCCTTGAGCGGCTGGTCATAAGGACGAATAACCTTTTCGTCCTCGATGATGGCACCACGGCAGTTGTCGCCAATGGTCTTGCCATTGACGGTCATCGCGTCTTCCTTGATGAGCCCCTGGGTCATCAGCTGGTTGACGACCGCCGGAACGCCGCCGGCATGGTAATAGTCCTCACCGAGATATTCACCGGCCGGCTGCAGGTTGACGAGCAACGGCACGTCTTCGCCATAGGTCTGCCAGTCATCGACGGTCAGTTCGACGCCGACATGGCGCGCAAGGCCGTTCAGATGGATCGGCGCGTTGGTGGAGCCGCCAATGGCCGAGTTGACGCGGATGGCGTTGATGAAAGCATCCTTGGTCATGATGTCTGATGGTTTCAGGTCTTCCTTGACCATTTCGACGATACGCAGGCCGGTCAGGTAGGAGACTTCCTGACGGTCGCGGTAAGGCGCCGGAATGGCGGCCGAACCCGGAAGCTGCATGCCGAGCGCTTCGGCAAGCGAGTTCATGGTCGTCGCCGTGCCCATGGTGTTGCAATAACCGGTGGAAGGTGCGGACGAAGCAACAAGCTTGACGAAGCCCTGATAGTCAATCTCGCCCTTTGCCAGCAGTTCGCGCGCCTTCCAGACGATGGTGCCGGAACCGGTGCGCTCGCCACGGAACCAGCCGTTCAGCATGGGGCCGACGGAAAGGGCAATCGCGGGAATGTTGACGGTGGCCGCCGCCATAAGACAGGCAGGCGTGGTCTTGTCGCAGCCGATGGTCAGAACAACGCCGTCAAGCGGATAGCCATAAAGCACTTCCACGAGGCCGAGATATGCGAGGTTACGGTCGAGACCGGCGGTCGGACGCTTGCCGGTTTCCTGGATCGGATGCACCGGGAATTCGATGGCGATGCCACCCGCTTCACGGATGCCTTCGCGCAGACGGTTAGCAAGTTCCAGATGGTGGCGATTGCAGGGAGAAAGGTCCGAGCCGGTCTGCGCAATGCCGATGATCGGGCGGTCAGACTGAAGTTCAGCCTGGCTCAGGCCGAAATTCATGTAACGCTCGAGATAAAGCGCCGTCATATCCGCATTGGCGGGGTTGTCGAACCACGCGCGCGAACGAAGCTTGCCTTGGGTTGCGGGCAGATTGTCGGATTTGGTCATGATGCGGTCTCCAGCCGGAAGTGGCCAACGGTAAAATATTACGAAATGCGACAAGCTTATGTTGTGCGCAAGGAAAATGGAATCAGCTTTCGGAGATCACGCATAACCGACAGTGAGAGCCCAGACGAGTAGGCTTGGGCTGCTCTGCGGCTTTAACCGAATATTTTTCGGCATTTACGGCCATCGCAGGATTGCGCAAAGGAATCTCCCTCCCTCTTTTGCCGATTGAACTCCGATCACAAGACCCAAAATTCCGGCAAAAATCATCTTCTTATTTGTATTACTATTAGACACGTCCATATGCTGTCAAGCGCTATAGCGGTGTGAGCAGCAGCAGTGCCGGTTGTTCGAACCACAAAAGATGAATCGTTTATCCATTTGATATTAATTGATATATTTCAAAATCTGAGATCAGACACACCATTCTGAAATTGAAATATGCGAAAATGCCTCTTTTCAAGAGTATTACTATATGCTCATAGTGTCTCCGTCACGCTGACATCATCTCTGGGAGGATTAAGATGAGAAAAGCTCTCGCGACAGTTACTGTCGCCGTTTCGCTGTGCCTTGCATCAAGTGTTTCCGCCAAATCGCTTACCGTCGGCTTCTCGCAGATCGGTTCGGAATCCGGCTGGCGCGCGGCTGAAACCACCGTCACCAAGCAGCAGGCAGAGAAGCGCGGCGTCACGCTTAAATTCGCCGACGCGCAGCAGAAGCAGGAAAACCAGATCAAGGCCGTTCGCGGCTTCATCGCGCAGGGCGTGGACGCGATCCTGATCGCGCCGGTCGTCGCGACCGGATGGGATGCCGTGCTTAAGGAAGCCAAGGAAGAAAAAATCCCTGTCATCCTGCTCGACCGCCAAATCGAGGCTCCGGACGATCTTTACCTGACCGCCGTAACCTCCGATCAGGTTCATGAAGGCAAGGTTGCCGGCGACTGGCTGGTCAAGGACGTCGGCTCCAAGGATTGCAAGGTGGTAGAACTGCAGGGCACGACCGGCTCTTCGCCCGCCATCAACCGCAAGAAGGGTTTCGAAGAGGCCATTGCTTCGCACAAGAACATCAAGATCGCACGCTCGCAGACGGGTGATTTCACCCGCACCAAGGGCAAGGAAGTGATGGAAAGCTTCATCAAGGCCGAAGGCGGCGGCAAGGACATCTGTGCGGTCTACGCCCACAATGACGACATGGCCGTCGGTGCGATCCAGGCGATCAAGGAAGCCGGTCTGAAGCCCGGAACCGACATCAAGATCGTCTCCATCGATGCCGTGCCTGACATCTTCAAGGCCATGGCAGCCGGTGAAGCCAACGCCACCGTCGAGCTGACGCCTGACATGGCCGGCCCGGCCTTCGACGCGCTCGAAGCCTATCTGAAGGACAAGAAGGCGCCAGCGAAGTGGATTCAGACCGAATCCAAGCTTTACACGGCATCCGACGACCCGATGAAGGTCTACGAGGCGAAGAAGGGTCTGGGTTACTGATACCCCATTCTTCGGAAGGAGCGGCGCGTCGTTCGTGCCGCTCCATCATGGCATTCTTCATGCGGAACCTGCTCAATGTCCGAAACGGCACCACTTCTGGAAGCACGCGCCATCGGCAAATCCTTTCTGGGGATCACGGCGCTCGATGGCGTCGATTTTTCGCTCGGGCACGGTGAAATCCATGCCCTGCTTGGCGAAAACGGCGCGGGCAAATCGACGCTCATCAAAATCCTGACTGGCGTTTATCACCGCGACAGCGGTTCGATCTTTCTGGAGGGCGGCGAAATCTCGCCCGCCAATGTGGGCGAGGCGCAGGCGCTTGGCATCGGCACGGTCTATCAGGAAGTGAACCTTCTCGAAAATCTGACGGTTGCCGAAAACCTGTTTCTCGGCCGCCAGCCGCGCCGCTTCGGGCTGATCGACCGCAGCACGATGCAGAAGAATTCGCAGGCGCTGCTCGCCCAATACGGGCTTTCCATCGACGTCAACGCCCTGCTTTCCAGCTATTCCGTCGCCATTCGCCAGATCATCGCCATTGCCCGCGCCGTCGACCTTTCCGGCAAGGTGCTGGTGCTGGACGAACCGACCGCCAGCCTTGACGCCCATGAGGTCGAGATGCTGTTCGGGGTGTTGAAAAACCTGCGCGCCCGCGGCATCGGCATCATCATCATCACCCACTTCCTCAATCAGGTCTATGATATTGCCGACCGGGTGACGGTGCTGCGCAATGGCCGCCTCGTCGGCACCCGCGACATCGGCAGCCTGCCGAGATCCGAACTCATTTCGATGATGCTCGGTCGCGAGCTTCAGCATATTACCCACGAACACCAGGCGACCGAAGATACGGTCGCCGAGGGCGAGCCGCCAATCCGGTTCGAAGCCTATGGCAAGCGGGGCAGCATCGCCCCCTTCGATCTCGGCATCCGGCCGGGAGAGATCGTCGGCGTTGCCGGTCTTCTTGGCTCCGGACGAACGGAGACCGCCTTCCTGCTGTTCGGCATCGACCGTCCCGATACCGGAACGGCGATGATTGACGGAAAACCGGCGGCGATTTCGTCTCCCGAGGCCGCCATTGCGGCCGGGTTCGGCTTCTGTCCAGAAGAGCGCAAAACGGATGGCATCATCGGCGACTTTTCCGTCACCGATAATATCGCGCTGGCGCTTCAGGCCCGGCAGGGCTGGGCACGGCCACTGTCGCGCCGGCAGAAGGCAGAGCTGGCCGAAAGCTTCATCAAATCGCTCGATATCCGCCCGGCCGACCCCAACCGGCCGATAAAATTCCTGTCCGGCGGCAATCAGCAGAAGGCCATTCTGGCACGCTGGCTCGCCACCCAGCCCAGACTGCTGATACTCGACGAGCCGACACGTGGCATCGATATCGGCGCGCATGCGGAAATTCTCAAAATGATCGAAAAACTCTGCGGCGAAGGCATGTCGCTCGTCGTCATCTCCTCCGAACTGGAAGAACTGACGGCCGTTGCGCATCGTGTGGTCGTGCTTTCCGACCGCCGCCATGTCAGTGAATTGAAAGGCAGCGAAGTGACCGCCGACAACATCATGCGGGCAATTGCGGATGCGGCGAAAACGGAGGCGGCGTGATGGTGGCTGTGACACGACGCTTCAAAAGACTTGCTCCCCAGCTTGCCGCGCTCTTTATCATTCTGGCAGCGATTACAATCATTTCGCCGGGTTTTCTGCATGTTTCTTTCCAGAATGGCCGGCTCTATGGCAGTCTGGTGGATATTCTCGTGCGCGCCGCTCCCGTGGCGCTGCTGACCATCGGCATGACGCTGGTTATCGCCACCAAGGGTATCGATCTTTCCATCGGCGCGGTCATCGCCATCTGCGGCGCGGTCGCGGCCACGCTCATCAGCAATGGCCATTCCATTCCCTCGGTCATCGTCATCTCACTTGCGGTGGGCATTGCCTGCGGCCTGTGGAACGGCGTGCTGGTCGCCCTTCTCGATATACAGCCGATCATTGCCACCTTGATCCTTATGGTGGCGGGACGCGGCATCGCCCAGCTTATTACCGAGGGTGTCATTCTCACCTTCAACAATGACAGCTTTGCCGCCATCGGCTCCGGCTCGTTCGCAGGCATCCCGCTGCCCGTCATCATCTGGGTGGCCGCGGCGCTGTTGCTCGGCCTTCTGGTGCGTAAAAGCGCGCTCGGTTTCCTGATCGAGGCCACAGGCATCAATCGCCGTGCAGCGGCGCTCGCCGGCGTGCGGGCGCGCTTCCTGCTGTTTTTTGTTTATGCCGTCTCCGGCCTCTGCGCGGCCATTGCCGGCATGATCGTGACCGCCGATATTCGCGGCGCGGATGCCAACAATGCCGGGCTGTGGCTGGAACTGGACGCGATCCTGGCGGTCGTGATCGGCGGCACATCGCTGAATGGCGGCCGCTTCTCCATCACGGCTTCATTGATCGGCGCGCTCATCATCCAGACCATCAATACCGGCATCCTCGTCTCGGGCTTTCCGCCGGAATTCAACCTCATCATCAAGGCAGGCATCATCATGGTGGTGCTCACACTGCAATCGCCGGCAATCATGGCCGTCCTCGGTTTCGTGAAAGCGCCGAAGCCGCACGTCAAACCGGCGGCGACCAATGGCATGACCAAGGAAGGAACCGCGCGATGATCCACAGCCGCAATCTGCCCTTCCTCACCACGCTGACGATCTTCGTGGTCGCCTATCTGCTGTGTGTGCTGCAATATCCGTCGATCCTGTCGACGCGCGTAATCGGCAATCTTCTGACAGACAATGCCTTCCTCGGCATCGCGGCGGTGGGCATGACCTTTGTCATCCTGTCGGGCGGCATCGATCTCTCCATCGGTTCGGTCATCGCCTTCACCAGCGTCTTCGTGGCGGTCATGGTCGGCACCTATAACATCCATCCGCTGCTGGCCTTCGCCATCGTGCTGGCAGTCTCGACGCTGTTCGGCTGCCTGATGGGGGCGATGATCCGCTTCCTGTCGATCCCGCCTTTTGTGGTGACACTGGCGGGCATGTTTTTGGCGCGCGGCGCGGCCTATCTGATTTCCACGCAGTCGGTGCCGATCTCCCACCCGTTCATCGATGCGATACAGGGCTTTTATTTCCGCTTTCCAGGCGGCGGCAGGCTGACGGCGCTGGCCATGCTGATGCTTCTCGTCTTCGCCGCCGGCATGCTGATCGCCAGCCGCACCCGCTTCGGCGCCAATGTCTATGCGCTGGGTGGCAATCCGCAATCGGCCGAGCTGATGGGTGTGCCGATTGGCGCGACGACCATCGGCATCTATGCGCTTTCCGGTTTCCTGTCGGGCCTCGCTGGCATCGTTTATACGCTCTATACCTCGTCAGGTTATTCGCTGGCGACGGTGGGCGTGGAACTGGACGCCATCGCCGCTGTCGTCATTGGCGGTACGCTTCTGACCGGCGGCACCGGGCTGGTGGCGGGAACCTTTATCGGCCTTCTGATACAGGGGCTGATCCAGACCTACATCGTTTTTGACGGGACGCTTTCTTCCTGGTGGACGAAAATCGTCATCGGTGTGCTGCTTTTCGTCTTCATCGTGTTGCAGCGCGCAATCATCTGGTATTCAAACAGGAGACTGGCCGGACCGCATCCGGCATAATTGCCAAGGGAGGCTTGCTTGGGGCTGCTCGAAACGACGATAAGCGGGCGAAAACGCCGGAACAGCCACGCCCATGTGGTCTCCGAACTCGGCAGCGCCATCGTCTCGGGCAGGATTGCGGAAGGCTCCCTGCTGCCCAATGATGCCGAACTTTCCTTGCGGTTCGGCGTCTCCCGCACCGTGCTGCGCGAGACGATGAAGACGCTGGCGGCGAAGCGTCTGGTGGAACCAAAGGCCAAGGTGGGCACCCGCGTTCTTGACCGCTCCAGCTGGAATTTCTTCGATCCCGACGTGCTGGGCTGGCGCTGCGAGGCCGGCATAGATCAGGAATTCGTCACGCATCTGGCGGAGATCCGCCTGGCGCTGGAACCAGCGGCGGCGGCGGCGGCGGCCCTGCAGGCCTCCAATGACGATATCGTTTCCCTTTACGTCATCGCCGCCAAATTCGACAATCCGAAACATACACCGGAAAGCATCGCCAAGGTCGATCTCGAATTCCACCTTGCGGTCGCGCATATGTCTGGCAACCCCTTCATGCGCTCGGCAAGCGGGCTGATCGAAGCTGCACTTGCGATATCCTTCCAGCTCTCATCGCCGGCCGCTTCGCCTGGCACCATCGCCGAGATCGCGTCCAATCATCTGCGCATCGTACATGCGATTGCGGCGCGTGACGCGGATGCGGCGGTGAAAGCCATGCGCCATGTGATCGAGGTAGGCAAAGACCGGACGCAGAATGCGATAAAGGCGCCCTAAAGACGGAATAACGCCTTCTCTTCTCTTAAGACCCGCACGAAGGCGGGTCTTTTTTCTTCGAGGGGTGGCTTACCCCTGCGAGGCCTCGACCTGCGGGACTACCCCGCGGCGCGACGCCATCAGCGATGCACCGAGAAGGGCGGCAATCGCCACGAAGACGAAGACCATCGTCGCACCCTGAAGATCGATCAGCAGACCGCCCAGAACCGCACCGCTGGAAATCGCGATCTGGAACGTGGTGAGCAGCAGCGCGCCGGCACTTTCGGCTTCGTCGGAAGCGGCCCTCGTGATGAAGCTCTGCACGCTGACTGGAAGTGCGCCGAAGGCAAAACCCCAGGAGGCGATGGCAAGGCCGGCAATCAGGGGCGACGCACCCGCCACGACCAGAACGGAAGCCGATGCGGCGATCAGGGTGGCGGCAAACGTCACCGCCCATGCCGTGTTTTTCTCGGAGAGGAAACCGCCGAAGAGATTACCGAAAAAGCCGCCGACACCATAAACCAGAAGGACGAGCGAAATCGCCTCGACGCCAAGAAGCGTCACATCTTCCAGGAACGGACGGACATAGGTGAAGCCGGCAAAATGACCCGCAACGATGAACAGCGTCGTCAAAAGGCCGATCCGGACCTGCGGCCGCTGCAACAGGCGGAACATGGTGGAAAGACCCGGTGCGCCAGCCGGCGGCAGCGACGGAACAGTGAGCAATTGCGCGAGAAGCGCGATGACACCGAGCGCACCTGCAACCACGAAGGCAGAACGCCAGCCAAGTGTCGCGCCGATCCACGCGCCCACGGGCGCGGCGCAGACGGTGGCGACCGAAACTCCTGTCAGGATAATGGCCATGGCACGCGGCATTTTATCAAGCGGTACGAGTCTCAGCGCCAGCGCCGCGGACATGGCCCAGAAGCCGCCAAGGCCGATGCCGAGCAGAACGCGCGAGGCAAACAGCATGAAGAGACCGTTTGCGAAGGCGGCCAAAGTGCTGGAGATGATCAGCAGCGTGGTCAGCCCAAGCAATGTCCAGCGGCGATCGATGCTGCGTGTGCCAATGACAACGCCGGGGCCGGCGACCGCCGCGACCAGCGCCGTAACGGTAATGGATTGGCCGGCGATGCCGGAGCTGACGGCGAGATCGGCCGAAAGCGGCGTCAGCAGACTGACCGGCAGGAACTCCGCCGTCACCAGCCCGAAGACGCCGAGCGAAAGCGAAACCACGGCGGCCCACTTCGCATCCGGCTCTGTCTTGCGCGGCACATATTCGAGTTCGTTTATGGTCCGGTTGCTCATGTAAATCTCCTGATGCGCATTTCCGGAATGCGCTCTGAAACGGAATGGCAAAATGGTGAAACCGGTGGGAGGCCAGTTCATATTCTGCAAATCAATGGTCGTAAGCTATGCGTGACAGCCCGGCGTTTCCATGCTAGAAAATCCGTATTCCTTAACCAAACATCCAAATTTGCGAGAGCGCCATGAATGATGCCCTGACGGAAATGTTGCGTGGCCTGAGGCTCGACGGCGTGGAATACGGCCGATGCCGCATGGCCACCCCCTGGGCGACAGCTTTTCCCGAGCAGGAAGCGGCACGGTTCCATTTCATCGGTGTCGGCCAGGCGAAATTGCGCAAACCCTCCGGCGAGTGGCTGACGCTGACATGCGGCGACGCCGTTCTTCTGCCCCGCGGCCACGCCCATGTGCTGGGTAGCGGCGAGGATGTGACGCCTACCCCCTTCGACCGTTTCGGCAAGAAGGAAGTCTGCCAGGGCGTTTTCGACCTGCAATGCGCCAGCGCCGGCGGCGATACCGTGGCCTTTACCGCTTCGATGCGTTTCAACATGGATAATCTGCACCCTCTCCTGCAGCTGATGCCGGATGTGATGTTGACCAGTGATCTCGCCAAAAGCGATCCGGCCATTCCGCATCTGCTGGAGGCCATGACGCGTGAGGTGGAACTGAACCGCGTTGGCGCGGGCGGCATTCTGGCAAGGCTTGCCGATGTGCTGACCGCGACGTTGATCCGCACATGGGTGGAGTATGGCTGCGGCGATTCCAGCGGCTGGCTGGCTGCGGTGCGCAACCCCGAACTCGGACGGGTGCTGGCCGCCATCCACCTCAATCCCGAAAAGGACTGGAGCGTGGAGGAGCTTGCTTCCCTGATGGGCGCTTCCCGCTCCAGTTTCGCGGAGCGCTTCACCCGCGTGGTGGGCGAAAGCCCGGCGCGCTATGTGGTGCGCGTGCGCATGCACCAGGCACGGCTGTGGCTGCGCGAAGGCATGCGCGTGACGCTGGCGGCGGAAAAACTCGGTTACGATTCCGAAGCCTCCTTCAGCCGCGCCTTCAAACGCGTGCTCGGCGCACCCCCCAGCCAGTTTCGCCGGAAGGACACGGCCGGGTTGGAGGATGCGGCTTAAAAGCTACAAACAAACCGGATAGGATATCCGCGTGAGAGCAGATCCGCCCGAAGCGGAAGGGCGCCGTCCGGGGAGCATCCACCATGAGTATTGCCGACGACGCCCGTTTCTGGAACCGGACCGCTCGGAAATATGCAAAGGGCAGGATTTCGGATGAGGCCGGATATGAGCGCACGCTGGAGCGGACCCGTGCCCTGCTGAATCCGGATGACAGGGTATTGGAACTGGGTTGCGGCACCGGGACAACGGCGATCCGGCTTGCGTGCAGCGTCAAAGACTATCTTGCGACGGATATTTCCGCCGGCATGATCGCAATCGCCGAGGAAAGAAAACACGCCGCCGGCCCTCTCCCGAACCTCGTTTTCAGCACTGCGACCGTGGAAACGCTTGCCCCCGACCCTCATCAGTTCAACGTGGTGCTGGGTTTCAACTATCTTCATCTGGTGCGCGACCTGCGCGGCACATTGCAGCACATTCATTCCCGGCTTGGCCCGCGCGGGCTGTTCGTCACCAAGACCCCCTGCGTTAGGGATATGAACCCGTTTATCCGCCTTGTCCTGCCGGCGATGCGTGCGATCGGCAAGGCGCCCTTTGCCGGCGTGTTCAACGCGGCCGAGCTTGGCCGGCATATAAACGCCGGCGGTTTTGACATTCTGGTCACGGAAATCCACGCGACAAAGGGCAATGACAATCGTCCTTACATCGTGGCGCGCAAAAGGTGATCTGAGCCGCCTTCAGTGAAAATTGCGGGAAATGACCTTTATCCGCTCCACCTCGTCCGCATCATCCACGGCAGGCGGCGGATGCTTCCTGATAGTGCGGTGATCATCCGGTGGAATGCCGTGGTGGAACTCATCACCACGCCCATGCGGCAGGGGAAAGGCATGGTTGCGTTCGCCCACGCTGGCCAGCGCCTCCGACAAATCTGTCAGCCGATGGGCGACCAGATGCACCACCTCACCCTCCCGCTGGATCTTGCCGTAAATACCGACCATGCCGGCAGACAACACCACGCGCCGGTATTTTTCGAAGGTTTTCACCCACAGCACCGCATTGGCGATGCCCGTCTCATCCTCCAGTGTCATGAAGATCACCCCCTTTGCCGAGCCGGGGCGCTGGCGCACCAGCACCAGACCCGCCGTTTCCAGCCATGCGCCATCACGGGCGCGCACGGCCTCCGCACAGGTGACGATGCGGCGGCGGGAAAGATCGCGCCGCAGGAATATCATGGGATGTTCGCGCAGCGTCAGCCCGACATGGCCGTAATCCTGAACCACCTCACCACCGTCAGTCATGGGCCTGAGCGCGACGGAGGGTTCCTGAAGCTCATCCACCACGGTGTTTTCCCGGCTGGCGGCGGCGGCGAAGAGCGGCAGCGGCTCATCCCGCAAGGCCTTGATGGCCCAGAGCGCCTCGCGTCTGGCAAGCGAAAGCGACGGTAAAAAGGCATCGGCTTCGGCGAGACAGACGAGGGCAGCGGCGGGAACGCCCGCCCTTCGCCAGAGATCATCCACTGAGGCAAAAGGCCGATCCTGCCGCACATTGACTATATCGGCAGCATGTTTGTTGGAAAGCCCTTTCACCAGGCGCATACCGAGCCGCACGGCAAACCGCTCGTCGCCTTTCGCATCCTTCTCACCCGTGGGCTCCAGCGTGCAATCGAAGCGGCTGTTATTGACACAGACCGGGCGCACCTCCACGCCATGATCGCGCGCATCGCGCACGATCTGCGCCGGGGCGTAAAACCCCATGGGCTGTGAATTTAGAAGGGCAACACAGAAAATATCGGGATAATGGCATTTCAGCCATGAAGAGGCATAGGCAATCAGCGCGAAGGAGGCCGCATGGCTTTCGGGGAAACCATAGCTGCCAAACCCTTCCAGCTGCTTGAAGATGCGTTCGGCGAATTCTTGCTCATAACCGCGCTCCACCATGCCATCGATCAAATCCTGCCTGAATTTGGAGATGGTGCCGACATTCTTGAAGGTCGCCATCGCTCGGCGAAGCTGGTCCGCCTTACCGGGGGAGAAACCGGCGCATTCGATAGCGACGCGCATGGCTTGCTCCTGAAACAATGGCACACCGAGTGTTTTGCCCAGTACCCCTCTAAGCTCTTCTTTCGGATAATGCTCATCCTCTTGTCTGTTACGGCGGCGCAGATAAGGATGCACCATATCGCCCTGAATGGGACCGGGACGAACGATAGCGACCTGAATGACGAGATCATAAAATTTTGCCGGTTTCAGACGCGGCAGCATCGACATCTGCGCCCGGCTTTCGATCTGGAAGGTACCAAGCGTATCGGCCTTCTGGATCATTTTGAAGGTTGCGGGATCATCTTCCGGCATGGAAGTAAGGTCATATTTTTTACCATAGCGCTCCTCCAGTATGTCAAAACCGCGTTTCATGCAGGACAGCATACCGAGAGCCAGACAATCCATTTTCATGAACTTCATGACATCTATATCGTCCTTGTCCCATTCGATGATCTGGCGATCATCCATGGCGGCGGGTTCGATTGGCACCAACTCGTCCAACCGGTCATGGGTCAGAACGAAGCCGCCCGGATGCTGGCTGTGGTGACGCGGCGTACCGACAAGCTGATTGGCAAGCTCAAATGCAAGCCTCAGGCGGCGATCCTCCATATTGAGGTTCAGCTCCTTCACCTGCTTCTCGTCCACCCCCTCGCTCCAGCGCCAGACCTGCGAGGATAGAAGTTTCGTCAAATCTTCCGGCAGGCCGAGAACCTTGCCGACATCGCGCAGCGCACCCCTTCCGCGATAACGGGTGACGACCGAACACAGCGCGGCCTTGTCGCGCCCATAGGTGTCATAGACCCACTGGATGACCTCCTCACGCCGCTGATGTTCGAAATCCACATCGATATCAGGCGGTTCACGCCGTTCTTCAGAAACGAAACGTTCAAACAGAAGATCGACCTTGACGGGATCGATGGCGGTAATGCCAAGCACGTAACAGACAACCGAATTGGCCGCCGAGCCACGTCCCTGGCAGAGAATATCCAGCGAGCGTGCATGGCGAACGATGGCGTTTACCGTCAGGAAATAGGGGGCGTATTCCAGCCTGCCGATCAGTGTAAGCTCATGTTTCAGCGCCTTTTCCACCTTCTCCGGCAAACCCTTCGGATACCGCCCCGGCACCGCCTCCCAGACCATTTTTTCCAGCGCCTGCTGCGCCGTCAGCCCCGGCAGCGTGCGCTCTTCGGGATATTGATAGACCAGTTCCTTCAGCGAAAAAGTGCAGCGCTTCGTGATTTCGAGACTGCGGGCCAGCGCTTCGGGGTAGCGGGCAAATAGCCGGTGCATTTCCTCCGGCGGCTTCATATAGCGGTCGGCATGCCGCTCGCGGCGGAAACCCGCCTCGTCGATGGTGCAATTATGCCGGATGCAGGTGACGACATCCTGCAGCATGCGCCGCTCGGGCACATGGAACAGTACTTCATTGGTCACCACCGTCGGTATACCTGCGACTTGAGCCATATTGGACAATTCGAAAAGCCGCATCTGGTCATTGGGACGTCTTCTGAGGCTGAGCGCCATATAGGCGCGATCCGTAAAAGCGGCTTTCAGCCGCCGCAGGCGAAGCGCGCAGAGATCATCCGCGAGATCAGCGAGCAGCACCACGATCAGGCCTTCGCCATAGGCGACGAGATCATCCCATGTCAGCCGGCACTTACCCTTGCCGCCCCTTTTCTTGCCCACGGAAAGCAGCCGGCAAAGCCGGCCGTAAGCCGGGCGATCCATGGGATAAACAAGCACGGAAAGGTCGTCATCCAGATCGAGCCGGCAGCCGATGACGAGCCGGATGCCGTTGGTACTTGCCGCCTCGTAAGCGCGGGGAATGCCCGCAAGGCTGTTGCGATCGACGATGCCGAGCGCCTCGATGCCGAGGTTTTTGGCCTGTTCGAACAGCTCCTCACAGGAGCTTGCGCCGCGCAGGAATGAAAAATGCGTGGTCACCTGAAGTTCAGCATAACGCGGCGTGCTCATGCAAAGACCCCGTGGATGAACCAGCCCTGCGAGCCTGTCTCCGCATGTTCGCCATCGCCGGAGCGGAAAATCCAGAAGCGCTCGCCGCTTTCATTTTCCACCGTGAAATAATCGCGCACGGCTTCCTTTTCCCGGTCGCGTTTCCACCATTCGCCGAACACCCGTTCCGGCCCGTCGGCGCGCCGCACATTATGGCGCACGCCTTTCCAGATGAAATAACGCGGCGGATGATCCGGCAGCAGCGCCAGCGTCTCGATGGGTTCCGGCCTTGCAAAAAGCCTGATCGGGCGCGGCCAGTGGCCGGGCCAGCCGAGGGTATCCTCAGATGCAAGCGCCGCAACGCGGGCAACGGAGCGTTCCGGCACATCGCTTGCCACCGCCGCATAACGATAGACCCTGTGGCCGCGATTGAGGATAACATCGACCGTATCGGCGATGTCCGCACGCCCCTCCTCCAGAAGCGAGGACCGGGCCTGCGCGGCGAGAAGCGGCTCGGCATGGGTGGCAGTCAGCACCATCATCTCGATACCGAAACCGGGATCAATGGTGTCGATACGGTCGGTCAAAAGCCGGACAAGCTGCTTGATGTCGCGCACCGGTCTGGAGGTGCCGGCCCGCACCGCCTGCAGACCGCTATCGACCCGATGCAGCACCAGATCAACCCTGCGGGCGCCGAGGCCGCGCTTTTCAAGTGCTGCGCAAAGCCCCGTGACCAGCTTTTGTGTATAACGGGCAATCGTCTCCGCCGCTGCGATCGGCTCGGGAAAGGCGCGACGCACCTCCACCAGTTCGGCCGCGCGCACCGGCTCTATGGGTTCGCCGATCTCCCCGAAAGCCTGGGAAAGACGCCGGACGAGTTCGGGGCCAAAACGCAGGGTCAGCGGCGCGCGCGGGGCTTCGGCAAGCTCGCCGATGCTGCGAAAGCCGAGTACCTTCAACCCGGAAACGATACGCTCCTCCAGCCTCAACGCGGCAAGCGGCAACCCGCTGATCGCTGCCCGCTGTCCGCCCGGCGGTATGATGCTGATCTGCTCGCGGCCGAAGCGGGCCAGCGCATGGGCAGCACCCCAGCTATCGGCAATGGCAGCACGGGCGGCAAAGCCTGCGGCATGCAGGCGGTTGACCATGCCGCTCAACATCAGCGTCTCACTGCCGTGCAGATGGTCCGCTCCCGTCGTGTCCAGCACCAGCCCATCCGGCGCATCGGAGGCGACGATGGGGGCATAGATGCGCAGAAAATGAAAGGCCAGCTGCTGCAGGGCGCGGGCATCTCCAGCCGCATCCAAATCTTCCACGAGAAGGCCCGGCACCAGCGCCTGCGCCTTGCTGACCGGCGTGCCGGGCCGGATGCCCGCCGCCTTTGCCGCTTTGTCCAGCGCCAGCGCCAGCCGGCGGCTGCCCTGGCGGCCGATCATGACCAGCGGCTTTTCAACCGGTGGCGCGTTCTCTCCCGAAAGACGCCGGAAGCGATCCGTCGGCCATGTCGGCAGGTAGAGCGAGACGACCCTTTGCATCACAGGCTTCCACTTCAAATTCGGCACTTTCGCCGCCGCGACATCGCAAAAGTTCGAGAAACCAGCGCGGCCTGCCCACCCCCGGCACCGGCAAGGGCGAAGAAGGACGGACGGAGATGCGCCAGCGGGTCACCGCCGCCGTCGGCTCGCCGTACAGCGCCGCATCGGCCGCACGCCGGAAATGGCGGATGGCGATGCCGGTAACACCGGAGGTTTCCGCCGCCAGTTGCAGCCGTCGCGAGGCGTTCATCGGCAATTTTGCCACCTCACCCATCACCGCGCCGAAACCATTGCAGCGTAAACCCTCCTCGAAACAGTCGAGCACGCCCTTCTCATCGCGGCATTCAACAATGATGAGCCGGTTCTGCGAAAGGCCGGCCTGCGTCAGCCCCGGCATGAACAGATCCCGCCGGGTAACGCACCATAAAACCTTGCCGGAAAGCCTTGCCGCCACACCGGCCGCAAAAAGGGCGGCCGCCGCACCATCGGCAGCGCCATTGCCGCCGCCGCTCAGCTCATGCAGACAGCCGAGCTTGAGCCCGCCTCCCGGCAGGCGATGGTCGATGGCATCCACGCCGAAAGGCAAGGTCTCGTGCAGCCGCTCAGGGCCGTTACCGATCCTTTCCAGCCTTTCACGCAGCTCTTCGACAACGAGCAACTGATCCGCGCGCTTTTGCATGGCATGACAGGTTTCAATTCCGGTTATTCATCTCTATTGTTCTTGTTTTGTTCCTATTTCAGCAAAGAGTCAAGCAACAGGTCACCACTCTTCAACAGTTTGCACGGGAAGAGGAGATTCTGGCCTTGCAGCCCTTCGTCCCGACGTTAAAACGGAAGTGACCGCTCGCCGCCTGTTCACCCTGACAACGGCAACGGACATCATGGTTTGGAGGAACCCGCCGATGATCGCCAGCATTCTGATTGCCGTGGTTGCGGCCATCCATATTTACATCGTCATTCTGGAAATGCTGCTGTGGGAAAAGCCAGCCGGGCGCAAGGCTTTCGGTCTTTCGGCAGATTTTGCCCGGCAGACAAAGGTGCTTGCCGCCAATCAGGGCCTTTATAACGGCTTTCTCGCGGCCGGGCTGATCTATGGGCTCATGCAGGGCGATGAAGGGCTGAGCTTCAAGGTTTTCTTCCTGACCTGCGTTTTGGTGGCCGGTATTTTCGGCGCCATGACAGCCAATATGAAGATCCTGTTCATTCAGGCATTGCCGGCATTGTTTGCGCTCGGCTTCCTCTGGATCGGAGCATGAGCCGATGAGCGCATGGAACGACACGTCCGCAAGAGACGCGCTCAACCGCATCTTCATGGCCGCAGTCGCAAGCGCCGATCCGGCAAAGGTGTTGCAACACCACCTTCCCTCCCCGCCCAAAGGGCGGTGCGTGGTGGTGGGCGCCGGCAAGGCTTCCGCCGCCATGGCCGCAGCGCTTGAAGCGGCATGGCCACATGTCGATCTCTCCGGTGTGGTGGTGACGCGTTACGGCCATGCTGTCCCGACTGCGCGTATCGAGATCATCGAGGCTTCCCATCCCGTGCCTGACGATAAGAGTGCGGAAGCGGCGAAACGCATTCTCGCCGCCGTCGAGGGATTGACCACCGACGACATGGTGATCGCGCTGATTTCCGGCGGTGGTTCGGCGCTGATGGTGGCACCGGCCGAAGGCATGACGCTTGCCGACAAGATGGCCGTCAACCGCGCTTTGCTTGCCAGCGGCGCGACGATTTCCGAAATGAACGCCGTGCGCAAGCATCTCTCCCGCATCAAGGGCGGACGGCTGGCACTGGCCGCCAGACCGGCCAAGGTTGTTTCGCTGCTGATTTCCGACGTGCCGGGCGACGACCCCTCGGAAATCGCCTCCGGCCCGACGGTTGCCGATCCGAGCGACATCGAAACCGTGCGGGAAATCATCTCCCGTTATGCGCTCGATCTTCCGGAAAACGTGCGCAAGGTGCTGGAAAAAGGTGAGGAAACCCCGAAGGCCGGCGATATCGACGAGGATATCCGGCTCATTGCCGCTCCTTCGCTCGCCTTGCAGGCGGCAGCGGATGAGGCCGTGAAACTCGGGCTTACGCCGCTCATCCTCGGGGATTCGCTGGAAGGCGAATCCAAGGATGTCGGGGCTGTCATGGCCGGTATAGCGCTCTCCGCCAGTCGCAAGGGCCTGCCGGTCAAGGGCCCGGCCGTTTTGCTTTCCGGCGGCGAAACCACGGTCACGATTGGCAAGGGGCCAGCCGGCAAGGGCGGCCGTAACACGGAGTTCCTGCTGAGCCTCGCACTGACGCTGAAGGGCGCGGGCAGCATCTGGGCCATTGCCGGCGATAGCGACGGCATAGACGGCGTCGAGGATGCGGCGGGTGCTGTGGTGACGCCGGATACGCTTGCCCGCATGCGCGAAGTCGGTGTCGATCCGCGTCAGTTGCTCGTAAGCCACGACAGCTACACCGCTTTCAAGGCGGCAGGAGACCTTGTCGTCACAGGTCCGACCCTGACGAATGTGAATGATATCAGGGCGATTTTGATCGGGTGATAGCGGGGGAATTCGCAGGGCTGCTACCCGCAGAGGGCACGCATCACAGGCAAAGGCCGTTTTTGACTATGCCCTCGGACAGGAGTAATCTGGCAGGATATCCTTTGGAGCTTCAGCCATGCGTACTGGAGTGCTCATACTTGGCCTGATCATGGCCCTTATTCCTACCTTGGCGGATGCCCATAATTGCAAATGCCGAAATCGCGGCACCATGTTCGAACTCGGCCAGACATCCTGCCTGAAGGTCGACGGTGGCTCCTATCTCGCGCGCTGCGAGATGAAGCTCAACGTTTCGTCCTGGACCAAGCTCCAGGATGGCTGCCCCATAACGGAACGGGTGCAGCGACAGACGACACGCGTCAATTGATCCCGTCCGCAGATGACGTCAGGGGCATCTTCTCCCCGGCAACGGGGAGAAGAAATATGCCGCAACCTCGTCTTACAGCTTCACCCAGCCGCCATTCTTCTTGCCGGACTCGATGCAGGCCGTAACAAAGGCGACGCCTTTAACCCCGTCATCGACGGTCGGGTAAATAACCGCCTTATCGAGCGCCGAACCGGTGCGGCGGGCTTCGATGGCATGCGCCGCCTCGGTATAGATCGTGGCGAAGGCTTCGAGATAACCTTCCGGATGGCCGGACGGAATGCGGGTGACGCGTGCTGCCGCAGCCCCTGCCCCGGCACCGCCGCGGGTGATCAACTGCTTCGGCTCGCCAAGCTTCGTAAACCAGAGATAGTTCGGATCGGCCTGCGTCCACTCGATGCCGGCCTTGTCGCCATAAACACGGACCTTCAGCCCGTTTTCGTGACCGACCGCAACCTGGCTGCACCAGAGTAGCCCCTTGGCTGCCTGCTTGCCGCCCTTCGGCTTGAAGCGCAGCATCACATGCGCATTGTCATCCAGCCGGCGGCCTTCGACAAAGGTATGCACATCCGCCGCCAACTCATCCGCTTCCAGACCGGAAATGAAGCAACCGAGATTATAGGCATGGGTGCCGATATCGCCGGTGGAGCCGCCGACGCCGGATTGCGCCGGATCGGTGCGCCAGACGGCCTGTTTCGCGCCGGTCTGTTCCACCGCTTCCGTCAGCCAGTCCTGCGGATATTCCATCTGCACCAGACGGATCGTGCCGAGCGCGCCTGACTCCACCAGTTCCCGCGCATGCCGCACCATCGGATAGCCGGTGTAGTTGTGCGTGAGGATGAACAGTGCATCGGCCTTGTCGGCCACCTGCTTCAGCTTTTTGGCGTCTTCCAGATTGGAGGTCAGCGGCTTGTCGCAGATGACATGGATGCCGCGCTCCAGAAACGCCTTCGCTGCCGGATAATGCACATGGTTGGGGGTAACGATCGCCACCGCCTCGATGCCATCCTCGCGCAGCGCTTCCTTTTCGGCCATTTCCTCGAACGAACCATAGCAACGCTCGGGATCGAGCCCCAGCTCGTGGCCGGAAGCGAGGGATTTTTCCGGCGTCGAGGACAGGGCCCCTGCCACGAGATCGAAACGATTGTCGAGCCGCGCCGCCATGCGGTGAACGCCGCCGATAAATGCGCCCGAACCACCACCGACCATGCCAAGGCGAATCCGCTTGTTCGCCTTGTCCGTTGTCTTTCCTTCAATAGCCATAATATCTCCCCTGAAATGCTTTCAAAGCCCAAGCATACGGCGGTTGGCCGCATCATCGGTGCCGCTTGATGCGAAATCGTCAAAGGCTTTTTCCGTGACGCGGATGATATGCGCCTTGACGAATTCCGCCCCTTCCCGGGCGCCGTCTTCAGGGTGTTTCAGTGCGCATTCCCATTCGACGACGGCCCAGCCGTCAAAATCATTGGCCGCCATCTTGGAGAAGACCGCACCGAAATCAACCTGCCCGTCGCCCAGCGAACGGAAGCGACCAGCGCGGTTCACCCAGCCCTGATAACCGCCATAAACGCCCTGCCGCCCGGTCGGGTTGAACTCCGCATCCTTGACGTGGAACATCTTGATGCGGTCCTTGTAGATGTCGATATTGTCGAGATAATCTAGGCATTGCAGCACGTAATGCGAGGGATCGTAGAGCATGTTGGCGCGTTTGTGGTTCTTCACCCGCTCGAGGAACATCTCGAACGTCACGCCGTCATGGAGATCTTCGCCCGGATGGATTTCGTAGCAGACATCCACACCCTGCTCATCAGCGTAATCGAGGATCGGCGTCCAGCGTTTCGCCAGTTCATCAAAGGCTGTTTCCACCAGACCGGCCGGACGCTGCGGCCACGGATAAACGAACGGCCAGGCAAGCGCGCCGGAAAACGTCGCATGCGCCTTGATGCCGAGATTTTTCGAGGCTTTCAGCGCGAGCTTCACCTGCTCCACCGCCCATTGCTGACGCGCCTTCGGGTTGCCGCGCACTTCCGGTGCGGCAAAACCGTCAAAGGCCTCGTCATAGGCCGGGTGAACGGCGACGAGCTGACCTTGCAGATGGGTGGAAAGCTCGGTTACTTCCACGCCGTTCTGGCGCGCGACACCGGCAAACTCGTCGCAATAATCCTTCGATTCCGCCGCTTTTTTGAGATCGATCAGCTGCCCGGCCCAGGTCGGCACCTGCACACCGGCGTAACCCTTTTCCGCCGCCCATTTGGTAATGCCATCCCAGCTGTTGAAGGGGGCTGCATCACCGGCAAACTGACCGAGAAAAAGACCCGGCCCTTTGATCGTTCTCATAAAAATCTCCTCCTGCATCGATACAGTTGCGCGGTAACCCGCTTTGTTCCCAAGCGCCAAGCTAACCGCTCGTGATTTTCAAACAAGCCCCAAAAGCGGAGGGGCAAGAGAATTTCCGTATTTCATTTAAAAGACGGGAGGCGCTTAAAGCGCCAGTCCGCTCGCCCTGTCGAAGACGTGCACGCGCTCATGGTGCACGGTGGCTGCGAAGGGGGTGTTCACCTTCACCGGCTGCTCACCATCCACCACTGCCGTAACCTGATCGCCCGCCAGTTCGAAGACCACATGGGTCTGCGCGCCCGTCGGCTCCACCAGCACCGTCCGTCCGGTAAGCGAGATATCGCCGCCAATCGCCGAACCGATATGTTCGGGGCGAAGCCCGATCGTCACCGGCTGGCCGCGCTTGACCTTGCGGGAGGCGGCAATGCGGATCGCGGTGCCGTCCTTCAGCCGGGCGGCGGGCTGGTCACCCTCGCCATCGACCACGCCTTCGATGAGGTTCATGGCCGGCGAACCGATAAAGGCGGCGACGAAGAGATTGGCGGGTGTCTTGTAAAGTTCGAGCGGCGTGCCCTGCTGTTCGATGCGGCCGTGATTGAGCACCACCACCCGGTCCGCCAGCGTCATGGCCTCGATCTGGTCATGGGTTACATAGATGGAGGTCGTCCCAACCTTCTGGTGCAGAGCCTTGATTTCGCTGCGCATCTGTACGCGAAGCTTGGCATCGAGGTTGGACAGCGGCTCATCGAACAGGAAGACGGCCGGGTTGCGCACCACGGCGCGGCCCATGGCGACACGCTGGCGCTGGCCGCCGGAAAGCTGTGAGGGCTTGCGATCCAGAAGCTTGCCGAGATCGAGCATGCGGGCGGCTTCCGCAACACGTTCTTCAATGACGTTTTTTGGCTGGCCGGCGAGCTTCAGATTGAAGCCCATGTTTTCGGCCACCGTCATATGCGGATAAAGCGCATAGGACTGGAACACCATGGCGATGTTGCGCTCGCGCGGGGTCATGCCATTGACCACCCTGTCGCCGATGAGAATATCCCCATCGGTGATCTCCTCCAGCCCGGCGATCATGCGCAGAAGGGTGGATTTGCCGCAGCCGGATGGACCGACCAGCGCGATGAATTCACCATCCGTTATATCAAGCGAGATGCCGTGGATGACATCGAGCGCGGCATAGGACTTGCGGATATCCTTAAGTTCGACGGAAGCCATTTTTTGCTCCTTTCACGTCACGATTTGACGGCACCGGCCGTCAGACCCGCGATGATGTGTTTCTGTGCGAGGAAGAAGACGATGACGGTCGGCAGGATCGTCAGCGTGATGAAGGCGAGAACGAGCTGCCATTCCGTGCCGAATTCGCCGCGATAAACCATGATGCCGAGCGGCCAGGGATATTTCGATTCCGAATTCAGCATGATGAGCGGAAGGATGTAGCTGTTCCAGCTGCCGACGAAGGAGACAATGCCAACGGTCGCCACGATCGGCCGCGAAAGCGGCACGGAAATATGCCAGAAGAAGCGTAGATAACCGCAACCATCCACGAAGGCCGCCTGAAACAGCTCGTCCGGCAGATTACGGAAATAATTGCGGAACAGGAGAATGCTCATGCCCAGCCCGAAGGCTACCTGCGGCAGCACCACACCCCAGTAGGTATCGAGCAGGCCGAGATCGCGGATACGAATGAACAGCGGCAGGATGGCGGTCGCCGCCGGAAACATCAGCCCCAGCAGAAAATAATTGAGCAGGAAGGACGAGCCGAAGAATTTCACATGCGCGAAGGTGAAGGCCGCCATGGCCGAGACAGTCAGCGTCAGGAATACCGTCAGCAGCGCGATGACCAGCGAGTTGAAGATTTGCAGCCAATAGCGTTTGCCAAGCAGGATATCGCCGTAGTTGGACCATTGCCATTCGGCCGGAATACCGAACGGGTTGACACGCAGGTCTCCCAGCGTCTTGAAACCGCCGAGCGCGGTGGTGAGCAACGGGATAAGCACGATGGCCGCAATCAGGCTCAGCGATATGTAAAGATAAAGCTTGGTTTGCAGCGGCATGCGGACGGAAGTGGATGTGTCAGTCATGGCGCATGAAAATCCTTTTGTAACCGAAGGCGAGCGTCACGCAGATGACGAAGAGAACGACGCCGACTGCGCTGCCAAGCCCCACCTGCATGCGCATGACGCCGTAGGTGTAGAGGAAGGTGACCATGGTTTGTGTGGAGTTGGACGGGCCGCCGCCGGTGAGCGGCATGATCATGTCGAACAGCTGCAGCGAACCGATCACAGCAAAGAAGACGGACAGGCGCACCGTGGAACCGAGCATCGGCAGCGTGACATAACGGAATTTCTGCCAGCCGGACGCGCCGTCGATTTCGGCTGCTTCCAGCACGTTCTTGTCGACGGATTGAAGGCCGGCGATGAACAGCATCATATGGAAACCGAAATATTTCCAGACGATGACGCCGAGCACGGCGTAGATCGCCACATCCTTGTCGGCCAGCACGTAAGGATTTGCGAAGCCGAAGAAATTGGAAATGGCGGCGAACAGACCATAGTCGCCATCATAAACGAAGCGCCAGATCAGGCCCGCTGCGACGTCAGCCAGAACATAAGGCAGAAAGAACACCAGCCGGAAGGCTACGACGCCGGGAATGCGGTGCGCCAGCATCATGGCCAGCCAGATCGCCAGCGGAATCTGGATCAGGATAGAGATAAGGATGATCAGGCCGTTATTCATAAGGGCCTGCGAGAAGGCGGCATTACCGAACAGGACCTGGAAATTCTTCAAACCGACAAAATCGGTCGGCGTGCCGTAACCGTTCCAGCGGTAAAGGCTGTACCACGCCGCCTCGCCCATGGGCAGGATGACGAACAGGGTAAAGAGCAACAGGGCGGGCGGCAGAAACACCAGAAGGGTCAGCGCCCGGTCATGCGCGACCGAACTTTGCTTGCGCTTGGCCTTTGTCGCGCCGCGCGCCGGTATGGACGCAGAAGTCATGGAAATATCCGTCATCTCTATCCGCTTTCATGGAGGCAGATAAGCAGCGCCGCACATTCGCGGCGCTGCCATGAAAACCGTCAGATCAGCGCAGTTCGAATGCGTCCTGAATCTGCTGGGCGCCCTCTTCGGAGGTCATCTGGCCGGAAACGATCTCGACTGAAATATCGTTGACGACGCGGCCGACGGCGGCGCCCAGTGTCTGGTCGAAGAAGTTCTGGTGCCAGGTGGAGGCGGCAAGCTGTTTTGCCGAATCCGCCAGCAGCGGGTTCTTCACCGCACCGGCGGCACCCGTGGCAACCGGCAGGATCATGCCGGCGGTCGCCATTTTCTCTTCGCTTTCCTTGCTGGTCAGGAAGGCCGCGAAATCGATCGCTTCCTTGGAAGCGTTCTTGGTGAGCGCCCAGCCGTTCAGGCCGCCCAGCGTATCAGTGGCCTTGCCGGCACCGCCTTCGACAACCGGGAAGGCGAAGCGGCCGATATTTTCAGGGGCGAGCCCCTTGCCGTCGCCGGCATTCTTGCGCTGGTTGGCTTCCGTATTGTCGAAGCCGAGAATAATTGCCGCCTTGCCGTCGCCGAAGACACCGAGCGCCTGTGGCCAGGTGGAGCCGAGATAACCGGGCTGGAAGGGTTCGAGCTTGCCGAACTCGGCCAGCTGTTCACCGGCCTTGATGATCGCCGGGTTCATGAAACCTTCGCCTTCGCCCTTGCGGGCGGCATCGAACACGGCCTGCCCGCCATTGCGCATGACGAGATAGCTCCAGTAGAAATGGATCGGCCATTTTTCACCGCCACCGCCCGCGATCGGGACGATACCGGCTTCCTTGATCTTCTTGACCGTGGCGCTGAAATCGTCCCAGGTCTTGATATCCTCCGCCTTCACACCGGCCTTGGCGAACAGCTCCTTGTTATAAAAGAAGCTGACGAGGCTGACGCGGTACGGTACGGCCCAGACCTTGCCGTCAAAGGACAGGCCGTCGATTGCGGATGCATTATAGGCCTGACGCAGCTTGCCGCCGTCGGCGTCGAAAACTTCGGTCAGATCTTTCAGCGCGCCGGTCTTGGACTGTTCCTCAAGGACGCCGCCACCCCAGCTGTAGAAGAAGTCAGGCACGTCATTGGATTGCAGCAGCGTCGGCAATTTTGCCTTGAAGGCCTCGTTTTCGAGGAACTGCAGCTGAACATCGACATCGGGATGCTTGGCCTCGTATTCCTTGGCAATCTCCTCCCAGACAGCCACGGATTTGGGGTCCAGCTCCACATGCATCCATTTAACGACGGTCGCTGCCGAGGCGCTGGCCGCGCCGAGCATCAGGGCTATGCTTGTCGTTGCGGCAAAGGCAATCCGCCTGCCGCTCAGGCTTGCGCCTGCGTGCCAATACGTCATGATCGTGATCCTCCCTGGGGTTCCTCACCATTTATTCCCCAATGCGGATTAATTCACCCCACGCCCTGCCCGATGTCAAGGCGGTTTGCCAATTTTTTACCCAAACCGCTTGACACACCCCTCCCGACAGACGTTATTTAATCCGCAATCCGATATAAATTCGTTTTAGATCGAACCCGATCGCAGCAGGACCTCATGAAGACCGCAGACCCCGAATTGATGCGCGCGATCAACAGGCTGAGCGTGCTTGATAGCATCCGCCGCCATGGCCCGATCTCGCGGGTGGAAATCAGCGAAAGAACGCAGCTCTCCACCACGACCGTTTCGGCGATTACCGCCTCGCTGCTCGATGACGGGCTGATTCTCACCCGCCATATCGGTGATATCCGTACCGAAGGGGCGCGCGGCAGACCGCGCGTGATGCTGGAACTGAACCCGGATGCCGCCCGCGTTGTGGGCGCCAAGATCGCCGCAAACCGCATGGTTTTCGTCGTCACCGATTTCTGCGGCAATGTGCTGTCCACCCTTGCCTTGCCGATCCGCGTCGACCGCCAGCCCATCGGCGTCATCGCCGATCTGGTGGAAGACGGCGTACGACGCTGCGTCGTCGATGCCGGTCTTTCGCTTGAGGATGTGGACATGGTCTGTCTCGGCCTGCCCGGTGTCATCGAACACCGCACCGGCAGGATCCGCAGCAGTCCTATCCTGCGCGAAGTAAACGTCAACTTTGCCGAGGAAATGACGGCGCGGCTGAATTCGCCAACCATCATCGAAAGTGACGCACACGCCATCACGCTCGCCCACCACTGGTTCGGCCATGCGCGCGATCTCGAAGACATGGTGCTGATTTCGCTGGAACAGACACTCGGGCTTGGCGTGCTGCACCAGAACCAGCTGTTTCGTGGTGCGGGCGGTCTCAGCCACAATCTCGGCGACCTCGTCATCGGCCTTGCCAATGAAGGCACGGTGCGGCTGGCAAGCCAGGCGGGCGAAAATGCCATTTTAGGCTCGCGCCCGGTGGACGGGCGTTTTGCCGAAGCGATCCGGCTCGGCCGTGGCATGCAGCATGCCCATGCGCTGATTGCGGCTGAAGATCACGATCTCATCGCGGCGGCCCTGCGCGCCGGCGCAGCACTTGGCCTGACACTTGCCAATATCGTCACGCTGTTTGCGCCGCCGCGGGTCATCATCACCGGCTCCAGCCTCGAACTTGGCGAACCTTTCATCGCCAGCATTCGCAACAGCTACAACGCCGCCGTGCCGCCATCGCTGGCCGGTGTCGCGGAACTGGTTTTCGATGTTGCGAGCGACGAATTGTGGGCGCAGGGGGCCGCGGCCGTTGCGCTTTACGAACTTTACGAATCGCCATGGAACACAACCGGGCCAGCGCTCTAGCCCGCAGGGTTGAGCACAGGCCCAGGCATTTCTGATTTACGGGAGGAATCATATGAACAAGGTCGGTATCGGCATCATAGGCTGCGGCAACATTTCCAGCGCCTATCTCAAGGCCATGGCGTCGTTTCCTATTCTCGATATTCGCGGACTGGCGGATATGAACGAGGAAGCGGCGAAGGCGCGGGCGAACGAATTCGGCCTGAAGGCAACCAGCATCGACGCGCTTCTCTCCGATCCCTCCGTGGAAATCATCGTCAACCTGACGATCCCCAAGGCGCATGTGGAAGTGGGCCTGCGCGCGCTCGATGCCGGCAAGCACGCCTATTCGGAAAAACCGCTCGGCATCAATTTCGCCGAGGGTAAACGCCTTGCGGATGCGGCAAAGGCCAAGGGCCTGCGCATCGGCTCGGCTCCCGATACATTCCTCGGGGGCGGACACCAGACCGCACGCCGCCTGATCGATGAGGGTGTGCTGGGCGAGCCCGTTGGCGGAACGGCCACCTTCATGTGCCCCGGCCATGAGCGCTGGCACCCCAACCCGGCCTTCTATTACGAGGTCGGTGGCGGGCCGATGCTGGATATGGGCCCCTATTACATTACCGATCTCGTTAACCTGTTCGGCCCGGTCGCCAAGGTGGCGGGCTTTGCCGTTGCACCGCGCAATGAGCGCCTCATCACCAGCGAACCGAAGAACGGTGAAAAAATCCCCGTCCATGTCGCCACCCATGTGTCCGGCATGCTGGCCTTCGAGAACGGCGCCGTTGTGCAGGTGGGCATGAGCTTTGATGTGGCGGGCCACAAACATGTGCCGCTGGAACTCTACGGCACCGAAGGCACGCTGATCGTGCCCGATCCCAACCATTTCGGCGGCGAGGTGCAATTGCTGAAAAAGGGCGGCCAGTTCGAGCCGCAGGCGCTGTCGTCGCCCTATGCTGACGGCAATTATCGCTCCATCGGCGTTGCAGATATGGCCTACGCGATCCGCGAGAACCGTCCGCACCGCGCCAATGGCGATCTCGCCCTGCATGTGCTGGAAGTCATGGAAGCCTTCCAGACGGCATCGGACAGCGGCACGACCGTTTCCATCACCACCAAAGCGGAGCGCCCTGCGCCGCTCGAAACATCGCTGGTCGACGGCCAGCTCGGCAAATAATCCCGAGGAGGAAATAAATGCGCGAAGCACTCATCGTCTGGGGCGGCTGGAGCGGCCACGAGCCGCAGGAATGCGCCACCATCGTCAAGGACATATTGGAGGAAGACGGTTTCAAGGTCTATGTGGAGCACAGCACGGAGGCTTTCGCCGATCCGTCGGTGCATGATCTCAGCCTCGTCGTGCCTATTGTCACCATGTCGAAGATCGAGAAGGAAGAGATCAAGAACCTCACGGCCGCCGTCGAAAACGGCGTCGGCATTGCCGGTTTCCATGGCGGTGCGGGCGACAGTTTCCGCGAATGCGTGGAATATCAGTTCATGATCGGCGGCCAATGGGTCGCCCACCCCGGCAATATCATCGATTACACGGTCAACATCACCCGCCCCGACGACCCGCTGATGGAGGGAATTTCCGATTTCCCCTATACGTCGGAGCAATATTACATGCATGTCGACCCTTCCAACGAAGTGCTGGCGACGACGAAATTCACCGGCGACCACGCATGGTGGATCGACGGCGTGGTGATGCCGGTGGTCTGGAAACGCAAATACGGCAAGGGCCGCGTCTTCTATTCGGCACTCGGCCATCAGGCCAAGGAATTTTCCGTGCCGCAAATGAAGACCATGTTCCGCCGCGGCGCCAACTGGGCGGCGCGTTGAAGCATGCATTGAGAGGCGGCCAAACAAGGCCGCCTTTTCCTTTCATCAGCCGCGAATAATCTCTTCCGCCGCCATCGCCACGCTGAGAACATGGTCATCCGTGCCGTGTAGACCGGAAAGCAGCAGGCCAACCGGCATGTCTGCTTCACCCGTTCCGCAAGGGATGGAAACGCCGCAGAGATCGAAGAAATTGCCGATCTGGGTGTTTCGCAGGGTTTTCGCATTCATGGCGAAAAAGGCATCGTCGTCATCGAGAAGCGGCGCGACCTTGGCCGCAACATGCGGCAATGTCGGCGACACCAGCAGTTCCTGCCTGCCGATCATGCCTGAAAACGCCGCCGTCATGCGTTCGCGCGCCTCGATGATGGCGATATAATCAGGCATTGAAATATTTGCACCAAGCCTCGTTCGCGCAACCACGCGCGGGTCCATGCGCGCGGCATCCGCACCTTCCAGCCGTGTCTTGTGCAGGGCAAAGGCTTCCGCCGTCACCAGCGCACCCTTTTCTTTGATAAGATCGAATAGCTCCGAAAAAATGGGAAATGCCTGCCGCCGCACCGAGGCACCGGCGCGGACAAGACGTTCCACCGCCTGCTCGAAAGCGGCTGCAACGCCATCCTCTATGCCATCGAAAAATACAGTTTCCGGCACCACCAGCGAAAGGCCCGCGAGAGGCGCACGCTGGACGTCTGCAGCCGCCTTGCCGCGCATGGCGGCATCCACCCAGACGGCGTCCTGCACGGTGTGCGTGAGCGGCCCGAGCGAATCCAGGCTTTTTGCCAAGGGATAAACGCCACGCATCGAATAGCGGCCGCGGCTTGCCTTGTAACCCACCACACCGTTGAAGGCGGCGGGAATACGCACCGATCCGCCCGTATCGGTGCCGATCGCTACCGGCACCAGACCGGCTGCGACAGTGACGCCCGCGCCAGACGAAGAGCCGCCCGGCAGACGGTGACCATCCTTAGAAGCAGGATTGCGCGGCGTGCCATAATGCGGATTGATGCCGAGACCGGAAAACGCGAACTCGCTCATATTGGTGCGGCCGATGCAGATCATGCCCGCCTGTTTCAGCGCCGTCACCACATCCGCATCGCGAGACGCAGGCGCATCATCCGCAAGCACCGTCGATCCGGCCGTGGTCGCCATGCCTTCCAGATCAAAAAGGTCCTTCCAGGCCACCGGAATGCCATCAAGCACGCCACAGGAACGGCCCTCGGCAATGCGTTTTGACGCGGCTTCCGCCTCCAGCATGGCCCGCGCCGCCGTCAACTCGACAAAAATGGCCTGATCGCCCTCATTGCCGATCGCATCCAGCGTCTCCTCCGCCAAGGTACGCGGATCGAGATGGCCGCTCTGGATGAGAACGGAAAGCTGCGCGATATTTTTGCCTCTGTGAGCCATGGATATCTTCCCTGAAAACAGCATGTTGCGCACAACATGCCGTTTATCGACCCGTTGGCAAGGTCAATCATCGCGCCATCTATGCCCCACACGCCAGATCAGGAAACATGACGGAGATCGCAGAATTTTGGAGTCTATCCTTGACGCTTCATCTCTAACCTCCGATTTTTTCAACCTGAGGTGCAGGAACGCCATTTCTTATATAAGCTACGACTATAAAAAGACGGATTAATTCTTAATCGCCTCTAAACTTTGTTGAATTATTTAGCAGACATCATTGAAACGCATGCCCTATAAAATTCCATAAAACAATTATAACGCGACATCGCGGGGGACTATCGCGAATGGAAGAGACTGCCTATCGCGGGACGGATAGACAGGTTGAACCGGGCCACACGCTTCGCTCACCGACGCAGCCGGAAACAGGCCGGTTTTCGCGGCGGCGGTCGCTTGCCAGCAAGATAACCCTGATATTCCTGGGCGGCGTGATCTTTTCCTACAGCATCGGCGCGCTCGTCGGCTGGTACATGTTCGTTGCCGCCGCCAGCGAGCAATGGCTCAATCAGGCCCGCGTCAATTCGCAGATCGCCAGCGCCACGCTTCGCAGCATCTATACCTATGTCAGCGTCACCGCCGATGCCGACGGGCAGGTCAACGGCATATTGACCGACAAGCCGATCGGCGATGATGACTCCATTCTCGTCACCGGCTTCAACCCCAGCGACGTTCTCGCGCTTATCGGCGCGCAGACCAAGAATGCCGTCTGGCTTTTCCGTTATGATGAGGCCGATTCCGGCTTCCGCCAGATCGCCGCAGCCTTTGACAACGCCACCGATGACGACGAAAAGCCGCTCGCCACCGATCCCATCTTTTCCAGAGACGCGGTCGCCGCGCGTTTTTCCACCGGTTTTGCGACCATCGGCGAATCCAGCCATTATATCGGCCTGCTGCCGATCATCAGCACGGAAACGAAGAAACCGATCGGCGCGGTCGCCGTCAGCATCGGCGGCTCGGACGCGCTTTATGGCGCGCAGCGCAAGCTCATCTATAATTCACTCGCCGCGCTGATCGTGGTCTTGACCGTCACCGGCGTACTTGTGACGGTGATTGCCCGGCATTTCCTGAAACCGGTCCCGGCGCTGGTGCAGGCGACACTTCGGATTGCCCGCGAGGAAACAGATGTCGCCACGCCGTTTCAGGAGCGGAGAGACGAGATCGGCGACATGGCCACCGCCATCGAAACGTTGCGCGAGGCGGTTCTGGAGCGTGGACGCCTGCGGCAGATACGCGATATGGCGCAGCAGCTGGAGCATATGGCCCATCACGACGCGCTGACCGGACTTCCAAACCGCGTGCTGTTGATGAAGACGCTGGAAAACCGTCTGGAGCAACTGTCGGCGTCCGGCCAGCCCTTCAATGTCATGCTGCTCGATCTCGACCGCTTCAAGGCCGTCAATGACACACTCGGACATGCCGCCGGTGACGCCTTGCTGGTGGCGGTGGCTTCGCGGATTTCCTCCGTGCTCGGTGAAAACGATATGGTGAGCCGCCTCGGTGGCGACGAATTCGCAATCATACAGTCGACAAACGGTGACTGCGAGAGCGATGCGGCGATGCTGGCCGCGCGGGTGGTGCATGCCGTCTCGCGCAGTTTTGGCCTCGAAGGCAGCGACATCAGCATTGATACCAGCATCGGAATCGCCTGCGCGCCGGGCCACGGCACATCCGCCACGCAGCTTCTGCAACACGCCGATCTCGGCCTTTACCGGGCGAAATCCATGGGCTGTGGTTATTTCGTTTTCTATGAGGCGGGCATGGACATGGCGGCGCAGCATAAGCATGCGCTGGAAATAGACATGAAATCCGCACTCGAAAACCACGAATTCGAGCTGCACTACCAGCCCGTGGTCAATCTGCAGAGCGGTCGCATTGTGGCTTATGAGGCGCTGGCGCGCTGGCGGCACAGCAAGCTTGGCCTCATTACCCCGGACCGCTTCATCACGCTTGCCGAAGAAAACAACTTCATCAGGCCGTTGGGCGAATGGGTTCTGGCACAGGCCTGCATGGATGCGATGACCTGGCCGAAGGATATCAAGCTCGCCGTCAACCTATCCGCCGTTCAGCTCTATAATGACGACATCGTCCCTGTCGTCGACCGGGCGCTTGAGAAATCCGGTTTCCCGGCGGAACGGCTTGAACTGGAAGTGACGGAAACGGCCATGCTGGAGCGTGACAGCAGCGCCCGGGCCCTGAAACTGCTGAAGGAAAGAGGCGTTCGCCTCGCTCTTGATGATTTCGGCACCGGTTACGCCGGGCTCAGCACGTTAACCCATGTCGCTTTCGACAAGATCAAGATCGACCGGGAATTCGTCTCCGGCCTGCCGGCCAATCCCATGTGTTCGGCCATCGTCAACACCGTCATCGACATGGCTGAACAGATTGGCCTGAAGGTCACCGCCGAAGGCGTTGAGAACAGTGAGCAGGTCGAAGCGCTCAAGCTTTCCGGGTGCGACGAAGCGCAGGGCTATTATTTTGCCGAGCCCGCGCCGCTTGCCCGAATTCTCAAGAACCGCGCCGTCATCGCTCCGATTGCGCAGGATGAATTCGGCGACATCGGTCGACCGACACAGGAAATCTATTGCCCACCACAAAAAGCCATTTGAGAAACCGGCCGCCGGCCCAGAGGACATAAAATGCGTCTTTCAGTATTTTGCCTTTTCCTCACATGCTTTGCTCCCATCACGCCCCTTCAGGCCGCCGGCGAAGGCGACACGCTTCAGCAGATTGCCAGAACCGCCAAGATCCGCATTGGCTATCGCGAGGCCGAACCGCCCTTTTCCTATCAATTGCCTGATGGCGAGGTCACTGGTTTCTCGACTGATCTTTGTCGGGCGATCAGCGAAGATATTCGCAGGAAGCTGAAGCTCGACCGCATCGAGCTCGAATATGTCAAGGCAACGCCCGCGACACGCTTCATCCTTGTCCGCAGCGGCCAGATCGACATTGAATGCGCGGCCACGACCAATAATAACGAACGCCGCAAGATCGTAGATTTCTCCTATCCCAATTTCATGACCGCGACGCAGTTTCTCTCCCGCAGGCAGGACAATCTGAAAAGCCTTGCCGATCTCGCCGGACGGTCCGTCACATCCGCCTCCGGCACGGTCAATATCGAGCAGCTCAACGCCGTCAACCGGGCGAAGAACCTCAATATCTCGGTGATGCCGACAAAAACCAACGAGGAGGCCTTCGAACTCGTGGTTTCCGGCAAGGCTTCCGCCTTTGTCATGGATGGCATATTGCTCGCGGCACTGGCGGCGACATCGGAAAACCCGGACCTCTATGCGCTTTCCGAGGAAACGCTGAGCGCACCCGAACCCTATGGCCTGGTTTTCCGGCGCAACGACCCGGCTTTCAAAGCGGCTGTCAATGAAAGCCTCAGGCATATCTTCACCGGGCCGGCCATTCACGGCCTCTATGAAAAATGGTTCACCAAGCCCATTCCCCCCAACGGCATGAACCTGAACCTGCCAATGGCCGCGTCATTAAAGCAGGCCTACGAATATCCAAGCGAATACCAGGATTGAGAGCGCAAAGCGCCAACTCCTATCGATTTTCATGAAGATGTTTTGACGGATTATTTTGGCTGGAGATGCGCGATGCAGAGATCGACATTATGGCTTCTGTTGTTTTTCCTCAGTCTTCTGCCCGCCCAGGCGGCCAGTGACGGTGCCCAACCGCCGACGCTTGATACCATTGCCAGAACCGGCACGATCAAGCTCGGTTATGCCGATCGCAATATTCCCTTTTCTTATCTTGGCACCGGATCGGAACCGATCGGTTACAGCATCGAGCTCTGCCTGAGGGTGGCGGATTCCATCAAGAGAAAGCTCGGCCTGCCGGAACTGAAGGTCGAATTCGTCAAGCGCACGCCCAGCAACCGCATCATGCTTCTCAATGACGGCACGATGGATATGGAATGCGTGGCAAGCACGAATACGGAGGAAAGGCGCAAGGCCGTGTGGTTCTCCTACAGCCACTTCATCACCGGCACGCGTTATGTCGCGCTGAAATCGAGCGGTCTGAACACCGTCGCCGATCTTGCCGGACGAACGGTGGTGGTGACGACGGGAACCATCAATATCAGCCAGCTCAACGTGCTCAATCGCAAATTGGGGCTGAACATTGCCGTGCTGCAGAATGACAGCACGGAGGGCAGTTTCGACATGGTGACGGAAAACCGCGCCTCAGCCTTCGTGATGGACGATATTCTCTTGCGATCCTTCGTCGCCGAAACGGGCAAGCCGGAAGACTATGTCATCTCCAACGAATATCTCGCCCCGCCTCAGCCCTATGGGCTGATGCTCCGGCACGGTGATACCGGCTTCAGGGATGCCGTCAACGAAGCGCTCGGCGAAATCTATGCCAGCGGCGAAATCGAAAAAATCTACGACAAATGGTTCAACGCGCCGATCCCGCCGAACGGGATAAACCTGAAACGCCCGCTGCCCGGTGACCTGGAGGAAGCGTTTCACAAACCCGTCGATACGACGGCGGAATAAAAAAGCCGCCCGGTGGCGGGCGGCGTCTTTGGCGGAATGTCTTCAGGCAGCGCGCAGGTCCGCGCCAAGCGGGATTTCGACGTCGATCTCCAGAATGGAGACATGTTCGTCGCGATCCATCTTCACATGCACCCGGTCGCTGTCGATCTGCACATGCTTGGCGATGACACCGAGAATTTCTTCCCGGAGGATAGCCACGAGATCGGAGCCGGACGATGCCCTTTCGTGGGCGAGCAGCACCTGCAGACGCTCACGCGCAAGCGGTGCCGACTTCTGTTTGCGGAAAAGACTGAAGATGCTCATGCAGCCCTCCTTGCGAAGATCTTGGAGAAGATGCCGCGCTTCTCACCCGGGATGACCACCGGAATATCCTCGCCGGACAGACGGCGGGCGGCGTCGAAATAAGCCATGGCCGGCGCGCAACGGGCATCAGCCAGCGTTACCGGCGCACCCACGTTGGAGGCGCGCAGCACGTCCGTGCTTTCGGGAATGATGCCGAGCAGCGGAATGGAAAGGATTTCCAGAACGTCATCGACCTTCAACATGTCGCCACGCTCGGCGCGGGAAGCATCGTAACGCGTCAGAAGCAGGTGCTTCTCCATCCGCTCGCCGCGTTCGGCCTTCAGCGTCTTGGAATCGAGCAGGCCGATGATGCGGTCGCTATCACGCACCGAGGAGACTTCCGGATTGGTGACAACAACCGCCACATCCGCGTGGCGCATGGCGAGCGTCGCGCCGCGTTCGATACCGGCCGGGCTGTCACAGATCACCCAGTCGAAATGTTTCTTCAGTTCGTTGATGACCCATTCGACGCCTTCGGGCGTCAGATTGTCCTTGTCACGCGTCTGCGAGGCCGGCAGGAGGAACAGCGTCTCGAGGCGCTTGTCGCGGATTAGCGCCTGCGTCAGCTTGGCGTCGCCCTGGATGACGTTGACGAGATCGTAAACCACGCGGCGTTCAGCACCCATGACGAGGTCGAGGTTGCGCAGGCCGACATCGAAATCGACGACCACGACCTTCTCTTTATTCTGCGCCAATGCCGCGCCAAGCGCTGCGGTCGAGGTGGTCTTGCCGACCCCGCCCTTGCCGGAAGTTACAACGACTACCTTCCCCATATGGCTCTCTCCTGTTCCTGTGTGTTTATCTGTTATCAGCCGAGTTTTGCGGCCTTGATCGTATCGTTTTCCAGCCAGAGCTGAACGGGCTGGCCGCGCAGCTTGTCGTCAATATCCTCGGCCACCTTGTAGACGCCGTCGATGGCCAGAAGCTCCGCTTCGAGCTTGCGGCAGAAGATGCGCGCCGAAACATTGCCGAGCGAACCGGCCATGGCGCGACCGCGCAGGGCGCCGTAAATATGCACCGAACCGCCGGCGATGATTTCCGCGCCCGAGGCGACCGAGCCGATGACGGTCACGTCGCCTTCGGGAAACATGATCGACTGGCCGGAGCGCACCGGCTCGTTGATGACCAGTGACGGCACGACGGCCCTGACCTCACCGGCAGCACGCGGCTTTTCTTCCGGCAACTCGGCAGCGATGGCGACCGGCTCCACCTCGACATCGGAAGCGGGCTTTCCACCCTTCAGCGATGGCGGCATGCCCGGCTCGATCATCGACGGGCGAACACCCTCAATGCCCATAATGCCGACATTGCGCTCCGTCAGCGCCGCCAGCAGTTCTTTCAGGCCCGCCTTGTCGAGCGACAGCTCAGAGACGTCGAGAACCACCGGCCGCGACAGAAAGAAGCCCGCCGAACGGGCGGCGAGATCATCAAGCCTCTCCAGCCATTGATCGACCGGAGATTCGGGGGACAGGACGACTGCGAGGAAGGAGCGGCCTTTGATACGGATCGAACGCTGGTCTGTTAGCACTTTGGTCATCTTGGTAAATAAATCGTTGACAATTAGGTACCTCGAATATGGTTAACAAATGGTTAACGCCGACCCCAAAGAAGGGAAATCGTTAAGAAAATTCCCCTTGCGAAACTCCTCGCGCAGAACTTTCAAAAACCTCGGCTACCTTTTGATTTCGCGATATTCCACCCGCTGTGAATGCCTATGATGACAGCTCATCCTTGCAGCAGGCTGACGTCTCAGCGAAGACACGCCCTCACCTCCTTCCCTGCCCCGGGGAGATCGACTCGACGGGATCGCGGCACGTCCGATTCTGGCACAGGATTTCCGACCGACCTTGCGCCGGCCTTCGATTCCCTGGATGGAAAAGCGATTCCGTTATGTCTCCCAATACTGTAGATACGGGCTGCCCCACAGTTCCAATGGAAGAATGAGATGCACAGCAAAGTCCCGCCGCAGAACCAGATTTTTTCGCAAGAGTTTGCGGCCTTCCTGTTCGACATGGATGGAACACTCGTCAATTCGATCGCCGTCGTCGAGCGGGTCTGGCGGGAGTGGGCCGTTGCTAACGGCATCGAGCCGGTTGCTTTCCTGCAGCGCATTCACGGCATGCGGGCTTCGGAGGTGATCCGCCGGGAGGCGGTTCCCGGCCTTAATGTGGATGCAGAGGCGGACATGATATTGCGCGCCGAAATGGATGATGTGGACGGCATCATCCAGATACCGGGCGCCGCAGCCTTCCTCGCATCTTTGCCGGCAGGCAAGTGGGCCATCGTGACCTCAGCCGTGCGTGAACTGGCGGAACGGCGGCTCGCCGCGGCCGGCATTACGCCGCCACCCGTCATGATCTGTGCGGACGATGTCGTCAACGGCAAGCCCGATCCCGAAGGCTACAGGAAGGCGGCCGAAAGGCTGGGCGTTGCGCCGGAAAGCTGCGTCGTCTTCGAAGACGCGCCCGCAGGCATTCAGGCCGGAGAACGCATGGACGCCGCGGTGGTGGTCATCAACGTGACCCATTCCCACCCGATCGAAACGCCGCATCTTTCCATTGGCGGGTATGGTGAGCTGGATGTCATCATCGGCGACGACGGCGGCTTGAAGCTCGCAGGTAGTAAGAGCTGAAAAGCCAACCCGCGTCGTCATCCTCGGGCTTGTCCCGAGGACCCAACCACGTATCGCAAAGCCGATAGGTTGCAGATGCCCGGGACAGGCCCGAGCATGACGGAGGAGACGTTTTCGGACTTTGCCATCACCCTCCGGTTCAAGGCCGGAATGGCGGAAATGGAAAAAGCCTCGGAGTAAGGCAAATGCCAAGCCTCTGCATCAGCCGCGTCTTTCGCCTCGCACTTTTCCACACCGGCTAATTGACAGCCCAGCATAAATGCGCCCTAATGAAATTGGTAAGACCATCTTACCGTTTGCGCGATCGGGGGAGACTTTCGCGCTGGGAGGGACATCATGTTTGTGGCTCTGGAGCCGCGCCGCCTTTACCGGCTGGTCGCGGAACAAATTCGTTTGCTCATCGAAAGCGGGGAGCTGACCGAAGGTCAGCGCCTGCCGGCGGAACGGGACCTTGCGGAACGCTTCGGCGTTTCCCGTCCGACCGTCCGTGAAGCCCTCATCGTTCTGGAAGTGGAAGGCCACATCCATATCCGCATGGGTTCGGGCGTCTATGTCAGCGCAGCCGGCAAACAGGCTAAAGAAAAGCCGACGGTGCCGGATGCGCATGGTCCGTTCGAAATCCTGCAGGCGCGCTGCATCATCGAAAGCGCGATTGCCGAGGAAGCCGCGCGGCTTGCCAAGCCGGAATGCATCGCCAAGCTTGACGATATCATCGAACGCATGGCCGGCGCGCTCGACAATTCACCGCAGGCGCTCAATCTCGACCGGGCCTTTCACACCGCCATTGCCGACATCATCGGCAATTCGGCACTCAATCGCTTTACCGGCCTGATCTATGACGAGCGCAGCCTGTCACCCTTTTTCGAAAAGCTCGCCAGCTATTTCGAGGGTCCGCACACCTGGAACCTCGCCGTGCAGGAACATCGGGTAATCCGTGACGCCATTGCCGCCAACGACCCGGAAGGGGCCCGCGAGGCGATGCGGCAGCATCTGACGCTGTCGCAGAAGAGATTTTCCGAAAGCTTCGGGGAGGAAGCGATCGGAGAAGAATAACCGCCGCCAAACCGGCGACGGGGGAAATGAAAAATCTGGCTTTAATTCGGGAGGAGTTAAGAATGAAAATCAGATTGTCGACTTTGATGGGCGCAACAGCCGCCATCCTGCTTTCCGCTCTGGCGGCGCAGGCACAGACCACGCTGAAATGGGCCCATGTTTACGAAACCTCCGAGCCGTTCCACACGGATTCGGTCTGGGCCGCAGAAGAAATCGCCAAGCGCACCGACGGTCGTTACAAGATCGATGTCTTTCCGGCTTCTCAGCTTGGCAAGGAAGCCGATATCAATCAGGGCCTGAAGATCGGCACCGTTGATATCATCATTTCCGGCTCGAGCTTCGCGGCGCGTGACTTCAAGCCGATCGGCGTCACCTATTTCCCCTATATCTTCCGCGATCCGAGCCATTTGATCGCCTATACCAAGAGCGACATCTTCAAGCGCCTCGCCAAGGGTTACGAAGATAAAACCGGCAACCACATCGCCGCCGTCAGCTATTACGGCACACGCCACACCACATCGAACAAGCCGATTGCCGCCTGCGCCGACATGGCCGGGCTGAAGATGCGTGTTCCCGATGTTCCAGCCTATCTCGCCATGCCGCGTGCCTGCGGTGCCAACACGACGCCGATTGCCTTTGCGGAAGTCTATCTGGCGCTCCAGAACGGCACCGTCGACGCACAGGAAAATCCGCTAACCACCATCGAGGCGAAGAAGTTCTTCGAAGTGCAGAAGAATATCGTCTTGACCGGTCACATCGTCGACCACCTCAACACGGTGATTTCGAAGAACCTCTGGTCGCAGCTTTCCGATGACGACAAGAAAATCTTCACCGAGGTCATGCAGCAGGCCGCCGAGCGGACCACCAAGACAATCGATGAACGCGAAAAAAGCCTCGTCGAAGACTTCAAGAAGCGCGGCCTGACCGTCGCCGAAGTCGACAAGGCCGACTTCGAGAAGAACGTCATCGAAAAAGTGAAGTTCGAGGACTTCGGTTACGACAAGGCCGACTGGGAAGCCATTCGCGCCGTCAAGTGAAGCAAGATCCGGTGCGGCTCCTTTTGCCGCACCGCCCTTTCTCTCCAGACGGGATATCTCAATGTCGCAGGAAATCCATACTCAGGTCACGCCTGAGGAACTCGCCCATACATTCGACGAGGCGCCGCCCGAGGTTGATCTCAAGGTCTATGCATTCGAGGACTGGGTCACGCTCGGCCTTTTCTGGCTGATGACGGGCTGTGTGTTCCTCCAGTTTTTCACCCGCTACGTGCTTAACAACAGCTACGCCTGGACGGAGGAAATCGCCGTCAACTGCCTGATCGGCGTGGTGTTTCTGGGCTCGGTCATGTGCGTTCGCATGTCGCGTCACATCCAGGTGGATGTGCTTTATCACTATGTGCCGCCGCAGGTGGCCCGCGTCATGTCGATCCTTGTCGATGTGCTGCGTATCGTCTTCTTCGCTTACACATCCTGGCTGATGTGGCGCTATCTGGAAATCGTCGCAGATGAGGAGATGGTAACCGTGGCGCTTCCGCGCAACATCGTCTTCTACACGGTTCTGGCCGCTTTCGTGCTGATGTTCTTCCGGTCGGTGCAGGTCTTCATCGACAATATGCGGCGTGGCTATTCCGTTCTGGAGCGGCCCGAAGAATTCCAGAGCGCGGGGGATTGATCAGATGCTGCTTCTTATCGGCTCATTTCTTCTGCTGATGCTGATCGGCCTGCCGGTCGCCATTTCCATGGCCTCGGCCTCGCTGCTCTACATCGTGTTCTACAATGTCGCGCCTGATATCATTGCGGCGCAGCGCCTGATTGCAGGTGTCGAGAGCTTCCCGCTTCTGGCCGTTCCCTTCTTCATCCTTGCTGGTAATCTCATGAACACGGCAGGGGTGACGGGACGTATCTACTCCTTCGCGGTCGCGCTCGTCGGCTGGATGAAAGGCGGCCTGGCACAGGTCAACATCATCGGCTCGGTGATCTTTTCCGGCATGTCCGGCACGGCGCTTGCCGATGCCGCCGGCATCGGCACCATCGAAATCAAGGCCATGAAGGACCACGGTTATCCGGTCGAAGCAGCCGTCGGCGTCACCGCCGCTTCCGCGACGCTCGGACCGATCTTCCCGCCATCGCTGCCCTTCGTCATTTACGGCATGATGGCGAATGTCTCCATCGGCGCACTGTTCATGGCCGGCATCATTCCGGGTGTCGTCATGACGCTGCTGATGATGATCACGGTTGCGGTCTTCGCCTATATCAAGGGCTGGGGCTCCGATACGCCCTTCAGCCTCAGAACCATCTTTGGTGCATCAATAGAAGTCTTCGTGGTGATGATGGTGCCGCTCGGCATCTATATCCTCACGGCATTTGGCCTGTCGCTGAACCTGTCGATCCTGATCGTGCTGGTCATCCTGCTCGCCTGCGACTGGTATTTCGACTTCTCCGCCGTGATGGCGCTAATGACGCCGGTGATCCTGATCGGCGGCATGACCATGGGCTGGTTTACACCGACGGAAGCAGCCGTCGCGGCCGTGCTCTGGTCGCTGTTCCTCGGGCTCGTCCGTTACCGCACGATGACCTTCAAGACGCTGGCGAAATCGACCTTCGACACCATCGAGACCACAGCTTCGGTGCTCTTCATCGTCGCGGCGGCATCGGTCTTCGCATGGCTTCTGACCGTCAGCCAGGCGGCGCAGCTTCTGTCTGCGGCGATCCTGACGATTACCGACAGCAAGTGGATCTTCCTCGTGCTGGTCAATCTCTTGATGCTGTTCGTCGGCTGCTTCCTCGATACGATTGCGGCCATCACCATCCTCGTGCCGATCCTGTTGCCGCTGGTGCTGCAATTTAACATCGATCCGGTGCATTTCGGCCTTATCATCACGCTCAACCTGATGATCGGTCTGCTGCATCCACCACTTGGCATGGTGCTGTTCGTGCTCTCGCGCGTGGCAAAACTCTCCGTCGAACGCACCACCATCGCCATCCTGCCGTGGCTGGTGCCGCTGTTCGTCGCATTGCTGCTGATCACCTTCATTCCGGCAATCACGTTGTGGCTGCCGACCGAAATGGGCCTGATCCGCTGACGAAACCCCTGCCCGCGCGGTTCGCCGCGCGGGTTCATTCATTCCATACACAGACATGAGGGCATCGTCATGCAGACACGCGTGGCACGTCTATACGGCCAGAAGGACATTCGCGTCGAAACGCAGGACCTCGTCGAGCCGGGTCCCGGCGAAGTGCTGCTCGCCATGGCGGCGGGCGGCATCTGCGGCTCCGATCTCCATTATTACCAGGATGGCGGCTTTGGCCCGGTCCGGGTGCGTGAACCGATCATCTGCGGGCATGAGGCATCCGGCCATGTGCGGACGCTGGGGGAAGGCGTCAGCGGGCTCGCCATCGGCCAGCTCGTCGCCGTCAATCCCTCGCAACCCTGCGGCCATTGCCATTTCTGCCAGAAGGGCCAGCCGATCCACTGCCTTGAGATGCGCTTCATGGGCAGCGCCATGCGCCTGCCGCACGAACAGGGCATGTTCCGCGACCGGCTCGTGGTTCCGGCAAAACAATGTGCAACATTTTCAGACGCCACCTCGCCCGCCGAAGCTGCCTGCACCGAGCCGCTCGCCGTCTGCCTGCATGCCGCAGCGCAGGCCGGCGATCTCGCTGGCGCGAAGGTGTTGGTGACGGGGGCCGGGCCGATCGGGCTCTTGACCATCGCCGCGGCCCGCCATGGGGGTGCAAGCATCATCGTTGCGACCGATCTGACCGATGCGGCGCTGGAACGTGCGCCAGCCATGGGTGCAGATCGCACGATCAATGTCGCGAGGGATGCCGAGGCGCTTTTGCCCTATCAGGACAACAAGGGTTATTTCGACGTTATTTTCGATTGCTCCGCCGCTGGCCCCGCGCTCCGCAGCGCCTTCGCCTGCGTGCGTCCGCGCGGCACCATCGTGCAGGTGGGCGTGACCGGCGATATTACCATTCCGCTCAATGCGCTGGTGGGCAAGGAAATCCTATGGCGCGGCTCGCAACGCTTCCACGATGAATTCGCCATCGCCGCGGGGCTTATCTCCACCCGCAAGATCGATGTGCGGCCAATCATTTCCCACAGTTTCCCCCTTGGCGAGGCGAAAGCCGCATTCGAACAGGCCGGAGACCGATCCGCGGCCTGCAAGGTGCAACTGACATTTTCCGCAGAATAATGTTTGAGGACTTAAGATGAGACATACATGGCGCTGGTTCGGCCCGGTCGACAAGGTCACGGTTCAGGATGCGGCTCAGGCGGGGGCGGAAGGCATTGTCAGCGCGCTGCATCACATCGCCACCGGTGACGTCTGGCCGGTCGACGAAATCGCCAAACGGCATGAGGCCATCAAGGCCGGCGGTCTTTATTGGGACGTGGTGGAAAGCGTGCCGGTTTCCGAGGATATCAAGACCCAGACCGGCGATTGGAAAACCCATATATCCAACTGGCAGGAGACGCTGCGCCGCCTTTCCGCCTCCGGCATCCGCACCGTCTGCTACAATTTCATGCCCGTGCTGGACTGGACCCGCACCGACCTGCGCTGGGAAACCAAACACGGCGCGAAGGCGATGCGCTTCGATCTTACCGATTTCGCCGCCTTCGACATTCACATCCTGAAGCGCCCCGACGCAAAGGCCGATTATCCGGACTGGCTGGTAGAGGAAGCGACAAAACGCTTCACTGAGATGCCGGATACAAAAATCGCAGCGCTCGGGCGCAATATCGGCGCGGGTCTGCCGGGCTCGGCGGATGGTTATACGCTCGCCCAGCTTCTGGAAAAGCTGCGCTCCTATCACGGCATCAACCGCGAAAGGCTGCAGCAGAATCTGGTCGACTTTCTCTCGGAGGTGACGCCGGTTGCCGAGGCAGTCGGCATCAACATCTGCGCCCATGGCGATGATCCGCCGTGGCCGCTGCTCGGCTTGCCGCGTATCCTCTCCACCGAAGCCGACTATGCCCATATGCTCTCAAAGGTCGATAGCCGCGCCAATGGCGTGACGCTCTGCACCGGCTCTCTCGGCGCGCGGGCGGATAACGACCTGCCCTTCATCGCCAGCCGTTTTGCCGACCGCATCCATTTCGTGCATCTGCGCAACGTGACGCGCGACACCGACACCGTGCCCTGCTCCTTCTTCGAAGACGAGCATCTGGAAGGCGGAACCGACATGGTCGCCGTCATCGCCGCACTCGTCACCGAAGAGGCGCGCCGCCGGGCAGAGGGCCGTGAAGACCACACCATTCCAATGCGCCCCGATCACGGCCAGGAAATTCTCGACGATCTGACGCGCGGCGCGCAACCCGGTTATCCCGCCATTGGCCGGCTGAAGGGGCTTGCGGAACTGCGCGGCATCGAGCGCACGCTGTCGCACAGCCGTTTCGGTCTTGCGAACGGCAAAGGCTGAACAGGAGAATTGACCGCGGACGGTTCCGTCAGCCTGCGGTCAACCGCGCCCGGAAAAAGAGATAGGAGAAGGTTGCAAGTCCACCGGCAACCGCTCCAGCGGCTTTCACGGCGCCGTCCGTCAGCTGCGGATGACGTGTCGGGGACAGGAATTGCAGCGCCTCGATCCCGAAAGCCGCGACAATGCCCGCCATAATGATCGCCAGCCAATAACGCGGATAGGCCAGCACGAAGGCGGCAGAGCAGAAGGCGAAGGCGGCGGCGCGGTCTATGCCAACAGTCGTCAGCGTGTGCGGCCGAAATCCGATCGGGCAGATTGTAACGATCACGATCAGCAGAAGAACCGACCAGGCGACATATTTCGGAAGTCTATTTGTCATCATGGCGTCACAATAAAGCGCCGTGCGCGTAAACGGAAGCGGGTCTTTTTCACGCCTCGCCCAATTAATCACACTTTTCGGTCAGATAGTTGAAAAACCGGCTTTCGCTCAAGCCCCACACGGGCTAAGGCAGAAGGCAACCGGGCGAGGATCGCGGCTGATGGCGTTTGCGCTGTCGCTTTTCGGTCTGGCGTCACGGTGTCGGGTGGATTTTCCACACAGGATCAGATTTTCAGGGAAGAGCACAATGAGTTTCAAGCCGCACGGCAAACATCTGGTTGCAGGAGAATGGGTCGCAACGGAAGCAAAATTCCGCAGCGAGCCTGCACATGGCGAAGCTTTCGATTTTTCGGTCGGCACCGTCGATCTGGTGAATGCGGCCTGTGAAGCTGCCGAAGAAGCCTTCTGGAGCTACGGTTATACCACCCGCGAAGAGCGCGCCGCATTCCTCGACACCATCGCCGATGAGATCGAAGCCCGCGCCGACGCCATCACCGAAATCGGCTCGTCCGAAACCGGCCTGCCCGCAGGACGCCTGCAGGGCGAACGCGGCCGCACCGTTGGCCAGCTCCGTCTCTTCGCTTCGCATATCCGCAAGGGCGACTATCTCGACCGTCGCCATGACGAAGCGCTGCCGGATCGCCAGCCCCTGCCGCGCCCGGATATCCGGCTGATGCAGCGTCCGATCGGCCCCGTTGCGGTCTTCGGCGCCTCCAACTTCCCGCTCGCCTTCTCCACGGCCGGCGGTGACACCGCAGCGGCTCTGGCGGCCGGCTGCCCAGTGGTTGTCAAGGGTCACTCCGCCCATCCCGGCACCGGCGAAATCGTTGCCGAAGCCGTTCTCGCCGCCGTCAAGAAGCATAATCTGCATCCCGGCGTCTTCTCGCTGATCCAGGGCGGCCGCCGCGATGTCGGTTCCGCGCTCGTGCAGCATCCGCGCATCAAGGCGGTCGGTTTCACCGGTTCGCTCGCCGGCGGCCGCGCGCTGTTCGACCTCTGCGCCCAGCGCCCCGAGCCGATCCCCTTCTTCGGCGAACTCGGTTCGGTCAACCCGATGTTCCTGCTGCCGGAAGCCGTTTCTGCTCGCGGTGAAGCCATTGCCAAGGGCTGGGCGGGTTCGCTCACCATGGGTGCCGGCCAGTTCTGCACCAATCCGGGCATTGCCGTCGTTCTTGCCTCGCAGGCAGACACGGTCGCGGAAACCGCGCGTACTGCTCTTTCCGAAGTCGGCCCGCAGGTCATGCTGACCGATGGCATCGCTTCGGCCTATCGTGATGGCCGCGACCGCATCGCTGCCGGTAACGGCGTGCGCGACGTGCTGACCACCTCCTGCAACCTGCGCAATGCAACACCTTATCTCTACCGTGTTGCCGGCAAGGACTGGGTTGCCAACCATGCACTCGCAGAAGAAGTCTTCGGACCGCTCGGCCTGATCGTCACGGTCGAAAGCGCAGAAGAAATGATCGAAGTCGCCAAGAGCTTCGAAGGCCAGCTGACGGCAACCCTGCATCTCGATGCCGGCGATGCCGAACTCGGCCGCAAGCTGCTGCCGATCCTGGAACGCAAGGCGGGCCGCGTTCTCGCCAACGGCTTCCCGACCGGCGTTGAAGTCTCCGAAGCCATGGTTCACGGCGGCCCCTACCCGGCCTCCACGAACTTCGGCGCAACTTCGGTCGGCACCATGTCGATCCGCCGCTTCATGCGCCCGGTCTCTTATCAGAACATTCCTTTGGATGTTCTGCCGGAAGACATTCGCTAATCACTGAAAAGGCAGGCGCGGCAATGCGCCTGCCTTCAGCGCCGGAACCTCCGCTTCCGTCATCCTCGGGTCAAGCCCGAGGACGACGTCGCGTTTGCGGCCTGACACGGAAGCTTCAACGCTTCACCGATACACACTTTCCAGATTTTCAGCAGTACGACGTCCACGTCGGTTGACATGGACCCTGCGCATAATGCTAATACGTCTCTCGTAACGTAATAACATTACACTCATTCTCAAAGACCCGCTATCGGTTCGAACCCGTATGAGGATGACAACGTCTGGAAGGAACACCATGAGATTTTCCCTTCATCACCATTTCGGTATGAGCGCACTCGCCACATGCCTTGCGCTTGCCACGCCGCTCGTTCCAGGCATGGCGCTGGCAGAAGAAAGCAGTGACAGCATCAAGGAATGGCGGCTATTCGTTGCCGATCACAGCCAGCCGGTGGTGCGCGCAATAGATTTCGAAACCGGCAAGGAGCTCGGGCGCTACGATCTGAAGGGCTATGCGGCGTTAACCGCCAGCGCCTCCGGCAAGACGGTTTTCGCTACGCAATCGGATGCCGACATGGTGCATGTGATCAAGACCGGCATCGTTTTCTCGGATCATGGCGAACATCGCGATCTGGATGTGGAGGATACCGCGCTTTTACCCGTCACCTTCGAAGGCAAGCGCCCTTTTCACGTCGTGCCGCATGACGACCATGCGATCCTTTTTTATGACCGTGGCGGCAAGGCTGACATCATCGACGAGGCGGCCTTGCTGGATGGCAAGGCCAAGGTCCGCACCGTCGACACGACAGCGCCGCATCACGGCGTGGCGGTGACGCTGGGGCGCTTCGTTCTGGTTTCCGTGCCGAATACCGAGATCGAAACGAAACCCGATACACTGCCGCCGCGCATCGGACTGCGCGTTCTCGACAGGGAGGGCAAGCAGGTTGGCGAGCAGGCGGCATGCACCGACCTGCATGGCGAGGCGACGTCCGCACGGCTTGTCGCCTTCGGTTGCAAGGAAGGCATTCTCGTTGCCCGCCCCGGCGGCACCGATGGTCCGAAGCTTGAAATGCTGGCCTATCCGGAAGATTTCCCGAAAGCCTATACCGGCACACTGCTTGGCGGCAAATCCATGCAGTTCTTTCTCGGCAATTACGGTGAGGACAAGGTCGTCCTGATCGATCCGGATAGCAAGGACGCCTTCCGTCTGGTGGAGCTGCCGACCCGGCGCGTGGATTTCATTCTCGATCCCGCTAATCCGCGCAACGCCTATATTCTGACCGAAGACGGCGACCTGCACGTGCTTGACGTGCTGGAAGGCGCGATTACCCGCAAGGCGAAGGTCACCGAGCCCTACAGCAAGGACGGCCATTGGCGTGATCCGCGCCCGCGTCTGGCCGTTGCCGATGGGCAGGTCGCGATCTCCGATCCGCGCCATTCACTCATCCGCGTGGTAGATGGGGAAAGCCTGAAGGAAACCCGCACGGTCGCAGTGGAAGGCCAGCCTTATTCCATCGTCGCCGTCGGCGGCTCCGGCGCTTCGCATTGATACCAAAGCAAAGAAACCCCGTGCGCCCGACAGACGCACGGGGTTTTCTAATTTTGAAGAGACGTATCCTCAGGCAGACTGCACAGCCTGTATCTTCTCGATACCGCCGACGATGCCGGCGAAATCCTGCCAGACGCCCTGAGCACCCTTGCGCCATTCATCCAGCGCTTCCGGCTGCAGCACCTTGCCGCCCTTGGAGAGTGCAAGCTCGACGGACTTCGTCTCGTCTTCAACGATCAGCTGGTTGAAATATTGCGCGCCTTCGCTGGAGGCTTCCGAAAGCACCTTCTTTTCCTCATCATCCAGCTGGTTCCAGAAGGTCGCGCCATAATAGACGACGCCCGAGGCCCAGATATGGCCGGTCTCGGTCATATAAGGCACGACCTCGTAAAGCTTGAAGCCGGCATAGGCAGATTTGGTGAGGTCCATGGCGTCAGCCACGCCGGTCGCCAGCGCATTATAGGTTTCGGTGATTGGAATGCCGACCGGCGTGGTGCCGAAGGCGCTCCAGAGCTTGGTGTGCAGCGGGCTCTGGATGACGCGGATCTTCTTGCCTTCCAGCTGCTCCGGCCGGATCACCGGTTCCTTGGTCAGCAGATGGCGTGCGCCGTAATTGATGAAATCGGCGGCGACGAATTGTTGCGCGGCGAGTTTCGTCTTCAGCCCGTTGCCCGTTTCGCCCGTCACCACCTTACGCACATGGTCGGCATCGCGGAACAGGAAGGGCAGATCTAGGATCTGTAGTTCCGGCACCCAGCCGGAAAGCGAGGAAACCGTGGAGAGGCTCGCCTGAACCGATCCGAGACGGATATTCTCCGCCACTTCCTTTTCGCCGCCCAGCGCGCCGCTCTTGACGATGTTGAAGCGGAAACGGCCGGGCAGTTTCGCCTCCACCAGCTCGCTGATCTTCACCCAGATCTTCGTTTCCGGCTTGTCGTCGGCAAAAAGCGACGCGACGGTCAGGCTGCGGGTTCTTGCATGTGCGGTGCGAATGAAGGCCGGTGCGGCGAGCGTTGCCGCGCCAAAGGCGGAGAGTTTGAGGAGATTGCGGCGATCGATAATAGTCATGAATAAAACCCCGGATTTAGAAGAAAATGGCCCAGACGCACAAAATGGCAAGGGAAACGAGAAGAGAGGCGAGATAGGGAACGACGGCCCGGAACAGTGCTGTCGCCGGAATGCGGGTGACACCACTGACCACAAAGATGAGCATGCCGAGTGGCGGCGTCAGGCCGTGGATCATCAGGTTGACCACCAGGATGACACCGAAATGGATCGGATCGATGCCGGCTGCCACGGCAGCGGGCAGCAGGATCGGCCCGAACAGCAGGATGGCTGCACCGATATCTAGCACCAGACCAACCACGAGCAGGATGAGATTGGAGAGCAGAAGCACTGCGATCTTGCTGCCGCCAAGTAACGTCACGAAGTCAGTGACAAGGCCGGAGACATTATCGACCGCGAGCAGGAAGGCGAAAGGTCCGGCCGTGCCGATCAAAAGACCGATGGCCGCTGCCTCACCGGCGGATTGGCGGAAAGTCGCGAAAATGCGGCCCGCACCCAGCCGGTAACCGAAGCCGAGAAGCAGCGTGTAAAGCGCCGCAAGTGCTGCGGCCTCCGTGGTGGTGACGATGCCGATGCGGATGCCGACCACCACGATGACGCCAAGACCGAAGGCCGGTATGGCGGCGATGGCCGAGCGCCATCGCTCCGTTCCCGTGGCGCGCGGCAAAGTATCGACGCTGCGCACGCTGAAATGGATCGCTACCGCTAGGCAAACCGCCATCAGCCCGCCGGCAAAGAAGCCGCCAACCAGCAGCGAGCCGACCGAAAGGTTGGTGGCCGTTGCGAGGATAAGAAACGCGATGCTGGGCGGAATGACGTTATCCAGCACCGAGGTGGCGGCGATGATCGCCCCGGCCTGCGCCGGCGGATAACCGTGCTTCACCAGTTCCGGCTGGAAGGTGGAGGCGCCAAAGGCGGCATTGGCGACCGAAGAACCGGAGGCGCCGGAAAACAGCACGCTGGTCAACAGCGTCGTTTGCGCCAGCCCCGCCCGCCGGTGGCCGACCATGGAGGCGGCAAAACGGACCAGCTGGTTGGCGACGCCCGACTCCGTCAGCAGGCTGCCGGCGAGCAGAAAAAACGGGATGGCAAGCAGCAGGAATTTCGACATGCCGGTCACGGTCGAGGACACGATGGCCGGCTCCGGCAAGGTGCTGCCGAAGGCGATCGCCACATAGGCCGCGGCGAGGAAAGCATGGGCGAGCGGTGCCGCCAGCACCAGCCCCAGCGCCGCCGTCAGCGCCAGAAACAGGCTTGGCGGCAGGGTCGTATCGACGAAAACTTCCGGCAGGCCGACATAGGCCACGACTGCGATGGCGAGCGACGCGAGAACGGCAAACACCTTGCCTTCACTAACGCGCTGTAGCGCCAGATAAAGAAGGATCAGCGCGCCACCTGCACCCAGAAAGCCGAAACGCACCCATTCCGGCAGGCCGAGCGTGGGAGAAGTACCGCCCAGCATCGCCGCGATTTCAACCCCGCCGAAGGCGAGGATGAGCGCCGCTACGAAGGAGAAGGCATCAGCCAGAACTTCGGTCGCGGCGTGAAACCGTTCAGGCAGGAACCGCACGAAAACATCAAGCCGCATGGCGAGCGCGCTTTTGAGGCTGAGCGGCGCACCGACCGCAATCATGGCTACATGCAGCCAGATGCCGAGATCTTCCGCACCGATGAAGCCGGTGTGAAACAGATAACGCAGGGTGACATTGACCAGCACCACCACGAGAAGCGTGGCAAGGATTGCGGCGGCGACCGCACCGAGCGCCTTGTCCAGAACGGCGAGCACACGCTCGGCCACGCGTTGCGGGCCGATGCGCCTTTGTGCTGATATCGTTGCCGGACTTGCCGTCATGTCTTTCTTCTCCACTCCCAAAGCCATGCTCAGGAGGCCTTTGCCGAGAGGTCGCGGTCGAACAAAGTCGACCAGGTGAATTGTTTCGCCGACGAGACTTCACGCGACACGTCAAGACGCGGCAGGACCTTTTCGCCGAAGCGAAAAGCTTCTTCGAGCAATGGCATGCCGGAAAGGATAAAGGTATTCACGCCCGCCTTCTTATAGGCCTCCAGCGTGCGGATGACAGTATCCGGCGAACCGACAATCGCTGTTCCCGGCCCGGGCCGAACAAGACCGATGCCGGCCCAGAGGTTGGGCGCGATTTCAAGATCGCGCAGGTTCTCAGGCTTCTGCCCGCCATGCATCGCCGTCATGCGCTGCTGGCCGACCGAATCCGTCTTGCCGACGAAACGCTGGTTGGCGGCAATCGCCGCCGCATCCATACGGCCATAGAGATCAGCAGCGGCGGCCCATGCCTCTTCATCCGTATCGCGGACGATGACATAAAGGCGGATGCCGTATTCCAGCTCGCGGCCGAGCTTTTCCGCGCGCGCCTTGACCAGATCGACCTTAGCACCGATCTGGTCCGGCGTTTCACCCCATGAGAGATAGGTCTCGACATGTTTGGCGGCAACGTCGATCGCCTTATCCGACGAACCGCCGAACCAGAGCGGCGGCGGCTCTATGCCCTGCCCCACTGGCAGAGCGAGCTTTGCGCCCTCCGTCTGGAAATATTGGCCCTTGAAATCGACCGTCTCACCGGCGAAAAGCCGGTGCCATATCTGCAGATATTCATCCGCCATCTCGTAACGCTCGTCATGCGGCATGGTCATGCCATAGGCGCCGAGCATCTTCGCATCGCCCGAAACGACATTGATCAGCAGGCGTCCGCGCGAAAACTCCTGGAGCGTCGCCGCCATCTTGCCAAGCAGCGTCGGCGCGATCAGGCCCGGATGAATGGCGACCAGCAGTTTCAGCCGCTCGGTATAGGAGAGCAGCGCACCCGCCAGCACCCAGACGTCATGCGCGCCGGTGGCAAAAAGGGCGCCGGTGTAACCAAGCTGGTCGTAAGCAAGCGCCAGCTGCTTATAATAACCGAGATCGACCTTGCGGGACCCTTCCGGCTGCCAGGGATAAGCGCCATCGGGCGCGCACATGTACCAGAAAATATTCATCTGTCGCCTCCCACGCTGGCTGATTGACCCGTCAGAACCGGTAAAGAGAAATGTCCGTGTCTGTAAAGCGTATCGGCCTCCTCCTGCTGTTCGGCAAGGATATTTTCGGCGGCGGGCACTACCGAAAGATCGCGCGAGCGCAGCACCTTTGCCCATGACTGCGCGTCACCCTCGCTGCCCGGCTCGGCGGCGAGAAGAGCCGCGGCCCCGTCGATATCCGCCATCACGGCCCGACCGACACGGTCGAGTTCCGCCGCAAGCGCCTGCCTTGTCTCCGGTGTTATGTCGTGGCGTGCCAGCGTCCAGAACAGCGAGCGGTTGGGAATGGTGGAGCCGCACCGGACCAGAAGATTGATCCCGTCATGCGTAAGAGCTTTTTCGAGCCGTGGCGACATCGTCACCCAGGCATCGACGCGGCCTCCGACTAGATCGTGCAGGCTGTCGCTGTCGCCGCTTTCGATGCGCGTAACATCCGCAAGACCAAGCCCGGCCCCTTCCAGACTGCGCGCCAGAAGATAGGTATGAAAAGAGCCATCGATCAGCGATATGCGCTTTCCCGAGAGATCGGCGGCGGAGCGGAGCGGGCTGTCGCGCCGCACGAGGATCGCGCCATTTGCGGGTCTCGGGGCCGAGGCAGCGATATAGGCTGCGGAGAGCCCGCGCGCATCCGCCTCGATGGGCGGCGTCGAGCCCGTACCGCCGAAATGGATGTCGCCCTTTTCCAGAAGCGCCGCCGTATCGCGCCCCTCGCGATAGGGCACGAATTCCGGATCAAATTCTTTGAAAGCACCGGGCCAGAGCCGGGCGAGCCGCAAATGCAGATTGTTGGGATGGACCCCGATTTTCATGTCGACACCTCATTTCGCAATCAATCTACTTTTTTATAGAGTGTTTTCGAGGAACGTTTTGGCGATCCTCCGCCGGAAAGCGAAAGAGAAATCTACTAATCCTGTAGATTTTAAAAAATGCTTGATCTGACCAAAGTGAGCTTCATCAAGCCATTGAAATTTATCGCAATACAATTTACTTTTTTATAGTTTGAAAAATGGGCCTGTAGTCGTGACGAAACCGGTTTCCAATCTCATCTGCCGCAGCGTGGTGGAGGCGAGTGAGCTTTTGAAGCTTGTCGCCAATGCCAATCGCCTGGCCATCGTCTGTTATCTCATGGAAACGGAAGCCTCCGTTTCCGCACTGGAATACGAACTCGGCATCCAGCAGCCGACGCTTTCCCAGCAGCTTGCCGAATTGCGCGACGCCGGTGTGATAGAAGGCGAGCGGGAAGGCAAACAGGTGATTTACCGTGTCACCGATCAGCGCATCGTCCAGCTGGTTCTGACATTGCGCGGTCTTTATACCGACCTATCCGACGTGACCGGCAAGAAAGGCAGGCGGGCTTTGCCATTAGATGAGGCGATGTTCGATTAGTATGATCGACCTTTACACCTGGATCACTCCCAACGGCCTGAAAATCTCGATTGCGCTGGAAGAACTCGGCCTGCCCTATGTCAGACACGCCATCGACATCGAAAAAGGCGAGCAATTCTCAGCCGATTATACCCGCATCAATCCCGGCTCGAAAATCCCGGCGATCATTGATCGCGACAATGGCACCATCCTGACGGAATCGAACGCGATCCTGATCTATCTCGCCGAAAAAGCCGGGCGGCTCCTGCCTGCCTCCACTGCTGCGCGGCTGACCGTCACCGAATGGCTGATGTGGCAGGGCGCCAATTTTGGCCCCACACTCGGTTATGCCCACTATTTCCTGACGTACAATGCCGGACAGGCACCCTTTGCCGAGACGCGTTTCGCCGCGGATGTGAAGCGGCTATACAGGACATTGAACGACCGACTGATGGGCCGGGAATTCATCGCCGGAGATTTCTCCCTAGTCGATATCGCCATATGGCCATGGGTCTCACGTTTCGCGCGTCACAAAATCGACCTCGACGACTATCCGGCGGTACAGCGCTGGTATCGCCAGCTCGGACAACGCGAAACCTTCCAGCGCGGTTACCGCGTGCCTTTCGCGACTTCCGACGTACCGGGTCTTTAACCTGCTTCAGCAGGCGACAAGGTGGCTGGGCGAGACCTCGCGATACTCACGCGGCTTCACCACGTAGTCGACCGCGCGGATCGGGCTTTTCAGCTCGTCATTTGCCGCACCACGCCGTGTGTTCCTGCGATCCGGATCCGGCACCGGCACGGCAGCCATCAGCTTGCGGGTATAGTCATGCTGCGGATTATCGAACACCGCCGCGCGCGGGCCGATCTCGACGATTTCGCCGAGATACATCACCGCGACACGGTGACTGACGCGTTCCACCACCGCCATGTCATGGCTGATGAACAGGAAGGCGAGATCGAGGCTCTGCTGCAAATCCAGCATCAGGTTGATCACCTGCGCCTTGATCGAAACATCAAGCGCCGAAACGCTCTCATCGGCGACAATCACCTTCGGCTGGAGCGCTAGCGCGCGGGCGATGCAGATACGTTGCCGCTGACCGCCCGAGAATTCGTGGGGGTAACGCACCGCCATATCGGGCGAGAGACCAACCTTTTTGAGCATATCGGCCACCACATCCTTCGCCTCACGGGCGCTTCCCATGCGGTGTTCCAGAAAGGGTTCGGCAATCGCCGCACCCACGGTCATGCGCGGATTGAGCGAGGCATATGGGTCCTGAAAGATCATCTGCACCGTCTTGCGCATCTCGCGCATGCCTGATTTGTCGAGAGCGAGAATATTCTCGCCATTGACCACCACCGAACCGGCAGTCGGCTCGATCAACCGCATGATGGCTCGTCCCGTCGTCGATTTGCCGCAACCACTTTCGCCCACCAGCGACAATGTTTCACCGGCCCGCAGATCGAAGGACACGTTTTCCACCGCATGCACGCGACCGCTGAGCCGGCCTAACAAACCGGAGTGAATATCGAAGTGTTTGGTCAGCCCCTCCACCTTGAGCACTGGCTGAGCGCTCGCGTCGACGGTATCGCCCGGGCGCGCCGGCTGCTGCGTTTCGCCTGTGGTGGTGTTGACGATGGGAAACCGGAGCGGTCTTTCCTCACCCGTCATGGAACCCAGAACCGGAACGGCGGACAAAAGCGCGCGGGTATAGGGATGTTTGCCGCGATGGAAGATATCAGCCGTCGCGCCGACTTCCACCTGCTCGCCGCGATACATGACGACGGTGCGGTCGGCGATCTCAGCCACCACACCCATATCATGGGTGATGAACAGAACCGACGTGCCTTCCTCTTCCTGAAGCGTCTTGATGAGGTCCAGTATCTGGCCCTGAATGGTCACATCGAGCGCGGTCGTCGGCTCATCGGCGATCAGCAGCTTCGGGCGGGACGCAAGCGCCATCGCGATCATCACGCGCTGACGCATGCCGCCGGAAAAGCGGTGCGGGTATTCATCGAAACGCGAGGCGGCTGAGGGAATACGGACCTTTTCGAGAAGGCGGATCGTTTCGGCCCGGGCATCCGCTTTCGACATGGGCTGGTGGCACAGCAGGGCCTCGGAAATCTGGTCGCCGATGGTGAACAGCGGATTGAGGCTGGTCATCGGCTCCTGAAAGATCATCGCAACCTCGTTGCCGCGCACCCGCCGCATGGCTTCTTCGGAAAGGGACAGCAGGTTGCGTCCGCCGAGCAGGATTTCGCCCTGAACCCTGCTGCTTTCACGATCCAGCAGCCGCATGATGGAGAGCGAGGTAACACTTTTGCCCGATCCGCTTTCACCGACGATTGCGACCGTCTCGCCCGGCCCAACATCGAAGGAAATATCACGCACCACGGGTTTCCAGCCGCCGTCCACGTGAAAGGACGTGGTGAGATTGCGGACGGAAAGCACGGCATCTTCAGCACCAAGGGGTGCTGCCTGCGGCATGGTCATGATCGTTCCCTTCTTGTCGTTAGGTTTTGGCGGCGCCAGTGGTCAAGCCTTAGTCCGGCCAGCGCAGCATGCCGTCGAAGCGGTGGCGGCTGCGGTCTTCGAATGGCGTGGCGATCACCTCGTTGGAGGCGCGTGCCTTATCCAGTTCTTCCGCCAGACGCGAAGCCACGATGGTTTCCTGTCCGGGGTGAAGGTTGCATGGGTCGAGATAGAAATAGCGGTGCTCCACCTCGTGGTCGCGGGTGATGATCGGCGGATTACCCCTGGCCAGCGCCGTCGTCAGGTCCCAGGCGGTGATATGCGCTTCTTCGGCATTGATGATGACACGCATCCGGTCGAGCGGGTTGTTGGTCGGGTCGGGCTCGATCAGCGCCGTCACGCCGGGGCGTCCATCCAGTGTCTTTTTCCAGAGGTTGAGATAGCCGGTCTCGCGCTCACGGATGCCGGCATGGTCGCGCTTTTCCCAGGCTTCTAGCGCCGCCATGACGCCGTAAATGCTCTCCTTGCCGACCTTCATGCCGCGGCCAATGCCCATATTCTGCAGGAAGGCGTTGCGCACCAGTTCTTTCTTGCCGGTCACGATGCCTGACGTGGGGCCGCCGAGGAACTTGTGGCCGGAATAGAGCACCACATCCGCGCCCGTGGCCAGAAACAGCTTCAGGTCATATTCGGAAGCGGCATCAACGATGACAGGCACACCCTTGGCATGGGCGATTTCGACGAATTCGGAAAGATGCAGCAGGCCATAGTCGACGACATGGTGCGAAACGACATAAACTGCCGCCGCCGTCTTTTCGGTGATGGCGTTTTCCATGTGGAAACGATGGGTGGATGTCGCCTGCCCGACCAGCACCACCTTGCCGCCACCAAGCCGGATGGCCTGATCCACCGGTGCGCCATAGCTCACCACATGGCCCATCTGCACCAGAACCTCGTTCTTTTCCGGCGTCACATCGGGCAGCTTTTCGATGGCCAGAAGATTGTTGCCGGTGATCGCACCCGCCACCGCAAGGCTGATACCGGAGGAGCAGGAGGCCGTGACGAAACCGGCCTCGCCGCCCGTCAGCCTCGCAATCACCGCGCTTGCCTTGCGCTGCAGATCGTTGATCTCGACAAATTGCGGCAGGATGGCCGCCATGGCTTCAACCGCTTCCGGAACGACGATGGAAGCGCCGAGCGAGGTCATGGTGCCCGAGACGTTGATGACCGGGCGAAGGCCGATCCTGCTTCTGATATCCTCGGTCATGTCTTTCTCCTGTCTTTGCGATGCGTTGGGCATCGACATATATGCCATAATAATGTAATAGCTTCTCAAAATTCATGAGGAGCCGGAAATTGGACGCCCATAAGCTGGACGAAATGCCTTCGACCGCCGTGTCTCCCACGGAAGAAACCCCGGACGCGAAGGGGGCCAAACGCTCGCGCGTCAGCGGCATCGACCGCGCTCTTCAGGTGATTGATTATCTTTACGAAACCGGATCGCCGGCTGGCGCTTACGCCATCGCCAAGGCAATCAAGGCGCCGCTTTCCACCGTCTATGTGATCGTCGACGATCTCGTCGAAAAGAACATGCTGGCCCGCAATGCCGACGGCAATATCTGGCTCGGCGCGCGGCTTTATCACTACGGCCTTGCCTATGCCCGCTCGCTGGATTTCATGGGTGTCGCCACGCATGAAATGCATGATCTCTGCCGCCACGCTGGCGAAACCGTCCAGCTTTGCGGTCGCGACGGCGACCATATGCTTGTTCTGGCCATGGCCGATGGGCCGAGCCATTTCCAGGTCGCGTCCCGCGTCGGCACCCGTGTTCCGCTGAACTGGACCGCGTCCGGCCGCCTGCTGGTCGGCCATCTGCCGGAGGCGGAACGTGTCGAGCTTTTTCGGCGCTGCGCCCGTTCTTCGCCGACTGGCCGCGCGGAGATCAACCCGGAGACCCTGTCGCAATCGGCGGCGGCCGCCTTTCATGACCGGCTGTCGATACAGGTCGCCGAATCCGATTACGCCGTCGCCTGCATAGCCTCGCCGATCTGCGATAACAGGGGTGAATGCGTCGCGACGATCTCCATCGTGCTGCCGGAACAGAAGGTGCTGGCGGACGAGAACCACTACACCGAACAGGTCAGGGTCTCGGCGGAGCGGATCGAAAAGCTGATGGGCTGGCGCAACCATTAAATAGCCTCACCCCTTGAGCGCGACGATCGCTTCGATCTCGACGGTGATATTGCCCGGCAATGAGCCGAAACCTACGGCGGAGCGGGCATGTTGTCCCGCATCGCCGAACACGTCGATGAAGAGATCGGAACAGCCGTTGATGACGCTCGGATGATCGCGGAAATCGCTGACGGCATTGACCATGCCGAGCAGCTTGACCACCTTCTTCACCCGCGCCAGATCCCCCAACGCCTCATGCATGACGGCAAGCAGATTGATGCCGGTGAGGCGCGCATGGTTATAGGCCTCTTCCAGCCCGATTTCCGCGCCCACCTTGCCGGCGTAAAGATGGCCGTTTTCCTCCCGCGGCCCCTGCCCCGAGAGGTAAAGCATGTTGCCTTCCACCACATGGGTGACGAAATTGGCAATCGGCGGCGGCGGCGGCGGCAGGGAGATGCCGAGCGCGGCAAGCCGGTCATAGGGCGAAAGATGCTCTTCTGCATCAAGCGAAGACTGTTTCACGCGAATTCCTCATAATGCCGGGACGGGTATCCCGTCGTGTCTGCGGAAGGCGAAAGGCAATGCCCTCCGCCGTTCCAGTCGGGGTCAGCGCCAGGAATAACCATGGCTGTGGCGCACAAGCTTGCGCGCCCTCGGGATATAGCGGCTGGCGGTGATCGCTTCCGTGCCGATGACCGCATAACGCGGCTCGAACAGGCGCTTCAGACGCGACACGTCACCATTGGAATCGGTCGCTTCGAGATCGGCATCGACAAGATCGAAGACAGTGAAATCAGCGCGCTGGCCGACATCGAGGCGGTTTTCCATATCGAGGCGAATGATGGAGGCCGGGTTGCGGGTGACGGCTTCGACCACCTTTTCGAAGGGCATATCGACCGACAGCAGCTTCGACATGGTCGTCGCGAGATCCCAGACCGGGAAATTCATCGAATGGCCATGCAAATCCGTGGAGATCGAGAAGGGCAAAAGGCCACGCGCAATCGCCGCTTCCGCCACCTTGAAGGAGAAGGATGCGCCGCCATGGCCGATATCCAGCCGGATGCCTTCACCGGCGCAGCGTTCGGCAAGGTTGAACAGGTCCTCGTCTTCCATGATGCTGGAGCCCGACTTGCCGTTGAAGCAATGCGTCACGACATCGCCGGGGCCGAGAATTTCCAGCACCTCGTCGTAGAGTGCCGGCGGTTCGCCCACATGCACCATCATCGGCACTTTCAGGATCTTGGCGATCTTCTTGCCGAGCTTGACCGGCGTCACACCCCAGGAGCCGGTGATGACGTGGCTCGCACGCACCTTGATACCGACAATATGCTCGCTGTTTTCGGCGTAACATTCGAGGATTCGATCAAGGTCGATATCCTTGATGTCGCGCAGTTCCGGCACGCGGTTGCAGGCGACGAGACCGATGGAACCCAGATTGAGGAAGGCCTTGATGCGTTCCTTCGAGGGCTCGATGATATATTCGCGGAAACCGTGGAAATTCGCCTCACCCGCCGAACCGGCATCCACCAGCGTGGTCACGCCGCGCTCGGCCCCGCATTCGGAAGGGCGGATGGAGATGTCGGTGCCGCCGTGCCAGATATGGACGTGCAGATCGACCCAGCCGGGCGAGATGAAGGCGCCCTTGGCGTCGATACGCTGCGCATCCGCGGGCGCCTGCAGCGCAGAGCCTACCGCGGCAATCTTGCCATCGCCACCGATCAGAATATCGGTCGAGGCCTGGGACGCCCCCTTTCCGAAACCGACGGGTTTGACATTGGTGAGAAGAATGGGAGCTTGAAGAGGCGCTTTCGCCTGTTCGCCGGACGTCATATTACAAATCCCTTCGCAGTCTTGGGTCGAGCATGTCCCGCAGCCCGTCGCCGACCATTTGCAGCGAGAGCACGGAAAGAATGATGGCAAAGCCGGGGAAGTAGGTCATCCAGTCGGCCTGACCGATATATTGGCGGCCGGCGGAAATCATGGTTCCCCAGGTGGGTATTTCAGGGCTGACACCAAGTCCCAGAAACGAAAGGCCGGCCTCGGCCAGCATGGCGCTGGCGAACAGAAAGGTGCACTGCACGAGGATCGGCGAGACGAGATTGCGCAGCACATGCCGCGTCATGATGTGGAAGGTGGAAATGCCAAGCGCCTTGGCCGCCTCCACATAGGGCAATTCGCGGATCACCAAGGTCGAGGCGCGCACGATGCGGGCAAGGCGCGGCGAGTAGACGACGGCAAGAGCGATGATGACAGTCGTCAGCGACGGTCCGAGCGCGGCGACCAGCGCAATCGCCAGCAGAATATCCGGAAAGGCCATCATGGCGTCGATCAGCCGGGCGATCGGCGTATCCAGTTTCTGGAAGAAACCGGCGAGCAGGCCGAGCGTGATGCCGATCAGCGCCGAAAGCGCCACCACCGCGGCCCCGACCAGAAGCGACAGCCTTCCGGCGTAGATGGTGCGGGAGAAGACGTCACGGCCAAACTCATCGGTGCCGAACCAGTAGAGTTCGCTCGGCGGTTTCAGGCGATTGACGATCGACAGTTTCGACGGCGAATAGGGCGCGATCATCGGCGCGAAAACCGCAAGCAGCACGAAGATGAGCAAAACGATGAGACCGGCGGCAACCGTCTTGCGCTTCAGCAGACGCCGAATGAACAGGATGCTCGGGTTGCGCGCCGGCGGGGCGGTGGAGGTAATATCGGCCATCAGTAACGAACCCTCGGATCGACCAGCAGATACAGCATGTCGATTGCAAAATTGATGAGCACGTAAAGCCCGGCGATGACGAGAAGCGCGCCCTGAATGACCGGGTAATCGCGCCGGAGCACTGCCGAGACGACGAGATTGCCGACACCCGGCAGGCCGAAGACGGTTTCCGTGACGACAGCGCCGGAAATCAGCACGGCGGCCGTCAGCCCGAGCACGGTGAGAATGGGGATGAGCGCGTTCTTCAGCGCATGTTTCATCACCACCCGATGTTCCTTTACGCCCTTGGCTCTGGCAGTGCGGACGTAATCGTCACCGAGAACATCCAGCATCGAGGCACGGGTGAAGCGCAGGATGAGCGCCGATGAAACGAGGCCGAGCGCGATTGCCGGCAGGGTCAGGTGATACATGCGCTCAAGGAAGCTCGCGCCCGGACCGCCATAACCCGATACCGGGAACATATCGAGCCGGACGGCGAAGACCTGCATGAGGATGAGGCCGAGCCAGAAGCTTGGAATACTCGCCGCCAGCATCGCGACCGTGGTTGCGGCCTGATCCACGAAGGAACCACGCCGATAAGCGGCATAGATGCCGATCGGAAGCGCGATGACGCTGGCGATCAGCAGCGAAAAGATCGTCAGGAAGAAGGTCGGCTCCGCCCGGTCCAGCAGGGCCGATCCAACAGGCATGTTGAGAAAGATCGACTGGCCGAGATCGCCCTTCATCAATTGGCCGATATAATAGACGTATTGCACGCCAAGCGACTGATCGAGGCCGAGCCGGGTGCGCAGTTCCGCAATGTCCTGCGCCGAGGCATCCGGCCCCAGCATCACGGCGGCCGGGTCCCCGGGTGTGACGCGCAAAATGACGAAGACAATGGTGACGACGAGGAACATCACCACGACCATTCCGGCAAGTCTCTGGAAAATATACCGTATCACGAATAAGGGCTCCCAATGGCACAAGCGGCGGACCACTCATGCGCGATAGTTGAAGCGAAACTGCTGAAGGGTGCCGGCAGCCCGGCACCCGATTGCCGTCCTGGCCTTATTTCGTGACCGAGGCATTCCAGAAATAGGGCCACGGGGCCGGATCGACGCCTTCCAGCTTGTTGGACTTGGCCGCCACGGCATTGAAGTCGCCGATCTTGAGGAGCGGCAGCTCGGCATAGATCGTCTTCTGCACATTGGCCCAGAGTGCGATGCGTTTGTCCGGATCGGCTTCCGAGGTGAAGGCGTCAACCGCAGCCTTGCGCGTCGGCGTGTCCCACCAGCCCGGCGAACTGGTCGAAAGCGCGCCCATCAGCGCCGGTTCAGGCAGGAAGGGGCTGTGGCTGATGTAGATGTCCCAGAGCTTCGGGTCGGCGCGGCGCTGCGTCAGCGTCGCCCAGTCCACCACCTGCATATCCACCTTGAAGCCGGCAAGCTTCAGATATTCCGCGGCAACCTGCGCCATCTTGTAGTGGAACTCATATTGGCGGCTGGTGAGAATGCGCAGCGGCTCGCCATTATAACCGGCCGCTTTGAGCTTTTCGGCAGCGGCTTCCGGGTTACCGACATTGTAGTTGCCCTCGACGCCGTCTTCCGTGTGCCAGGAGAAATTGTCGGGATAATAGGCGCCGTCAAGCGCATAAAAATCCTTGCTGCCGAAAGCGGCTGCCAGCATGTCTTCCATGTTCAGCGCCTCGGTTACCGCCTTGCGGACCTCAAGCTTGGAAGAAAGCCCCTCCTTGGTGTTGAATACAAAGACCGGGAAACCGAAAGGCTTCAGCATCAGCGGCTGCGACGCCGACGACGACTTCACCTTGTCGAAGGATTCCACCGGAATGGAATCAACATAGTCATACTGGCCGGAAACAGCGGCTTCGACGCGGGTGTTCGGATCGGGCACCGGAACGAAACGGATTTCATCGAGATATTGATGGCGTGCGCCACCATAACCGTCGCTTTCGCCGTCGCGGGACTTATAGCCGTCGAAACGGACGAGCTGGATATACTGGTCGGCCTTGCGTTCCTTCAGCATATAGGGACCGGTGCCGATGAATTCGGCCATTGGCTCCGCCTGCTTTTCAGCGGGCAGGATGATCGCCGCCGAATTGTTGAAGGCGAGCAGCGAGGTCAGCGGCGCATAGGGCTGCTTGAGGGTGATCGCCACCGTCCCTGCGTCAGGCGCGGAGATATTTTCGATGAAGCCGGCTGCCTGCTTGCCGCGCGAGGCGATCTTCATCCAGCGGCCAAGCGAGGCGACGACATCTTCGGACGTCATGTCGCTGCCGTCATGGAACTTGATGCCCTGCCGCAGCTTGATCGTGTAGGTTTTACCATCAGCACTGATCTCGGGCAGGCTTTCCGCCAGAAGCGGCGTCACCTTCCAGCCCTTGTCGAAGGTATAGAGCGTTTCGAAAATATGCTGCGTGACGATGCCGACGAGATCGGCGGTAGACGCCATGGGATCAAGTGTCGGCGGCTCGCCGATCGTGGCGACATTGATGACGCCGCCCTTTTCCTGAGCCATCATCACACCCGGCGCAAGCAGCAAAGCGGCGGTGGCAAGAAATGCAAGTTTACGTCTCATGATCAAGCTCCCAGCTCTTATGTGTTCCATTATTATGTTATATGCATCTTTATAACAGAATATCTCGATAAGTCGCCGTGTCAATGACAATGCGGCACGACGATGGGTTTCCGTAGTCGGCGAAACGAAAGACGGGTTTTTGCGAAAGGTGGCGGCAGGGTTTAAGGCAATGAAAAAATGGGGATTTCACCCAAAAAGACAGCGTGCGATAGAATCCATCCCTTCCGGCCGGGACGGCGGGAATGACGACTGGCGTTTGGCTGTAAAGGAAGAAAGGGAATTAAGTCGGTTGGATATTTCGCATTTGCGAACAAAGTGCTATTAAAGATCGGACCGACATCAGATCACCACACACATACCAGCACATTTTTATTATTCGTTACGCCATTCTCCGCCGCCAGCCGTATTTTAAAAGGCTGCACACAGACCTGATACTCTACACCGCCGAACTTTATTCCAGGGCGGAACATTAATTTTTATTACGTTGAAATTATTGAGGAAATTATGAAGACGGCAATCGTGCATGACTGGCTCACCGACAGAGGTGGCGCCGAAAAAGTGCTTCACAACCTTCTTGAAATTTATCCTCACGCGGACCTCTACTGCCTCGTCGATTTCATGAGCGAGCGCGACCGGGGGTTTCTCGGCGGGCGTCCCGTCAACACCTCCTTCATCCAGAAACTGCCTTTCGCCCGAAAAAAATATCGCTCCTATCTGCCGCTGATGCCGCTCGCCATCGAACAGTTCGATCTGAGCGGCTATGATCTGGTGATTTCCTCGAGCTACGCGGTCGCCAAGGGCGTCATCACCGGGCCGGGCCAGTTTCACGTTTCCTATATCCATAGCCCCATCCGCTACGCCTGGGACCTGCAGCACCAATATCTCAAGGAAACCAGATTGACGCGCGGCTTCGCCTCATGGATCGCGCGCGCCGTTCTTCACTATATCCGCATGTGGGACATCCGCACCGCCAACGGCGTCGACCTGATGACGGTCAATTCCAAATTCATCCGCAACCGGGTGCGCAAGTGTTATGGCCGCGATTCCACCGTGATCTATCCGCCGGTGGACACGTCCCATCTTTCCCCGTCCGACCTCAAGGGCGACTATTTCGTCACGGCGTCGCGGCTGGTGCCTTACAAGAAGGTGCACCTTATCGTGGAAGCCTTTGCAAAGATGCCGGACAAACGACTGGTCGTCATCGGCGACGGACCGGACATGAAACGCATCCGCGAAATCGCCGCGCCGAATGTCGAAATCCTCGGTTTCGTCGGCAATGAGGAGCTTCACAAATATATGGCCGAGGCCAAGGCCTTTGTCTTTGCGGCAGAAGATGATTTTGGCATCGTGCCCGTCGAATCCCAGGCGCTCGGCACACCGGTCATCGCCTATGGCAAGGGTGGCGTGCTGGAAACCGTCGTTCCTCTCGGCGCCTCCAACCATCCGACCGGCCTTTATTTCGGTGAGCAGACACCGGAAGCGATCTGCGCCGCCGTACAGGAATTCGTCGACAATTCCGATCGCTTCGACAAGAACGCCTGCATCAACAATGCCGCTCGCTTCTCACGTGAGCGTTTCCTGCGGGAATTTGCGGATACCGTGAATTTCGCGCTGGCTGAGCGGGCATAACGAGCTAATAAAAACATTTATAAAACAATTGATTAGAACTCAATTGAATCAACCGCAAAAGAAACCGCGCAAGCGTGACAAAACTGCACTAGCGCAATGCGGTAATCAAAGAGATTATGGCAGCCGACTGAATATTGAAGCACAACAATACTGACACCATCAGGGGATTAAAACATCGTGCCTCGCCCGAAATTTTTCGGCGCAGTTGAGCGATGATGAACTTGAAGCATCGCCTGAAACTGGGCATATGCCTGATTGGGAGGCGTAAACATCTCGGGATGCGATTCCGCTGAACGGATGTAATGCCGGTTTTGATTTTCTTTACCGGTGTCATTTATGAAGTGCTTATTTTTAAAAACTTATACGATGTCCGGATTATTTCTGCTTTTCGGACGGCATTCATTTCGAGGACCAAATGCGTTTATTGAATGTTTCGATTCTGCTTGCCTCCGCAGCACTGGCGGGGTGCACGGTTACAGCGGCCTCAGGGCCCGATGCAGCGTCGATCGAATCTAACGCTTCCGTGAAATTCGCCTCCAAGGACAAGCAGAAAACCGCAGGTGTCGACTACGCGCTGCTCGATATCAACAGCGCCGTTCTCAATTATGTCGGCGATACCACAACCACGACCCTGCTCGGCAGTTTCGGCGGCGGCAAGGGCGGCGTTCCGGCCCTGCCGATGGGTGTCGGCGACGTGGTGCAGGTCGCGATCTTTGAAAGCCAGGCCGGCGGCCTGTTTATCCCGAACGACGCGGGCAGCCGTCCCGGCAACTTTATCAGCCTGCCGAACCAGACGGTCGACCGGGAAGGCAATATCAGCGTTCCCTATGCGGGCAAGATTCGCGCCACCGGCCGCAATGTCGAGGATGTCCAGAGCGAAATCGAGGAACGGCTCGCCAACCGTGCCATCGAGCCGCAGGTTCTCATCACCAAGATTTCCAGCCGCTCCGCGCAGGCCTCCGTGCTGGGTGACGTCAAGGAGCCGACCAAGGTTCAGCTTTCGGAAGCAGGAGATCGCGTTCTCGACGTTATCTCCTATGCAAAGGGCCTTAGCGCCCCGAATATCGAATCCTATGTCACGCTGATCCGCCGCGGCAAGACCGCGCGCGTCAACTACAACCACCTCGTCAGCACGCCGTCCGAAAACATCTATGTGGTTCCGGGCGACACGATCATGGTGGAGCGTGAGCGCCGCACCTATCTCGCCTTCGGCGCTTCGGGCCTGAATGGACGTTTCGAGTTCGAGGATGCCGATCTCAAGCTTTCGGATGCACTCGGCAAAGCGGGCGGGCTGCTCGATTCCCGTGCCGACCCCGCCCAGGTCTATGTCTATCGTATCGTCAAGCGCGATCTTCTCTTGAAGCTCGGCATCAACACGTCCAAGTTCCCCGGACAGGACGTTCCGGTCATCTTTCGCGCCAATCTGCGCGATCCGTCGACCTTCTTCGCCGCCACCAAGTTCCCGATGCAGGATCGCGACATCATCTACGTCACCAATTCGCAGGCTACCGAACTCTACAAGTTCCTGGATCTCGTCGGCTCCGTTCCGGCAACGACGGGCAATGTTGCCGAGGACGTGCTTGCCACGCGCAACGCCATCCGGGCCTTCTGATCGTCGGTTTCTCGCCACTTGTACCAAAGCCGCCCCGGAAACGAGGCGGCTTTTTCTTTGGCCGGAACCGGCGGCGAAGGTGAACGTGATCAAGCATGGGCTTTCGGCACGGACCGAAACCGTCTGCCCCCTGAAAGACAACGCATATAGCGACGGTCATTGTCGCCGCCATTACAAAAGTTTAAGGTGATTTCGCAGCGCATTGGGTGTCTTGTGGGGGAAAGCTGCTCCCAAGGCTTACCGCACATGTTCGGGAAACATGTATCGCTCTCATTACGCGGAATCGTCAGATGAAACGTTTCTGGACCGCCCTCAGCGTTCTTGCCATTGCAGCCGCCGGTACCTGGTATTTTAGGGATCGCTTGCCGCTCGACCAAGTTCCTTACCTTAAACAATTCGCCAGCGTCTCGCAGCAGGCGAACACCGGACCGGCGGCACAATCGGCCCAGAGCGGCCAGCCAGCCCGACAGCAGGGACAAAGACAAGGTGGAGGTCGGCGCAATGGCGGGCCACCCACCGTCAGCACCATCGCCGTCAGCAAGGCGACGCTGCCGATGGATGCAACGGCGACGGGCTGGGCGGTTGCAGCCGACATCACCAATATCGCGCCGCTTCAGGCCGGCCTCGTTACCGAAATCGAGGCGAAGGATGGCCAGCACATCGAGGCAGGCGATCTGATCCTCAAGATGGACGATCGCATCGCCCGCGCCGCCGTCGACAAGGACAAAGCCAATATCGCAGCTGATCAGGCAACGCTTGAGCAGACGGAGGCGGCCTTCCAGCGCGCCGTCAATCTGGTCAAGCAAAGCGCGGAATCGCAACAGGTGCTGGATCAGGCCAGGGCAGCGCGCGACAGCGCCAGCGCCAAGATCGATGCCGACAAGGCAACGCTCGCCTCAGATCAGGTGACGCTCGAGCATATGGAAATCCGCGCGCCTTTCGACGGACGGCTCGGCGACATCACTGTCAGCCCCGGCGCCTATCTCAGCGCAGGCGTCAATATCGTGACGATCACCAAATACGATCCGATCTCGGTCAGTTTCCGGCTTTCGCAACGCTATCTGCCGCAACTGCGTGAAGGCGTGACAAAAGACACCGCTGTTGATGTCGATCCGGCGGCGACGGGTGGCGAGCCGATGAGCGGTGTGCTGCGGTTCTACGACAATACGGTGGACCAGACCTCCGGCACCGTGCTGGCCAAGGCGGAATTCAAGAACGATCGCGGTCTTTTATGGCCCGGCCAGTCCGTCAACGTCACGGCTCATTTTGTTTCGGATGAGGAGATGATCGTCGTGCCAACGGTCGCCGTGCGACCCGGTCCGAAGGGCAATTTCGTCTATACCGTCGATAGCGACCATCATGCCCATATGACGCCGGTGGAAGTCGCCCGTTCGAATGGCGATCTCACGGCCATCGCGAGCGGCCTGAACGGCGGTGAGCATATAATCGTCGAGGGCCAATCGGAACTTGCCGATGGCCAGCTCGTCGTCGAGCAATTTTCCGACAAGGGCGGCGCGGCCGGTAATCTGGCCGCCAATATTCCGCAGGAAAAGGTTGGCGGCCAATGATCCCGAATTTCTGCATCAACCGGCCCGTTGCCACCACGCTTCTTGCCATAGGCCTGATACTGGCAGGGCTCGCCGGCTTCCGCCTGCTGCCCGTTGCCGCCCTGCCGAAAGTGGATTTTCCGACGATCAATGTCTCGTCATCGCTTTCCGGCGCTTCGCCGCAAACCATGGCCACCTCGGTCACCACGCCGCTGGTGAAGCAGTTCGAAACCATTCCCGGCGTCAGCGAAATCAGCGCCACCAACACGCTCGGCAACAGCTCGATCGTGCTGCAGTTTGATCTCAACCGCAACATCGATGCTGCGGCCGCCGATGTGCAGGCGGCAATCTCGCGCGCGCAGCGGCAGTTGCCGAGCAACATGACGACGACGCCGAGCTATCGCAAAACCAACCCGGCCGATGCGCCGGTGCTGCTGCTCGCTGTCAACAGCAAGGAAATGCCCACCAGCAAAGTGGACGAAATCGCCGAAAACATCATCTCGCCACTTCTTTCCACCATTTCGGGCGTCGCGCAGGTCAGTATTTATGGCGCTCAGACCTACGCCGTGCGCATCGGCCTTGATCCGACGCAGCTTCAGGCAAGAGGCCTCGGTGTCGACACCGTCACCACGGCCATCGCTCAAGCCAACAATCAGGTGCCTGTCGGCGCCCTGCAAAACGAAAATCAACGCCTGACGATCGAGGCGGACACGCAACGCACCAATGCCGAGGCGTTCCGCTCGCTGGTCGTTTCAACGACCAACGGCGCACGGATTCACCTCGGTGATATCGCCAATGTCACCGACAGCATCGACAACACCAATGCCGGCAGCTGGTTCGATGGCGAACAGGCCATCATTCTCGCCGTGCAGCGTCAACCGGATGCCAATACAGTCGAGGTTGTTGACGCCATCAAGGCCAAGCTTCCGGCGCTTCACCAGCAATTACCGCCTTCAGTCAATATCAACGTCATGAATGATGCCTCGACTGCGATCAAGGACGCGATCTCGGACGTGCAGTTCACGCTGTTCCTCACCATCGGGCTGGTGGTGGCTGTCATTTATCTCTTCACCGGACACCTGACAGCAACCATCATTCCGGGGCTTGCCGTGCCTCTGTCGCTCATCACCGCCTTCGGCATGATGTATGTCCTGGGTTACAGCATCGACAATATTTCACTGCTCGGACTAACCCTGTCCGTGGGGCTGGTGGTGGACGATGCCATCGTCATGCTGGAAAACATCCTGCGCCTGCATGAAAAAGGCCTGCCCATGCGGGAAGCCGCCCTTCAGGGCGCGGCAGAGGTCAGCAGCACCATTCTGTCCATGTCCATCTCGCTGGTTGCCGTCTTCATTCCCATCCTGTTGATGGGCGGCGTCATCGGCAGGCTTTTTAACGAGTTCGGCATGGTCGTCACGCTGGCGATCATGGCCTCGGCGCTGGTGTCGCTGACGGTGACGCCGATGCTCGCTTCGCGCCTCTCCGGCCATTCCTCCAGACCACCGGCGATCATCCGCTGGTTCGATGCGGGTTTCGAACGTACGCTACGCGCCTATGGTCGCGCCGTCGGCTGGTGCCTTTCCCATCGCCGCATCGTTTTGGCGTCATTTCTCGCCTCGGTCGCGGCATCGCTTTATCTCTTCGAAACCCTGCCCTCCAGCTTCTTCCCCCAGGAAGATATTGGCCGTCTTTCGGTCTCGACACAGGCGCGTGAGGATATTTCCTACACGGCGATGCGTGACCTGCAGGCTCAGGTCGCCGATCAGATACGCAAGAATCCGGCCGTGGTGCACGTCACCTCCATTGTCGGCGGCAATTCCCGTAACCCGCTGAACAACGGCTCGATGTTCGTGGAACTGAAGCCGAAGGAAGAGCGTGCGCCGCTGAGCCAGGTGCTCACGGAACTTGGGCAGGCCACATCGAAAGTGGCGGGCATCCGCACCTATATCAATCCGCAGCAGAGCCTGCGTTTCGGCGGGCGCAGCTCCGCCAGCCAATACCAGCTCGTCGTTCAGGGCCTGAATGCCGACACGACCAATGAATGGTCGAACAAGCTGATGGAGGCGATGCGCCGCGATCACACCTTCACGTCAGTTACCTCGGATGCCCAGAATGGAGCGATCGCCGCAACGATTTCCGTCGATCCGGAAAAGGCGGCCGCCTTCGGCATCACCAATGACCAGCTGCGCAAGACGCTGGAAATGTCTTTTGGCGGTTATACGGCGGCGCAGATCCAGTCCACCGGCGACAGCTACGACGTTATCGTGGAATTCGACAGCTCCAAACCGTGGAACGATGATTTCCTCAGCGATATCAACATTCTCTCCGCAAAATCGGGCGTTCTGGTTCCGCTTTCAAACTTCGCCACCCTCACCCGCACACAGGCGCCTGTGACCATCAACCAGACGGGCCAGCTCGTCTCCACGACGATTTCCTTCAACCTGCCTGACGGCGTGGCGCTTTCCGATGCCACAAGCCGGATCGATCAGATCAAGAGCACGATAGGCCTGCCGCAGGATGTCTTCACCAGCTATGGCGGCACGGCGGCGATCTTCCAGCAGAGCCAGGGCAATACCGGCATTCTCATTCTGGCGGCGGTGCTGACCATCTATGTGGTTCTCGGCGTGCTCTACGAAAGCTTCATCCACCCGCTGACCATCCTCTCCGGCCTGCCGGCGGCGGCCTTCGGCGCGCTGGTGGCGCTGAAGGTGATGGGCATGGATTTCTCGATCATCGCGCTGATCGGCCTGCTGATGCTGATCGGCATCGTCAAGAAAAACGCGATCATGATGATCGACGTGGCGGTGGAATTGATGCGCGAAAAGGCCGAACCACCGGCTACGGCCATTCACGAAGCCTGCGTGCGCCGGTTCCGACCGATCATGATGACGACCTTCTGCGCACTCCTTGGGGCGCTCCCCATTGCGCTCGGCTCGGGCGCGAGTTCGGAACTGCGCCAGCCGCTCGGTATCGCCGTGGTCGGCGGCCTCATCGTCTCGCAATTGCTGACGCTGTTCATCACGCCTGTCATCTTCGTGGAAATGGACAGGTTTGGCCACTTCCTCACCGGTCTGTTTTCCCGCAAAAAATCAGCCGAGAAACATGCTGAACAGCAAAAGCCGGAAGGCACCGCAGAGCCCGATTCCGTCGCGGCTTAATACAGGCTTCCGAGGCGCTTCAACGCCTCGGAAAAACCTGCCGACTGCAGCTGGAATGAGACGGTTCGGCCCTGCAGGTCCGGGGCTTCGATCGTCAGCGTCTTGCCTGTTTCCAGAGCCGAGACAAGTTCGACGAAGGGCGTGAAAGACACGACACAGCCGACAGGAAGGCAGGTGCTCACCTGCACTTCCTGCAGCCGCACATTGCCGGATTTTATCGAAAAGAGCTTGGTGACAGCCAGACCGAACGGCATGACGATGGTGCCTGAAAGCTGTCCCGGCGTTTTGGAATCATCAAGCCGGAATTCGACCGAGACGACAAGTTTGCGGGTTCTTTCCTCAAGCTGCACCTGTGCGATGGCGCAGAGCGGTTTGGCCGGCGCCGTCTCCGTGGTGTTCGGATCGGCGGGATCTTTTTTCACTGGTGCCGCACAGGCAAGTTGCCAGCTTCCATGAACTTCATGCAGCGGTACGGCCGGGTTCGCGGCTTCCTGCGCACCCGCGTCACCCGCCATGGCCCCGGCGAAGACGGCAACAACAAGCGCCGCATTCCGCGACATGTTTGGTCTGAACGGCATCAGAAACGGACTCCCAGTTCGGCTGAAGCGGATTGATCCAGCACACCCGCCCCAAAGACCGCGCCATAACGAAATGTCAAAGTGGCGGAAGGACCAAGATCGTAGCCGAGCCCCAGGTTAAGCAGCGCGACATCCTGCGTCATCGCTGTTCCTGCGACGGAAAATCCATTACCGCCGGTATAAAACAATGTGCTCACCACTGACGGGTCACCGTAGGCGTGCCGCCACCCGATATCGAACGTCGCCTGCCCGGACATGTCGTCCAACGAAATATCCTGACGCAAACGCGCACCAAGCGTCGTGTATAGCTGATCATGGCTGGCCGAACCGGACGATACTGCGGCAACGCCGCCCTTCTCGCCAAAGGCCTCCGTCTCAAGGTTCACATAGCTGATACTGGCATAGGGCTCGATGAGGGTGCGATCGAGATCGAAACGCCAGGCTGCTTCGGCAAAGGCCTGCGTTGTGGACGCACCATAGCTGGCAGTGAGATTTTCCTGCAATGTTGAAAAGGAAAGCACGCGGCGCGTGTCGATATCCTGAAAGGCATGGGTCGCGCCGAGGCGCAGCGATGCCGGACCGTTCGTCAGACCCGCATAAGCTGCCACATAATAGCTATCCACATCCGCCGATGCCGACTTCTGGCTTATGCTGTCGTGACCGTAGCCGGCGGCCACACCAGCCCGCACGCCGTCATCCAAATCTCCATCCAGACCGATAAGGACGCCCTTACCTTTGATATCAACCGTTGCGCCATTTCCATCGCCGTCGATACGGCTGCGCGATCCGAAGCCATTGGACCAGACCGTGAGGGAACCCTCGTCCACACGCTGTGGTCCGCCCCCGCCCGTCACATTGTCGGTGGACATGATCGAGCGCGAATCCACACCGCCGAAGGCGCTGCGCAACCTCTCGAGAATGACATCCCGCGTCAGCTGGCTGCGATTTATCAATGCCATGGCCAGTGAGGGATGCAGTTCGCCGGCAAGCTGTGAAAAGGCGGATTGGGGTTCATTTTGCCCCAGAAACAATGCCGCCTGATAAAGCGCCGGGTCTTCCCGTGCCGCCTCAACGGCATTCGCGGCGTTTTGGGCATTCTCCGAGGATGTCTCAGAGGCAAGCAGCCCGGAATCCGGCGATGCACGGTTAAAGGAGAGATATGCGGTGCCGTTATCCGTGCTCTTTGTGACGTTCACAACCAAATAAGCGAATTTCTCGTCCACGCCGGAAAAGGTGCCGGCAATACCGCCCATTGCCGTCAGGATCGGATATTGCGTGCCGAGACTATAGGCTGAATGACTTGCAAGCGGCGTGACAACGAGTCTGACGTTGTTGTCGATGGTGACGGTACCGGCGACGGCAATCCTGTCGGAATTGCCGGACGCGTCGATTTCAACCGCATAGGTCGAGCCACTGAGGAATCGCACATCGCCGGTCGAGGTCAGGGTGCCGATCGAATTGCCGGGCGACAGCGTGCCCCCGGAAGCGACAGTCAGCCCGCCGATGGTGCCGGAACCACCAAGCGTCGCGCCGCTGCGGACGGAAACGGCGCTCGCCAGCGAGCCGTTGACGCTGAGCTTGCCCGATGAAACCTCGGTTGCGCCTGAATATGTGCTGTTGCCGGTCACAACCAGATTGCCGTCGCCGGTCTTTTCAAAGGTGCCGGTGCCGCTGACGACATTTGAAAACGTGCCTGCTCCGTCCACGACGAGCTGCGCATCGTTGACGATCTGGCCCGAGCCGAAGCTTTTTGCCGCTCCAATCAGCGTGCCGGCCGAAATCGTTGTTATACCGGAATAGCTGTTGTTACCGGCAAGAACGAGATTGCCGCTCCCCGTCTTTTCGACAGTACCGAAACCGGTAAGATTATTTGAAAGCGTGCCGGCCCCATCCACGACGAGTTGCCCATTGTTGGCGATCTGGCCAGAACCAAAACTCGTCGCCATGCCTTTCAAAGTACCGGCAGATATGGTGGTGCCGCCGGAGTAGCTGTTATGGCCTGCGAGTGTGGTGACACCATTCTCCGCGACAACACGTCCGGTCCCAGAAATATTCGCGGAGAGGCTATAATCAGCTTCCGAATGATTGAAAACGATACTGCCGTTGCCGGCGCCGAAAACGATTCCCGCAGCGTCAACCTCACCTGCCGCTCGCGCCGTCAATCCCGCGCGGGCGCCTATGTTCAAGACGCCAGTGGAACCCGCCGCCGCCGCGATGACAATCGTGTGGGCCGCAAGCGCGCCGCCACTAGTCACCTCGACTGAACCGCTGCCGCCTCCACCGATCACGAGAGCATCGTGGACCTCAACCTGCGAGCCAATACCACCAACATGCAGGAAGCCGTTTGATCCAGTCTGCGTGCCAACAAACAGGCGATTTGTATCGAGAGAGCCGGCATCGGTCACCGCTAAATTTCCACTGCCGTGCCACCCGACATAGGTTGAACCGGAATTGACCAGATTGCTGTCAACGGAGACGGTAACGATCGAGCCCGCTCCGGTAACGCTCAGCTTGCCGGAAGAGCCGCCAAGCTCGCCGATCGAAAGCTCCTTCGCCCGGATTTCGCTGCCGGTCGTGACGGAAACCTCTCCCGTGGTAGCGTTCTCATATCCGACGATCAGCGTCTTTGCGAGCGTCAGGGTCGAGCCGCCGCCGCTGATGTTCACCGCGGCAATCATCGATTTGGTGCCGACAATTGCGCTGTCGCTTGTTACCGTTCCGCCGGTATCGACATGCAGCGAAGCGTCGCCTTCCCAACCCACATCGAGATCACCGGCGTTGTTGAAGGTGCTTCCTGACCCGGAAACCGTGATAGAGCCATCACTCCCCTCTTTTGCCCCGACAACCGTGTTGACGGAATCGACATGACCGCCGGCTTTGACGCTCAGGGAACCAGAGCCTGAAAGGCCGACAGAAAGACCATCGTCTCCGATCGTCCAGGCAGAATCCGCGCCTTCAACAGTGGCAGACCCCCTGGCACCCGAGACAGCGCCAAGTTGAACCGAAGCACTGTTGATCGCAGCGCCCGCCATTACATCAACTGTACCATCACCGATGGCACCGCCAGGATCGTTCTCATCACCGCCAATACTCAGATTGCCCGTGATCCACCGGGAATCGCTGCCCGTGACGGTGGCCCGACCGACCGAATGCCGGCCGATCACGACAGCGCCACTGATAACCTCTGCCGCCGTCCCGACAAACATACTTGCCGAGCTTTCATTGCCAACAATCAAGGGGCCGGAGGTTTCCAGAATGGAACCACGGCCGTTGACGGTCAGCGAACCTCCGCTCGATGTCGCGAGATTGCCGATGATGGTGGTCGCAAGACTTTTGACAACACCACCGCTGGAGATCGTCAGAAGCCCGTTGCCGCCATGGCCAATCACCATATCCTGCGACACGGTAAGGCTGCTTCCGCTCCCCTCGACGGAGACGGTGCCTACAGAATCCATACCATCTGCGATCACAAATCCGCCGGTCCTGAACGTGCTTGCGCCCAGAATCTGCAACTGATCAAAGCCATCATCCGCCGCGACACCGACAAAAGTGGTGCCGGTATTATCGAAACTCGATAGATTGTCGAGAGTGAGCCAACCATGGCCCGAACCGCCACCCAGGTAGACATTCCCACCGGAGACCGCCCTGCTGCCGGTGAGGGAGACTTCCCCAATGCCTACGCCGCCAATAAATATGTCATGTTTGTTCGACCAATCGCCGCCGGAAAAATTTAACGTGCCCGCGACCAAATCCTTGTTGCCGAGTTTTGTATTGGAAGTCTTAAGGCCGCCCTCCACTGACAGCGACCCATCCAGAGTAATGCCAATGCCGAGTTCATCGATTTCTGCGACACGCCCGGCGGCTATTGTCGGGCCTTGAGCGTCGATGGCGGCGAGGTCGTTCGCTCCCGGCACACGCGTGTACCCAAACCAGCTACTTGGCGAGAACCAGTCATCCGAGGAAGAGCCAACCCAGGCGATGGATTCTGCAAATGCAGCAGGCGCGATGGCAGAGGACAACGCCAGCGCAAGGAGGCTCGTTGATGCCCGCAAAAAGAACTGCCGGACGGGCCTAAAACCTGAACCGGTCTTCGACGCCTCTTCCCGCCAGAAACCACCGGTCATCAATTTTTCCTCATCGGCGCATCATTTCGCCTGTTATGTCCGGCGAATCATCTCTTGCTGCCACTTAACCCGGTTTCAGAGACCAGCGTCAGTATAAAAAGCGAAGAATGCTATTTTACTTCGCAAAAAAGGAGCGCGACCAGCGCGCTCCTTAGAAAAGTGGAGTGTTTCCCTAATAACGGCATCACTGATACCGAAGTTTCCGGAATGACTGAAGGTTCCGTTATTGCCGGGCGAAGCGACCGAAGGTGCCGCCCGAAAAACACAGCGGATCGCCATCACGATGCGCGGCGCGTAGCACCTCACCGACGATGATGGTGTGGTCGCCCGCATCATGGGCCGCCGCCTGTCGGCACTCGAAACGGGCAAGTGTTCCGGGAATGACCGGCACGCCTTCGTCGTTCAATTCCCAGTCCAGATCGTCGAAGGCACGGCCGTTGCGGGTAAAGCGGGCGCTCAGCACGTCCTGATCCGCGCTCAGAACGTGGATGGCAAAATGGGTCGCACCGCTGAAGGCCTGATAACGTGATGAGCTTTTGGCCGGTGACCAGAGCACCAGGGGCGGATCAAGCGACACGGACGCAAAGCTGTTGACTGTCATGCCGATCGGGCCTTCCGGCGTGGTGGCGGTCACGACAGTCACGCCTGTCGTGAAAGCGCCGAGCGCATTGCGAAAGCTGCGGCTGTTTTCGCCGCCGGGAACGAATACATGCTCATTGGGCATCTTGATCGCCTCTGCCACTGTCATCACGGCACCTCTTTTCCAATCGCAAGGGTGTAGAGTTCGAACCAGGTCTGGCGGTCCATCGTCACGCGGAGCGCATCGGCCGCGGTTCTGATACGCTCGATATTATTGGTGCCGAGCACCGGCACGATCTTCGCCGGATGACGCAGCAGCCAGGCGATCGCGACAGCCGTCGCATCAACGCCCTGTTCCTTGCCGATGCGCTGCAGGGCAGCCATGGTGCCACCATGAGCACCCGAAAACAGCGAACCGCCGCCAAGCGGCGACCATGCCATCGGAGAAACGCGCTTTTCCTGCAGGAAAGCGAGATCGCCATTGGTAAAGCAATCCGTGGCGAGAAGGCTCATCTCGATCTGGTTGGTCACCAGCCGGTTGCTCATGGCCGATTGCAGCAGGGAAAAGTCCCACGGGCGGAAGTTGGAGACGCCGACGGCCTTCACCTTGCCGGACGCCACCAGCGCATCGAGCGCCTTGCCGGTTTCTTCCGCGTCGATCAGCGGGTCCGGACGGTGAATGAGCAGCAGATCGACGTGATCTGTTCCCATGTCGCGAAGCGATGCCTCAACCGAAGCATTGATGTGGCCAGCCGTCGTATCGTAGTGCTTGACGCGGGCGGCGGAGTGGCGGCCGGCCGGCGCAACGATGCCGCATTTGGTAACGATTTCGATCTTGTCGCGCAGTGCGGGCGCGGCCTTCAGGCCCGCCCCCAGAATCGCTTCCGCCGTGTATCCGCCATAAATATCGGCCTGATCCATGGTGGTGATGCCCTGCGCGAGGCAGGCCTCGATCTTCGCCTGTACATGGGCGGGCGATGTATCGGCGTCGTCACCGATGCGCCACATGCCATAGACGATGCGGCTGAGTTCGAGTTTGTCGGAAAGAGCAATGCGTTCCATCAGTGGCGTTCCCCGTTGCCGAGCGGCGTGGCCGGCGTTTCAGAAGGCACCCGGCCGTAGGCATGCGGCAGGGAGCAGGTTTTCATCTGCGGCAGAACCTTGGTGCCGAAATGTTCCGCCTCGTCAAGATGCGGATAACCGGAAAGGATGAAGGCACGGATACCCATCTTCTGGTAGTCCTCCAGCGCCGAAAGAACCTGATCCGTCGAACCGACCAGCGCCGCGCCGCAGCCGGAGCGCGCCCGGCCGATGCCGGTCCACAGATTGGGTTCGACATAACCGAACTTGTCAGCGAGTTCGCGGGCTCGTGCCTGATGCGACACGCCGAGCGAACCGCTGTCATGAGCGCGGTTGCGGATCAACTGGCCATACTCATCATCCAGCTTCGAGACCAGATGTTCGGCATATTCGCGGGCTTCCTGCTCGGTATCGCGCACGACCATATGGACACGCAGGCCATAATCCAGCGTGCGTCCATGGGCGGCGGCGCGCTCATTGGCGGCGCGCATGCGGTCTGCCAGTTGATCCTTCGTCTCGGGCCACATCAGATAGACGTCACATTGTGCGCCGCAGAGTTCCAGCGCATCGGGAGAGTAACCACCGAAATAGAGAAGCGGGCCGCCATTTTGCTGGTAGGGTCTTGCCGGTTCGGTCGACACACCCTTGAACTGGTAGATCTCGCCGTCATGATCGATGGTGTCGCGGGTCCAGGCCTGACGCAGAATCTCAACGACCTCGTGGCTGCGCTTGTAACGGAAGGCGCTGTCGGCCACTTCGCCGGGGAAATCGGAGCTGATGACGTTGAGCGTCAGGCGGCCCTTCAGCATGTGATCGAGCGTGGCAACCGTGCGCGCCAGCATGATCGGCTGCATCTCGCCGCAGCGGATCGCCGCAAGGAAATTGATGCGGTCGCTGATCGGCGCACAGCCGGCGACGAAGCTCAGCGTATCCTGCCCGACCTGATAGGACGAAGGGCAGAGAATGTTGCGAAAGCCGAGTTCTTCGGCTTTTTTGACGATATCGGAGCAATGCCCGAAGCTGGAGCGCAGGCTGCCGTCAGGCACGCCGAGATAGGCGTAGTCATCGGAACACAAAGCGGAAAACCAGGAGACCTCGGCAGCATCGAGATCAGCGGATGTAACGGGTACGACGGTCATGCAATTCCTCCTCAAGGCCGCTCTCGTTTTTCTTGCATAACATCAAGAAATATGTAAATCAATGATGTATCAATTTTTGTTTTGGGGGAGGAAACGGCATATGAAACACACTGGCGGCAGCCTGCCCATGTATATGCAGATCGCCGAAATGCTGGTGCGCGAGGTGGCGGCGGGCCGGTTGATCGACGGCGAGAAGCTGGCGCCGGAGCGCGATATGGCGGCCGATCTCGGCATCGCCGTCGGCACACTGCGTAAGGCGCTTGCCGAGTTGCAGGAACGCGGCCTTCTGGAGCGCGTGCAGGGTTCCGGCAATTACATCCGCGCCGTCAGCGATCCCCAAAGCGTCTACGCCTTCTTCCGGCTCGAACTGATCGAAGGCGGCGGCCTGCCGACGGCGGAGGTTCTGGATGTGGCGCGCCTTGCCAAGCCTGCCAACCTGCCCGCCTTCGGCACATCGGCGGAAGGGCACAGGATCCGCCGTCTGCGGCGCATCGCCGGCAAACCGGCAGCCATCGAGGAGATCTGGCTTGACGGCTCTTACGTCGACTCAATCGCGATCGAGAACATGTCGGAATCGCTCTACCTCTATTACCGTACCCGCCTCAACCTCTGGATATCCAAGGCGGAGGATCGCATCGACCTCGGTGACGTACCCGAATGGACGCCCGAAGTTTTCGGACAGAAAGCCGGCGTATCGGTGCCGCGAGTTCTGCGCCTCAGCCAGGCGCAGGATGGCGCAGTGGCCGAAGTTTCGTGGACCTGGTTCGACCATACAGTCGCGCGATACGTTTCACGCATACGTTGAGATCCGGTCGAATCGGCCAATGGAAGAGGCTGCTGAAGCAGTCGGTTTCGGCGCGGCACGGCTGGCTGTTCACCGATCCGCAGAAGGCGGTGGTCACCAACTCGCTTCAGCTCGTCAAACAGCTTGCTTGCAGCGGCCGCTACATCGCGTTCACTTCGGAACTGGATGCGGCGCTGGAACTGAGCGAGGGATCGCTGATCTTCCTGCCGGTGCGCGACAAGGGTGCCGAACCGCAAACGGTTAGCGTGGCCATAGGTGCAAGAAAGCCGCTCTCCCGCATTGGCCGCATCGTCGCCGATCTGCTGACCGTGGAAATCAAAGCGTCTCTCGACAGCGCGCGGTTGCGGCACGTTCAATCTTAGCGGGGTCAATCATCACAGCCGGCTTGGCTGATACGTGGCAGCGGCTGAACCCGCCCTTCATGATGCCTTGAGAATAAGCGGCGACATGCTAATTCCAGGCGATGGGAGTGATGCCGGCTTTTTATAGGTAGGTTGGTGAAGAGCCAATCGAGATAAGGTCTTTTTTCCCGGCATTGTGGACGGCTCTGGAACGATTTGGACGTTTCGAGGTAAGCGACCTCCTGCGGAAGTACTGGCAGAAACTCGCATACTGCAAAGCGTCAACAGACCTCCGCTTTCCAATCGCAAGTTCAGGCCAGAACAGATTCCGAAACTGAAGCCCAGAAAGGGGGAAGGCCCGAATGTTACCTTTGATGCACGTCGAAAGACGTGCGGAAGGGCTCCGATGAGGTATGGTGGAGGATTTTAGCAATTGGAGATTTAAATGGGACGAGGCAGGATTGAAGGTGGCGTCTTGGATCCCTTCGAACGATCGAACTAATATCGAAAAAATATCAGGTAAGCGCATGGAGAGTAACGTGCAATTGCATCCGCGAGAGTGCCGGTAGATGGAAGCAAGGCGTTCCCGCATCATCGCGCTTGGCGTTCTTCTAGGGGTTCTCGGCGCCGTCATCCCGATTGCGACAATGGCCTATACATCATGGGTGATTGCCGTCCGGAAGGACCAGGACACTCTGAAAGTGCTTGCGAGCCAGGCAACTCAACGGGCATCCGATACGTTCAGGGCTGCCAAGGATGTTCTCGACACTGCCGAGGCAGCCCATCTGCCGCCGTGTTCTACCGAACATATTGAATTGATGCGCAAGCTGACGATGAACGCACCGTCAGTGGAGGAAGTGGGATATTTCGAAAACGGCCATCTCAAATGCACATCCTGGGGTATTACCCACGGTTTTTTTCCTAAATCCCGCACCGAATATACGACACCCGACGGGATGGAAGTCGCCATCCGAATAGAGCCTACCGTCAGTCAGGGCACACGAATGACGGCGCTTCACTTCGGGGCGCACAATGTGCTCGTCGCTCCCTCGCGTTTTGTCGATATTCTGATCGACGACAGCATGTCCCTTGCCATCACAACCGAGCAAGGCGTTCTGATAAACCAATTGAACGCGCCTGACCCGCAGTTGGTGAAAGCATTGCTGAGCGAGCCCAAAGTGGGCATGACCGACGAGATTATCTACGCAGTCAGCCGTGGCGACGGACTGGCCGCGATCGCAATGGAACCCCGCGCAAACATTACAGCGAAGGTTCGGGGCGAGCAGATATTTTACCTGCCCGCTGGGGCAATCATCGCGGCATTCCTTGTCGGCACCGTCATCTGGTTGTCGAGGAACCGCCTGTCGCCCCTGGCTGAACTTGGTATTGCCGTTCAGAAACGCGAATTCATCGTTCATTACCAGCCGATTGTGGAGCTGAAGACCGGTATCTGCATCGGCGCGGAGGCGCTTGTTCGCTGGCGGCGACCGGATGGTCTTCTGGTGCGCCCCGATCTCTTCATTCCGCTGGCGGAAGAAAGCGGTTTGATCCTGGCGATTACCGATCAGGTTGTCGATGCCATCGTCACCGATCTGCGGAAGGTGCTTGTCGAGGACCGGACGCTGCATATCGCCGTTAATCTCTGCGCGGCCGATGTCGCGTCCGGCCGTATCCTCACCGTCATCGCGGAAAAGCTGAAGCATACGGATATCCGGCCCGAACAAATCTGGCTGGAGGCGACGGAGCGCGGCTTCATCGATATCGAAGCGGCAAAAATTACGCTGGCCGAAGCACGGCAACGCGGCCACTCGGTGGCGATTGACGATTTTGGAACCGGTTATTCAAGCCTGCAATATCTGCAGGGCCTGCCGATGGATGCGTTGAAGATCGACAAATCCTTTGTCGACACGGTGGGCAAGGATACGGCCACCAGTTCGGTTACATCGCACATCATCGGCATGGCCAAAGCGCTCGGCCTGTTTACCGTGGCGGAAGGGATCGAGACGGAAGAACAAGCGGAATATCTCAGGGAGCAAGGCGTCGACTTCGGGCAAGGATGGCTGTTCTCCAAGGCGCTGCCCGTCAACGAATTCGTTGCATACCATCGCCTTACGAAGCAAAAATACGGGGCGTCTCGTGAAATTATTCAGGCAGCAGCTAAATAGAATACCAAGACCCGCGATGTGGTGCTAGCGGCCATTGATGAATATCCATTGAACCTACCGTTCCTTGTCCAACTGGGCCTTCGCACGGAACTCGCCCTCGCTGTCCTGAAGGAAAACCGGCCCGACAATTCGGACTGTCCGCTCACCGCTCTGCGGCAGAACGGCCCCCTCGAAAGCCAGGGCCGATGACGCCACGTTTGCCGGCCGCAGAGAAGGAACAGGAATAATGGAACCAGTGAGATCGGTGGTCGAAACGGTGCGGGCGCTGAGTTCGTTCATCCGTGCGAAATAGCGCGACCAGTTGCATGAATTCCGGCCCAGATCCGTCTGATATCGAAAGGCGGCCGCAAGCTCCCTGTAGGGTGTTTTTGTCTCGACCGATAGCATCTCCGATATTTCCAGCTGCGGATTTTCGAGAACATAGACGGTCATTGCCGGATCCTCGCAAATGAAGCGGCATTGCTCGATTGCGGATTTGGCATAGTTCGGTCCGCCAAATTGTGAGTTCGGCGCCGGGAAGTGATATCCATCGGAAGGCCGAACGCAATAATAAAGGGCGTTGCGGGCATAGACGTCGGACCCCGAACGTCGGTCTGCCTCCGACGTGCGTTGCTGCTTGGTGCTATCGCATCCAAGCGCCTGAAAGCGTGCCTGCAACGAGGCCGATCGCTCGCTCCGGCGGGCGGCCGCAAGTTCGCTCTCGGCATCAGCACGCTGGCGGGCTAGCCCCCGGCAGGCATTGAACAACCCGCCCGATGCAGCCTTCTCGGGCGTGCAGGACCGTTGTCGTTCAAGCGCCCGGATGGCGGCTATCTGCCGCTGCTTTTGCATCGTCTCCGCGTTGGAAGCGCTCGCGCTGGCCCCCATCTGGCTTCTTATCGTCGTGCAGCTTTGGGCGAGAGCCGGGGCGGAGCCTGAAATGAGGATCAGACCGCATATTGAGGGTAACATCCAGCGGAACGACATGAGGCAGGCTCACCTTCCGCCAGGATGTGGGATTGAGGCCGACGCGGGAAGACAGGGAGTGATATAGCCAGCGGCCTCTGCCCAACTTGGGAAGGACAATCCCAAAACGAAGGCAATCGCTGCCACAATCCTGCTTTTACGCATTCCGCAAACCCCTCAAAATGCCCCAAATGACCTGCTATGCCCGAGACGTCAGATCGTCTCGATCAGCCCGTTCCCACCTGTCCTGATTTACCGATCACCACTTGACGCTGAGGCCGATATTGCCCTCCCAGCTGCGCGATTTTTCGCCTCCGAGATTGGTCGTGTAGTCCACCGTCGCAAACAGGCTAACAGTCTCCGTCAAGGCGGCAGTAACGCCGCCGCCAAGCTCGAGCGATGTTCCGCCGAGTTCGGTAACGATCGGATCGCCCGCAAAACGGACCGTCTGGTCGGACGAAAAGCTGTGCCAGAGATTGGCCTTGAGATAGGGCTGAATGAGCCCGGCGCTCGTCTCGTATCTGCCTTGCAGCCTCAAACCCAGCCGGCCGGTGACGGTGTCGTCACTGTCGAAGGAGACAGAGGAATAACGATCCGAAGTATCGTCAAGCGAAAGGTGCTGCCAGACGATCTGGGCCTGAGGTTCGAGGCTCCATTGCTCGTCGAGTGCAACCGGATAACCGCCCTCCAGCGAGACGGTTACACCCGAACCGTCGATATCGATCGATTGGCCGGCATCTGACGAGGCGCGGCCATCGAACCAGGTGCCCATGAGGACCGCATCGACATACCAGCCCTGTGGCGCGATGTGGCTCCAGTAACCACCGAAGCTCGTGCCGCTGATTTTAACGTTGCCCACGGCAAGATCATTCCAGCCGAGCGCCTGCCCCTTCACGTCGCCATCCATCTTCGTATACCCGACGAAGAGGCCGAACCGGTCGAAATGCCCGTCGCCGCTTTCACGGCCGAGCAGATCCTGCCCGGCCTGAAGGCCGTAGAGATTGCCGTCGAAACTCGGCGAAACGGTGCCGTCCCACTTGGTGTCCGTGTTCTGGCCGAAGGTTCTGCCCCACGTGTTGGGCATCCATCCGTCGTCCTGCAACAAAGCCTGCTCGCCGCGCCGCTCATGGAAGGTGCCAAGTGTCGACAGCGCCAGATATTGAGCGAGCGGCTGCACAACCGAATAGGTCGGAACCTCGATCCGGTAGAACGGCACGATATCGGCAATCACCGGCGTGGCGCCCGGTGTCGGCGGCGCAGCGCCGGCGCTTGGGATCAATGCAAGCGTGGTCGGCGGTGCCGGTGGCGCAGGAGGAGGACTTGCAGCAGCTGCAGCCTGTGGCGTGGGCGGAGCTGTCGGTTGCGGATCGCCCGCATTGATCGGAGGCGTCGGGTCCGTCGGGGCCGTCGTCGGGTCCCCCACGGTAGGTATGGGCGTGGGCGGCAGTTGCGAAGCCGGAGGCGCTCCGGTGATTTCGGGCGCCTCTGCCTCCGGCGTGGTATTTGGCTGAAGCGGATCCGGCGCCCCGGCAATCGCCCCGCTCCCCGGCACGATCGTCGAGCGGAGATACCAATTGTCCTGAGTTCCCGCCGAAACACCACCTTTGAACAGGTAATATTCGTATGCGCCGGCAGCAACACGGCTGTTGAGCGCAAATGCGCCGCCCGCGGTGGTCGCGCCATTCACGGCCTCGATGACCATGATCCCGTCCGCACTAGTCGCCGCGCCGGAACCTCCCGCATTGACCACGTTCATGCCCGTGCTTCCGGATGCGGTGCCTCTGTCTATGACCAGCTTGTCGGAAGCGGAGCCGTCACTGCCAAGAACGGTATCGAGAAAAATCTGGCCGCCGTTACCCACGTAATTGCCGGAAATCGTAAACGTGTCCGACGCGCCGCCGCCACCATTGGTGAGATCGATACGACCTGAATTGACCAGATTGGCGAATGCACTGGCCGAAAAGGCGGAAACTCTTCCGTTCTGCCCGCCGCCATAAACCGTGCTGGCGGAATCGATCGTTAACGTGCCCGTCCCTGTGCCGCTGTCACCAAGCGTCAGCGTGCCATCGAAGACAAGCTCGGTATCGTTGGTAAGGTTTATCGTTTCCCAACTGTCGAAGCGGGCAACCCCTTCCGTCTTGACGTTGCTCATCGTCAGGCTGTCGGTGCCCAGGCCACCGCTTATCTGCGTGGTTGCCCCGATGTGGGCATTCGCGAGATTGGTGAGCGTGGCAGTGTCGTCGTCCGCGCCAAGGTCGATCGCGCCGTAGATGATGCCGCCACCGTTCCAGTTGAACCTGTCGTTGCCGAAGCTCAGCAGCACGCTGCCGCCAACCACGCCCCCGGTAACGGTGACGCTGTCGGCTCCACCGCTGACGCTGATATTGCCGCCGATCGTTCCGCCCGAGAGAATGATCGTGTCATTGCCAAAACCGGTCACAAGATTTCGGTCGATAATGCCGCCCGACATGTCGAAAACGTTGTCGTCGAGCTTCATGTTGACGCGGCCGATACGGCCGCCCGTCATGGTGGCGACATCGCCATCATCGAACGCATCGATGATACGTCCGTCGGACATGAAGAAAGTGTCGAGATTGTCGCCCTGGTTGAGGGACTGGATCGTCCCGCCTGCCATCCGGAAATCGTCTACGCCGCTGCCTTGTTGCACATTGCCGGTAACGGTCCCGCCGGACATGACGAAGGCGTCGTTGCCGTCTCCCTGGACCACGGCGCCATTTATGGTGCCGGAATAGATTTCGATCCTGTCGGCACCGGCTCCAAACGTAACGTTGCCGGCGATAGTTCCCGTGCCGGCAGTTGGAAGAAGCAACGTATTGTTGCCGCCGGTATCGGTCAGCCCACCCACCGACGTACCGCTGTCGCAGATGTAACTGTCGTCACCCGCTGTCGGAGTAAAGATGCACGCGGCATCCACAGGCTCCGAATAGAAAAAGATTGCACCGGAAACCAATGCGGTTCCAGAACAGAGAAATCGTCTTAAGCCATTCATCTGGCAACGACAATTCATAGGTGCCCCCCGTCGCATCGAATGATTTCCCAACCCATTCCATTTGACGAGTGCGAGTACGCCACAGACCCAACGGCGTCGCAACCCTAAGGAGTTGCCACAAAAACTTCTACAAATCCGTGAGACGATAGGCGGCCAACTAAAACCGGGAGACCAATCCCGACGGATCGACGCACCTGCATTTCATGACGATAACTATCAGATAAGACTAAATTTTTTCTCACGAACCAGCGCTGAGACTTGCGCTATGTCAATTCGAAAAATATCCGGAAAAAGCGTGCCGCCACGCGAAACAGACCTGGCGACCACATAGCTACTAAGTTTTTTATTTATAATATTAGGATAAACAGGAATTAAATTTATGCACGGGCCTCAAGGTCGTCACGACATCTGAGGACACCCCGTTGAATGCAAGAGGAATTTTCAGTCAGGTATGATCTGCGAGTAGCCGGGTGCTGACATCTGTCCGGCCTCTGATGCAACCTTCAAATGTCGAGGACCCGTATGAGAGTTTGCTGACCATATCCAAACCACGAAAGCGTGCTTCGATGCACTTTTTGTGTTTCGGTGTGGAATATTGCCATGTCGGATATGGAAAGGGCCGCTGTTGTTTTCGAACAGGAGCGGACGCTTCCCGCGGGCGCAGACCTGCTCGTTGCCATCAACCGGGCGAGTGGAGTGCGATGTTATCGACCGGCAGTCCTTGCTGCGGCCCAGCGCGCCTTACAGCTTGCTGCCTCGCCCCGGGGACCATCCTTCCGCGACGCGACAGTCGCGATGCGCGAACAGTCGCGCTTGGTGGGCGGCCACTCGCCAGATGTTCGGTCGACAGCACGCTACTACTCAAGGGGCTCGAAGCCGACATCGCCGTAATCCCCAATGCCGGTGTTTGAATGCGCAAACCTCTATGTCGCCATGACGCGAGGCTCAGGCCGCGTACTGATCTTGCGCAAATTTCGGGTGATCCACATGGATCAAAGAATTTGACGGGAGGCAAGCAAGCCACGGCCTGTCGTGCGGCTCATTTTGCAGTTATATTTCTTTTAATCAATGACTTAGTAGTTTTTGATTTTTGTTAGAAATAAAATTGATACACTATTGATTTCCTTTTCATGAAAGGTAATATCACGACCTCAGGGAGACAGGCGTTTCGCCATCCCACGATATCGCCAGACAATCGGGATCGATTTTCGAAGATGCGATGCGTGGAATTTGAAGGTTGATACCGGCTATTGCGTCCATTCAAATTCTGGACGCGCCGATCGTGAGGAGGAAAATATGGCTTCGGTCAGCCTGCGCAAGCTGGACAAAAGTTACGGTGCGCTTCGCATCGTCAAGGGCATCGACCTTGAAATCAACGATGGCGAATTCGTCGTGTTCGTCGGCCCTTCCGGCTGCGGCAAATCCACGACGCTGCGCATGGTCGCGGGGCTGGAAAGCATTACCGACGGCGAGGTGAGGATCGGCGACCGTGTCGTCAACCGGCTCCCGCCGCGTGAGCGCGACATCGCCATGGTGTTTCAGGACTATGCGCTTTATCCGCACAAGACAGTGCGCGAAAACATGGGTTTCAGCCTGAAGGTGCGCGGTGTCAGCGCGTCGCAGGCCAATGCCAGCATCGACGAGGCGGCAAGGATGCTCGGCATCGAGCACCTTCTCGACCGGCGACCCGGCCAGCTCTCGGGCGGCCAGCGCCAGCGTGTGGCCATGGGCCGCGCCATCGTGCGCCGTCCGCAGGTCTTCCTGTTCGACGAGCCGCTTTCCAATCTGGATGCCAAGCTGCGCGGACAGGTGCGCACGGAAATCAAGCGTCTGCACCAGCAGCTCGGCACCACCATCATTTACGTCACCCACGACCAGGTGGAGGCCATGACGCTGGCGGACCGCATCGTCATCCTTCGCGGCGGCGATATCGAGCAGGTCGGCACACCTGACGAGGTCTATAACCGGCCGGAAAGCGTCTTCGTGGGCGGTTTCGTTGGCGCCCCGGCGATGAATTTCGCCCGTGCAAAGGTGAGCGGCGACCGGCTGGCATTTTCCGATGGCAATTCCCTGCCGATGGCCGCGATCCGGCCATCGCGCGAAACGGGCCTCGACGGGCGTGAAGTCATCGTCGGTATTCGCCCGGAACATTTCGGCCCCGTCGAGGGCTTCGACACGCAGCTTGCGGTCAAGGTGCAGGTTGTGGAACCGCTGGGCTCGGACACGCTCGTCCATTTCAGCCTTGGCGATGCGGCGCTGACCGCACGCATGCCGCCGCACCTTCGGCCGACGCCGAACGAGGAACTGCGGATCGGCGTCGATCCATCCAAGGTCCATCTTTTCGACGCGGCAACGGAACGCTCTATCCACTGATCGCCCGGCGAAAAATGCTGCGGCCAAGGGTTTAATAATGGGAGGAACACATGAGATTCAAAGCTATCCGGGGCAAAGCCCTTATGGGTGCAGCGCTCTGCGCGACCATGCTCGCCTTTTCGGGACAGGCCTTTGCCGATGCCGAACTGAAAATCTTCGTTTCCAGCCAGCATCAGCCGGATGTGTGGCGCAAGGCGCTTGATCAATATGAGGCCAAGACGCCGGGTGTGAAGGTGGTCATCGAGACCGGCGGCAACACCTCGGAAATGCAGGCGCAATATCTCAACACCGTCATGTCGGCCAAGGATTCCAGCCTCGACGTGCTGATGCTCGACGTCATCCGCCCGGCACAGTTCGCCACGGCCGGCTGGACCAGCGATTTTGCCGGCAAGGACCTGTCCGCCTACCTGCCGACCTATGCGGAAGCCAACACGGTGGATGGCAAGATCGTGGCGCTGCCCGCCTTCGCCGATTCCATGTTCCTTTATTACCGCAAAGACCTCCTCGACAAATACGGCATCAAGCCGCCGACCACCTGGGACGAGCTGAAGGAAGCTTCCAAGAAGGTGATGGAAGGCGAAAAGAACCCCGAACTTCAGGGCCTGTCCTTCCAGGGTAAGGCGATCGAAGGCGCGGTCTGTACCTTCCTCCTGCCCTACTGGAGCGAAGGCAAGTCCCTGGTTGAAAACGGCAAGCTGAATTTCGACAACAAGGCCGCCGTGGATTCGCTGAAGCTGTGGAAGAGCTTCGTCGACGAAGGCATTTCCAAGAAGAACATTTCGGAAGTGGCAACCGACGATACCCGCAAGGAATTCCAGGCCGGCAAGGTTCTCTTCGCCGTCAACTGGTCCTACGCCTGGACCCATTTCCAGGGCAAGGAATCGCAGGTGAACGACAAGGTCGGCGTCGCCCGCCTGCCCGCCGTCAAAGGCGGCGAGCAGACGACCTGCCTCGGCGGCTGGGAATTCGGCGTTTCCGCCTATTCCAAGCAGCAGGACGAAGCCAAGAAGTTGGTGGAGTATCTCTCGGGTCAGGATGTGTCGAAGTTCATGGCCATCAACGCCGCCCTTCTGCCCACCTATGCCGCACTCTACAAGGATGCGGACGTGACCAAGACGATCCCCTGGTTCGCGGACGCCCTGCCAGTCGTTGAGACCGCGAAGGCCCGCCCCGTGACACCGCGTTACAACGAGGTCAGCGAGACGATCCGCACCACGGTCAATGGCGTGCTTGCCGGCGTGATGACACCGGAAGACGGCGCAAAGCAGATGGAAAGCCGTCTGCGGCGCGTTCTGCGCTAAGCTTTGGGCCGGAAGGCGGCATGCAAACCATGCCCTTTCCGGCCGTTTCGACTGACAGGAATAAAGCCGCCTGAACGGCGCGATAAACGGGCCGGATATAAACCGGTCCGATCGGGAGACGATGACGTGAATCCAGTTGCGGGAGTGGCAGACGTGACAATGCCTGATAGAACCATGGTTCGGGTGGACGAGAAACCGCAGCCGCGCTGGACGCGGTGGCTCGATCTCGGCGACCGGTCGCTGGCCGTGCTTCTGCTGGCGCCGGCAGCGATCCTGCTTTCGCTTATCATCGTTTATCCGGTGGCGCGGCTCGTCTACACCTCGTTTTTCAGCCTGTCGCTGACATCAGGCCTGCCGGCGGAATTCATCGGCTTTGAAAACTACACGGCGATGTTTGACGATCCGATCTTCTGGGAAACGACCTGGAATACGGTTCTGATAACGCTGATCACCGTGCCTGGCGCGCTGTTCATGGGCCTAGGGCTGGCGCTGCTCGCCAACCTCCCCTTCTCCATGCAGTGGCCGATGCGCCTGTCGCTGCTCATTCCCTGGGCGCTGCCGCTCTCTTTTGCCGGCCTCATCTTCGCATGGTTCTTCCATTACGAATATGGCGTGGTCAATGACGTTCTGAACCGGCTGGGCTTTGAAGGCATCATCTGGTTCAACTCGCCGAACTGGGCCTTTGCGGCCATCTGCCTGACGATCATCTGGAAAACTTCGTCGTTCATGGCGCTGATGATCCTCGCCGGCCTTCAGACCATTCCACGCTCGCTCTATGAAGCGGCTGATGTGGATGGCGCCGGCAAGGTCCGCCAGTTCTTCGAAATCACCCTGCCGCTTCTCAAGCCCTCGATCGTCGTCGCCCTCATCTTCCGTACGATCACAGCGCTGCAGACCTTTGATATTCCTTACATGATGACTGGCGGCGGCCCCGGCACGTCCACCACAACGCTTGCCATGTATATCCACCAGAACACCGTTTCCTTCCTTGATCTCGGTTACGGTTCGGCGCTGGCGGTCATGATGTTTGCGCTCTCCATGTGCGTTACCGCCGTTTATCTCCGCATCATTAGGACGAAGGACTGATCCCATGAGCACCGTTGCAAATTCCGGTCTGTCCTCCGTCTTTTCCGGCAAGCCGCTGCGCTTCATCGCGGCCTCCATCCTGCTGGTCAACGGCCTCTTCCCGGCAATCTGGATCCTCTTCACCTCGCTGAAGACCGAAGCGGAACTGACGGTCAAGCCGATCACGTGGTTTCCGCATACTCCGACGCTTGCGAACTACATGCAGGCCTTCTCAGACCAGCCGCTGCACCTCTTCCTGTTCAACAGTTTCATGGTAGCCCTGCTCTCCACGGCGCTCACCATTCTGATTTCGGTGCTGGCGGCTTATGCGCTGGCGCGGCTGAACCTCAAATACCGGGCGCTGATCCTCTCACTCATCATCGCCGTTTCCACCTTCCCGCTGGTGACGCTCTTGGTGCCGCTGTTCGAAATCATGCGCGCGCTGAACCTGCTCAACAGCTGGACGGCACTGATTCTGCCTTACACGGTCCTTTCTCTTCCGGTCTGCACGCTGATGCTCGTCTCTTTCTTCGAAAGCATTCCGCGCGATCTCGAAAACGCCGCCATGATCGACGGCTGCACCCGCATCGGCGCACTCTTCAAGGTCGTCGTGCCGCTCTGCGCGCCGGGCGTTTTCACCGCCGGCATCCTCGCCTTCGTCAATGCCTGGGATGAGTTCCTGCTGGCACTCTCGTTCAACTCGAACCCAGCGCTCCGCACGCTTCCCGTCGGCATCCAGCTGTATCAGGGCGAGTTCGCCTTCCCTTGGCCGGTCATTTCGGCGGCGCTGGTGGTCGGCATCGTGCCGGTCGCGATCCTGATCGTTATCTTCCAGGAACGGGTTGTCTCGGGCCTCACCGCCGGTGGTCTCAAGGGCTAAAAGGTTAAGTCATGCATTTCGAAACGACCAAAGACGGCTTCACACTCGCGATCGGCAACCGCACCATCCTTTCCCATTCGTCTGATAATCCGGCCTTCTTCGCCGGTTTCGGCAAGGAGCGGATGGATATGTATCGCGGCAATTTCGATATCGAAGACTATGTCATCGAGCGAACCGCCCTGCGCCATGCGGAGGTCAACGGCGACAGCGTCACGCTCTCATCCTCACCGGGACAGGCACCGCGCCTTCGCCTGACGCTCGACGGCAACGCTATCAGGCTGACGGCTCTAGATGAAACCGTCAACCGCCTCTGGCTGCGCATCGTTGCGAAAACGGACGAGCATGTCTGGGGCGGCGGCGAGCAGATGTCCTATTTCGACATGCGCGGCCGTCGTTTCCCGCTCTGGACCTCCGAGCCGGGGGTCGGCCGCGACAAGACAACCGAAATCACCTTCAAGTCTGACGTCAGCGGCAAGGCGGGCGGTGATTATTACAACACCAACTATCCGCAGCCGACCTGGCTCTCGTCGCGCAAATATGCGCTGCATGTGGAAACGAGCGCCTATTCGGTCTTCGATTTCCGCAATGACGATTTCCACGAAATCGAAATCTGGGCCATCCCTGAAAGGATCGAGTTTTTCGCCGGCGACAGTTTCACCGATATCGTTTCCGCGCTTTCGCTGCGGTTCGGACGTCAGCCGGAATTGCCGGAATGGGTCTATAACGGCGCGATCATCGGATTAAAGGACGGCGCCAACTCCTTTGCCCGGCTGGAGAAAATCCGCGCGGCCGGAACGAAGGTGTCTGGCCTCTGGTGCGAGGACTGGGTGGGTCTTCGCCAGACATCCTTTGGCGCCCGCCTGTTCTGGGACTGGCAGGCGAATGATACGCGCTATCCGCATCTGCGCCAGAAGATCGCCGAGCTTGCCGATCAGGGCATCCGCTTCCTGGGTTACGTGAACCCCTATCTCTGCGTCGACGGCCCGCTTTTCCCGGTCGCCGAAAAGTCTGGTTATTTCGCCACCGACGCCGAGGGAAAAACGGCGCTGGTGGATTTCGGCGAGTTCGATTGCGGTGTGGTCGATTTCACCAATCCGGCCGCGGCCGACTGGTTCGCCGAAGAGATCATCGGCAGGAATATGCTGGATTTCGGCCTTTCCGGCTGGATGGCCGATTTCGGCGAATACCTGCCGATCGATATCACGCTTTCCAATGGTGTCGATGCCAAGCTGATGCACAATGCCTGGCCAACACTCTGGGCCGAGGTCAATGCGAAAGCCGTCGAGAGCCGGGGAAAGACCGGCGAAGCGCTGTTCTTCATGCGGGCCGGCTTCACGGGCGTGCAAGCCCATTGCCCGCTGATCTGGGGCGGCGACCAGTCTGTCGACTTCTCCCGTCACGACGGCCTGGTCACCGTCATCTGCGGCGCGCTTTCCTCCGGCCTTATGGGCAATGCCTATCACCACTCGGACATCGGCGGTTACACCAGCCTGTTCGGCAATGTCAGGACTGCTGAACTCATCATGCGCTGGACGGAGATGGCGGCTTTCACGCCGGTCATGCGCACCCATGAGGGCAACCGCCCGCGCGACAATCTGCAGATCGATCAAGATGAGGCGGTTCTTGCCCATTTCGCCCGTATGACATCCATCTATGTCGCGCTCGCCCCCTATCTGAAGTCGCTCTCCGCCGAGGCTGCAGAGTCGGGCCTGCCGGTGCAACGCCCCCTCTTCCTGCATTACGAGGATGACCGGCAGACCTACGCCATTCAGGACTGCTACCTCTACGGGGCGGACATGCTTGTCGCACCGGTCTGGAAAGCCGGAGAAACGCAACGTTCGCTCTATCTTCCGGGCGACGGCGAATGGGTGCATCTGTGGAGCGGCGCGCATTATCGCGGCGGACGAGACATTACCGTCGAAGCGCCGCTCGGTGAGCCGGCGATATTCTACCGTGCCGATAGCAGCCAGCGGCAGCTGTTCGAAAAACTTCGCACCATCGGCTGAACGATAGCGGGTTCGTTCTCCATCACCCCGTCAGGCGGGGTGATGTGATGGCCTTTTTAAAGAGGGCGGTCATCGCGTCGCTGATGCCCTGCGACGGGCTGACTTCGAAGAACAGTCCCGGAGAAGCACATTGCTGCATGCGTGCGCCGATTTCCGGCTGAAAGGGCGCGATCCAGCTATTGTACCAGTCATTGGTCGGCAGCGGCAGATAGGTGGTGTAGAGCACGGCGATCCGGAAGCCCTTTTCCTTCAGCTTCGTGCAATATTTGATATCGATCGGCTCCTGACAGCGGCCGCTGGTCGTCTTTTTGGTGCAGCTGGATGGCTTGTAGCTATCGCCGACACCGTCTGAAACGAAGAAGATAATCTTCTCGGGGCTGGCCGAACTCGCCCCGGTGCCAGAATTGCCGATCTTGTCGCCGATCTGAGTGAGTGCCCGGTCGAAATCCGTCTGCTGGTCGTTGTTAAATCCCTGCTTTGGGATCGACATCAGGTCGACTTCACCGGCTTTCTTCTTCGCGGTCGCCAGGTCCGACGTCAAGGGAACGACCTCGAGCAGCTTCGTATCTTCGGCTTTCTCTCCGAAAGTGTAGACCGCCATGCGATATTGATTGCTGCTTTTGCGGTTGGACTTCGCCGTGTCCATAAGGCTCGCCGTGGCCTTTGCGACCACATTGATGCGCGTCGTCACTCCGAGGCTTTTGGCCTTGTAATAATAGCTGTTCTTGTCCACCACCCCGTTTGTCACGATGTGACAGGCGAAAGCGCATTTGTCGCTCGTATTCGCAACCATGGTGGCGACATCGGCCGGCGTGGCACCAACGCCCATCGAGGGGGTGTTATCCAGAAGCACATAGAAGTCGCTGAATGTTTCCGTCTCGTATTTGGCGGTCGCCTTGCCCGAAACGGTGATGAGATCCTCTCCGAGGACCCGTGAAAGCGTCGTGCCGATCGATGCCTTGAAGCTCACCGACGATTCGATGGCGTTACCGCGCTTGATCACCGACACGTCGAGAGACAGGAGCTTGTAGTCGGGATTGGCCCTCTCATTGCTTTCGAAGAATGCGGAAGCCTCATCGCCGCCAAGCGTAATGACGCCGTCACTCGACATTTCCTTTGCCTTGTGAACGCTCGCCGACGTATCGGCAACCACCGCGAGCGCCGCAGCATCCGCCGCCATCTGCAGGTCTGATTTGACGGCCATGCCGTGCGTCACATCAAGGGCCACGCCGGCGGCGCCAATCAGCGGCACCATCAACAAGGCGCTGAGAATGCCGAAATTTCCCGATTTATCCTGCCAGAAGTTCTTCAAATTCGCCCCCAATCATCTTTCCCGGGGGCCAAATTAGTCGTACAATATTGAAAGGCAGTTTCAAGAGATAACTAATTTTCGATAAATCTAATTTCCTCAATAACTAATACGCAGATGGATACGGGTACCCGCGATCGCGCCTGACGACGGATCGGCGGCGGGACGTTGACATTTATGAAACTTGACTTACAAAACAAACTCTTCCGAGGGGAGCACCAGACGGTGCTGAGATGGCGTTGAGCCGGACCCTTGAACCTGATCCGGGTCATGCCGGCGTAGGAACGGAACTGTCGCGCCCGAGGGGCGCTGCCCTTTCTCTTCTCCGCTTTGCCCTGATCTCCGTGATTGTCACATCTGGAGACGAATGATGATGCTGAAACGTTCCGCCCTTCGCACACGGTGCGTTTGCGTCTGAGGTCCGGCCCATGCGTGCCACCCATGCGCTGAACGGTGTCGGTCTTCTGCTGGTTTTCTGGCAGGCGGGAACGTGGCTGTTTTCGCCACCCCGCTATATCCTGCCATCGCCCGCCGATGTTGCCGGCGCTTTTCTGCGCCAGCCCGGCTTCCTGTTCGGACAGGCTCTGGTAACCTTCAGCGAAATGGCGCTCGGGCTTGCGGCGGGAATCACCGCCGGCATTCTCGTCGCCTTCACCATTGCCGCCATCCCGCGCCTCGGCCGCCTCGTCTGGCCCATGGTTCTGGTGTTGCAGGCCTTTCCGGTGTTCGTGCTCGCCCCCATTCTCGTCCTCTGGTTCGGTTTCGGCATGGCCTCGAAAGTGGTCATGACGGCGATCATCATCTTCTTTCCGGTCGCGTCCTCCTTCACTGACGGCCTCAACCGCACGGAGCGCGCCATCCTCGACGCCGCCTCGCTGACTGAGGCGAGCCACTGGCAGGTCCTCACCCGGCTGCGTATGCCGCTGGCGCTCCCGTCGCTGATCTCGGGCTTGAGAGTGGCGGCGCCGCTAGCCCCGCTGGGCGCCGTCATCGGCGAATGGGTGGGCGCATCCGCAGGGCTCGGATTTGTGATGATCCAGTCCAATGCCCGGATGCAGACCGACACCATGTTCGCCGCCATGGCCATTCTCGCGGTCATGGCGGTGCTGCTGCGGCTTATCGTCGATCTCTCGACAGCCCATCTCGCCCCCTGGGCCAAAGAAACAGAACACACCACTCCTTTCAGATATTTGCGGAGACTTTCGGCACCATGAAACGAACTCTTCTTTCCCTCGTCGTCGCGGCTGCAAGCGTGCTTGCGCCCATGCAATCCCAGGCGGCCGACAAGCTCACCGTTTTGCTCGAATGGTTCGTGAATCCGGATCACGCGCCGATGGTGATTGCAAAAGAACGCGACCTGTTTGCCGATGCCGGGCTGGAGGTGGAACTGGTTCCGCCCGCAGACCCCTCCGCCGTGCCGCGTCTCGTCTCGGCAAAACAGGCCGATATTGGCGTGCATTACCAGCCGAACCTCTATCTCGACCACGACGCCGGCCTGCCACTCGTGCGTTTCGGCACGCTGGTCGAAACGCCCCTCAATACCGTCACCGTTCTCGCCGATGGACCGATCAAGAGCCTGAAGGATCTGAAGGGCAAAAAGGTCGGCTTTTCCGTATCCGGCTTCGAAGATGCCATGCTGAAGCGCATGCTGGAAAAGGACGGGCTGACGAAGGATGATGTCGAACTCATCAACGTCAATTTTTCGCTCTCGCCGTCGCTGATCGCTGGCAAGGTGGATGCCACGCTTGGCGGTTTCCGCAATTTCGAGCTGACGCAGATGAAGCTCGAGGGACATGAGGGCCGCTCCTTCTTTCCCGAGGAACATGGCGTTCCGGCCTATGACGAGCTGATCTTCGTCACCCATCGCGATCTCGTAAAGGACAGCCGCCTGCCGCGTTTCCTCTCCGCCGTGGAACAGGCCGCGATCTTCATCACCAACCACCCGCAGGAATCCTGGCAGCTTTTCATCAAGGCCTATCCGAACCTTGACGACGCGCTGAACAAGCAGGCCTTCTTCGACACGCTGCCGCGTTTCGCCAAGCGCCCGGCCGCACTCGACCGCACCCGCTATGCCCGTTTCGGCGCCTTCATGCAGGAGATGCAGCTGATCAAGCAGGCGCCGGCGGCGGACGACATCGCCGTGGAGCTGCAACAGCCATGACGACGACTTATCCGACAGCGGCAAAGGCCGCCGAAATTCTGGAGCGCGTGCGGCAGACGCGCCCGCGCGTGCATTGCCTGATGAACACCGTGGTGCAGAAATTCACCGCAGACGGCATCACCGTCATCGGCGGAATTCCTTCCATGACCACCTCGCTCGAGGAAATCGAGAGCTTCGTGGCCAAGGCGGATGCACTGACCGTCAATCTCGGCACACTGGACGCCGAACGGCGCAAGGTCATCCGGCTTGCGATAGAGATCGCCAATGCCTCCGGCAAGCCGTGGATCGTCGACCCCGTGCATTGCGATTATTCACCGTCGCGACTGGAGTTCGCGCGCGAACTCATCGCACTTTCCCCGACGATCGTGCGCGGCAATCACGCCGAAATGAGCCTGATCGGCGATGTGCCTGATGTGGTCAGAATCGAGACCGGGCCTGTGGATCACCTCAGCGACACGACCCGCAGCGTCAGGATCGTCAACGGCCATCCGTGGATGGCGAAGGTGACTGGCACTGGTTGCCTCTCGGGCGGCGTCATCGCCGCCTTCATGGCGGTGGAAAAAGACGCACTGACGGCAGCGGCCTCCGCCCTTGCCGTCACAGGCGTTTCCGCCGAACTTGCCGCCAGACACGCCGGAGGCCCCGGCACATTTGAACCGGCGTTTCTGGATGCGCTTTCCGAAATTTCTGGTGAGGACATCATCAATCACGCGAGGATCGAGCATGAACAAGGTTGATTACCGCCTCAACGCGCTGGTCGACGCAAGCCTTAGCGATGTCGCACCGCTGCCGGAGCTTGCTCTCGCCGCCGCACTCAACGGCGCGACCATTCTGCAATATCGCGACAAGCACGGCTCGACGCGGGAGATGATCGAAAACGCCCGCGCCATTCACGAGGCCATCGCCGGCACCGGCGTGCCGCTTGTCATCAACGACCGTGTGGATGTGGCGCTCGCTTCTGGCGCGGACGGGGTGCATCTCGGCGTCGACGACATGGATGCAAAGACCGCAAGGCGCATTCTCGGTGAAAAGGCGATCATCGGCCTCACCGTCAAGAATCGCACCGATGCCGAACGGGCGGCTTCCCTGCCTGTCGACTACGCCTGCATCGGCGGCGTGTTCGAAACCGTTTCCAAGGTCAATCCGGACAAGCCCGTTGGCATCGACGGTTTTGCGACGCTACGCGCCCTTTTGAGGGAATGGCGACCTGATATGCCGGTGGGCGCCATCGCCGGCATCGATCTTGCGCGTGTACCGTCCGTCATCAAGGCGGGTGCGGATGGTGTCGCGGTCATTTCCGCCATTTTTCGTGCGGCCGATATTGCCAGTGCGGCCAAGGACTTCCGCTCCGCAATTGACGCCACGCTGAAAGCGAGACAACCATGACATCAATTGCATTGACCATTGCCGGCTCCGACAGCGGCGGCGGCGCGGGCATCCAGGCTGATATCAAGACCTTTTCAGCGCTTGGCGCCTATGCGGCCAGCGTCATCACCGCCATCACCGCCCAGAACACCAGAGGCGTGACCGCGGTGGAGGATATTTCCGTCGCCACCATCGTCGCACAGATGGAGGCGGTATTCTCCGATCTTGCCGTCAATGCGGTGAAAATCGGCATGGTATCGCGGATCGAAACCATCGCCGCCATCGCCGAACGGCTTCGGCAACAACCACAGCCGGTGGTGCTGGATCCCGTCATGGTGGCGACGTCAGGCGACCGTTTGCTGCATGAAGATGCCATCGAGACATTGCGGCGCGAGCTTCTGCCGCTCGCCACCATCGTCACGCCGAACCTGCCCGAAGCGGCGCTGCTGACCGGCACGCCGATCGCCACCACGGAGAAGGAGATTACCCGTCAGGCCGATGCAATCCTGAAGGCGGGTGCGAAAGCGGTGCTCATCAAGGGCGGCCATGGTGAGGGGCCGCAGAGCACGGATTATCTGTTTGCGGACGGTAACATGCAGGCGCTTTCCGCACCCCGGGTGGAGACGAAGAACGATCACGGCACGGGGTGCACGCTGGCGGCGGCGATTACGGCTCATCTTGCCAAGGGTTGTGAGTTACGGGAGGCGGTGGGGCTTGCGAAGGAGTATCTGAACGGGGCGCTCGATGCCGGGCGGGGGCTTGCCGTTGGGAATGGGCGGGGGCCGGTGCATCATTTTTATCGGTGGTGGAGTTAGTCAGAATGCGGGGCTTACCCCCCTCTGTCCTGCCGGACATCTCCCCCTCAAGGGGGGAGATCGACAAGTGGCTGGCCCACGACATTCAGTGACGCCACTTTATTGATAGTAGACGATTGCGAGGGAACAAGCGGTGGCTCCATCCGATCTCCCCCCTTGAGGGGGAGATGTCCGGCAGGACAGAGGGGGGTAAGCCCTACACTCCACGCTACCTCGCCTTCGGCGTCGCCAGCACATTCCGGATCGCAAAACTCGAATGAATGCGCGAAACCCCCGGCAGTTTCGACAGAATTTCCTTGTGAATGCGCTCGAAATCCCCCGCACTTTCCGCCTCGCAGCGCAGAAAATAATCCGAGCCACCCGTCATCAGATAACATTCGCGGATTTCCGGATATCGCCGCACCGCGTTTTCGAAACGGTTGAGAAAATCCTCCGTTTGCCGATCCAGCGTAATCTGCACGATGACCGAAATCACCTCGCCGCCGGCAAGACCGCTGGTCAGCGCCGTGTACCCGCGAATAATCCCTTCCCGCTCGAGAATATCGACCCGGCGAAGGCAGGCGGATGCCGAAAGTCCGACCTCTGCGGCAAGCTTGGCATTACTGATGCGGGCATTGAGCCGAAGCAGGCGGATGATATGGCGGTCGGTCGCATCGAGTGACGACATAGAAGATTCCAATTAGCAAAAGAAAATTGCGTGATTGCGAATTCTATCGCATTTCCTTCGAACAATCGCCAAGAAATTCGATAATCGTTGCAATACCCTCATGAGATAAAAATGAGGGTGAACGACATGGATATGCAGATCAGCCGCCAGCAGGCAGCCGGTGGTGCAAGCGGTCATCTGACCATCGACCTCGGCGCATTGCGCGACAATTATCTGACCCTCGCGGCGATGGCGCCAGCATCGCAGACGGCGGCCGTCATCAAGGCCGATGCCTATGGCCTGGGTGCGGACATCGTCTCTCAGACCCTGTTCGAGGCGGGTTGCCGCAATTTCTTCGTCGCCCATATCGATGAAGCGCTGGCGCTCAGGCTCCGACTTTCGGCAGAAGTGCGGATTTTCGTCCTCAATGGTCTTCAGCCTGGCAATGAGACCTCCTGCGCCGCCATGGCCATTACCCCGGTTCTGAACTCACTGGAGCAGATCGCTCAATGGTCGGCTCACGCCAAGAAGCTTGGCAAAAGACTTGCCGCCGCCGTGCAGATCGATACCGGCATGTGCCGTCTCGGCCTTTCCCCTGAAGAGCTTGAAGTCCTCGCCTCACAGCCGCAATTGCTTGATGGTATCGACATCGCCTTCGTCATGAGCCACCTCGCCTGCGCCGACGAACCGAACCATGCCTCCAATGCCGCTCAGCTTTCGGTGATGCGCAAAGCTGCCATTGCTTTCCCTGATGTACCGGTCTGTTTTTCCAACTCCGGCGGCATCTTTCTGGGCAATGATTACCACAATCATCTCCTGCGCCCCGGCATCGCGCTTTATGGCGGCGCGCCCTCTGTTGCCCGCCCCAACCCGATGAAGCCCGTCGTTCGTCTTGACCTCGCCGTCATCCAGACCCGCACTGTTCCAGCCGGTTCGCTGGTCGGTTACGGCGGATCTTTCGAGGCGGCCGGTCCGACGCGGCTTGCGACGATCGCGGCCGGTTACGCTGATGGCCTGCCGCGTTCGCTCAGCAATCGCGGCGCGGCGTGGTATAACGGCGTGCGCCTGCCGATTGCGGGCCGCGTTTCGATGGACAGCATTATTCTCGACATATCCGCCCTGCCCGAAGACGCATTGACGCAAGGCAGTCTCGTGCAGATGATCGGGCCAGACCAGACGCTGGAAGACATCGCCAACGATGCGGGCACGATCGCCTATGAGATCCTGACAGGCCTCGGACGCCGTTATCGCCGCAGTTACATTCAGCCGGGTGAAACCCCGGCCATTGCTTCAACATCAGTCAATCACAAGTGAGACGATCATGAACGTCACTATCCTCGGAGCCGGCGTCGTCGGCGTGACATCCGCCTGGTATCTGGCCAAAGCCGGACACAAGGTGACGGTGATCGACCGCCAGCCGGCCGCAGCACTGGAAACCAGCTTCGCCAACGCCGGCGAGGTTTCCCCCGGTTATTCCTCGCCATGGGCGGCACCCGGCATTCCGATGAAGGCGATGAAATGGCTGTTCATGAAACACGCGCCGCTGATCATCCGCCCGACGGCCGACCCGGCCGCCTGGCGCTGGATGAGCCAGATGCTGCGCAACTGCACCTCGGCACGTTATGCCATCAACAAGAGCCGCATGGTGCGCGTCGCCGAATATAGCCGCGATTGCCTGATGGCCCTGCGTGAAGAGACCGGCATCGAATATGACCAGCGCATGCAGGGCACGCTCGAAGTATTCCGCACCCAGAAGCAGTTCGACGCCATCGGCAAGGATGTCGACGTGCTGACGGCGGGCGGCGTGCCTTTCGAAATTCTCGACCGCGACGGCTGCGCCGCCATCGAACCCGGCCTCGCGCCGGCGAAGGAGAAGATCGTGGGCGGCCTGCGCCTGCCGGGCGACGAAACCGGCGATTGCTTCATGTTCACGACTGAACTTGCTCGCATGGCCGAAGAAGCCGGCGTTACCTTCCTCTACGATACCGGCATCATGCGCCCCATCGTTGAAGCGGGACGTGTCAAGGCGGTGGAAACCACCCGGGGACTGGTGGAGGCTGACATTTTCGTCGCCGCACTCGGCAGCTATTCTCCGCAATTCCTGCGGCAGCTTGGCCTTACTCTGCCGGTTTATCCGGTGAAGGGGTATTCCATCACGGTTCCGATCGTAAAGGAGGAGCGCGCGCCCGTCTCCACGGTCATGGACGAGACCTTCAAGGTGGCTATCACCCGGCTTGGCTCACGCATCCGCGCCGGCGGCATGGCTGAAATCGCCGGCTTTAGCAAGGATTTGCCAGCAGCGCGGCAGGAAACACTGGCTCATTCGGTGGAAGACCTGTTCGGCGGCGCTGGCGATCAGACCCAGGCAAAATTCTGGTGCGGCCTGCGCCCGATGACGCCGGACGGTACGCCTGTCATCGGCGCCACCCGCTACAGCAATCTTTATCTCAATACCGGCCACGGCACGCTCGGCTGGACCATGTCCTGCGGCTCCGCCCGGGTGCTTGCCGATCTCATCAGCGGGAACAAGCCCGAGATAGACACCCACGATCTGGCGATCAGCCGTTACGCCGCCTGACACGCGATTAATCCGCGCATCCCCGCCCCTCTAGACGGGGATGGGCAGTCAATCAGAGCGCCAGCGCATCCTTCAGCGCCAGACCTTCCATCATGCGCAGGTCAAGGTCGGCCTCGATGTGGTCAAGATGCTGCAACATCAGCGCACGAGCCTTTGCCGCATCCTTTACCTCCAGCGCATCCAAGAGATCGGCATGATCATTGTGGCCGCAGCTCGAGACACCCGAGCGGCCGTAAAGCGCGATCACCAGCGACGAGCGGGCGACCAGTTCGTCCATGAATTTTTCCAGAATGGCATTGCCGGCAAGCGAGGCCAGCATCAGGTGGAAATCGCCCGATGCCTTGATTTCCGCGCGTCTGGCGCTCGGGCCACGTTCATGCTGGTGGCGGCTTTCCTGTACCAGATGCTCCCGCAACCGCTTGGCTGCTGCCGGCGTGATTTTCTCGATGGCGGCATCGACGACACCGGGTTCTATCAGCCGGCGCGAGGCGAACACCTGCCGCGCTTCATCCGGTGTGGGATTGGAAACGAAGGCGCCGCGGTTGCGCTCAGCCTTCACCAGCCCCTCATAGGCCAGCATCTGAAGTGCCGCGCGCACCACGGTGCGGCTGACATCGAACAGCGTACCCACTTCCGATTCCGACAGTTTGGTTCCCGGCGCAAGCCGGCGGTCGACAATGGCGTCACGCAGCGTATCGCGAATGGCCTGGGCGCGGTCTTCATGGGAGGTGTCGGGTGAGACAGTTATGTGGGCAAGGCTCATGGGCGTGTCCTGTTTGTTCTTTTGTTCTAGCGCGAAGTGCGGCGCACGCAAACAGGAATTGCGGGCCGCCGCCGGTCCGCCACAATTCATTCAGCGCCCGTTCAGCAGCCGGGCTGTATTTCCTTAACCATCGAATTTGCAACTGGCAGCACCCTGCCACCTGTACGGAAGAACACACCATGTCGTCCTTTGCAGCTAAAACAGTTCTGACAATTGCTGTCGCCGCCGCTACCATTGTTCCCTTGAGCAGCGCATCCGCTGGCGACTGGGACCGCCGTGATCGTCGCGATGCTGCCATTCTGGGTGGCGTACTCGGTCTTGCAGCCGGTGTAGCCGTCGGCTCCGCAATGTCCCGCCCGGCGCCGGTGGATGATGAGCGTGTCTATATCGACCCGCCCCGCCGCTATGAGCCGAGCTACGTCGACGAAGAGCCGGACTATCGCTATTATCGGCCCCAGCCGCAGCCTGTTTATCGCCCCGCTCCGGTCTACCGCCCGCAACCTGTCTATGACAGCCGCCCGGTTTACGGCCAGCGCGCCACCTATCGCACCATCGAACCCTGGACCAACGCCTGGTACGACTATTGCTCGCAGCGTTACCGGAGCTTCAATTCCCGCACCGGGACCTATACGGATTATGACGGCCAGCGCCATTTCTGCGTAGCGGGTTGATCAAGCCGACCTTCGGCGCAATTACGATCGTTATTGTCAGGCCGCGGACGGAAACGTCCGCGGCTTTTCATCAGGCGTCAACCTGAACCCTGCGCCGGCTCACGCCGCGCCGCTCTTCACATAATCCGCCCGGTTGATGCCGTGGCGTTGCAGCTTGTCGTAAAAGGTCTTGCGGGCTATGCCGAGCGTGGCGATGGTTTCCGCCACGTCGCCATTCGATTGTTCCAGCGTTTCGCGGATGATGCGCGCTTCGATCTCATCCATGCGCTCCGGCAAGGTGCCGGAGGCGGGGAGCGCGGATTGCAATGCAGGCGCGTCCGCCGGTTCCGTCTCCAACCCCAGCACCACCCTTTCGGCGAAATGCCCGAGTTCGCGCACATTGCCCGGCCAATCGTGGTCATTGAGGCGACGGGAAATACCGGCGCTGATCTGCGGCACCGGCATGTTGAAACGGTTGGCGGCCTTGGTGACGAAATGGGAGAACAGCAGCGGAATATCCGCCTTGCGTTCGCGCAGCGGCGGAATGGACAGCGTCACCACATTCAGCCGGTAATAGAGGTCCTCGCGAAACGTGCCACGTTCGGACGGATCGCCAAGATCGACCTTGGCCGCCGCCACCACGCGAATATCGACCGGCCGCTCCTCGTTCGACCCGAGTGGCGAGACCTCGCGCATTTCCAGCACACGCAGCATCTTCACCTGCACCGCAAGCGGCATGCTTTCGATCTCATCCAGAAACAGGGTGCCGCCGCTCGAATGTTCGATGCGGCCGACGCGTTTTTTCTGCGCGCCGGTAAAAGCTCCCGGCTCATGGCCGAAAAGCTCGCTTTCAATCACCGTTTCCGGCAGCGCCCCGCAATTGAGCGCCACGAAATTGCCTTTTGAGCGTTTCTTGCTCCAGCGGTGAAGGGCCGTTGCCACCACTTCCTTGCCGCTGCCCGTCTCGCCTGCCACCAGCACATCCACGTCGGTATCGGCAATGTGCCGGAGCGTGGTGCGCAGGCGCTCCATGGCCGGCGTCTGGCCGATCAGCGGCAGATCATCCTCCGCCTGCCCCGCCGCCCGGCGAAGGGCGCGATTTTCCAGCACCAGCCGGCGCTTTTCCAGCGCCCGGCGGGCACTTTCCACCATGCGCTCGGCAGGAAATGGCTTGGCGATAAAATCATAAGCGCCGTTGTGAAGCGCATCGACGGCCATCGGCACATCGCCATGCCCTGTGATGAGGATGACAGGCAGATCGGCATCGATCTTGCGGACATGGTCGAAAAACTCTAGCCCGGTCATGCCCGGCATACGCACATCGGTGATGACGACGCCGTCAAAATCCTCGTTCAAGGCCGCAAGCGCCTGTTCTGCGCGAGAAAACGAAGTAACCGGCAATCCATCGAGTTCCAGCGTCTGCATCATCGCCTTGCGCAGCTGGGAGTCGTCGTCCACCAGGAATATGGTTCCGTCCACCGTCATGTCATGCTCGCTTCAGAAATACGGAAAAACGAGTACCCGCCTCGCTGCTTTCCACCTCGATACGCCCGCCATAATCCGAAGCAATATCGTTGGAGATGACGAGACCGAGGCCGAGGCCGCTTTCCTTTGATGTGTTGAAGGGCGAAAAAAGTTGGGCGCGGATGGCTTCAGGAATACCCGTACCATTGTCGCTGACGGAAAGCACGACCACGCCGCCTTCCTCGCGCACACGCACCTCGACACGGGCCGCCCCAATCTCTTCAGTGGCTTCCAGCGCGTTTTGCAGAAGGTTGATGAGGATCTGCTCCAGCCGGATACGGCTGCCGAGCACTTTCAGGTCCTGATCCGGCAACGCGATATCCAGCGCATCCATCTGCCCGGAAAAGCGGCTGCGCAACAGCATGACCGCGCCTTCGATGACCAAGCGAACGCTGACAGGCTCGGCGGCGGTGCGGCCCTTGCGGGCCAATATTTTCAGATCGCCGGTAATGGTGCCGATACGCTCGGTCAACGCCGCGATGTTTTCGAGATTTTCGGTGGCCTCGGACATGCGGTCGCGTTTCAGCAGGGTGCGGGCATTGTCGGCAAAGGCGCGGATCGTCGCCACCGGCTGATTGATCTCGTGCGCCACACCCGCCGCCACCTGCCCCAGAATGGAAAGGCGGTTGGCCTGAACCAGCTCGTGCTGCACATTACGCAACTCGCCGGTGGTTTTTTCATGCAGGGCGATTTCGGCCTGCAGGTGATCGCGGGTTCTGGTCAGGTCGCGGGTGCGTTCCTGCACCTTCATTTCCAGCTCAGTGCGGGCACGCTGTTCCTCTTCCTTTTCCTTAAGCGCCTTGTGCCGGCGCCACAGCCACAGGGCCGAAAGCGCCATCAGCGGCATCAGCGTCGCCAGCGCCACCACCCTGCCCTCGCGGATTGTGGCGTTCAGCGCCGGCGCCACGGGCTGCAGATAATGCAGGGTCCATGAAGTGGTCGGAACCGGCATTTCGAGTTGCAGGTAGTCGCCGCGCTCGCTCCCCGGTTCATCAACATGAATAAGCGGAACGCTCTCGCTCGAGCGCCGCGCCGCCCGAAATGGCAAGGTTGAAAGCGCCTCATTGCCGAATTGCAGGCTCTCGGAAATGATCTTCCGCTGCGCCTCATCAATCGGCGCGACGGTCCTGAAGCGCCATTCCGGCACGCTGGTCATCAGCACGACGCCGTTTCCGTCGACCACATAGACCGGTTTGCCGCCGATGTTCCAGTCGGTCTCCAGCCGGTTGAACTCGACCTTGGCGATGACGACGCCAAGCGGCCGCCCGTCGGCGGAATCGATGCGGCGGGAGATATAAAGACCCGGCCGGCGGCTGACATTGCCGAGGGCATAATGTTCGGACATGCCGGTCTTCATCGCCGCCTGGAAATATTCGCGGAAAGCATAATTGGAACCGACAAAGCTGTCCGCCTGCCGCCAATTGCTCGACGCAATCGTCAATCCGGTCGGCCCGGTCACATAGATCACCGAGGATTGCGTACCTTCAATAAGCCCCTCCAGCTTGCGGTTCAGCCGATCGAGGGCAGGAGCACCACCACCATCCAGCGCGGCGGCAAGATCGGGATCTCCTGACAGGACCAGCGGAATGGCGCGCGGCCGCTCCAGCGCAACATTAAGAAGCGCGATCTTCAATTCGGCATCCGTGGCGGCCTCGGAACCCGCCACCCGCAGTGCCTGGTTGCGGGCGAACTCATCGGCCACCAAGAGAACACCAAGACTGACGAGCAGCCACAGACCCGCCAGCGCCAGCCATTGCGCCCGCCGTTTCGCCTGGGAATGAGGTGTCTGATCCTGATAGGTCATGGGATAATTGTGCGGATTTACGCACAGATCGCAAGAGATTTTGTCCGGAATTCCGCACAAATGCCCTTGAGCCGGCGAAGCTTCAATAAAAACTACTTTTGAAATCAGCTGGTTACGGCAAATAAGCAAGTCTGGCATGCGTATTGCACATGACTCCACAATCGGCGCGAAGCCGTCAACGACACGGCGATCCCGGGAGGCCAATAAAGGCAGGGTGAGGCCGAGGAGGAAAAAACATGATCGATACGACAGCCGTGGCCGCAGGCCACGCCAAAATGCCATTTTACAAGCACCTGTATTTTCAGGTTCTGGTGGCCATCATCGCCGGTATCGCGCTCGGCCATTTCTATCCGGCTTTCGGCGAACAGCTGAAACCGCTCGGCGACGGCTTCATCCGCCTCGTCAAGATGATCATCGCTCCCGTCATCTTCCTCACAGTCGCGACCGGCATTGCCGGCATGAACGACATGAAGAAGGTTGGCCGCGTGGCCGGCAAGGCCATGATCTACTTCCTGGTGTTCTCCACGCTCGCGCTCATCGTTGGCCTCATCGTCGCCAATACCGTGCAGCCGGGCGCCGGCATGAACATCGATCCCGCCACGCTGGATGCCAAGGCCGTCGCGACCTACGCCGACAAGGCCCATGAGCAGACCATCACCGGCTTCCTGATGAACATCATCCCGACCACCATCGTCGGCGCGTTCGCCAGCGGCGATATTCTGCAGGTGCTGTTCTTCTCGGTGCTCTTCGGCATCGCGCTCGGCGTCGTCGGCGAAAAGGGCAAGCCCGTCACCGATTTCATGCATGCCCTGATGTATCCGATCTTCAAGCTGGTCGCGATCCTGATGAAGGCCGCCCCCATCGGCGCTTTTGGCGCGATGGCCTTCACCATCGGCAAATACGGCATCTCGTCCGTTACCAACCTCGCCATGCTGATCGGCACCTTCTACATCACGTCCGCATTGTTCGTGTTCGTGGTTCTCGGCGCCGTCTGCCGCTATAACGGCTTCTCCATCGTAGCGCTCATCCGCTACATCAAGGAAGAACTGCTTCTTGTTCTCGGCACCTCTTCTTCGGAAGCCGCCCTGCCGGGCCTGATGAGCAAGATGGAAAAGGCGGGCTGCAAGCGTTCCGTCGTCGGCCTCGTCATTCCCACCGGTTACTCCTTCAACCTTGACGGCACCAACATCTACATGACGCTGGCCGCTCTCTTCATCGCACAGGCGACCGGTATCCACCTCTCCTTCGGTGAACAGATCCTCCTGCTGCTCGTTGCCATGCTCTCGTCCAAGGGTGCGGCCGGCATCACCGGCGCTGGCTTCATCACGCTCGCAGCCACGCTCTCCGTCGTGCCTTCGGTTCCAGTTGCCGGCATGGCGCTGATCCTCGGCATCGACCGCTTCATGTCGGAATGCCGTGCGCTCACCAACTTCGTCGGCAATGCGGTCGCCACCATCGTCGTCGCCCGCTGGGAAGGCGAACTGGATCAGGACCAGCTTGCCCGCGTTCTGAGCGGCAAGGAAGAGTTCACCGGCATCGCCGATGTGGATTCGCTTCCGGCATCGGTCCAGCCGGCCGAATAATACGACCTCCCAAGGTCTGGCCTGTCCCGGTTTTTCCCGGGCAGGCAACTACAGAAAGCCCGGAGCATCTTGCGATACTCCGGGCTTTTCCGTTGCGGAATTGCAAACTGTGCAGTGTCAGCCTTTCGCGGCCAATGCCTTATCGAGACCGCGCTTCACACCGGCAAACAGCTCGTCCAGCTGCTCGGCAGTGATGATCAGCGGCGGGCAGAAGCAGATGGCTTCACCGATCGGCCGGGTGATGACGCCTTCGCTTTCGATGGCCGCAGCCAGCGTGAGCGTGGTATCACCCGCCTTCATGCCCTCCCATGGCTTTACCTCCAGCGCGCCGATCAGGCCAATACCGCGCGAGGAATGAATAAGCGGGTGGTCGGCAAGCGCGTTCAGATGATCGAGGAACTTTCCTTCCAGTCGGGCGACATTACCGACAAGGTCGCGCTCCTGAATGATCTTCAGGTTTTCCAGCCCCACAGCCGTTGCGACCGGATGGCCAGAGGCGGTGTAGCCGTGGCCGAAGGAGCCGATACGATCGGATTCATCGGCAATCGGCTGGTAGAAACTGTCATTCATGATGATCGCCGAAAGCGGCATGTAGGACGACGAAATCTGCTTGGAGACGACAAGCACGTCCGGCTTGATGTCATAGGTCTCGCAGGCGAACATCTTGCCGGTTCGGCCGAAACCGCAGATCACCTCGTCCACGACAAGCAGAATATCGTATTTCTTCAGGATCGCCTGCACACCCTCCCAATAACCTTCAGGCGGCAGGAGAACGCCGCCGGCGCCCATCACCGGCTCGCCCCAGAAGGCGGCGATGGTCTCGGGACCTTCGCGCCGGATCAAATCCTCCAATTCGCCGAGGATACGCGCGGTGAACTCCGCTTCGCTTTCGCCATCCTTGCCGAAATGCACATAGGAAGGGCAGGCCGTGTGCAGCATGCGGTCCAACGGCAGATCGAAGCTTTCATGGTTGCGCGGCAGGCCGGTGATCGAGGCCGAGGCGATGGTCACGCCATGATAACCCTTGATGCGGCCAATGATCTTCTTCTTGTCCTTCTTGCCCAGCGCGTTCGAGCGATACCAGACCATCTTGGCAACGAGATCGTTGGCCTCGGAGCCGGAGGAAGTGAAATGCACCTTGGACATCGGCACCGGCGAAAGCTCGATCAGCAACTCGGCGAGATCGACGGACGGGCCGTGCGTCTTGTAGGAAAAGGTGTGGTAATAGGGCAGCTTCTGCATCTGCTTCGTCGCCGCTTCCACCAGCCGCTTTTCACCGAAACCGAGCGCCACCGACCAGAGCCCCGCCATCGCCTCGATATAGCGCCTGCCGCTGCTGTCGGTCACATAGATGCCTTCGCCGCTCTCGATGACAAGCCCGCCGGTCTTTTCGAATTTGCGCAGATTGACGTTCGGATGCATCTGATAGGCGATATCGCGTGCCTCGACGGAATTCGGCAGGATGGTCATCGATAAGGGCTCCATTTTCGGTTGATGGTCGGCGTGTCAGACGTGCTGGCCGCCGTTGATGTGAATTTCCGCGCCATTGATGTAGCTCGACTGTTCCGAGCAGAGGAAATAGATGGTCTGCGCCACCTCGGCCGTGGTGCCGAGCCGCCCGAGCGGCACCTGCGCGTCCACCAGTTCCGCCGTTCCGGGGGAGAGGATGGCGGTGTTGATTTCACCGGGCGCAATGGCGTTGGCGCGCACGCCACGCGGGCCGAACTCATGCGCAAGTTCTCGCGTCAGCGCCGCGAGCGCCGCCTTCGATGTGGCGTAGGCCACGCCTGCAAAAGGATGCACACGTGAGCCCACAATCGATGTGACGTTGACGATGGAGCCCTTCGCCTCCTCAAGTTCCGGCAAAAGCGCGCGGGCAAGCAGCGCCGTCGAAACGAGATTGACGTTCAGCACCCGCGTCCAGATATCCGCCGTTGTATCCTTCACACCGAGACGACTTCCGCCTTCACCCTTGGGCGAAATTCCGGCATTGTTGACAAGCGCCGCAAGCTTTCCCTCCGGCAGGCGTGAACGCACCTCGTCCGCCAGAGCGTCAATACGGGACAAGTCCTCCAGATCAGCCTGAATATGGCTTTCCCGTGCAGACGGCCAACGGCATTCCTCGGAGAAGGGTTGCCGCGATACGGTGAGAATTCTCCAGCCCTTTTCCTGAAACAGCTTGACGGTGGCATGCCCTATTCCGCGGCTGGCGCCGGTCAGAAGCATATAAGGAACAGCCATATGAGAACTCCTGTGCCATGCGGACCGTTGAGCCGGCCGCGCATTCAGCCCCGCATGTTAGAGCGCTGCCACCGGCTGACAAGGTCTTTTTTGTCGCGGCGCAGCGATGGCGGATCGGCGACGGGCTAATCCCATTTGATGTACGGCTTTCACCCGAAGGGAATATTTGAAGCCGACCGTTTCCCCATAAAATGAAGCCTCCCGAATGTGTGATCAGTATTGGGAGGGGGACGAATGCGCATCGATATCATCGACACGGACGCCGGCTTCGAGGCGATCCGCGAAAACTGGGATGCGGTGTTCATGGCCGATCCCCATGCCCGGCATTTCCTCTCCTGGGGATGGCTCAGGGATTATATGCCGCGCCGCAGGCGCTGGTTCATCCTTGCGCTGCGCGAACGGCCGGAAGGCTCGCCCTATGTGGCGTTTTTCCCGCTGCGCATCGTCACCGAACCGGACAAGAAAACCGGCCGCTTCCATGATAGCATCGTCATGGCCGGCAATGCAGCGGCGGATTACACCGGCTTCATCACCCTGCCGGACTATGAAAATCACGCCGTTGCCGGTTTCTGCTCCTATATACGCCAGCAGAACTGGACAGAACTGAAACTCGATTATCTCTCCGGCCCGCCGGAGCGTCGCGACGCAATGATCCGCGCGCTTCAGGGTCCGCTCGTCATGTTCCGCGACAACATGCCGACCAACCCCTACAACATCAACAATTGCATCTGCCCGGTGGTTGCCCTGCCGGAGACGTTCGATAGCTATCTCGACAGCCATATGAGCAGCCAGACCCGGCAAAAGCTCAGGCGTTTCCTGAGAAAGGTCGAAGGCGGCGACGAATATAGCATCACCTTCGCGACGAGAGAGACGATCAGGCGGGATATGGATATCCTGTTCGATTTCTGGCGCATCCGCTGGGCGCCGCACAAGGGCAAGGAGCGTACGGAACTCCTGATCGGCGCGACGCGACAAATGTTGATGGATGTCTATATCCGCGGCGATCTGGAAGTACCGGTCCTCTGGTTCGGCGACCAGCCGTTGGGGGCACTCGCCAATATCATCGACCGCCAGAAGAAGTCGGTCCTGTTCTATATCACCGGCCGCGACGAGAACTGGAAGACCCCTTCCCCCGGCCTCGTGCTGCATGGCCACTGCATCCGCCGGGCGATCGAGCAGGGTTTCAGGACCTATGATTTCCTGCGCGGCAACGAGCCTTACAAATATTTCTTCGGGCCGGAGGAGCAGAAGCTGAGCTGCACGTTGTTCCGCACCCGCTCGGGCGAAAATCTCGGCGGCACGCTTCACCCCCGCAGCATCCGTTTTGTCTACGAACAGGCGCTCAAACTCTACAAGAGCGGCCAGAAGGCGGCCGCCAATATCGCCTTCGGGCAGGTGCTTGCCGCAGCACCTGACCATCTCGGCGCGCAATTCGGGCTCGCCAATCTGTCGTTCGACCGGGGTGAATTCCGGGAGGCCGAGATCGCCTTTCTCAGCCTTCTGGCCGCTGGCCAGGAACCCGTCGTCCTGTGGCTTCGCATCGGCGAGGCCCGGCTGGCGCAGCAGTACTACCACGAGGCATCCGAGGCCTTCCGCCAGGTAACCAATCGCGCACCCTTCCACCGGGAAGCGCTTTATAAATGCGCGGTGGCGCTGATTGCCGCCGAAAGAACGGTGGAAGGCGCTGAAATCCTCGACAGGCTGCAGCATTATCATTCCGACGATGCGGCGCATCTGGAATATGCAGAAAAAGCCCGTGCAGCCCTTGCCAGGCTGGAACTGGCAAAAACAAAGGTACCGCTGCCGTCAGATATCGTCACCCTCGCTACCAAGCCGAAAACGGCGGGCAAACGCTGGCATCCGCCAAAGGTTTTGCATTAAAGGCAACGCCCTGTAAGTTGCGGCTGGAAAAACCGGCCGGACGACTTGCAAGGATTTTTGATGTTTCTGACCAACAAGGACATGCTCGATCTCGTTGAGCTTCGCCATGATCTGCACCGTCATCCGGAAATCTCCGGCGAAGAAAAGGAAACAGCGCGGCGCATCCGCACTTTCCTGAAGCAGGCGCAGCCCGACCAGCTTCTTGCGGATCTCGGCGGCCATGGTGTTGCCGCGGTTTATGACAGCGGCAAAAGCGGTCCGGCGATCCTGATCCGTTCGGAGCTCGATGCTCTGCCCATTCACGAAAAGAGTGAGGCCGAATACCGCTCCGGCACTGATGGGAAGGGCCATCTTTGTGGCCATGACGGCCATTCCACCATTCTGACGGCGCTGGCGCTCGGCCTTTCCCGGCAGCGCCCGGAGACCGGCCGCGTGATCCTTCTGTACCAGCCGGCGGAAGAAACCGGTGCGGGCGCCGCCGCCGTGCTCGCCGACCCGCGCTTCGAACACATAAAGCCGGATTACTCCTTTTCACTCCACAACCTGCCGGGCCTGCCTTTCGCCCATGTCAGCGTCGTGGAGGGACCGGTCAACTGCGCGTCGCGTGGTGTCAAAATCCGCCTTTCCGGCAAGACCGCGCATGCTTCCTCGCCCGAACACGGCATTTCCCCCATGCGGGCCATCTCTCAGCTGATGCCGGCCTTGGCCGAACTCGGCTCCGGTTTCCCGCCTGAGCCTGATTTTTCGATGGTGACGATCACCCATGCCGTTATGGGTGAAGCCGCTTTCGGCATTTCCCCGGCCGATGCGGAAATCTGGGCGACGCTGCGGACACTGACCGATGACCGGATGGAAAAACTCTGCGAGGCTGCGGAGTCATTGGCGAGAAAGGTTGCAGCCGAGCAGAAGCTGGCACTCGACATCACCTATGACGATATTTTCCTGCATTGCGAAAATGCGCCCGACGCGGTCGAGCATATCCGGCAAGCGCTGGACGAGGAGAAAATCTCCCACGGTTCGGAAGGGCTGCCCATGCGGGCTTCCGAGGATTTCGGCCGCTTTCGCGCCGTTTCATCATCGGCCATGTTCTTTCTCGGCGCAGGCAGGGACTACCCCAACCTGCACAATCCCGATTACGATTTTCCGGACGCGCTGATCGGCAGCGGAGCACGCATCTTCATGCGTATCATCCGCAACCTCACCGACGTGAAATAAGCGGCCACCGGCGTCACGCCGGCCTGCCTCAGCCGCCGCCCTGCGGGCCGTTACTCGGACGAGCGGCGCGCACGGCAGCCAGGCCCTTGATCCCATCCTGATTTCCGATGGCTGTCAGGCTTTCGAAAATCTGTGCCGCTTCGCCGTAACGGCGCATGGCGAGGTAGGAATAACCACGCAGCACCATCAGGTCCGTGCGCTCATCCGCCAGCCGTGCCCGCTGGTCGAGCAGGAGAAGCGTTTCGGCATAACGCTTCGACTGGAAGGCAGAAACCGCGCGGTCAGCAAGGATCGAGACCTGCAGCTCCGTCGCGCGCGGGCGGTCCATGCTCGATTTCGTCGCCGAAACGGCGGCATGGTCCGTCAAGCCCATGCGCAGATAAGCAAGGCTCTGGCCATAGGCTGCGTCGCTTTTAACTGTCGACTGACCGCCTTCAATCGCGGCTTCGAAGGCTTTCAGCGCCTCCGCCGGCCGGTTCGTCTCCATCAGGCACCAGCCGAGATCGAGCGCCTGCTGCGGCGGCAGACGCTGCGGATCGGGATAGGCCGCGCATGAGCGTGGGCGCGATGCGGCGCTGGCTTCCCTTTGCACCTGCACCGGTCGGCGCGCCTGCTTGCGTGCGGGTTCCGGCTGCTGGACGACAGGCGGGGCATATACCACCGCCGTCTCGGCCTGCGGCACATAGGCCGATACGGGCGCCGTCGCCTGTGGGGCAGTGGATGGCGCGGTTATGGGGGCAACCGTCTGCCCGGACTGGTCCACCATGCGCGCCGTTCCCACATCGGCGATCCGCTGGGAGCGGCTTGCCCATTGCTGCTGGATGCCACGCAGACCGGCGAGATTGCGAAGATCGTGATAGCTGACGGCCATGCCGTAGGCAGACGGCTCATCATCGGGCTTCCAGCCAAGAGCCGTGCTGAACCATTGCAACGCAAGCGGGATCTGCCGGAAGGCGAGCGAGTACCAGCCAAATTGCTGCGCGGTGGCCGCATCCTTGCGCGCCACCGTTTCGACGGCAATGCGTTGCAACACATCCGGCGGTAGCACGACCGGCGGCTGCAGCGCAAGAAGATTGGCCGTTGCGGCAAGATACGTCGCAAGCGCATCGTCGGAAGCCGTGCGCCATTTATACATGACGTCCTCGGCCTCGCGCGGCTCGTTACGGTCGATCAGCGCCAGCGCCAACCCTTGAGAGGCGGACGCGCTGTCTTCCTCTTCCCGCGCCTTGCGGAACCACTTTTCCGCCTCTGTCATGTTCTTCTGGCGGATATTGTACCAGCCGAGCAACAGCGCGTCGCTCGCAAGCTTGTCGGTTTCGGCAAGCCGCTCAAGCCGCATCACATAGGCGGAGGGAACGGTAATGCCCTCTTTTTCGCCCTCTTTCACTTTTTCCCCGGCCTTGGCTACAAACTGGCGGGCGAGATCGTTCTTCACCGGTTCGAATTCCAGTTGGCCGTCTGCGCCAGGTTTTTCCTTGGCCAGCAGATCGTCCATCATTTCCGCCGGCAGAAGCGCGGATGCCTTCTGCACCGTGGCGAGCCTGTCGCTTGCGGTGGTGCAATTGTTGAGAATGTAGAGATAGGCGTCGCGTGCCCGTCCCATCCGGTCGGTATTGGCGAAGGCGTCGGCCACCCGCCACAGAACATCGACTTCGCTGCAGGTCAGCAGGCCGGGATTGTTGGCCGCCGTATCCACCACCGTCGCATATTGCTTGAGATCGGAGGCATTGACGAGCCGCTGGCGCGCTTCGGCCAAGGTGAGCATGCCCGTCAGATTGTCGGGTGGCTGCCAGCCGGGTTCCGCCTGCTGGCGGTCGGCAATCGCCTTTCTCACCTCGGCATAACGGCCGTCGGTATAGAGCTGCCACATGGCATCGAGCCGCGGATCGCCGTTTTCGGGAATGGCGAGAGGATCGGCCGGCGGCGTCCAGTTGGGATAAAGCGTGCGAAGACGCGCGATTTCAGCCTGAAGGCGCTGGGTATCGCCTCTCGCCGCAAAATAGCGTAGCGCGCTGAGATCGACTTCGGGCATGCTGCCCGATGTGGGCTGGGGCGTACGGGGGGCCGGTGCCTGCGCCGTCTGTGTTTGCGGTGCTTGCCCGCCGGCCTGCGTCACCGGCAAAGGATCGGTCGCCGGCACCGTTACCGGCGGTGTCGCGGGCTGAGTCACCTGCGCCATCTCGCGGTTTTTGACGAAAGCGTTGATCTGGGCCGGATTGGCTGCCGGTGAAATGCGCTGCACGGCCCGGTTATCACCGACCGCCGAGGTATGCACGTCCGAAACCCGCCCGAGAATGCTGTCGCGCCAGTGGAAGGCGGCGAGCGCAATCAGAAGCAGGATGAGAGCCGAGGTCGACAATGGCTTGTTCATCGGCATTCCCCGTTATTCCTTGCCAGAAACGACAATGCCAGAAGATGCAATGTGGAGGGATAATAAAGTGTTGGCTGAAAGTTTTTAAGTTCGGCGGGAATGGCCGCGCCCCCGCTGACGCAGCCGGCGAGCGCCGGAATGACACGATAGCCGGGATCGGACAGGACATCCTTGACCTCGCCACTCTTCAGGTCGAAGGTTCCGGCAGCGCCGCTTTCCAGCGTCATGCCGGTTTTCAGACGGGAAAGCAGATCCGGCGAGCCCATCTTCGCCATTGCAAGATAAAGCGGAATACGCACCGCATTATAACCGAATTCCGGCGGAAAACCCGACGCCGGCTGCGGCTTCGTCTTCACAGACACCCAATCGGCCGGCAGTTTTTTATCGCTGAAAGCGAAGGCGCCGATCTGCGCCACGCCGTCATCGGCAAGAGCTTTCCAGAGCGGCGATGGCGCGACGAGATTGAGGACCGGAAACGCCTCGAAAATCAGATAGGAAGGATTGACCACTGGCCCGTCCTCCCGGTCGCCCTCGTCAAAACCGCTGGCAGCCGGCAGAAGCAGCACCCGCCCGCCACGTTGTACCACCGTCTTCTTGAGAACGGCGGATGCGATGACCGCGGATGCTTCGGCATAATCCTGACGGTTCCATTGCCCGGCCGCCAGCGCCAGCGCATAGGCGATCAGAATATCGCCATCCGTGGCATTGTTGATATCAGTGACATGCGGCTTGGTGCGCGGATCCCATTTCCAGGCGGAAAGCCCGTCATCACGCACTAGGAGCTCGGTACGTGTGAAACTCCAGATCAATTCGAAGTCGGACAGGTTGTCTGCAAGCACGGCAAGCCACATGCCGTAGCCCTGCCCTTCGCTGTGGCTGATATTGCCGTTGCCGGTATCGATGATACGACCACCGGAATCCAGAAATGCACCCTTATAGGTCGACCACGCTTCCGGTGAGACCGAAGCGGCGCAGCTGACGGAAATACCTGCAAACACCGCCATCACGGACACGAGGAGAATGCCGGCCAGTTTCGAGATCCCGTTCTTCATCGATGCCGCCCCATCATGCGCAGCATCGTGAAAGTGGCGAGGCCGAGGAGAGACACGAAACCGATGAATGCCAGCGAATAGGAAAGCACATTGGATGACAGCCAGTTGGCGGCAACCAGCCTCCAGTTGGAAAGGGAAAACGCCCGCGTGACGTAAAAATACGGCCGCTCCACCTCCACCGTTTCGAGCTTTTCGGCAGCGGCATCGTAGGCGGCGACACGACCCGTGACACCGCGCCAGCGGTTTTCCCGCGTCATCGCCGCCATGCCGTCAAGAAGTTCAGCTGATGTCGGTGCTGTGGCAAGCGTCCACACCCCCTGGCCGGAGGGGCTGAGTCCCTGCGCCAGCATGAAGGAGACATTGCCGGGTGGCGCATAAGGCTGCTCGGCCGCCGGCAGGAAGCGCAGCGTATCCGAGCTCAGGTCGAAATTCCGCTTCATCCAGTCCTCGAGAGACGACACCTGCCCCTCCCAGACACCTCCATCCACCCGCTCCCGCCAGTCGTTAAAGAGGGTTTCGCTGCTCTGGGCGGGCGGCTGAACGCCGGTTCCCATTTTCCAGGATATCTGGCTGGAAGGAACGAGATTAAACTGGCCGATCAATGCCTGCGGGAATTGCGAAATCGTTCCAACGAACAGCGCGTCGCGGTCGCCGATCACCAGCGGCGATGCCACAGTCTCGATGTTGATGGGATGCCCCGCCACGCTTGCCAGCCGGCTGATCAACGTCGCTGCCGCAGACATGGTGTCAGTATCAAAACGATCGAGCGACAGTGCGACGGGAGTTCCACCGGTCCGATAGGGTTGTCCGGCGCCCGCCATCGCGGCGAGGTCCGGCTTGCGGCCGATCTGTGCATAGTCCGGAATATGAAGTTCAGACGTGTCGAACAATGCAAAACGCGGGGTCGTGCTGGCGGGCGCGCCCGGCGCACAGGCCTGATCCTGCGCCGTCATCAACACCGCCTCGATGGTTACCTTGTTGGGGCCCGGCTTGAAATGACGCATCGTCACATTGATCGGCAGATGCCGGAAAATGCCGCCGCCATTGTTGGAAATCGGTACGGTAGAGGCGATCTCGTCATTGACGTAGATATCGATATGGCTGCCCGGCAATACTTGCGACGAATAGGCGGCGTCGAGCAGAAGCGACGCCTCACCATAGGCCGAGGCATAAAAATCGGCGGGCATGCCCACGTAAAACTCATTGCGGAAACGCCGGCCGCCAAATTCGGTGCTTTCCAGGCCAAGTTCGGAAAGCGCGATACGGCGGTCCGACATCACAAGCGGCACATCGGGCGCATGCCAGCTGCGGGTCGAAAAGGTCGTTCTCTGAGCCCCGGGCGTACGCGATATCGAGGAAAACAGCGTCTCTATTGCCGCCTGAACCGCCTGCGGGCTGGGGCCGCTGACGAAAAGCGGCGAAAGACCGCCAGGTGCTGCGGCGCCAAAGCCGGCAAAGGCGCCCGCCGACGCCTCGGGCGGCAGCGTACCGACTATCCCGGCAATCTCACGGGCGGTTCCGACGAGGACCGTCAGCGTGCCTGCCTTGCGTTCTGTGGAAGGCGCGGCCACGAAACGGATCGCCTGGTTCGGCATCTGGGTTCTGAGCGCCAGCGCCTGTGAAAGACGCAGGAGAGAATCCGCAAACGCCGGATTGCCCAGTGCCGGCGCGACAATCTCGATCGACGTCATCGCCTTGCCGTCCGGCCCCGTTGCCTGAATATCGTCGATATTGGCAAAGCTTCCTGCGACATCGGCATTAAAGCCGATATAGGTGCTCGCAGGGTCGACATCGGTCCACAGATCATAGGTGGACTGGATCGTGCAATCGGTTCTGTGGCGTTGCTGCACGCCCAGTCTCACGACATTTGAACCAACCTGCAGGACGCCGGGCGGAATCTTCAAGGAGACATTGCCCTCGCTGTCGGGCGCTTCGATACGCGCCGGCTCCAGCGGGACATTGTTCAGGCTGACCTGAAAATTCGAGCTTTCCGGCGCGACCACGATGGCGTTCTGATAGCCGATATTGAGCGAAACGGCGGCATTCACCTGCTCCGGCGTCAGATAGATGCTCCATTGCCGGCGGTCGATCTCACCGGAAAGGCTGAGCTTTTCATAGGGCAGGATATATCGGCGGCGGCTGTCGGCGCTGAGCGGCGAGGCCTGCGCCGGAACCGGCCTTGCGCCTTCCTGACGCGGAGGAGCCGAAACCGGCGGCGGCAACGGAACGGCGGGGCGTTGTTGCTGCTGCGGCGCGGGCTGAACCGAAAAGGGCGGCGTGGCGGATGGCTGAGACGGCGTTGGGGCCGGCTTCTGGGCAGGAGGCTGCTGGCGCGGTACGGCAGGCGGAATGGCGGACGGCGGTACGGGTGTCGGAGCAGTTTGGGCGGGCCGTTCCGGCGACATGTCGAAGGGGGAGGACTGCGCCATCGCGCCCGTCGCAACGGCCCCCCATACCAGCACTGCCAGAGAATCCCGGATGGATTTACGGCCGGTCATTTTACGGCTCCGACAGGTTTGGCGTCTTTGGGAGCGGGCCGAAGCGTCCGGACCAGATAATAGAGGCCACGCTGCGTCTGGAAGAGCGAGATGGCCAGGAAGATCGCCGTGCCGCGGATAAGGCCGGGGTTCTTGCGGCGCACCCGCTGAAACTCGCTCCACTGTTCCGAATTGGCGAAAATCAGGTCCGCGATCAGGCGGTGATCGACGGCGCGCTGCGGCGAGAAGGTGCAACCGATCGAGACGAAACCCTCGCCCTTGACCGTCCGCACCACGTTGACAGGCATGGTTTCCGGCACACCCTCGCTATGCGGCTTGACCTTCACGATGGCCGTCGCCCCTTTTTCGATATTCGTCGCGCTATCGAAGAGATTGATCAGCAACCCGTGCACCGACACGTTATCGATAGAAGCCGGCACCCAGGCGTCGCTGCCCTCAAGCTTGACTTCGCAACGCCGTTTGACCGTGATGCGCCGCGACGCCGACTTATCGCCGCGTTCGGAAACGACACCGAGCGCGCAGCCTGCAAAGATGAGATTGAGCAGGTTCCAGCCGCCGACCACGAGCGTGACATCCGCCTTGTAGGGTTCGCTGTAGATGCGCCATACGGCAAAGGCCATCGCCACCACCAGCAGCGCGAAGATGACGAAGAACGGCCGGCTGATTTCCGAAAGCCGCGCCTCGGCAATGGATTCATCCTTCGCCGTCACCTTGAAGGTGGGCTTGCCGGGGTTGAAGATCACCGAAACCACGGCGGGCAGAAGGTGAACCGTCTGCACATATTCGTAAAGCTCAGAAATCCATGGCCAGCGGAAGCTGCCATAGAGATAGTTCTGCATCATCAGGTTCACGAGCATATAGGCCGCCGTATAGGCTAGGAACTCGCCGCCCGAGGCCACGAAAATCTGCAGGTCGAAGAACAGGTAGAAGAGCGGCGCGAACAGGAAGATCGTGCGCGGAAACGGAAACAACCAGAACAGCGTCGATGACATATAGCAGAGACGCTGCGTAAACGAGAGACCGCGCCGGAACAGCGGCTGGCGGAAGATCAGGATCTGCATCATGCCCTGCGCCCAGCGGCTGCGCTGGCCGATGAAGCTTGCGAAGGTGGCGGGTTGCAGGCCGGCGATCAGCGGCTTGTCGACATAGATGCTGTTCCAGCCGCGCGAATGCAGCGCGAGCGCCGTTTCGCAATCTTCCGTGATGCTGACGCCGCTGAAACCTTCCGTATCCTGCAGCGCCTCGCGCCGCAGCACGGCGGCGGAACCGCAGAAGAAAGCGCCGTTCCATTTGTCGAGACCGCGCTGGATGATGCCGTAGAACATCTCGTTTTCGCTCGGCATCGTCTCGAAGGTGCGCAGGTTGCGCTCGATTGGATCGGGATTGACGAAGAAATGCGGCGTCTGCACCAGGAAAAGCCGGGGGTCCTCTTCGAAATATCCCACCGTCTCCAGCAGGAAGTCGCGGGCGGGCGCGTGGTCGGCGTCGAACACGGTCACAAGCTCGCCGGTCGAATGGGCAAGACCGTTATTGAGATTTCCGGCCTTGGCATGGACGTTGCGTTCGCGCGTCAGATAACGCACGTCGAGCTCTTCGCAGAGCTTCTTCAGCTCTTCGTGGCGGCGCTGCGCCGCCTGCGCCTCGACAATATTGCTGGCGTTGCGCTTCTGCACCGAGCCGCCGTCGTCCAGCAGCCATACGGTGAAACGGTCAGCCGGATAGTCCATGTTCTTGGCCGCTGCCAGCGTATTGGCGAGAAGTTCGGCATCCTCGTTGTAGCTCGGCACGAAGACATCGACCGTCGGTCGGTAATCGGGCGAACCGGGCCGCGTCTTACGCGACGGCAGCGGCATCGACACGATGACAAGGCTGAGCCCCAGCATCACGACGCTGTACATCTCCGCCAGATAAAGCAGAAAACCGGGGATGAAGTTTTCGAGCTGGTTGACGGGCGGCAGCGTGCTCGTGGTACGCCAGTAGACATATCGCAGAACGATGGCGGTGCCGAAACCGAGCGCGACCAGACGCCAGGCACCCTGCCCGTTGAAGCTCTTGATCGTTGCCAGAAGGATGAGCGAAATCGCGGTCGCCACCAGATGCGTCTGCAGGCTGACCGGCATCGTGACGATGGCCAGAACGCAAAGCGACACAAGCAACCAGACAATGACTGTGATGGCCTTGTTCATCCAGAAACTTTCCGTTCTCGTCCCCATCCGGAATTTCGGCCCGGAAATTTTGCGATATGCGCCTCGGCGCTTCCTTCTCCGCTGGTTCCGGCGATCACCTGCATCCTGGTGACGCTCCCGAACCGGACAGACAAGCTGGCGAGGGAATGGACACCTGCGGCACCTGCGACGGTTGCCGGCTGCTTTCCACCGGCCCGCCATCCATCCGCCTGCCCGCCACCGAAGGTCGAACAGGCTGGACCGGCGAACCCGCCGATGTTGGCGATGGGATATTGACTGCAGCAACGGGTGGCAGCGGCTGTGGTTCCGGCTGCGCGGGTATGACGGCCGCCACGCGGCGGACTGGCCGGACGGGCACACTGGCGGTCACTTCGCCGCCCGGCCGCATCGGCACATCCTCCGCCTTCATGGGATAGACCGGGCTTCCGGGTCGCCCGAGGTTCTGATCGACGGCCCGCGGCGTGCCATAGGGGTTCCAGCTTGGCGAGGCATAGGTGCCGGTAATGGTGTAATTATACATGACCGCCAGCAGCCGCTCGACGCTTGCGCCCGATTGGCAAAGGCGCAGCCGCACCTTGATGCGTCCGAGATTGCGGAAATCCTGCCGCATGCTTTCCGGCGAGCGTATGTCCTGCCAGCCATAAAGGCAGGTATCGTCGCCGCGGCCGTGGCCGGCGGCATAGGAAAACGCACCATAACCGTTCTGCAGGTAATTTGCCGACATGGCTATGTTTTCGCCCGGAAACTCGGCGCGGATTTCCCGCGCGACGGAAGATGCCCTGAAACCGGAAAAAGCCAGGGCGTCGCCACCGGTGTCGCCGGCCTGTTGCGGACCGAAAAACTCAGCCTTGATATAGTTCTGCCCGGGGGTCGCGGCCTCGGAGCGCAAAATGACCTGCTGCGCCACGGCGTTGGAATAGGTTCGGTTGACCACGGTGACGATTTCGGGACCGCCGGGTGGGGGGAAAACCAGCGCCTCGGAAGGAGATGCCATCTGCGCGCCGCCGAACGACCGAACGCCCGCGGGAGTATTGCAGCCCGAAAGAACCGCAACGGAGAACAGCAATGAAGTATAGGCAGAAAATTTCACTGCCTTGCGCCCCTTTGTTTCCCCAACGCCGCCCAGGTTAAAAGGAGACCGAATCACTAATGACCAGACCATTGCTACGAAATACGTGAGGACTACGAATAAGCAATCTCAAATTTGCGTTGTAATTTCTGACACTTTATGAATCGCGAATCGCCGTTGCGGCCCTCATCTCCCACGAAAGAAGGGGAACTAATGACGCCGTCAGGGGTTGGCGTCCTGTCAGGCCGATAATTTTACGGTTGCAGCGCAATATGTCCCATGGTCTACTTGCGTCTATTATTACGTATTTTTATTGGTCAAATTTTTAATTCAACTGTAAAAACAGAGAGTTACCATATGACAGTGCAATTTCCGAGCATCGCGCAGACGCTTGCCGAAGAGATCGGAACATTACGCAAATGGCTGGATAAAGACGCCCTGCCCCTGTGGTGGGAGGCGGGTTCGGCCCGCCCGGATGGCGGCTTTTACGAGCGTCTCGGCCAGGATGCGAAGCCGGTTTTTTCCGATGACCGCCGCGCCCGCGTGCAGCCGCGTCAGGCCTATTGTTTTGCCGCCGCCGGCCAGCACGGATGGCAGGGGCCGTGGAAAGATGCGCTCCTGCACGGTCTCTCCTGGTTCGAGAAGGTTTATCGCCTTGAAAACGGCCTTTACGGCAACCTTGCCGACCAGACCGGCAGGCTGATCGACCCCTCCTTCGATCTTTACAATCAGGCCTTTGCGCTTTTCGCCGCCGCGCAGACGGCCGCCAGCCTTCCCGAGCGCAGGGACGAGATGCGCGGCCGGGCGCTCGATATCCTTGCCATCCTCGAGCGCGACTACAGACACCCCATTGCGGGCTTCGAGGAAGAAAACCCGCCGCGCGCACCGCTCTGTTCCAATCCGCATATGCACCTTTTCGAGGCGATGTTGGCCTGGGAGCTGCAGGACCCGCAAGGCCCGTGGTCGGCGCTGGCTGACGAGATTGCCGGTCTGGCGCTAACCCGCTTCATTGATAGCGGCAATGGCGGGCTGCGCGAGTTCTTCGCCCATGACTGGACACCCCACGACAGCGACAAGGGCCGGATCATGGAGCCGGGCCACCAGTTCGAATGGGCATGGCTTCTGGTGCGCTGGGGCAGCCTGCGCGGAAACGATGAAGCGATCGACAAGGCAAAACGCCTGTTCCAGATCGGGGAAGAGCACGGCATCTGCCCGCGCCGCAAGGTGGCGGTGATGAGCCTCTACGACGATTTTTCGGTGCATGACGGGCTGGCGCGGTTATGGCCGCAGACGGAATGGCTGAAGGCTTCGGTGCGGCTGGCGAGCGTCACGAACGGCGAGGAACGGCAGCGTTACCTTGCCTCCGGTCTCAGCGCCATCGGCGCGCTGCAGCCTTTCCTCGACACGCCGGTCAAGGGTCTCTGGTTCGACAAATGGCCGGCCGACAGGCCGATGCTCGACGAGCCGGCGCCGGCAAGCACCTTTTATCACATCGTCTGCGCCATCTATGAGGCCGAGGCCGTGCTGGCGACGGCTAACTAGCATCGGACCACCGGACGAGCGGCATCGCCGCTCGCCGGTTTTCGGCGTCGATCAGGCCTTGGCCGGGCGCACGACGCGCCAGTCCGGTCTGCCGAGATTGTGCGGCCAGGAATGAACATCCTTGTCGTTGAAATAGACGACCTCTTCCAGCTTTGGAAAATCCGCCTGTTTCAGCGTCACGTCGTTCATCCACGGACGAACATAGGAATCGCCGCCTTCATAACCCAGTTCGGCAACCCAGACCGGCTTGTTGAAGGTTTCGACAAGTCCATAGCCCTTGCGCAGCAGATCGGTGAAGGTCTTCGGTCCACCATATTCGATCTTGTCGTACTCCTCGAGACCGAAGACCGAGAGGCCGACCAGATCGGCGTAACTATCACCGGGGTAGTAGGCCTGCAGACCCTCCAGACCTTTCGGTGACCACATCACCTTGACGCTGGGAACCGCCTTGCGGGTCATGTCCACCATGCGTTTATACGCCGTGATGTAATCACGCGGGTTCCAGCCCGACCACGAGAAGCGGCCGGACGTGTCTTCCATTTCCTGTCCCCAGCGCAGGATCAGCGGGCTTTTCATCGCCGACATGCGCGCGGCGATTGCCTGCATGTTCTGGTCATAGTCGCCTCTCATCACCTTGCGGCGCAACTCGTCGGAGGTGAGCCGCCAGTTAACGTCCCAGGACCAGGGTTCGACCGTGATCAACACGTTGCGCTTGCGCTCCAGAGCGTAGGCATCCGCAAGTGCGAGACTGTCGAGATCCACGTCTTCCCAGGGCAGGAACAGATGTTCCGACGCCACCCCGGTCTGGGCCGTGAAATCGCCGTGCGGATCGTAGGCACCGAAACGGATACCGTCCGCATGCAATGTCGGTCTTTTGTCGGCAAGTGTCTTCATGCCCGTCGACGTCATGGGGGCGACACCCTGTGCGTCGAGCTTGAGCACCGGATACATACCGGCGGTAAAGGCTGCGGCGGCACCACCTGCGAACAGAAGTTTTCTTCTTGTTATCTGCATGACACCTTACTCCCTACCTTGTTGCCGTCATCGCCTTGTCGTAAGCGGCGATCTGCGGCGTGACATCGTCCTTGCGGACGAGTTTGAGGAACTCATCGCCAGGGCGCGGTGGGTTGTGCCGGAACACGTACCATGGCCCGCCCTGCTTGCGCTGGTAGAGCACCTTGCCAATGCGGCCATGGTCGAAGCAGGTATCGGCCTTGCCGTTTCCTGCCGCGCTTTTCCAGGTGGCGCGCATGCACAGGGTGCCATTGGCATCGACGGTCCAGCGGCCTTCACCGATGGACTTCTTGCCCTTTTCTTCCGTTGCGGCGACGAATTTGCGGCCATCGGCAATGAAGCGTCCGCCGCCCGTTTCCCATTTCCAGGTCTTGTCGAAGTACATGTCCACGACTTCGCTGGTTCTGAGCGGTTTCGGCGTCTTCGTGCCGCCTGCAGCGTGGACGGCGCTTGGCACGACCACCGCAAGACAGAGTACGAAAGCGGAGAATCCGCATTTGCTTATTGTTGTTTTCATCACAGCCTCCTCCTTCATTGTCCGACCCTATTGTCGGCCAGCATGATCTCTCCGGTTGTCACCGCCGGCGGCGGCACCACCATGGGTTCCGCCTGCATTTCCTGCGGTCCACGCAGTCCCGGCACGGCGATGCGCAGTTTCAGACGTACCGATCTGGCACCCTCCACGCCCGCGCCGGCGACCGTGAACCGCGTTTCGGTAAAACTGACATAGGGTTGCCCGTGCGACAGGGCCTCCAGCCCACCGATCGCATGGGAGCTGAGTTCTGCGGCACTCCCCGCCACCAGCAGCAGGGAACAGGCAGCAGCGGTCGCTCCCCCACGCAATGCCGGCAGCCTTGGCACGCCGTTTTCCATCGCATGGCGGATGAGCAGAAACACCGAAAGGCCCGCATAGATCGCCACATTGAGGGCGGCGAAGACGAAGAAGCCCTCCGCCCCGTTTTCACGCGGCGCCAGAACCATGGCCAGAAGGCTGAGCGCTGCCAGAAGAATGTAAGGCGCGACTACCCTCAGCGGCAGCGGCGGTTTTGCCTGCGTGCCCTTCGGCGTGATGCGGAAATCGACGAAATCGCCACGGATCGTGTCGCGTATTGCCGCCAACACACCCATCAGCGACCAGGGCCAGCGCAGGAACAGAAACACTATAGCTTCCCAGCTGAAGAGCTTCGCATCATGCGGACGGAATGCGCCCGTGGCACGCCAGAAGAACGCAAAGACGATCATGATCAGCGAAACCGGCAGGAAATGCGCCAGGAACGCCGGATATGACGCATTGACCAGCACATCTCCGCGCATCAGCGCAACGGCGGGAAGCACGAACATCAGCGCCATGAAGCCGGAAAACAGGGGATACCAGAGCTGCGAAAACAGGAACTGGAACTTCAGCCGCGGCGACAGCTTCGGCACATAGTGCCGCGAATATTGCAGCAGAATGGTCATAAGGCTACGCGACCACTGAAACTCCTGCACGATGAGATCGGCAAACGTCACCGGTCCGTCGCCATGGGCGATGGCGTTGACGGCGTGAACACCGCGCCAACCGCCGGCGTTCATCAGAAGCGTGGTGGAATGATCCTCGGCAAGCTCCGGCCCCAGGCCGCCCACTTCACGCAGGGCCTTCGTGCGCACGGCGTAGTGCGAGCCGATGCAGAGCGGCGCCCAACCATTATTGTAACCCAGCTGCAGCGCGCCATGCAGGCTCGCCTCGGCGTATAGCCTGCCGCGCGCCGCCCAGCTTTCACCGGCATTGGCGTCGCAAATGCTCGGGGCCGAAACATATCCAATCTTCGGATCGGCAAAGGGACGGATGATCTCGCTCAGATAATCCGGTTCCGGCACATGGTCCGCATCGAACTGCGCGACGAAATCATAACGCCCATACCCGTAATGGTCGTAGAAATAGGCGAGATTGCCCTCCTTGCAGCGCGTGCGCCGAGGCCAGCTCTTGCGATGATACTCGGCGACACCCTGTCGGGTGGAAACGAAAACGCCGTGCGCGCCACACCATTTCAGCGTTTCCGCATCCGGGGCCTCATCCGCAAGCCAGACGTCGAACTCCAGGCCCCTCTGCTCCAGCATCGCGAGCAGCGTCTTCTGCACCACGGCGAAAGGTTCCGACGGCGCCTTGGTGACGACCATCGCCACCCTGCCCCGCGGCAGAGGGGAGCGCCGGTCGACGACCCTTGCATTGAGAAAGATGAAGATGAAATAGGACGGCAGAAGCGTGATCCACGCGAGCGTGATCGTGACGACGGTATAATAGGGCCAGTCGATGACGCGATCACGATCAAGCCACCAGATCCAGAAATAGGCGAGCGTCACCATCCATCCGCCGATACCGAGAAGATAGGCCATGCGGTTCCAGCCGGCAAAGACCGGCAGCATCCGCAGATCGCTGGTGACTGCGACGGCGCGGGCCGAGGGAACGGAAGGGGTTGAACGCGCTTTCATGACCGCACCTCCAGTCCGAAACCGGGACCGGCCGTCCGGATGATGGTATCGATATCCGAACGCTTCGGGATAAAGCCGAGCATCTCTTCCGCACGCTTTATATCCGCAAACAGGGCTGGCGGATCGCCGGCACGCCTCGCACCGAAATGAACCGGCACTTCCTGCCCCGTCACGCGGTGGATCGCCCGGATGATGTCACCGACGGATGTGCCGTGACCGGAGCCGAGATTGACGCGCAGCGTCTCGCCACCCTCGGCAAGATAGTTGACGGCGGCGACATGGGCATCGGCCAGGTCGCTGACATGGATATAATCGCGAATGCAGGTGCCGTCGCTGGTATCGTAATCCGCCCCAAAGACATCCAGTTGCGGCAGCCGTGCGGCAGCCGCCATCAGCGCCCGCGGGATCAGATGGGTTTCAGGCTCATGCCGTTCGTAAAGCTCACCGTCCGGATCGGCGCCGGCGGCATTGAAGTAACGCAGGGCAACGAACCGCAGACCATAGGCCGCAGCATAATCATCAAGCGCCATTTCGAATATCAGCTTGGTGCGCCCGTAAGGGTTGACCGGCATTTGTGCCGTTTCCTCGCGGATCGGCAATTGCGGCGGAACGCCATAGGTGGCGCAGCTGGAGGAAAACACCAGCCCGCCGATATTCTGGTCGAGACAGGCATCCAGGAGCGCCAGGCTGCCGCCGACATTGTTGCGGTAATATTTGCGCGGATCTTCGACGGATTCGCCGACATAGGCATTGGCGGCGCAATGAATGACGAAGGCCGGCGAGAATTCCCTGAGCGTGGCCTTTAGGAGACCACGATCCAGAATGTCCCCCTCGATGAAGGGACCCCAGCGGACAGAATCCGCGTGACCCGTCGAGAGATTGTCGTAAGCGATGGGCTTGAAGCCGGATTGGGCCAGCGCCTTGCAGATGTGGCTGCCTATGAATCCGGCCCCGCCCGTGACGAGGATTGTGCGGGGCATCTCATACGGCCTCCGCTACAGTCTTGCCTGCCAGCAGTGCATCGAAATAGACGATGGTTTTTTCCAGGCCGATTTCGAGGGGCACGCGCGGCTGCCATCTCAACAGTTCCTTTGCCCGCGAAATATCGGGGCGACGCTGCTGCGGATCATCGATCGCGGCGGGCAGATGCACGATGCGCGACCGGGAACCCGTCATGCGGATGACGATATCGGCGAGCTGCCGCACCGGGATTTCCGTCGGGTTGCCGAGATTGATCGGCCCGGTGCAATCCTTCGGCTTGGCCGAGAAGCGCAGGAAACCGTCGATCAGGTCATCGACATAGCAGAAGGAACGGGTCTGGCTGCCATCGCCGTAAATGGTGATGTCAGCGCCCTTCAACGCCTGGACGATGAAGTTCGAAACCACACGTCCGTCATCCGGGCGCATGCGCGGCCCATAGGTGTTGAAGATGCGTCCCACCTTGATATCAACACCGAAGCTACGGTGATAATCGAAAAACAGCGTTTCGGCGCTGCGTTTCCCTTCATCGTAACAAGCTCGCGGCCCGATTGTATTTACATTGCCGAAATAGGTTTCCGGCTGCGGATTGACGTGTGGGTCGCCGTAGACTTCCGAGGTCGACGACTGCACTACGGTTGCACCGCATCTGCGCGCCACCTCGAGCACGTTGACCGCACCAAGCACATTGGTGAGCAGCGTGCCGACGGGATCGCGCTGATAATCGGGCGGTGATGCCGGTGAGGCGAAGTTGAAGATCAGCGAGACATCGATGTCATAGGGTTTGCGCACATCGTGCTCGACCAGCAAAAACCGCTTATTGTCCCGCAAATGCGCCACATTCGCAGTGCGCCCGGTCGAGAGATCGTCGAGACAGATCACCTCGTGACCGCAACTCAGCAGGCGTTCGCAAAGATGGGAACCGAGAAAACCGGCGCCGCCATTGACGAGAACACGTTGGCCAGGCCTCCACTCGGAGTAGATGGTGACGCCGTTGTCATGTTCGTTGGGAACGAAATTACGCATTACACACTCCTCCCCATGAGGAATCAGCGCAGCTGATTCAACTAAACTGGATCAAACTCCCGATTGCACGAAATCTTGAATATCATCCTCCGGTTTTTACTTCTTCTGGAGGTTTTAATATTTCGATTCGATAAATTTCAACTTTCATGATAGGCGCGGAAGAAAACAGGTCAACTTAATTTCATCAAAATATTACAATTGATTACCCAAAATTACTCAAAATAGTCTCTTCATTTAATACTTTTTAACTATGCCTCCATTATGCCTTTCTTATTGAGCATTAGCGCAAGCTTCGCTCAACCAGTCGGGGCTATCCTGGTTTTGTAAGGCTCGGTCCACCGGGAACAAAACCGCCCGGCGAGATGCGACAGACAGTCGATTTCAGGGGACACACATGATGAATGAAATGCCTTATTCCCATGGCGGCAAAGCAGCCCGCCATTGTCGCTTCGCGCTTGTTGCCGCAGCACTTGTAGCTTTCACTTTCGCGACGGCTTCATGCTCCGTGGTAGAAGACGCCGTTCTCATCAAGACCGCGTCGGCCAATACCGCCACGACCAAGAGCCGGGTTGCTCCGGCGAAGGCGTCCTACGGTTATCAAAAAACCGGCAACGCGGCCGTTACGCTTGTTGCCGATGCCTCGGGCACACCCGCGGCATCGCGGCAGTCCTACTCGGGTTCTTCTCCCTATATCTGCTCGCCGAGCGGATTCGGGCAGAAATCCCGCTGCTTCCTGAGGCCCTGAGCCTCCTGGAGAGATACCGGAGGGAACTGGCGTCCGGACGGCCCTAGCCGCCCCGACGCTCAGTTCTTCCAGCCGCCGGAGAAGGTCGTGTCTTCGTCTTTGTTGAAGAAGCGCGACGCCGCCTCTGTGCGGTTGCGCACGTTCATTTTCTTATAGATATTGCGAACGTGAACCTTGACGGTGTTCTCGGACAGATGCAGCCGATCAGCGATGATCTTGTTTTGCGTTCCCTTGCAAAGCAGGTCGAGGATTTGCACCTCGCGCGTCGTCAGCGCGGCCACGTCACCCCTGCTCGCAGCAAGGGCATCGGCACGATTGGCGATCACGGCATTGCTTTGAACGCTCTTGCCGTTGATGGAAGGCGAATAGGGCGTGAGCTTGCCCAGAAGAGCTGCGGGAAAATGTTCCCCGCCCTTCATAAGCAGATCGACGGCCGCCATAAAGACATCGAGCCTGAGATTGAGCGGCAGCACGCCATCAATGACGCGCATTCCCACCAGCCTTTTCAGCGGCTCTTCGAATTTGTCGATGGTTTCGACGACGAGCGCGATCGGCGCGTCGGGGTGCTTTTCCCGAACCTCCGAAAGAACGGCATGAAGGCGCTCACCGGACATCCGGTAAGGCAAAACCAACCGCACATTGTTACCGTAATCGTCCTCGACCCCCCCTGACGAGGTTATGCTCACCACCGCGAATGTAGGGAACTTTTTGCCCAGCGCCTCCATGAGGCACTCGGAAAACAGGTCCGGATCCGCGATGACCAATAAAGTTCCATTTATAGGAGCAACGGCGTTTTTTTGTTTTGCCGCATAATCTGAAGTTCCCATGAACATTGACGCCTCCCTAAAGCGCTTACGCATTACGTTCTTTTGGTTGTGCAGTCTGTTGTCCGTCGGGTATCTTTCCCCTGGATCTTTAGGGGCCTCTCCCCGCCTCAGGCCATGTCAACTATTATTAATAACCCGTTAATTAACACACGCTAATACGAAAAGCTGTGTAAATAAATGGCCCAAACGGGTTATTTTTTACAATTGACATACAAAATAGGTTACGCCGAGATAGAATCATTCATCCGGTAACCCGCTGCAAAAACAAACACATCGGAAAAGCTTTCGCTGTGGTTTTGCAATCCTGGAAAATATAACTTTTAGTTGATATCCCTTTACATAGCTCGCCGGCGAAAGACCCCCGGAGCTGTTCCGTTTCGGGATAATGGCCTTTTCCCACCGAAATAAACCATGTTTTTCGAAAAGCCGCGTTTCTCCCGGCATAGCGGCATTTTTCTACGGCCAAACCAGCGAAACGGACCGCCGGACCACCGCTCGCGACATATATATTCGGGATGGGCGCCGATGTGTTTAGCCCGAATTGATATCTAGGAAGCGCAATTTTTCTGCGGCACAGTCTGACCGTCGCTGAACGGCGGCCGATGGAAAGACACCTCCGGCCTTGACGTGTGTTTGAAAACGCCGGTTCCTTTTCAAGAAATATGCAAAGCGAAAAAGACGAAAGCCACCGCGCTCCCCATCGGAGCGAGGAACGGATTTGTGCGCCGTTTTACCGAGTAGCGCACAAGGGCTGAACGAAAAGAGCCCGGTCACGGGTCAATACCGAACCGCAGATGATGCGTACCGAGTGCATCTGCAAAACCTCAATCTTAATGCTACCCGGAGCAAGCGCGAAAAAATCCCGTTTGAGATGAGAGGGATTTCGAAAGCTGCTCCGAGCTTTTCGGAGGAAATCGAAATGGGTTATAATCCAAAGTCCGGCGACGATATCACCAAGATCGGCGCGCTTTCCGATGGTTTTGCCAACACGGCGACCAACGACGCCAAGGTGGAAGACAGCAACGTCGGCACCGCAAACGGTGAAAACCGCAACAACGACAACAGCGACAACAGCACCAATGTGGATGTTGACGCCAAGGTCGATGTTTCCGCCAATAACGGTGACAATCGCGACAACGACTATGACTGGAGCTATGACAGCAAGTCCTATAGCGACAACGACACGAGCACCAAGACGAGCACCGAAACCAACACCGATATCAAGGTCGACTACGACTGGAGCTATGAAAGCAAGTCGTACAGCGACAACGACACCAATGTGAAGACCATTACGGATACGGACACGAAGACGTCCAACTATTCCGACAACGACACCTCCACCAAGACCACAACGACCTCCGACAGCTTCAACTCCGCTGACAGTTTCTACAAGTCGGATGACGACTTCGGCAACATCACGGGCGTCAAGGATGTCGGCAATCTCGGCATCGCCGGCGGAGACCTCACCTTCAACCTCGGTGACGACTTCTCCTTCACGCTGGACGTTGACAACATCCTCAACGGCTCGCTCAATGGCGACGGCAACGACACCGGCTTCAGCATGGTGCAGGCCAACCATCTGGCAGATCAGGATGAGGCCTATGACATCAAGATGCAGAATGGCGGTGCGGAAAACCATCTGAGCGCCAATGCCGGTGACGCCTTCGGCGCCGAAGGCATCGACGGCAAGGGATGGGACCTCAAGGCCGGCGACGACGCCGCAGGTACCAGCACTGCAGATGCATCGGCAATCCTTGCAAATTCCGGCTTCCATCTGGAACTGGTGCAGGGTGCCAATATGCTCTCCAACGCAGTTGACGCCACGATCACAGGCGGTAACTCGCATGTTTCTGACGTCGGTGAGGATCACTCCTGATACCCACCTCTTGACGAAAAGAGCTGCACCGGCACCCGCCGGTGCAGTTCGCGGTTGAAGGACCGGGTTTGCGTAAAACGAAGCACCGCCTCTGAGACGTGTGCCATGCGCAGCCCCAGGCTCTGCCGCGATGATCAGGGAGGGACCTCCAATGCATATCGACAAGATTTCGGACATGATTGCGCATTTCATCGGCCTGTTCGACACGGTGATCGAGGATGCGCGTCTGAGAACCAACTATAGCGAGGGCCCGGCACGTTCTGATCCGGACCGCCTGCCGGACGATGAAGCGGCAAAGCTGCTCGACAAGAACTACGACGTGCCGCTGCAGGACTACGACCCCGGCGTCAAATACAGCGCCGGCTATTATGATTTTGACTATATCCGACCGCATTTCGCCCGCGCTGTCGAATACGACATGCAGCAGCTTGCAAATGCCATTCCGGTCGATATTTCCGCCGCACATTTCCGCTTCCCGGGCCGCCTTTCCTTTGAGGAAGAATATGAACTTGTGGTTCACCCCGGCCCCGGCTCGGTCATCGCGCATGTAGCGCAGGTCAATATTCTTCAGGACGACGACTATCTGAACATGACTGATGGCCCCTATGTGTGGCGCGACACCAGCTTCGTGACAGAGCGCACCGTCGAGTTCTACAATGAAGCAGCTATCTTTACGCCTTTTTCCGTTTTCCAGCGCACCGATAGTTACGATGCGCTGCAGGCGCTCGCCAAATCCGCGCACGACTATATCGACCATGCCCGCGAAAACGATGTCACCTCGCTTGGCACCGGTGCGGACCAGGATTTCGTTTTGGCCGGCAACGATATCGACGGTCTTTACGTCAATGGCTCGATAGCCAGCGAAAAGCCGATGCTTGATGACTACATGCCCGATCGCGGTATCGCCAAGCCGCCGGAAGAGCCGGAAAAAAGCGATGTTTCGCTGCATGAGGATAGCCCGGCCGGCAACAGCCTTGATGTCGCCGCAGGCGCCAACGTCGTCGCCAACATCGCTACTCTGGTCAATACAGGCGTCATGACTTCGGTGACCGCCGTCATGGGCGATTATCATCAGATCGACGCCATCACCCAGGCCTATATCTATAGCGACCGGGACGAGATCGACTCCGTGTTCACACACTCGGAAGATCAGGCGGCGACGGTTGCCTTCAACATCGCCAGCTTCGAGCGCACCATCTATCCCGGCGCGGAAAACGCCGCAGCGGACAGCCAGGAAACGGGCGCCCCCCCAATATTCCCCACCGCCTGGCGTGTCAGCGTGCTGGAAGGCGACGTTTCCTTCGTGCACTGGATCGAGCAATACCAGTTCGTCAGCGACAACGACACGATGACGATAACCACCTCGGGCGCTACCGTCAGTCTGCTGACGGGCGGCAACGCCGCGCTCAACATTGCGAATTTCCTCGGCATCGGCATGCAATACGACCTGATCATCGTCGGCGGCAATGTGCTGGACATGAACCTGATCAGCCAGATCGCCGTGCTTTACGACAATGACTGGGCGCGCGCCAATCCCGATGCGCCTGATGGCGCCACCATCCAGTCCGGCAACAACCTTCTGTGGAACGATGCCGCCATTCACAATGTTGGCAGCAACGACCGTTTTGAAACCATGCCTGATTACATGACGCAGACGGTCAACGCGATCAACGCGCGCGACCCCAACATGCCGGATGCGCTGGCTCATGACGTCAATTTCGCCGGCTATGAGGGGCTGAACGTCCTCTATATCACCGGCAATCTTTATGATGTCAGCATCATCAAGCAGGTGAGCGTGCTTGGCGATTCCGACGACGTGACGCAGGCAGCCGCCAAGGTTCTCGAAAACAACGAGGACGCCACCGTCCACATCGATACCGGCAGCAACGCCGTCGTCAATCTGGCGCAGATCGTCGATTACGACAGCTTTGGCTCCACCACCTATGTCGCCGGCGGCGTTTATTCCGATGCCATCCTTATTCAGGGCGGCATCATCGAAAACGACACGTCGCAACCCCAGCAGGGTCAGCTGGCAAACGAGGTCATCGCCTTTCTTCACGACGATCCCGCCACCATCGAAAACGAATCCAATGGCGTCATCAATGCCGGTCACGACCTGTCATGGTCGAACGGACATTCGGCCGACGTCATGCAGGCGGTGACCGCGTAGATTTGGCTGGCGGGGCGACAATCGCGTCCCGTCACGGCCGAACCGCAAACACCGTGAGATCACCGAGGGGACCGATAAAAAATGGATCATATTTCAAGAAAAACCATTGCCGACGGACGCTCGCTGGACTTGCCGCTGGATCAGGAGGCGGAAGACAGCAAACTAACGGACGCCTGTATTTCAGCCATCAATGAAGCCGTCGAAAACCTGCGCCAATTATCCGGCGCGGAACAGGCCGCAAAAACCATTTCATCACCAACGCAGATCATTCCCCCACAATCTCTTCCCCAACCTCATGCAAAAATAGAACAGGCGGAACAGCTGCGCGACGTTCCCCCGGAAAAGCCGGCGCCTCAGCAGGACCGGCAACCCGTCTCTCCGCCGGAACCACATGCCAAGATCGACAATACCGACCTGCCTTTCGTCAAGACCATCGATAACAATGAAGGGCCGATCCGTGAAAACGAGCGCCGGCCGGTAACGGGTGGTGGCGGCAAGGAACCGACGGACAATGGCGGTGGTGGCGGCGGCGGCGGTGGTGGCGGAAGCAAGAGCGGTTTCCATAAGCGCAGCGAGCCGATCAACTTCGCCGCAAGTCTCGCCAAGGGCATCGCCGCCGTGCGACGCAACATGGTGGTGGTGATGCTGTTCACCGTCGCCATCAACGTCCTGCTGCTCGCCATCCCCCTTTATCTGTTCCAGATTTCCGACCGAGTATTGACCAGCCGCTCGATGGATACGCTTGTCATGCTGACGGTTGCCGTGCTCGGCGCGGTTCTGTTGCAAGCCTTCATGGACGCCATCCGCCGCTTCATCCTGATGCGAACCGCCGTCGAACTTGAGGTACAGCTTGGCGCGCCGATCCTTTCGGCCGCCGCCCGCGCCTCCCTGCATGGCAGCGGCAAGGACTACCAGACATTGCAGGACTTGCAGCAATTGCGTTCGTTCATCACCTCCGGCACCCTGATCGCCTTTCTCGACGCACCGCTGATGCCGCTTTTTATCGTGGTGGTCTATCTCGTCCATCCGCATCTCGGCATCATCATCATGGTCTGCTGCGCCGTGCTGTTCATCATCGCCTGGCTGAACCAGCGCTTCACCGCGAGACAGTTTTCCGAGGCGTCCGGTTATCTCAGCCGCGCCAATTTCCACCTCGACTCCATGTCGCGCAATTCGCAGATCATCAATGCGCTGGCGATGATACCGGAAGCGGTGAAGATGTGGGGGCGCGAAACCGCAGGGTCCCTGAAATCTCATGTCGCGGCGCAGGATCGCAACATCATGTTCTCGGGCGTTTCCAAGGCGGCGCGCATGATCACCCAGGTGGCGCTGCTTGGCTGGGGCGCGCATCTGTCGCTATCAGGTGAACTGACCGGCGGCATGGTGATTGCGGCCTCCATCATTTCCGGCCGTGCGCTGGCGCCCATCGAAGGGGCAATCGAGGGCTGGCACCAATTCAACAAATCGGCCGCCGCCTATGGCCGCATCAAGCAGCTTCTCGTCAATTCGCCGCTGAATTTCCCGCGCCTGCGCCTGCCCAATCCGGAAGGGCGTCTCGACGTGGAGCGCATCCTCTTCGTGCCGCCGCCGCAGAAGAAGGTGATCCTGAACGGCATCTCCTTTTCGCTGAAAAAGGGGGAATCGCTTGCCATCATCGGCAATTCCGGCTCCGGCAAGACGACGCTCGGCAAGATGCTGGTCGGCTCCATCCTGCCTACTTCAGGCAATGTGCGCCTTGACCTCATGGATCTGCGCAACTGGGACCAGCGGCAGTTCGGTGAAAGCATCGGCTATCTGCCGCAGGACGTGCAGCTTTTTCCGGGCACCATCAAGGCCAATATCTGCCGTATGCGCGACGATATCGAGGACCGGCAGATCTATGAGGCAGCTGTGCTTGCGGATGTGCATGAGCTGATCGCCGGTTTTCCGCAGGGCTATGAGACCGTGGTCGCCGCCGACGGCGCGCCGCTTTCCGGCGGCCAGAAACAGCGCATCGCGCTTGCCCGCGCCTTCTTCGGCGACCCCAAATTCGTGGTGCTGGACGAGCCGAACTCCAACCTTGATACGCAGGGCGAACAGGCGCTGGCCAAAGCCCTGCTGCACGCCAAAAGACAGGGCATCACCACCGTCACCATCACCCAGCGCCCGGCGCTTCTTCAATGCGTCGACAAGATCATGGTGCTGAAGGACGGATCGGTCGCCATGTTCGGCGAAAGGATGGATGTGCTGAAGGCGCTTTCCGGCAATGGCCGCCCGGCCAGCCAGTCCCCGCAGATCGAGGGTTGAGGACCGTCATGTTCAAGAAGAAAAACGCCGTTGCCGAAATCAAACCCCAGGGCCAGCTCGAATGGTATAGCGAAGTGCCGCGCTCGATCCGCCTGCATAGTTCGATCGGTCTTGCCGTGCTGCTCGCTTCCTTCGGTGGTTTCGGATTTTGGGCCGGCACGGCACCGCTCTCCTCTGCCATCATCGCCCAGGGTAGTTTCGTCGCCACCGGTAACAACAAGGTCGTCCAGCATCTCGAAGGCGGTATCATCAAGGAAATGATGATCAGCGAAGGTGAAACAGTCAAGGAAGGCGACGTTCTTCTGACGCTGGACAAGACGACGGCGCTTGCCAATGAACGCATGTTGCAGATGAGACGGCTTCGCCTCGAAACCATCGTCACGCGTCTGCGCGCCGAAGCGCAGGGGGAAAAGGGCTTCAAGGTGCCTGATATCGTCATGAAGGAAGCCGGCGATCCTGACATCAACGCCATCATCCAGAGCCAGAACATCGTGTTCCACAGCAAGCTCGTCAAGCTGGAGGAACAGCTCAACCTGATCGACAAGAACATCCGGTCGCTGGAGTTCCGCTATGCGGGTTATGACGGACAAAAACAGTCCTTCGACCGGCAACTGGCGCTTTTGACGCAGGAGCGCGATTCCAAGGAGAGGCTCGCGAAGGATGGCGTCATTCGCAAGACCGACATGCTGGCGCTGGAGCGCGCCATTGCCGATGTGATGGGTGACATCGCCCGGCTGAGCGGCGAAATGAACCAGAGCGAGGCGGAGATCGCCAAGTTCAGGCAGGAAGCGATCATCGCCGTCAACGCCAACAAGCAGGCGGCGCTCGATGCGCTTGAAATTGCTGAATCCGATCTAGACAGCGTGCGCGAACAGGTGCGCGGCGCAGCCGAAGTGCTGGAACGCACCATCATCCGCTCTCCCGTCAACGGCACCGTGGTGCGCGCCTATTATCACACGCCCGGGGGCGTCATCACGACAGGCAAGCCGATCATGGAAATCCTGCCCGCCCATGTTCCCCTCATCCTCGAGGCACAGGTGCTCAGGACCTCCATCGACCAGCTGCATGAGGGGCAGACCGCCGCGATCCGCCTCTCGGCACTCGACCGCCGCACCACACCGGTTCTGAATGGGAAGGTTTTCTACGTTTCGGCCGATAGCATCGAGGAAAATGCCGGCCTTCAGGTCAAGGACGTCTATATCGTGCGCGTCCAGATACCTGACGAAGAGATCGCCAAGGTCCATAATTTCCATCCCGTGCCCGGCATGCCCGCCGACGTGCTGATCCAGACCTCGGAGCGTACCTTCTTCGAATATCTGACCAAGCCGATCTCCGACAGCATGTCCCGCGCCTTCAAGGAAAGATGAAGAGATAACAGGGATTTACACTGTCAATCCTGCCCCTGTCGGCATATAATGCCCGTATAATTCTTTTGGGGTGGGAGAAGCGGGCATGGCGGTGATGTCGGACGTATTGCTGCTGGTCGGCAGGCTGAATTACGTGTGGACCAACACCGAAAGCCTGATGATCTATCTGATCGTCCATCTCCTGAAAGTGGAGAAGGAAGCGGCCATCGTCGTGTTCCTGACCCTCAACACCACGCGGGCGCGTATGGATCTCATCGAGCGCCTGGCGAAGCTTCCCTCCACCGATGCGAAGGATCGCAAGACCATCCTCTCCATCATGGCGCGGCTGAAGAAGGAAGCGAAGACGCGCAACAAATACAATCACTGCATCTATTCCTTCGACGAGAAGGGCGAAATCGCCAGCACACAGCTGATGCGGCTGGTGGAGGACGACAGCCAGGTGCGTTACGGCAAGGTCGAGCGCATGGACGAGAAGGAAATCGGCCAGCTGGAAAAATCAATCGCCGACATCGTCGAGGTCAGCAAGGACATGTGGAGTTTCATCCACGCCAGTCCGCATGTCTCGGCGGATTATCTCTAGGCTCTCGTCTGTAACCGCATGCCGATCGCCGGGTGACGCTCGCTACCCTCTGCGGCCCTTGCCGGGAGGCACAGTTTCCCGGCTGCAAAATAAAGCAGGAATGAGCCTATCTGGTAGGGGAAGATGATGTCGATCTCCACGAAGGAACGCACGACAAACAGGGCGCAGATTGCAAACAGGATGACGCCCTGCGGGTCGCTCTTGCGCATCAGCACCGAGCGCAGATGCCCGAGCAAAGTTCCGTAAAGCACCATGGCAAGCAGGAGCATGCCAACGAACCCGTTTTCCACCACGGTTTCGATATAGGTATTATGGAAGTGGAAGCCGGTGCGGCCGGTAATGAAGAAATCGTTCCACAGGCGTTCGGCATCGGGAAAACCCGCGACCCAGAACCCCTGATAACCAACGCCGAGGATTGGCGTCTGTTTCGCCGCCTCGATGCCCTGCTGCCAGAGATAGGTTCGGCCGGTCAGCGTCGAATCCTTGCCGAAAATGCCGAGAATGGCGTCGAGCAGGCCGAATTGCAGGGAAGCGACCACCAGCAATGCGCCGAGTCCACCGAGCGCGAAAAACGTCATCTTTCTGTTCGCCGGCGAAAGCATGCCGATGGGAATGAAGCCGATGATGAGGGCGACCACCGCCGCCGTGGTAATAGTGGATGTGGCCGATTGCGACGCAAGGAGGCTATAGGCCGACAGGAGCCCGGTGACGCCGGCAACCGGCAGCCAGATGCCCCTTTGCTTGAGCACCAGCACCGACGCGGCGGCAAAGATGACGCCGAGCGAGGCATAAAAGCCGAGCTGGTTCTTGGAGGAGAAAGCGCCGACGAAACTATAGGTGCCGTCAAGCGCATCAAAGAGGTAGATGCCGAACAGCAGCGAATAGAGCAGAACGACGGCGATGCCGATAAGCGCGCCACGCGTCAGCGTCCGGATCGAGATCACCCGCATCGCGATCAGCGCGCAGACGATATGCGTCATATACTGGATGGAGGCGCGCATGGTCACCGACGCAGCTTCCGACCAGAAGCTGGACAGAACCGTCAAAATGCCGAAGGCGAAAATCCACAGATAACGCGGATAGTTGCCGAGCACGCGCCGGTAATCGACCACCACCAGCGGCAGCCACATGCCATAATAGGCCAGAACCGAGATTTGCCCGAAACGCGACGAATAGGCGAAAACGAAGAATGACAGCGCAACCGCCGTCATTCCGTAGATTTCATTGCGTTCGGGATCGATCAGCGCCGATTTGGCGATCCGCATGAAAACCTCACTGCATCAGGATTTCGGACGAGACCTTGATGACGTCGCCGGGCTGGAGAAGTGCGTTTTCATCCACCTTCACTTCCTTCGGCTTGCCGTTTTCCTCACGCACCACGACATAGCTGATCGTCGCGGACTTGCCCGACGGATCGAAACGGATCGCTTCGGCCGATTGCGCCAGTGCTTCCGACATCAATTCGCGGCTGGTGGTCAGCTGCAGATTGAGCTTGTCGAGTTCCGCTTCGGTGTCCTGCAATTCCTTGGAGCGCTGCGCCACCCAGTCGTTGCGCAGGTTGATTTCGTCCTGCGTCGCCTTGTTGATGTCCTGCTTGGCGCGCAGCGACTGCGTATCGATATCAAGCAGGTTGGATTCCACCTCCGCCGCACGTTCTTCCGCAGAAATACGCCGCTGCGACAACGCAAGCCCCTGCTCGTTCAGCCGGTTGACGCGGTCGCGGTCCTCATTGGCAAGCTGCAGCTGGCGGTTCTGTGTCTCTGATTTCTTCTTCAGGGATTCAACTTCGCTCTGCAAAAGCGCATGCAGGTCGGTCAGCGCCTTGAGCTGCAGGGTGTAACGGTCGGTTCGCGATTTCATCAGCGCGCTTTCGCTGGCCAGCAGCACGTCGATCTCACTGATTTTTTCCATTTCAGGCGTCTTGGCGATGGTCGTGTCACCCTTGACCTCGGCCACCAGCCGCGCCTGACGCGCGAGCAGCCTTGCCCGCTGGTTGTCGTAAACCGCGGCATCGCCACGGGCATTGATGAAGTCACGGGCAAAACGCTGCCCGGCGTCGGAGCGTCGCAAGCCGCCGGCAAGGCTGACGGCCTTCAGCACGGTAAGATTGGCGGCATAGGGATATTCACCCGGCGTCTGCACATCACCGCTCAGAAAGATCGGCCGGAACTGGGCGATTTCGACGGAAGCCGAAGGCAGGTTGCGAAGGGCGAACTTGCTCTGAAGCTGCGCGCCGATCTGTTCGCTGACCTCCGAGGGCGTCTTGCCCGCGACATCCAGCTGCCCGATGAAAGGCAGAGACAACGCACCAGACGGGCCGACGGAATAATCGCCGTTGATGACGTCCCAGTTGCGGATGCTGCCATCGGCAGGCTGCCACTCGGCAACGCGGATGCGCAGCTTGTCGGCGGTACCGAGCTTATATTGAGCGCCATCCGCAGCCAGTGCGGACAGCGGCGCGGCAAGGGCGACGGAAGCGGCAAGAACGAGGGCCACAAACGGGCGGTGGGCGGCAGCAATAAGGCCGTTCATCGGGAAACTCCCTGTTAGCGGATCGCCATGCAGGCGGTCCGGCCGTCGCGCAACCGGGCAAGGCCGGCTGCGCAGCGCCGCAAAAAGCGGCCGGTATGATTAGCACCAATGACGCACCCAAAGACCGGACTTGGGATCCCGGTCGGGGTGCGTGTCGAAACGAAGATCGATAAAGCCGAACTCAATATCGGTTTTCAGTAGCTTCCGCGTGAAAGGCACACGGCGGGAATGGTCTTGACGATGATGAAGACATCCTGCCGCATCGACCAGTTCTGGACATATTGCGTGTCGAAAGCGACGCGGGTCTTGTAGGAGACGTCGTTACGGCCGCTGATCTGCCACAGGCCGGTCAGGCCTGGACGGGTGCTGAGATAATAAGCGGCAGCACTTTCATAATAGCTCAGTTCCTCATCGACGATCGGGCGTGGGCCAACCACGCTCATTTCGCCGCGGATGATGTTGAGGAGCTGCGGCAGTTCGTCAAGCGAGAGCTTGCGCAGCACGGCGCCGACGGCCGTAACACGCGGATCGTTCTTGAGCTTGCGGGTTGCGCGCCATTCTTCGGCGGCTTCCGGATTGGCGGCAAGATATTGCCGCAGAATCTCATCGCCGTTCATCGCCATCGTCCTGAATTTCAGGCAATGGAAATAGCGGCCATTATGTCCCACACGCCGGTGGCCATAAAAGATCGGGCCGGGATCAGACAATTTCACCAGCGCGGCGATCAACAGGAATATCGGGCTGAAGATGAGCAGCGCAAGTGCAGCCGATGTCATATCGAAGCTGCGTTTTGCGATGCCCCCGATAGGGAAACTGACATCGAAATCTTCGGAGCTGCTGAGTGTCTGTTCAGCCGATTGGGTCGCGGACTTCATAGAGAGAACTCCATTTATGTTTTGCGATTGGTCGGTGCCCGGAGGCGCGTCTTTCCGTCTAAAAGAGATAACAAGTCTGTGTTCGGAATTTGATGCTAATGGATTTTTTGTAAGGCACATTGCCCATAACCGTCTATGCGATTTCTTGCGCGAGCGGCCGATTAACGTCCGGGCAATATTAACGGTTGCATAAAAAAGCAACAAATGGGCGGGCGGCCATGTGTTGAGAGCATGGGTGTCGCGCCGGCATGTATTGGGTTTTGTGCCGTCTACAGTCTTTTCTTATGTGTTTCTTATGACTTGCGCAGATGAGACAGGAACGCCAAGAACAGACATGCCCGTAAAAGACTATTAAAGTTTGTTGCAGCGCAGCAAGATTGTGGCAATGCATATAAAATTTGACATATTGGCTGGGATTTTTTTGCCCGACATTGCCACTGCGCCAATAAAAAACGATGGAAAAATCGCAAGAAGGGCGCAAAGACGGCAAAATAGTGGCGCGACAGTGCATTCTGATCATGGCAGCTACGCAAAAATGCAAGAGCTGACAATCGAATTCTCTCCACCTCACCCTCTCAGCCGTTTCACGAGCGGCGCTAAGCGCCAAATCCGCTGGAATCAGAAGGTTGGCGGAGTGCAAGCGCTGATGACCTCGCACGGTACGGGACCCACACAACGGAATCGGTGCGGCCTGCGGCTTTCGAAATAATAGGCATCCCCCGGCCCGAGCACCCGCCTCTCATCATCGACCGTCACTTCCAGACGCCCGGAGAGGATGATGCCCCCCTCCTCGCCATCGTGAACCAGCGGCACCTTGCCGGTATCGGCGCCCGGCTGGTAACATTCCTTCAGGATTTGCAGGCTGCGGCCGAAAACATTTTCGCCTACCTGCCGGAAGGAGATCGGCCCCTTGCCGATTTCGACCAGTTCATCCGCCCGGTAAAAGGCCTTCCGGCTTGTCTCCGGCTCGAAAGCGAAAAACTCGGCAAGGCCGATCGGTATACCGTCAAGAATGCGCTTCAGCGCACCGACGGATGGATTGGAGGTGTTGGATTCGATCAGCGAAATCGTCGAATTGGTGACACCGGCACGTCTTGCCAGTTCCCGCTGGGAAATATTATGGCGCAGCCGCAAATGTCGTAAACGTCCGCCTATATCCACCGACATGCCCGAGCCCCCGTTGCCCTTGTTCGAAATATCGAAAATCTGTGTTGAGGCCTATAGCATTTTCAATGACTTGGCCACAGAGAGAAAAGGGCTTGTTCAGTCGCAAAAATAGCTTTCAATCACCGGCAACGAACAGGAGACCACCATGGACAATCCGAGCCGATCCAATTCCACCTCACTCGACAGCTACTGGATGCCGTTTACCGCCAACCGGCAGTTCAAGGCCAATCCCCGCCTGCTGACGAGCGCCGAAGGCATGCATTACACCAGCAATGACGGACGCCAGGTTCTCGACGGCACGGCTGGCCTATGGTGCGTCAATGCCGGCCACGGCCGCCAGCAGATCGCCTCTGCCGTAAAGCACCAGCTTTCGACCATGGATTACGCACCCTCCTTCCAGATGGGACACCCGATTGCCTTTGAATTTGCCGAACGGCTGGCCGAAATCGCGCCCGGCCCGGAAGGAGCGAAGCTTGATCGCGTCTTCTACACGGGCTCCGGATCGGAATCGGTCGATACGGCGCTGAAGATCGCCATCGCCTATCAGCGTGCCATCGGCCAGGGCACCCGCAGCCGGCTGATTGGCCGTGAACGCGGTTATCATGGCGTCGGTTTCGGCGGCATCTCCGTGGGCGGCCTTGTCAACAACCGCCGCGTTTTCCCGCAGATCCCCGCAGACCATCTGCGCCACACGCATGATCCGGCGAAGAACAGCTTCGTCAAGGGCCAGCCCGAGCATGGCGCAGAGCTTGCGGACGATCTGGAACGCCTGGTCGCCCTGCATGGCGCGGAAACCATCGCCGCCTGCATCGTCGAACCCGTGGCCGGCTCCACCGGCGTGCTGGTGCCGCCGAAAGGTTATCTGGAACGCCTGCGCACCATCTGCGACAAGCACGGCATTCTGCTGATTTTCGATGAGGTCATCACCGGTTTCGGCCGCATGGGCTCCACCTTCGCCAGCAACTATTTCGGCGTTACGCCAGATATCGTCACCACGGCCAAGGGCCTGACCAACGGTGCGATCCCCATGGGCGCGGTCTTCACCAGTCGCAAGGTGCATGATGCGCTGATGCATGGGCCGGAAAACCAGATCGAGTTGTTCCACGGCTATACCTATTCCGGCCACCCGGTAGCCTGCGCCGCCGGCATCGCGACGCTCGACATCTACCGCGATGAGGGCCTCTTCACCCGCGCGGCGGAGTTGCAGGATGTCTGGCACGACGCCATCCACTCCCTGAAGGGCCTGCCCAACGTCATCGACATCCGCACCATCGGTTTCATCGCCGGTATCGAGCTGCAGTCACGCGAAGGTGCTGCCGGCGCACGCGCCTATGATGTCTTTACGGATTGCTTCGAGCGCGGCCTGCTTATTCGCGTCACCGGCGATATCATCGCCCTTTCACCGCCGCTGATCGCCGAAAAATCCCATTTCGACGATATTGTCTCAATCCTCGGCGATGCGCTGAAACGCGCAAATTAAAGTATAAACTTCTAATAAAGCAAAGGCTGCAATAAAAATTGCAGCCTTTTTTTTGCTTTTATCAAGAGCAGAGCGAAATAGATCATTTATTAAGCATATTCTATTATTTTTTCACAGCATAACCAACAGCGCGGGAGCGTTCCATGGCGTCGATACAGCAGAAGACAATATTGGCAAGCGTCGCCATCTTTTTCATCGCCGGCAGCGCCACAGGTGTCGGCATGTGGGCAACGGAAACGCTCAACCGTAATAGCGAATATGTGGCGCTTTCGGCCCATGTACTTCGCAACCACATGCAAGCGGACATGATGCACGACGCGCTGCGTTCCGACGTGCTCGCCGCCATTCTTTCTTCCGATGAAGGGATGGGCCTGGAGCTGAATGCGGTAAAAGCCGATCTCGCGGAACATGAATCCACCTTCCGGCAAATGATCGAGGAAAACAGGTCTCTGTCAGCCGGCACAAACGTCAGGGCCGTCATCGACGGCGCCGAAAAACCGCTTCTTGCTTATATCGATGCCGCCAATGCGGTTGTCGGCCTTGCCGGCGCCCGTCAGGAAGAGGCTCTCAAACTGATGCCCGAATTCACGCGGCAATTTTCGGCGCTTGAAAAAGCGATGGAAACAGCCGGCGACCAGATCGAAGCCCTTTCCGACGCCGCCTCGGCCGAAAGCGAAAAGACCAAGGCGACCATCAACCTCGTTTTGAAGGGGCTGCTGGTTCTAGCCGTGCTTTTCTCCGCCGGACTTTTCCTCCTCACCCGCAAGTCAATCATCCTCCCCGTTCTGCAATTGTCGAAGAATATGGAAATCCTGGCGGCCGGCGATACGTCGCAACCGCCCTCCGGCACCGACCGCAGGGACGAGATCGGCTCCATGTCCGGCGCGGTCGAGATATTCCGGCAGGCAGCCATCGCCAACCGGGCGCTCGAAGAGCAGGCAACTTCCGCCCGCCGGCAGGCGGAAGCCGACCAGGAGGAAACGCGGCGGCAGGCGGAGGAAGATGCTTCCGAGCGGCTGCGCATCGCCACCTCCGGCCTCGCGGCCGGCCTGAAGCGGCTCGCATCGGGTGATCTGGCCTTCCAGCTCGACGATGCCTTTGCCCCGCAATTTGAAGCCCTGCGCCACGATTTCAACAGCTCGGTGCGGCAACTGGCCGAAACGCTCTTCGCCATTTCCGATGGCATCGGCACCATCGACGGTAGCAGCTGCGAGATCGCCGCCGGCGCCGGCGATCTTTCCCGCCGCACGGAAAATCAGGCCGCCTCCCTTGAACAGACGGCCGCTGCGCTCGATGAAATCACGGTCAACGTGTCGAACGCCAACAAGCGCGCCGCAGAAGCAAGGCTCGCCGCCACAGACGCCAACGAAAGCGCGCTGAAATCGGTCGAAGTGGTCGGCCATGCCGAAGAGGCGATGCGCCGCATCGAGACCTCGTCGCGGCAGATCACCGGCATCATCGGCGTCATAGACGAGATCGCCTTCCAGACCAATCTTCTGGCGCTGAATGCTGGCGTTGAAGCCGCCCGCGCGGGCGAGGCCGGCAAGGGCTTTGCCGTGGTGGCGCAGGAGGTGCGCGATCTCGCCCAGCGCGCGGCAAAGGCCGCAAGTGAAATCCGCGATCATATCCGCCAGTCATCCGTCGAGGTGGAAAGCGGTGTGAAGCTGGTTCTCGATACCGGCACGGCGCTGAAGGATATCGGCGAACGCATTGCCGGCATCGACCGCCATATGAATGCGATAGCCACATCGGCCGCCGAACAATCGACCGGCCTTGCGGAGATCAACGCGGCCGTAAACTCGATGGATCACGCCACCCAGCAGAATGCGGCCATGGTGGAACAATCCACCGCCGCTTCCGCAACACTTGCCGCCGAAACGGCAAAGCTGCGCGCGCTGGTATCGCGTTTCCGTCTTGAGATGGAAATTACTGGCAGCCGGGAAGAGACACGCCGAGTTGCGTGAGAGCAATGGTGAAACGCGAGAACATCGCCTCGCATCATACAGTCCTTGAGGCGGGCCACACTCACGGCGCGCCTGCGCCGTGAGGTGAACGTTTCTTGATCAATAGGCCTGTGTCGGCTGCGACAGGCCGTCGCCGATCACGCCATTGCCGTATTGCGCCACGGGCACACCTTCCTGGCCGATCGGCACGCCCTGCTGCGCGGGGCCGAGTGCCGTCACGACGATCGGCGTACCGTCAGGCACGCGGTTATAAAGATCGATGATATCCTGATTCAGCAGGCGCACGCAGCCTGATGAGACCGACTTGCCGATGGTCCACCATTCAGGCGAGCCGTGCAGGCGGTAGATCGTATCCTTGCCATCCTTGAAGATATAGAGCGCACGCGCGCCGAGCGGGTTCTTGAGGCCCGGCTCCATACCGCCGTTACGGCTGCTATAGGGTTCCAGTTCCGGCTGGCGGGCGACCATTTCATCGGGCGGCGTCCAGCGCGGCCATTGCCGCTTGTACTGAATGACGCCGCGGCCGGACCATTCGAAGCCTGCACGGCCGAGACCGACGCCATAGCGCATGGCCTGACCATTCTCATAGGTGAGATAGAGGAAATGATTGGCCGTATCGACCACGATGATGCCGGGGCGTTCGCCGGTCGGGTTCGCCACCATCTGCCGCAGGAACTGGCGCGGAATCCGCTTATAGGGGATTTCCGGCAGCGGGAACTGCTCGTCAGGCCTCGGACCGTACATGGCGGCATACATCGGGTCTTCGGCAGGTGCCGCGGGCCGGGCGGCCTCACGCGCCGTTGTGTTGCAGCCCGCAAGGCCGGCAAGCGCCAGTCCACCTGCTCCAAGCAGGAAACCCCGCCGGGTCGTTGTCGTCTCGTTCAATTGAAAAACCTCATTTACGTCATCTCACGCTGGCAAAGGGATCTGCCAGCGCCGCCTCCGGGCGGCTGATAGGGTACTTCGTGCCGGAAACCTGCGATGCCATGGCCTTGGCGCCGCTGGATTTCAGAATGGCCCGAAAGCTTGGATGCATGCCGCCGTCCACATACGCGCTGAGGGAGGCAGAAGTTCCCTCGCTCATCGCGGCGGCAAGTTTTTGTTGCTCTTCACCGAGTTTTGACGCCACCAGCGGATCCTGCAGGTTGACGGCCGGCGGGCACGCCGCCAGCGGATCGGCAGGCTCGCCGCCGGCAAATTCACTGTTGAAGACATAACGGCGGCCGCAGACGGAAACCTTGGGCTGCCGGCGCGTCACCTCGAAATAGTCGTAACCTTCCTTCAGCGTCTTCCAGAACGGCATGTTGGGGTCATCCCGATGCGCCACCATATTCCGGGCGCTCATGCGGAAGGGATAGGCCTGCACCTGAAAGCGGTCCTGTCCGCCCTGCAATGCACGCGCGACGATAGCGTAAATCTCACCCACCTGGGCGTCGGTCATGGCGTAGCAGCCGGAAGAGGAGCAGGCGCCGTGCACCATCAGCGCCTCGCCGGTGTAACCGAGCGCCGATTCCAGCCGGTTGGGATAACCGAGATTGAAGGAAACGTAATATTGTGAGTTCGGGTTCAGCATGCCGGCCGAGACATGATAAAAACCTTCCGGCGCCTGCCGGTCACCAGTCTTCATCTTGGGGCCGAGCTTTCCCGACCAGCGGCACATGGGATAGGACTTGAGGAGCGCGTAATTTCCTGTCTTGTCGACCTTCCACACCTCGAGTTCGCTTTCCTGCTTGAAAATACGAACGAGGACCGGGCTTTCCGGGCGCATGCTCTTGGCCGACATCTGCGCCATCATCTTGGACGACAGTTTCGGCGGGTCTTTCTTGACACTGTCGAGGCCCATGGAGGTGCACGCCGCAAGACCGCCGCCGATCGCGACGACCGCAGCCATTCTTGCCCCTGCCTTTACCTTATGCCGCAACCCCGCAACCGCGAAATCCAGCAATGCCTGCATGCCCATGGATTGTTCTGCCCGCCTGATTTGCCCGCCTTTCCGGCAGACGCTTAACTATCGAAGGTGGCCACAACACGGCAACCTCGCCCATGTACAAAGTCTCGTGAACAGACGTTACCCATTCGTTAATCATAGGGACACAAGCCCGTGATGCCGTTGGCGCTGAGCTTGGATGCCGTAATTATCGGAGCAGCCCCTGGCCGCCATCGATCCATACCGGCGTGCCGGTAATGTGACGGGATGCATCCGACGCCAGGAAACCGATCAGCGCGGCGACGTCGTCGCTCGTTCCGGCCACGCCGCCGGTCACAGGAATGTCCCCGGCGGGAAAACGGACAGGAACCTCCGTTTTTTCCCGCCCGCGTATATCGGTATTTTCATCGATTGCCGTTTCGATTTCGCCGGGACACACCGCATTGACGCGGATACGGTGACGCCCCAGTTCCAGCGCCAGTTGCTGCGCCATGGCAAGTTGTCCGGCTTTCGTCACGGAATAGGCGGTAGCGCCGGGCGACGTGAAGGTGCGTGTACCATTGATCGACGAGATGATGACGATGGATCCGCCGCCGGCCGCCTTCAGATGCGGCACGCTTACATGAACGGTGAGATAGGTGCCGCGCAGGTTGATGCGGATCGTGTCGTCCCATTCGGACGGTTTCAATTCATCGATGGGTGCCCAGACGCCGTTGACGCCAGCATTCGCCACCACGACATCAAGCCGCCCGAAATCCCCAACCAGTGCTGCGACCGCATGACGCATAGCCTCCTCATTCGCCACATCGGCCACAAGGACCTTCGACGAACCGGATGCGGCGCCTATTTCCCGCGCGACATCGTTCAATTCTGATTCGGTGCGGCCAAGCAGGCCGAGCGAGAACCCCTCCGCAGACAGATGAAGGGCGGCAGCGCGGCCGATGCCGGAGCCAGCGCCGGTGACGAGAGCGACTTTGCCGTCAGCCAATGTTACAGGCCTCCCTTTCTGGAGGCGATGGAGGTGCCGATCGCCGAGACGGGATCGCTAGCTGGAAAGCTTTCCTCCAGCCCCTCTTCCAACTCCTCCTCCAGAACGTCGCGATCCTTCGATGTGCGGGCGCTCGCCTGACCGTGCGGAGCCTCATCCTGCGCCGTACCGAGAGCGGAAAATTGCGAAGGCGCATCCGCGCCATGGCGTGTTCCGAAGGCGGTGAGCTGCACCATTACCGCACTTGCCCGCTTGATGGCCTCCGCATCGTCGATCCCTTCAAGACCATCGGCAAGGCGAACAGAGACCTGATCACCGTCGCTGCCGACGAACTCGACGGAGATAACCCCGTTATTGCGTTTTACATAGGTCGTCGAAAGTTGCATGACATGCCCTCCGGCTTGGAAAGCACCGGCAAAAACCGGTGCGGGGAAACGAATAAGCTGACTTCAGAACGACACAGAGCGGAAGGGGTTCCGGATGGATGAGGCCTTTGGCCCGGAAATGCAGGAGAGTTTCTTCCTGCGCGATGCGGTGGATGTGGCCCGCGCCCTCATCGGCGCGGAGTTCCGCATCGGCAATACCGGCGGCATCATCGTGGAAACCGAAGCCTATCATCCGGACGACCCGGCATCCCACAGTTTCAACGGGCAGACCCCGCGCAACAGGGCGATGTTCGGCCCGGCCGGCCGTCTTTATGTCTACCGGTCCTACGGCATTCACTGGTGCGCCAACTTTGTCTGCGCTCCGGGCTCCGCCGTGCTTCTGCGCGCCATCGAACCGATCACCGGTATAGACATGATGAAACTGCGCCGGGGAACTGACAAGCCGAAACTTCTATGTTCAGGCCCGGGCCGACTTTGCCAGGCGCTCGCGATTACGGGAGAGATGGATGGCGCGCCGTTGAACGCACCACCGTTTTTCCTGCGGTTGCCGAAAGAAGCCGCCGCCATCACCAGCGGCAGGCGAATCGGCATCAGCCGCGCCACAGAATACCCGTGGCGCTTCGGGCTCAAGGGCTCGGCTTTCGTCAGCAAGAAATTCCAGACTGGAGACCCGTGAAAGACGAGAGCACCTTCGGCGGCCCGTCATTTTCGTCGGGGTTGGGTACCGGCACCTCGTCCGGCAACCTATCGGGTTCGGGCTCTTCCACCGGCGGTATGTCCGGCTGCGGCGGCACGGGCATCGGCGGTTCGGGATAGGGTTCGACGGGAACGGCTGGCATCGCGGCCTCCTGATAAACACGCTTTGCCGCAATGGACACAAGCTGCGTTTTTATCTCTCGGGACAACGCCTTCGCGCCGTCGCCAATCGGGCGGCGCGACACCCAATTCGCCCATCGGTCAAATGCCGGTCAGGTCCCTTCGGTCCGGTTGCGCCGCCCAGCGGGTCGTACAGGGAAACGCGGGCACGGCCTGTCCGTTCCGTTTTTTAAGGAAGTTTTTTGCGACGCTCAGGCGAAACCGAGCGCGCTGCGGGAAATATCGCGGTTTTCGCAATAATCGCGGGAATGAGCCTCGTGACCATGCTCGCGCGCGGTCGAACGGGAAAGTTCCGGGCTCGGAACGTTGAGCAGCGCATCGGCATAGGTGCCGGTTGCCTCGACGTCATCGATCACAGTCTGCTGTTGCGGTTTTAAAAATTCAAACATCCGTCCACCTCCTTCGACACGTCCCCTCAACGCGCCGGCCCGGGTCCTGTTCCATAACACCCGTAACTGTTCCGATTATACATGAGACGGCGCGGACGTATAGATGACGAAAGGCGAACGTTATCAACTGACGTTCACAAAACGGAGTGGAATCAGTGAGCTATGACGAGAAGCTCAGGCAGGGCCGACCGATTCCCGCAGGATCAGTTCGACCGGCCACAATTCCTGAACCTCGCGCACGGGACGACCGCCGATGATCTGCAACAACAGATCCGTCACCCGAATGCCCGCCATGCGCATGGGCGAGCGGGTGGTGGAAAGCGGCGGCATCATGCTTTCCGGCGTCAGATAGGGAAACACGTCGTCATGGGCGATGACGGAAACGTCCTTGCCGATCACCAGCCCCATCTGCGTGGCGGCGCGATAGACACCCTGCGCCGTCATCATCGCGCCCGCGACGAAGGCCGTCGGGCGCGGCGTCTGTTCCAGCAGCGAGCGGGCAAAGCGGAAGGCGGTATCTTCGCTGAAATGCGCGTTCATCATGAAACGCGGATCGGGCGTGATGCCATGAGTGGCCAGCGCATCCCTGAACCCCTGCTCGCGGTCCTGAACGAAGGTGCGGCCGACGGGACCGTTGATCAGGGCGATGCGGCGATGGCCGCGCTCCAGAAAATGGATCGTTGGTCGATAGGTTACATCGTGGTTGTCGATATCAAGCCAGGCATGTTCGAACGGCGTCTTGGAGCGGCCATGCACGATGAAGGGCACGCCCAGCCGGTGAAGCAGCGCGATGCGCTCATCCTCGGGGCGCGGCGAATGCACGATGATGCCATCCACCCGGCCGCTCGCCGCCAGCCGGCTGAAAATCGCCAGCTCCTCATCGAGATTATTGTCGACGGTGACGCTGACGAGAATGTCGGTTTCTTCCTGTTCCAGACGGGTCGCCATGCCCCCCATGAATTCCGAAAAGAAATGTCCGCCGCCCGAACGGCCCATGACGACGCCGATGGCACCCGCCCTGCCGGTTGCCAGCCTGACGGCGTTAGCATTCGGCCGGTAGCCGTATTTCAGCGCAGCATCCATCACCCGTTGCCGCGTTTCCTCGCGCACCTCGGGATAGCCGCCAAGCGCCCGGCTGACGGTGGTGGGCGACAGCCCGACCTTTTCTGCGAATTCCTTGAGTTTCATGTTTTTCGCCAATTTGCCCCTGCATGCGTTGCCGCCGCAGATTTTTCAAGCGGACAATAATTGAAAACGATTTCAATTTTTATCCAACTGAAACCTTACAGTTGGTCATTTCGAAATGCAAACACCACAAAACTGCCGTCGGAAATGCCGAATTTTCACACAATTAGAAAGAGTATTGACAGATTGGTCCGCTTTTGAGAGCCTCGCACCAGTCAAAAGCGCTTTCAATTTTGAGGACAATCGGAAGCGTCAACGGAGGAGTTTGACAATGAATATTTCCATGAAGACTTTGTTCCTGTGCGGCAGCGTACTTTCTGCCGCCGTTTCAGCGCAGGCGGCCGAACTTTCCATCGCCGCCAATTCCACCGGCAAGAACATCGCGTTCTTCCGCGAGCGGATCGCCGCCTTCGAGAAAGAGACCGGCCACAAGGTCAATCTCGTCACCATGCCTTCTTCATCAAGCGAACAATTCAGCCAGTACCGGCTGTGGCTCGCCGCCGGCAACAAGGATGTCGACGTCTATCAGACCGACGTGATCTGGGCGCCGCAGCTCTCCGACCAGTTCGTGGATTTGACCGAAGCGACCAAGGACGTCATCGGCGATCATTTCCCCTCCATCGTTGCGTCGCAGACCGTGGACGGCAAACTTGTCGCCATGCCGATGTTCACCGACGCACCCGCTCTGTTCTATCGCAAGGACCTTCTGGAAAAATACGGCAAGCAGCCGCCGAAAACCTGGAAGGAACTGGGCGAGACCGCCAAGGAAATTCAGGACAAGGAACGCGAAGGCGGGCAGAAGGACCTCTGGGGCTTCGTTTTCCAGGGCAGCGCCTATGAAGGCCTGACCTGCAACGCGCTCGAATGGATCGCATCCGCCGGGGGCGGCCATATCGTCGAGACCAACGGCGACATCTCCATCAATAACGAGAAAGCCGCAGCCGCGATCGAAGCCGCCAAGGGCTGGGTCGGCACAATCGCACCGCAGGGTGTGCTCGCTTACAAGGAAGAGGAAGCGCGTGGCGTGTGGCAGACTGGTAATTCCGTCTTCATGCGCAACTGGCCCTATGCCTATGCACTTGGAAATGGCGCCGACAGCGCCATCAAGGGCAAGTTCGGCGTCACCCCGCTGCCGGCAGGTGCAGAAGGCGAAGCGCCTGCCTCGACACTCGGCGGCTGGAACCTCGCCGTTTCGAAATATTCCGACGATAAGGACGCGGCCATCCAGCTCGTGAAATTCCTGGCATCGAAAGACACCCAGAAGATGCGTGCGATCCAGCTCTCCAACATGCCGACGATCGCCTCGCTATATGACGACAATGATGTCGCCGCCGCACAGCCATTCATGCCGACATGGAAGCCGATCTTCCAGACCGCCGTTCCGCGTCCTTCCGCTTCGGCCAAGGTGAAATATAACGAGGTTTCGGCCAAGTTCTGGGGCGCCGTGCACAACACGCTCTCCGGCAACGGCTCGGCAGCGGAAAATCTCGAGCTGCTCGAGGTCGAACTGACCGATCTCAAAGGCAACGGCTGGTAATCCGGCTCGCGCGGGAGGCGGTCTTGCCTGATCGTTTCCCGCGCCCCAACCGCGAGATGTCCCCATGAATGACACCACCCTTCAAAGACCGGTTGCGGCATCCGGCACCGGCTCCGACCTTCAATCGGAACGACTGAAATCCGCCTGGCTGTTTCTTGCCCCCACATTTCTGGTGCTGGCACTGGTGGCCGGCTGGCCACTGGTGCGTACCGTCTGGTTCAGCCTCACCGACGCGTCGCTGACCAATCTCGATGGCGCGCAATTCGTCGGCCTCAAGAACTACTTCACCTGGATCACGCTCAGCAGCGGCCGCACCATCTATCGCGGCCTGCTGGCCGATCCCGCCTGGTGGGGTGCGGTTCTCAACACCCTGAAATTCACCATCCTCTCGGTCAGCTTCGAAACCGTGCTCGGCCTCATCGTCGCGCTGGTGCTGAATGCCGAATTCAAGGGACGTGGCCTCGTGCGCGCCGCCATCCTCGTTCCATGGGCCATTCCCACCATCGTCTCAGCGCAGATGTGGGCGTGGATGCTGAACGACCAGTTCGGCATATTGAACGACCTGTTCCTCAATCTCGGGCTGATCTCCAACAAGATCGCATGGACTGCCAATCCGGATACCGCGATGGTCGCCGTGCTGATCGTCGATATCTGGAAGACGACGCCGTTCATGGCGCTGCTCATTCTCGCCGGCCTGCAAATGGTGCCGAAGGACATGTATGAGGCGGCAAAGGTGGACGGCATCCATCCCGTCAAGGTGTTCTTCCGCGTCACTTTGCCGATGATCCGCCCTGCGCTCATGGTCGCCGTCATCTTCCGCATGCTGGATGCGATGCGCGTTTTCGACCTCATCTACATCCTGACGCCCAACAACGCTCAGACACGCACCATGTCCGTGCTGGCACGCGAGAACCTGTTCGATTTCGACAAGTTCTCCTACGGTGCTGCGGCCTCCACCATGCTGTTCCTCATCATCGCCTCGATCACTGTGATTTACATGTGGCTCGGGCGCGTCAACACCGATGGAGCCGCGCGATGACCCTGCCAAGCATCCTGAAAACCACCGCCTTTTATGCGCTGGTCGCCGTCATCATGGTGATTTCGGTATTCCCGTTCTACTATGCGATCCTGACGAGCCTGAAATCCGGCTCGGCGCTGTTCCAGGTCAATTATTGGCCGCGCGAATTCTCGCTGACAAATTATAACTTCGTCATCGGCAACGGCACGTTCCTGCGAAATCTCGGCAATTCGCTGTTCGTTGCATCTTCAGTCGTCATACTGTCGCTGTTCCTTGCGGTAACAGCGTCATATGCCTTGGCCCGCGTCCGCTTCCGGGGCCGCTCGCTGCTTCTGCTCACCATCCTGTCGGTTTCGATGTTCCCGCAGATCGCCGTTCTCGCCGGTCTGTTCGAACTGATCCGCTGGGCGGGCATCTTCAACACGCCCTTGGCGCTGATTTTCTCTTACATGATCTTCACCCTGCCCTTCACGGTGTGGGTGCTGACAACCTTCATGCGCGACCTGCCAATCGAAATCGAGGAGGCGGCGATTGTCGACGGTGCGACACCGTGGGTCATCATCACCCAGGTGTTCATGCCGCTGATGTGGCCCGCGCTGGTTACTACCGGGCTTCTCGCCTTCATCGCGGCATGGAACGAGTTCCTTTTCGCGCTCACCTTCACCTCATCGAACGAACAACGCACGGTGCCGGTCGCCATCGCGCTCCTATCGGGCGGTTCGCAGTTCGAAATCCCCTGGGGAACGATCATGGCCGCGTCCGTCATCGTCACCGCCCCCCTCGTCGTCCTCGTTCTGATCTTCCAGCGACGCATCATCTCCGGCCTCACCGCCGGCGGCGTCAAAGGCTAGGAGAAAATCAAATGACCACCATTCAACTGCGCAATCTTCGCAAATCCTTCGGCGCTTTCGATGTCATCAAGGGCATCGACATGGACATCCGCTCCGGTGAATTCATGGTCTTCGTCGGCCCTTCCGGCTGCGGCAAGTCCACGCTTCTACGCCTCATCTGCGGGCTGGAGGAAATCACCGGCGGCACCCTTTCCTTTGGTGGTGAGGCGGTCAACCGCCTGCCGCCCGCCAAGCGCGGCGTCGCCATGGTCTTCCAGTCCTATGCGCTTTATCCGCACATGACCGTGTTCGAGAACATGGCCTTCGGCATGAAGCTGTCAGGCGCGGACAAGGAGCAGCGCCGCAAGCGCGTGGAAGCGGCGGCCGAGATGCTGCAACTCACGCCCTATCTGGAACGCCTGCCGAAGCAGCTTTCCGGCGGCCAGCGCCAGCGTGTCGCCATCGGCCGCGCCATCGTGCGCGATCCGAAGGTGTTCCTGTTCGATGAACCCCTATCCAACCTCGATGCCGCACTGCGCGTCGCCACCCGTTTGGAAATCGCCAAGCTGCATCGCTCGATGCATGACACGACGATGATCTATGTGACCCACGACCAGGTGGAGGCAATGACGCTGGCCGACCGTATCTGCGTTTTGCGCGATGGCCGTGTCGAACAGATCGGCACGCCGCTCGAGCTTTACGAGAGCCCGGTCAACACCTTCGTTGCCGGCTTCATCGGCTCACCGAAGATGAACATCCTCGCCGGCAAATATGCCGAGACGGAAGGTGCAACTACCATTGGCATCCGTCCCGAACACATTACCATCACCACCGATGGGAACGGATGGAGCGGCGAGATCGTCCATTCGGAAATGCTGGGATCGGACAGCTACATCTATGTCGAGATTGGTGCCGACGAACCCATCGTCGTTCGCGAGGAGGGTGTGACCGGCCGCAAGGCGGGCGAACGCATCGCCATCGTGCCGGATGCGGCACAAATCCACCGTTTCGACGCGCAAGGCCGGGCATTAGCCCGCAACCCTGCCCGGGGTGCTGCCTGAACATTCAACTTTCGCTGGGATCACCCAAGGTCCCGGCTTTCACCGAGGAGCATGAAAATGACCATCAACACCGTTGTATGGGGCGAAAATATCCACGAACACATCAATGAGACGGTGCGTTCGATCTATCCAAACGGCATGCACAACACCATTGCCGATGCGCTGAACCAGAACCCTGAGATCAACGCCACCACCGCCACGCTGCAGGAGCCGGAACACGGTCTTTCGCAGGAGCGTCTAGACAAGACCGACGTTCTCGTCTGGTGGGGCCACAAGGACCATGGCGCGGTGCAGGACGAGATCGTCGAGCGTGTCGCCAAGCGTGTCTGGGAGGGCATGGGCCTCATCGTCCTGCATTCCGGCCACTTCTCCAAGCCGTTCAAGCGGCTGATGGGCACGCCCTGCGCGCTGAAGTGGCGCGAGGCCGGTGAACGTGAGCGTCTGTGGACGATCAATCCGCGCCACCCGATCGCAGCCGGCCTGCCCGAACATTTCGAGCTGGAAAACGAAGAGATGTATGGCGAGCAGTTCTCCGTGCCGGAGCCGCTGGAAACCGTTTTCATCTCCTGGTTCCAGGGCGGTGAAGTTTTCCGCTCCGGTCTCACCTGGCGCCGCGGCGCGGGCAACATCTTCTATTTCCGCCCGGGCCACGAGACCTATCCGACCTATCACGACGCCAATGTGCAAAAGGTCATCAGCAATTCGGTGAAATGGGCCTATAATCCGGCCGGCGCACTGACGAGCATCCACGCTGCCCCCAATGTTCCCGTCGATAAGGCGCTGGAGCCGATCGAAGAACGCGGCCCCAAGCTGCACAAGGCAGGCGAAGCAGGTTACAGGTAAATAGCCATGAGACTTCTCATTCTCGGAACCGGCGGCATGGCCAACAACCATGCCACATATTTCGCGCAAATCCCGGGCGTCGAACTGGTGGCGGCGGTGGATGTGGACGATGTGGTGGTGCGGGGCTTCGCGCTCCGCCACAACATTCCGCTCTCCTTCACCTCGCTGGATGACGCAATTGCCTGGGGTGAATTCGACGCGGCGGCGAACGTCACGCCGGACGCCATCCACCACCCGACCAGCCTTAAACTGCTGGCGGCGGGCAAGCACGTCTTCTGCGAAAAGCCGCTGGCGGAAAATTACGCCAAGGCCGCCGAAATGGCCGATGCCGCCGAAAAGGCCGGCCTCGTCGCCATGGTCAACCTCACCTATCGCAATGTCGCCCCCTTGCAGGCGGCACGCGAAATGGTGCTGGCGGGCAAGATCGGCAAGGTACGCCATCTCGAAGCTTCCTATCTGCAGAGCTGGCTCGTTTCCAAGGCCTGGGGCGACTGGATGACGGAGAGCAAATGGCTGTGGCGGCTCTCCACCAAGCACGGCTCGAACGGTGTTCTCGGCGATGTCGGCATCCACATTCTCGACTTCGCCTCCTATGGCGCGGGCAGCGATGTGGAACGCATCTTCACGCGGCTGAAGACCTTCGACAAATATGAGGGCAACAAGATCGGCGTCTACGATCTCGACGCCAATGACAGCTTCACCATGACCGCCGAACTGGAAAACGGTGCCATGGGCGTCATCCATGCCAGCCGCTGGGCGACGGGGCATCTGAATGAACTCCGTCTGCGCATCCATGGCGACAAGGGTGCATTGGAAGTGATCCACACGCCTGACTATTCCAGCCTGCGGGCCTGCATTGGCGAGGATGTGGAGAAGGCAATCTGGAAGACCATCGACGTCGACCCGGTGCCGACGAATTACGAAAAATTCGCCAAGGCGGTGATGGAAGGCGGCGTTGCCGACCCCGATTTCCGCCATGCCGCGAATCTGCAGAAGGTGCTTGATCTCTCGATCATCGCCGACCGTGAACGGCGCGAGCTGGCCGTTTCGGCCTGATTTGCAGAAGAGCGGCGGCGCAAGTCGCTGCTAGGGAGGAGTGATGTTCCTCCACATCGCTCCTCCCAATCGACGTCATCCTCGGGTTCGACCCGAGGATCCGTTTCCTTCAACAGCGCGTGGATTTTCGCCTCAAGGGCGAGGATGATGGGGAAAGGCATGTGCCAATCCGCATCCCTTCAAACGCCCCGCTTATTCCCCCACAACAGCACATGCAGCTGCGGCAGAACACGAGCGGAAAACCAGCGGTCTTCGCTCACCTTGTCCACCAGCCACAACATCCGGTCCATCACACCATCGATATCCACGCGCGCGTCGTCGTCATCCGGCGGTGGCGGCGTGTGATTGCCGGGCTGGAGATAGACAGCCAGATGCGGAAAACGCGCCGATGCAGCCTTGGCGTAGGCATAATCCGCATCGTCGAACACCACGATCTTCAGTGCCACCTGCGGTCCATCGCCGGCGGCGGCAAGACAGTCTTCGAATGCCTGCCAGTCCGTCTCCATGCCGCTCGACGGTGGCTTGGGGCTGAGTACCAGATGGTCCAGATCGGCAAACCAGTCTTTCGCGGTGCTGCCCTGCGTTTCCAGCGCGAAACGATAACCCTCGCCGTGCCCCTTCGCGATCAAAGCCCCGAGCGGCTGGATGGCGGGATTGCCGCCTGAAAGCGAGACCGTCAGCGGCACGCCGCCGGAAAGCCGTCGCACCTCCTGCCAGATGGCTTCGACCGACATCGGCCGCCATGTATCACGGTAATCGCTGTCGACCGCATGTAGCGTATCGCACCAGGAGCAGCGGTAGTCGCAGCCGCCGGTGCGCACGAAAACGGTGGGCATGCCAATCAGTGGCCCCTCGCCCTGAATGGTCGGGCCAAAGATTTCGCTGATGCGGATTGCCGTTTCCTTCGCTGCAACCTTCCGTGCAGCCACCGTCATGGCCGGTATTCCGCCCAGGTCTTGGCCGTTTCGCTCACCCGCACGGCGCTGGTTTCCGGCAGGCTGAGCTTGCACCAGTCGTAAAAATGCTTCGCGAGACATTCCGCCGTCACCCGGTCATGGCCGAGAACATCGTTTAGGTGGCGATGATCGAAATGATCGTCGATATAGCGCTTCAGCGGTGCAAGCTCGTGATAGTCGCGCACGAAACCATGCTCGTTGAGTTCTTCACCCGATAGTTCGACCTCGACGATGTAATTATGCCCATGCAGACGGGCGCACTGGTGATCAGCCGGCAAGCTTTTCAGCTGGTGCGAGGCGGAGAAGTGAAACTCCTTGGTGATGCGGAACATCAGCGCACCTCCTGCGCCGCATAGGCATGGGTCGCCGCCACCCAGAAATCGGGGTCCTCGTAGTCGGTCGGGTCGGTGACACCAGCCAGATGAAAGGCCTCACGCCGTTCCACACAGGTGCCGCAGCGGCCGCAATGACGCAAGCCACCCTTATAACAGGACCATGTTTCGCCGAAGGGCGTGCCGTATTTCACGCCATCGGTAACGATCGCCGCCTTGGAGACCGTGACGTAAGGCGCAAACAGCTTGACATCGGCATAACCTTCCAGCGCATGCGCCTGCATGGCGTTGAAGCTGTCGATGAAGCCCGGCCGGCAATCGGGATAGATGAAATGGTCGCCGCCATGCACGGCGATCGCCACCGCATCCGCCTGCTGGGCGGCGGCAAGGCCGAAGGCGATGGTGAGCATGATGGCGTTGCGGTTCGGCACCACGGTGGAGCGCATGGTCTCTTCCGCATAGTGCCCATCCGGCACCGCAATGTCGTCCGTCAGCGCCGAGCCGGTGAGATGCGCGCCGATGGTGCGGATATCGATGATGTGATGCGGCACGCCGAGACGCTTTGCGCAATCTGCGGCGAAATCCAGTTCCTTCTTGTGGCGCTGGCCATAATCGAAGGAGACGAGAGCGAGAAGTTCATGTTCCGCGGCGATTTTATGCGCAAGCGAAACGGAGTCCAATCCGCCGGAGCAGATGACGATGGTTTTCATAATTTAGGATCCCTTGTTTTGACCGGGTGGGCTGCGACCGGATACGGCGCGGCTTTAAACCAAAGCGAAGGGATTGTGAAGAGCTTTAAGATGACAGCAGTAGCGCACCGGTTGCTGCCGTTGCCGCCGAAAACAAAAAAAGCGGCGGAGTCGCCTCCGCCGCCTGTATGATCGGTCGTCACATCAACGCAACAGCGCCTGCGCCTCTTCAATGCCGAGCGCTGCCGGCTGGGTGCAGGTCGTGGTCATCTCGATGAAGCGGCCTTCTTCCCCGGATTTAAGGATGGAGGTCATCACGTCGATACCGTGCAGGGAGCGATCCAGCGAGCAACGGGCATCGCGACCCTCCAGAATGGCAATCGCCATATCGGCAAGGCCTGCGGTACGGTAATTGGCACGCGGACCGTTCGGGCTTTCCTGGTTGGCGATGCCGAAGGGATGCGCCCAGTCTTCAAGCGGCTGGATATTCTTGTCGCGCCCACTCGCTTCCACCACACCACCGAAGAAGTTGGGGTCCGGCACGTAGATGGAACCTTCCGTGCCGTAAAGTTCCATATTGGCGTGGCGATGCGACCACACGTCCCAGCTCGCCGAAAGCGTGATCGTCGCACCGTTCACGAATTCCAGCAGCGCATGGATGTTGGTCGGCGTTTCGACCGGGATGATCTCACCGTTCAGCGGCTGGCTGGTTACCGTGCGGGTGGGGTTCGCCATTGACGTCAATGCACCGACACGCTTGACCGGGCCGATGAGGTTGATGAGATTGGCGACGTAATAGGGGCCGAGATCGAGGATCGGCCCGCCGCCCTTCAGGAAAAAGAAGCCCGGATTGGGGTGCCACATCTCCATGCCGGGGCTCATCACATGGCAGGTGCCTGACGTGATGCGGCCGACCTTGCCCTCGTCGATATATTGCCGGGCAAGCTGATGTGCGCCGCCGAGGAAGGTGTCCGGCGCGCAACCAACGGAGAGGTTCTTCTCCCGGGCGATACGCCGCAGTTCTTCACCCTCTTCCAGCGAAAGCACCAGCGGCTTTTCCGAATAGACGTGCTTGCCCGCTTCAAGTGCGGCTTTCGACACCGGAAAATGCGCGGCGGGAATGGTGAGGTTCACCACCACATCGATATCCTTATTGGCGAGCAGGTCCTCGATGGACTGCGCGACAACGCCGAATTCTTCCGCCCTCAGCTCCGCCGCATTGCGGTTGAGGTCGGCGCAGGCAAGCACCTTGATGCCCTTGAAGAGCGGCGCCAGCGAGAAATAAGCAGACGAGATATTGCCGCATCCGATGATGCCGACGCCAAGATCTCTGGCCATGATGAAACTCCGAAAAATTGAAACTCAATAGGTTTTGAACGATGCGATCGAGCGGGTGATGAGCCGGTCGATGTCTTTCGGGTTGTCGTGCTCGACCACGAAATGTTTCGTGGCGGATTTCGCCTTCAACGCAGCAACGAGGCCCTTCCAGTCCACTGTACCATGGCCGACATCGGCCCAGCCATCCTCATCCGCATTCTCTCCCGCAGGCGCGATATCCTTGACATGCACGGCTGTGATGCGCTTGCCGTAGCTTTCGATCCATGCGAGCGGATCGGCATTGCCTCTGATAATCCAGGCTATATCCGCTTCCCATTTCAGGTCCGGGCCGCCGGCAAAAATCTGCTCCTGCGGCGTCGAGCCATCGTCAAGCGTCTTGAACTCGAAATCGTGGTTATGCCAGCCGAAGATCAGCCCGGCATCCACGAAGGGCTTACCCGCCTCCTGCAGGCGCTTGCCGAAGGCGAACCAGCCTGCAGCATCTGTCGGGCGCTGGTCAGGCATCAGGTAAGGGCAATAGATCGCCTCCACGCCCAGAACTCTCGCGATGTTCAGCGCCTTTTTCGGATCGCCCTCAAGAAGATCGAGACCGAAATGGCCGGTTGGCATGGTCAGGCCGTTGGCATCGAGTTCGGCGCGCAGACCTTTCAGACCAGCTTCATCCAGCGACGCATACATCGCGCCGTAGCCTTCGACATGTTTATAACCCGCCGCCGAAAGCTTTTTCAGAATATCGGAAAAAGGCTGAAAATTGCGGGCGCTGTAAAGCTGGAAACCGAGTTCTGTCATTGTCTCCTCCATAGAGATCTGGGTCTTGGGATTGTGTGGGGGGAAATCGAAGCTGTTCTAGAGCCGTTCCTCGCTTTGCGCGTCGAAAAGCGAGGCCATCGTCATGTCGAGGCCGAGGCGCACCTTGGTGCCCGGTGAAAACCGCCTATGGCCGCCGACACGCACGGACATGGTATGCCCGGCATGTTTCAGCCAGATCAGATTGTCGGCGCCCATCGGCTCCTCGATATCGACGATCGCCTCGTGCACCTCACCGCCAACAATATCGGCATCGACGCGCACATGTTCCGGGCGGACACCCAAAACCACGGCACGGCCGGCGGCAAGCGGCGTCTCCGGATGATAACCGTCTAGCGCGAAAGTCACGCCATTGGTGGTGAAGACCACCTTACCGTCCTTTTCGATCAACTCGCCGCGCAGGAAATTCATCGAGGGCGAGCCGATGAAGCCGGCGACGAAGAGGTTCCGCGGTTTGTTATAGATGGTGACGGGATCGGCCAGCTGCTGGATGACACCGCTTTTCATAATGGCGATGCGATCCGCCAACGTCAGCGCCTCGATCTGGTCGTGCGTCACATAGATCATGGTGTTTTTCAGCGACTGGTGCAGCCGCTTGATTTCGACGCGCAGTTCCGAGCGCAGCTTGGCGTCGAGGTTGGAGAGCGGTTCATCGAACAGGAAGACATCCACATCCCGCACCAGCGCCCGGCCGATCGCCACGCGCTGACGCTGGCCGCCGGACAGTTCGGCAGGCTTGCGTTTCAGCAGCGGCTCGATCTGCAAGATGCCCGCCGCCCGTTTCACGCGCCGGTCGATTTCCTCTTTCGGCACCTTTGCGACCTGAAGGCCGAAGGACAGGTTTTTCTCCACCGTCATCTGCGGATAAAGCGCATAAGACTGGAACACCATGCCGATGCCGCGATCCTTCGGCTCCTCCCAGGTGACGTTGCGGTCCTTGATGAAGATCTGCCCGTCGGTCGGTTCCAGAAGGCCGGCAATGCAGTTGAGAAGGGTCGACTTGCCGCAGCCGGACGAGCCGAGCAGCACGAGGAATTCGCCGTCGTAAATATCGAGATTGAGGTCTTTCAGCACGGTGACGGCACCGAACGACAGGGAAAGATCGCGAATGGAAACGCTTTTGTTCATATAACTCAACCTTTTACTGCGCCTGCAGCAATGCCGCGGACGAAAAGCCTGCCGGAGACGAAATAGACGATCAGCGGCACGGCCCCGGTCAGAAGGGTTGCGGCCATGTTGACGTTGTATTCCTTCACGCCCTGCACGGAGTTGACGATGTTATTGAGCTGCACGGTCATCGGGTAATATTCCGGCCGCGTGAACACCACGCCGAACAGGAAGTCGTTCCAGATGCCGGTCACCTGCAGGATCATCGCCACAACGAAGATCGGCAGCGACATGGGCAGCATGATACGGAGATAGATCTGCCAGAAATTGGCGCCATCGATACGCGCCGCCTTGAACAACTCTTCCGGCAGCGAGGCGAAATAGTTGCGGAACAGCAGTGTCAGGATCGGCATGCCGAAGATGGTGTGAACGATGACGAGGCCGGTCAGCGTGCCATAGACGCCCATTTCGCGCAGCACGATAACGATCGGATAGATCATCACCTGATAGGGAATGAAGGCGCCGATGATGAGGATGGAGAAGAACAGCTCCGAACCCTTAAATTTCCAGTTCGCCATGGCGTAACCGCTGACGGAAGCGACGATGATCGAGATCACCACCGAAGGCACGAGAATGCGCACCGAGTTCCAGAATCCGCGCGAAAGCCCGTCGCAGTTCAATCCCGTGCAGGCATTGGCCCAGGCCTTCACCCAGGGCTCAAAGGTGATTTCCACCGGCGGCGCAAAGATGTTGCCCAGCCGGATTTCCGGCATGCCCTTCAGCGAGGTGACAACCATCACGTATAGCGGCAGCAGGTAATAGGCGGCGGCAACGAACAGCGTGCCGTAAAGAATGATGTTGCGGCGGGAAAAGGTTTTCCTTGGCTTCTTGCCGCGCGGGCCGGAAAGGTCCTGGGCAACCGCATCGGTTGCGGCGGCGACCGTGTTCAGTGTGCTGATATTAGCCACGCTTCTTGCCTCCGAATTCGAGGTAGGCCCATGGGATGACGATGATGGCGACGGTCAGAAGCATCATGGTCGAGGCGGCGAAGCCCTGCCCCAGGTTCTGCGCCTGAAACATGTAGTCATAGACATATTTCGCCGGCACTTCGGAGGCGATGCCCGGCCCACCGCTGGTCTGCGCCACCACCAGATCGTAAACCTTGACGATGCCGCTGGCGATGATGACGAGCGTGGTGATGAAGACGGGCCGCATCATGGGAATGATGATGAGAATATAGGTCTTCCACATCGGAATGCCGTCGACGCGTGCAGCTTTCCAGATATCCTCATCGATACCGCGAAGACCGGCGAGCATCAGGCACATGACGAGCCCCGTGCCCTGCCAGAGCGCTGCAATCAAGATGCCGTAAATGACGATCTGGGAATTATAGAGCGGATCGAAGGTGAAGCTTTCCCAACCCATCGAGCGGACCACGGACTGGATGCCGAATTCCGGGTTCAACAGCCATTGCCAGACGAGGCCGGTAACGATGAAGGACAAGGCGAAGGGATAAAGAAATATCGTGCGGAAGGTGTTTTCAAACCGGATTTTCTGGTCCATCAGCGCCGCCAGCACGAAGCCGATAACGAGGCTGAAGATCAGCGACAGCACGCCGTATATCGCGAGATTCTGGATGGACACGATCCAGCGCGGCGCGGCCCACAGCCGCTCATATTGGTCAAAACCGATGAAGCTTGCCCGCGGCAGAAGCTTGGAATTGGTGAAGGAATAAATCACCGTCCAGATCGTTCCGCCAAGGAAAATCACCATGGCGGTTAGGATCATGGGAATGGAGGCAATCTTGGAATTGAGATTGCGGAAAAGCTGGTTGGGACGCCCTGAGCGCGTTTGACCTGCCATGTTACCTCCTCCTGTAACGTTACAGTCAACGACCGAGCAAAAAGCCCCGCCGCGTGAAACCCCGACCAGTGCCAACTGTTCTGGCGCAAACCGGACGTTGGAAAGGGGAGCGGTGAATCGCTCCCCGATCCGGAGAGATCACAATCAGTCAGCCGAACCGATAATGTCCGCGAAGCGCTTCTGCCCGTCTTCTGCCGACATCGAGCCCGCGAAGAACTCCGCCATCAGGTCTTCCTTCTGTTTCTGCGTATCGGCAGAAATCAGCTGGTCGGTGCTGGTCAGCGCATTGCCTTTGGCCAGAATTGCCAGACCCTTTTTCATGCAGTCATTGGCTGCATTGAGGTCGACGTCGCCGCGGATCGGCAGCGAGCCTTTTTTCAGGTTAAAGGCAACCTGCGTTTTCGGATCAACAATGGTTGCGGCAAGAACGTCCTGCGCCTTGGTTTTCGCCTCGTCTTTCAAAACAGGGAAATAAAAGGCGTCGCCACCCGTGGTGAGGTATTCACTGAGACCCAGACCGGGAAGGCAGGAATAGTCCGTGCCGGCTTTCTGATTGGCAAGCTGGAATTCGCCCTGTGCCCAGTCGCCCATGATCTGGCCGCCGGCCTTGCCCGTTATCACCATATTCGTGGCCTGATTCCAGTCCTGAACATTGGTGCCCTTGGCCATGTCGCGGGCCTCGACGGCAGCTGCGAAAATCTTCGCCATATCAGGACCGGCTGCCGCTTCGGCATCCTTGTCGCCATAGACCTTCTGATAAAGGTCCTTGCCGCCGATCGAAAGCGTCAGCGTGTCGAACAGGCCGTTCGCCTGCCATGCCTGGCCGCCAAGCGCGAGCGGCTGGATGCCCGCCTTTTTCAGCGCCGGTGCGGCTGCGACGAATTCCGTCCAGTTCTTCGGAACCTCTACGCCCGCCTTTTTGAAGGCCGCATTGGAAAGCCACAGCCATTGCCAGGAATGGATATTGACCGGCGCGCAATAGATCTTGCCGTCGATGGTGCAGCTGTCGAGCAGGCTTGCCGGCTTGATCACATCTTTCCAGTTACCCTTTGCGGCAACATCGGAAAGATCGCGCATCAGGCCTGCCTGGACAAGCTCTTCCGCCTGCCGGCCGTGGTTGAACTGGGTGGCACCCATCGGGTCGCCACCGGTGATGCGGCTGATCATGATCGGCCGGGCCGTGCCGCCCGAACCGGCAATCGCGCCGTCCACCCATTTATTGCCGGTCGCGTCGAAAGCCTTGGCCAGTTCGGCGACGGCAGCGGCTTCGCCGCCTGATGTCCACCAATGGGTCACCTCAAGATCGGTGGCCCCGGCAATACCCGCCGGAATCATGACGCTGGCCAGAAAAGCCGCAGAAATAACACGCATTCGCATGAGTCTCCTCCCTCACTGAAACGTTGCAGTTGGAACGTATGCGAAGATTTTTGATTAGGCAACCGCCTAAAATACGAATCTCGCCACCACCGTCAGGAGGCATTTCGAACGGGCAGTAAATATGCCGAACAGCCAAGCGACGCAGGGGATTGGACCGCGTAATCCAAACGCAATGCCGGTCATTTACAGACCTCATGGTGAGGAAAACAGGCGAAAGAGACCATGAAACGCTGGCATATTCTTTTGATCATCGGACTGACCGGCGTCGCATCGCTTTTACTGGCAACGTTTGAGCAGCTTATACCGGGGCAGCAAGCTTCATTGGCTATGCGCCTGCTGATCCTCGTCCAGCCGGCAATCCTGACCGTTACAGCGGTGGCAACCGGTCAGGTTCTTGCCGCGAAACTCGGGCTTGGCGCCCCGTTGATCGATAGCTGGTTGCAGGGTGACAATACGCGCGCAGTGCTGCGAAGACAGTTGCCGCCTGCGCTTGCGGCGGGCATTGCCGTCGCCGTGTTGATGATCATCTATTCGTCGGTGATCCTGCCCCTGGTCACGGATGCGGCAACCCTGGCAAAAATGACCAGATTTGACGTCCCGCTGGCGACCCGGATTTTATATGGCGGCATCACGGAAGAGCTGCTGACCCGGTGGGGCCTGATGTCGTTTTTCGCATGGGCCCTCTGGCGCATGACAGGAAGCGGGGAAATCCGATCATCTCTTGTATGGGCTGCCATCATAATCGCCGCAGCTCTCTTCGCCGCCGGCCATCTGCCGCTTCTGTTCACGATCGCCGCTCAGCCGCAACCGGCGCTCGTCCTTGCGGTGCTGCTCGGCAACTTTATTCCCGGCCTCATCTTCGGGTGGCTATTCTGGCGTCGGGGACTGGAAGCGGCGATACTGTCCCATGGCTTTGCCCATTGCCTGAACGCGCTGGCCGCCTGAACCAAAAAAGGCGAAGCGGACTTATGTCCGCCTCGCCTTATGTTCCCTTTGCATAGGCAGTGCCCCTATTGCCTCTTGTAATCATCCTCGATGCGGATGACATCGTCCTCGCCGATATAGGCCCCGGTCTGGATTTCGACCAGTTCGAGTGGAATCTGCCCCTCATTTGCCAGCCGGTGCGGCTGGCCGATCGGGATATAAACCGACTGGTTTTCCGTCAGCAGCCGGATTTCCTCACCGATCGTGACAGTCGCGGTTCCCTTCACGACGATCCAGTGTTCCGAGCGGTGATAATGTTTCTGGAACGAAATGCGGTGGCCGGGATCGACCGTGATGTGGCCCACCCGGTAACGCTCGTCCACATACATGTGTTCGATATAACCCCAGGGGCGATAGACGCGCTTGTGGGTCTGCGTCTGTGGCGCGTGTTCGCTGTCCTTCAGCTTTTCCACCAGACCCTTCACATCCTGCACCCGGTTTTTCGGCACCACCAGAACCGCATCCTTGGTGGCCACCACCACCATGTCCTTCGCGCCCACCACCGTCGTCAGCAATTGCGTGGAGTGGATGAGGCAGCCTTCGGAATCGATGAAGACGCCGTTACCTTCCAGTGCGTTGTCGTTGCCGCGCTTGTCGGCAATCTCCCAGATCGCATCCCAGCTGCCGATATCCGACCAGCGGAAATGGCCGTGCACCACCGCCATGCGCTTGGTTTTCTCGATCACCGCGTAGTCGATCGAGTTTTTCGGCGAGGCCTCGAAGCTTGCCTGATGCAGGCGCACGAAGCCGAGGTCGCTTTCATATTGCTCGACCGCCTGCGTCACCGCGGCAAGGATCTCCGGCGCGAAGGCCTTCAGTTCGGCGATCATCACATCGGAACGGAACAGGAAGTTACCGGAGTTCCAGAGGTAACCTTTTTCCAAGTAGGAGATCGCCGTCTTCACATCCGGCTTCTCGACAAAAGCATCGACGGTGCTGAGGTCTTCCTCGCCGTCGATCGCCTCGCCCGGCTTGATATAACCGTAGGAGGTACGCGGCTCGGTCGGCACGAGGCCGAAGACGACGATATTGCCCTGATCGGCGGCTTTTGCTCCGAGCTTCACGGCATCGGAAAACTTTTGGGCATCGAGCACCACATGGTCGGCGGCAAGCGCCAGCACCAGGCATCCGGGCTCGCGGCGCTCGGCAAGCACGGCGGCGGCGGCCATCGCGGCGGCGCTGTCGCGGCGGGCGGGCTCAAGCACCACCGTTGCCGGCAGATCGATCTCTTCCGCCTGGCGGCGAGCGAAGAAACGGAAATCCTCGTTGGTGATCACCAGCGGTTCGGCATAAAGGCTCTTGTCGCCCACCCGCTGCAGCGTCTGCTGATAGGTCGAAAGATTGCCGACCAGCGGCTGGAACTGCTTGGGCAACTGATCGCGCGATACCGGCCAAAGCCGGGAACCAGCACCGCCGGCAAGAAGAACCGGCGTGATCTTTCGAGATTGTTCCTTCACAACAAAACCTTTCCAACTCTAAAAATTTCCCGGCGCGCCGGACAATATACATATTTCGAAATGCCGCCATCATCGGTTCACGGGCGGATAAGCGCAAGCTCATAAATTCGCCTTGTGAAAGCTTGGTGAACGGCGGGAGTGTTTGCCGGCAGGACCGTTTTCCTAACGCAAGGGAGGGTGCAAGGTTCCGCACGGAATGGCCTCGCACTCCGGCCAGGGGCAAAGAAAAACCCCGGGGACCATGCCCCGGGGTTCCTTTTTCAGAGTGATAAACCGCCAAGATCAATCCGGCAGCGCATAGGCGATCACATAGTCGCCGCGATCGGGCGACTGGCGCGCACCACCGGCCGAGATGACGACATATTGCTTGCCGGTCTTCGGAGACTTGTAGCTCATCGGACCGCCTTGGCTGCCGACCGGAAGGCGGGTCTTCCAGACTTCCTTGCCGGTCGCCGTATCGAAGGCGCGCAGATAATAATCCTGCGTGCCGGCGATGAAGACGAGACCGCCCTGTGTGGCAAGCGTGCCGCCAAGCGTCGGCATGCCGATCGGGATCGGCAGGCCCATCTTGATGCCGAGCGGCCCGGTATCCTCGACCGTACCCACAGGTACCTGCCACTTGATCTTCTGGGTCTTCATGTCGATCGCGGTCATCGTGCCATAGGGCGGAGCCTGGCAGGGAATGCCGAGAGCCGAAAGGAAACGGTTCTTGTCGACGGCATAGGGCGTACCCTTCATAGGCACGAGGCCCATGCCGGTATTGACGCTTTCGCCGCCGCTTGCCGTTGCCTTGCTGGGTGCGGCTTCCTTCATCTGAATCCAGAGGCCGAGGCGCATGTCATTGACGAAAATGGTGTTCGTCGTCGGGTCAGTCGAAAGACCGCCCCAGTTCATGCCGCCGAGCGAACCCGGGAATGACAAGGAGAGGTCCGTACCCGGCGCCGTATAAAGCCCCTCGTAGCGCATTCCCTTGAAGGCAATACGGCAAAGAAGCTGGTCAAACGGAGTGGCGCCCCACATATCCGCTTCCGTCAGGGTCTGCGCACCGATCTCGGGCATGCCGACCGAGCGCGGCTGTGTCGGCGCATAGGGCTCGTTCGGAATATTGGCGGGTTTGACCGGAACTTCTTCAACCTTCGTCAGCGGCTGGCCGGTCGCCCGGTCGAGAACATAGATCTGCGCCGCCTTGGTGCCGAAGACCAGTGCCGGAACAGTCGTTCCATCCGCTTTTGGGAAATCGATGAAGCTTGGCTGCATCGGCACGTCGAAGTCCCAGAGGTCGTTATGAACCGTCTGATAGACCCATTTTTCCCGGCCGGTAGTGGCATCGAGCGCCAGCATCGAAGCACCATATTTATGGTCGAGCGGCGTGCGCGTCGCGCCATACAAGTCCACCGAAGGGCTGCCGACCGGCATGAAGACCGTGTTCAGCTCCGGATCGTAAGACATGGACGCCCAGACGTTGGGCGTGGAACGCGTGTAGGTCTGCCCTTCGGGCGGCAGTCCGGTGATCTCGGGGTTGCCGGGATCGAAGGCCCAGCGGAGCGCGCCGGTCACCACATCGAAACCGCGCATGACACCACCAGGCATATCCACCTGTACGTTGTCGGCGATACGGCCGCCGACAACGACGGTCGTTCCCGCCAGTGTAGGCGCCGAGGTCAGCACATATTGCGGGTCCGGCGCATTGCCGAGACCGATCTTCAGATCGACACGGCCATTGTTGCCGAAGTCAGGGCAAAACGCGCCGGTGTCGGCATCAAGCGCAATCAGTTCCGCATTGATGGTGTTCATCAGAATACGGCGCTGGCAAAGCGCGCCTTCGGCAACCACCGCCGGCGTGACAGGCGTTGAGCCCGGTGCGGTCGGCTGCTTCAGCGGCGCCTTGGCATCGAAATAGGCAAGACCGCGGCAGCGCATCCAGACGGAGGATTTCGCGTTGATTTCCGTCTTCCATTTCTCAGCGCCGGTATCGGCATCGAGAGCGATGACATTGTTGTGCGGCGTGCAAAGGAACACGGTGTCGCCAACCTGCAGCGGCGTTTCCTGATCTTCCGCACCATTCGCGCCGGGGCTGATCGGAGTGTCGCCGGTATGGTAAGTCCATGCGACTTCGAGGTTCTTGACGTTGTCACGGGTGATTTCGTCGAGCGCGACAAAGCGGCTGCCGCCGGACGTATTGCCGTAATGCTCCCAGTTCTTCTGCTCGGTTTCCGGGGTTACCGGCGTCAGCGCGGCCGCCTCACCATTGAAGGCGACGGTCGGATGCGGCACGAACATGCCGGCAAAACCTGCACCGGAAGCGATGGCGAGAATGGCGGCAATGGCAAAGGAAGTGCCATATGCCGGGGCCTTGCCTGCCGCACGGCGCAAAAGCGGATAGGAGAGCGCAACGACCGTGGCGCCGACACCTATCGCCAGAAGGCGGGAAATGAGCGGCCAGAAGTGCAATCCGGCTTCCCACACCGCCCAGGCGCCGGTGAGGACGACGACAAGGCCGAAGAGAAGCGCGCCGGCAGGCTTGCGCAACAGGATGAGCAGGCCGGAGACGATCAACGCGATGCCCGCCGCAATGAAGTAAAGGCTGCCGCCGAGGGCCGCGAGCTGGCCGCCGCCAATGGCGAAGAACAGGCCTGCGGCAATGATGACCGCGCCGAGCACCAACAGCCATAATCTGGCTGGGAGCGATAGTGAAGTTGCTGGATTACCCATGAAAGAATGTCCGGTTAGAAGAGCCGCCAAAAAGGCTGAAGCCCGATGATCGTTCAGTGTCCGGCAAAGCCGGGACAGTTCGCGGCCATTGCGGCCAGGCGAAGATGCGCCGGAGGCGGCGCGGCTGAACGGGGAACAATGGTGGGGAAGACTTCCGTCGTGACTGTCATTTTGACCCATTCACTGCAGGTGACCGCCGGCCCCATGGACGGCGGACAAGGTGCTTGAACAAATCCTCCCCGGTTCGTATCGCCAATGCCCGCATAAGCGGCAAAGACGACCGAAACACTGGCTGCGGTATAACGTCGCCTGCGACAAGATGACAATGCGCAAGACGGGCAATTTTGATAAGCTATACTTATACCACACCAAGCCCGACAACACAAAGACCTGTCCGCCGATGGATATTCGCCAACTCACAATATTCGTGGAAGCCGCAAGGGCCAGAAACTTTCGCGCCGCCGCCCTGCAGCTCGGCATCGCCCAGCCTGCTGTGACCCAGCGTATCCGGCAGCTGGAGGAAAATCTGGGCTTCAAGCTCTTTCACCGCATCAATCGCGGTGTGGAACTCACGCCTGCCGGCCAATCCATGCTCATCGAGGCGGAAGAAATCCTTGCCCGCACCAAAGGCGCGCTGGAAAAGGCGCAGCAGATCAGGCGCGGCCAGCTCGGCACGCTGCGCATCGGTTACGGCACCAGTGTCATGGCGGAACGCAAACTGCCGGCGCTGATTACCCGCTATGGCGACGAACACCCTGATGTGACGCTTGAACTGTTGCCCGGCATGACGATGGAGCAGCTGATCGAGCAGGTGGCGACCCGCAAGACCGATGTTGCCTTCATTCGCGCGCCCCTTCCCTCGCTGCCGCAGACCTTGCGCGCCATGCCCTTCGATCGTTCGAAACTTTGCGTCGCCTTGCCGGAACGGCACGCACTCGCCCACCGCTCGCGGATTTCGGTCGGCGATATCGTGCGCGAAAAACTGCTGTTGCCGGTTGACGAGATTGGCCTTGGCCTCAGCAGCAGCGCGCTTTCGCTTTTTGAGGATGCCGGCTGCACGCCGGAAATCGGCATGCGTATCGCCAACGTCAATACGATCCTCGCACTCGTGGAGGCGGGTGCGGGCATTTCCATCCTGCCGGAAACCACCGTGCGTTCCGCAAGGGGCATTGCCGGCGTGCCACTGGAGAGCGCGGATGCGTGGTCCGATTGTGTGCTGGTCGTCAGGCGCGGCGCCCTCGCCCTGCATGTCGAAGCCTTCGTGAACATGGCCCGTCAGGCCTATCGGCCGAGCCTCTGACACGAAAGACAGGAATTAATCGATTGAATCGGCCGCAAATTTCATCACGCTTAAATTTGCTGCACTGAACAACATTCAAGGCTTGGCAGGCGCGCGAAAAATACAATAACAACGGCGGATATTTTTACACTATTATCGACAGGAAAGCACGCTCAGCCCATGTCCGACACGACGAAACCCGCCAGCACAAGAACATCGGTTACGGATCAGGAAGCCCTGGATTTCCACGCGGAAGGCAGACCCGGGAAACTGGAAATCACCCCGACCAAACCGATGGCGACGCAGCGGGATCTGTCGCTTGCCTATTCGCCTGGCGTTGCCGTGCCGGTGAAAGCCATCGCCGAAAATCCGGCGACCGCTTACGACTACACCACGCGCGGCAACATGGTGGCGGTCATCTCCAACGGCACCGCCATCCTCGGTCTCGGTAATCTCGGCGCGCTCGCCTCCAAGCCGGTCATGGAGGGCAAGTCCGTTCTCTTCAAGCGCTTCGCCGACGTCGACTCCATCGATCTCGAGGTTGACACCGAAGACGCTGATGAATTTATCAATTGCGTGCGTTACCTCGGCCCCTCCTTCGGCGGCATCAATCTGGAAGACATCAAGGCGCCGGAATGTTTCATCATCGAAAGCCGCCTGCGCGAGCTGATGGATATTCCTGTTTTCCATGACGACCAGCACGGCACCGCCATCATCGCCGCCGCCGGCCTCATCAACGCCATCGAACTGACCGGGCGTGACTTCAAGACCACGAAGCTCGTCTGCAACGGCGCGGGTGCTGCGGCAATCGCCTGCATGGACCTCATCAAGGCGATGGGGTTCAACCCTGAAAACATCACGCTCTGCGATACCAAGGGCGTGATCTACCAGGGTCGCACCGAAGGCATGAACCAGTGGAAATCCGCGCACGCGGTAAAAACCAACAACCGCACGCTGGCCGAAGCCATGAAGGGTGCGGATGTGGTGTTCGGCCTGTCGCAGAAGGGCGCTTTCAGCGAAGAGATGATCCGCTCCATGGCGCCGAAGCCGATCATTTTCGCCATGGCCAACCCGGATCCGGAAATCACGCCGGAAGAAGTCTCGCGCATTCGCGACGACGCCATCATGGCGACCGGCCGTTCGGATTACCCGAACCAGGTCAACAATGTCCTCGGCTTTCCCTATATCTTCCGCGGCGCACTCGATGTTCGCGCCAGCCAGATCAACGACGCGATGAAGATCGCCGCTGCACAGGCGCTCGCCGATCTGGCCCGCGAAGACGTGCCTGATGATGTGGCCGCCGCCTATCAGGGCAACCGTCCGCGTTTCGGATCGCAATATATCATTCCGGTTCCCTTCGATCCGCGCCTGATCTCGGCCATTCCGGTGGCCGTGGCGAAGGCCGCCATCGAAACCGGCGTCGCCCGCCGGGAGCTGCCCGATCTCGACGCCTATGCCCGCGAGCTTTCCGCCCGCCGCGACCCGATGGCATCGACCACGCAGCGCCTTTACGAGCGCGTGCGCCGCTCGCCGAAGCGCGTCGTCTTTGCGGAGGCAGAGGAAGAACAGGTCATGCGCGCGGCGATTTCGTTTACCGCGCAGGGGCTTGGCACCGCCATCCTGCTCGGCCGCGACGACATCATCAAGGCCAACGCGGAACGCGCCGGCATCGATCTCGACCGCGCCAATATCGAGATCACCAACGCCCGCCTCTCCACCCGTGTCGATGCCTATGTCGATTATCTCTATGCGCGGCTGCAACGCGGCGGCTTCCTGCTGCGCGACGTGCAGCGTCTGGTCCACAATGACCGCAACCATTTCGCCGCCTGCATGGTGGCGATGGGCGATGCGGACGCGGTAGTAACAGGCGTTACCCGCAACTATTCGACGGCGCTCGAGGATATCCGCCGCTGCATCAACACCAAGCCCGGCCACCGCGTCATCGGCGTTTCGCTGGTCGTTTCGCGCAACCGCACCGTCTTCGTGGCCGATACCGCCGTGCACGACATGCCGAATGCGGAGGACCTTGCCGACATCGCCGAAGAAGCAGCCCACCTTGCGCGCCGTTTCGGCTACGAGCCGCGCGTTGCCATGCTCGCCTATTCCACCTTCGGCCAGCCGACCGGCGAGCGCTCAGACAAAGTGCGCGAGGCCGTGAAAATCCTCGACAAGCGCAATGTCAATTTCGAGGTCGATGGCGAAATGTCGGCGGATGTGGCGCTCAACCATCATCGCATGCAGAGCCAGTATCCCTTCGCGCGCCTTTCCGGCCCCGCCAATGTGCTGGTCATGCCCGCCATCCATTCCGCCTCCATCTCCACCAAGATGCTGCAGGAACTGGGCGGCGCGACCGTCATCGGCCCGCTTCTCGTCGGCCTCGACAAGTCGGTGCAGATCACCTCGATGGGCGCGAAGGACAGCGATATCGTCAACATGGCGGCAATCGCGGCCTATAACGCCGGTCGTTGAGACAGGCTGGGACGTTGCAGCACGTTTCTTCTCCCCGGCGGGGAGAAGAAACAAGCCGGATGCGCTCGCTCCGCATATGGCCATCCGGTCCTCAGCAACATCCGGATTACTCTCCCGCCCCTCATGGAGGGACACGAAGCGGCGAGACAAAGAACAGGATTCTACGATTTCCGGTTATTAGGATATTTTTTCCGCTGAAAGACTTTCTTGGAACCGGTTTCTATTCATAGTATTTTTTGCGCAATGCCAATTCTCGCTCTTGGCGGGTGCCTCATGTAGTTTCCACCTACAATCAAAAGGAAATACCCATGGCCCTCTCTTTCTCCAGATTTGCCGCAAAACTCATCGCCGGAACCGTCGTCATCGCTTCGATGGCAACCGCCGCTCACGCGGATGCAACGCTCGACCGGATCAAGGGCCGCGGCAAGCTCACTGTCGGCGTCATTCTCTCCGGCGCGCCTTTCGGCTTTATCGATCCGAAGACGCAGGAGCAGAAGGGTCTCAACATCGACGTCGCCAAGGCGCTGGCTGCCGGTCTCGGCGTCGAGCTGGTGACTGAGACCGTGACGCCGCCCAACCGCGTGCAGTTCCTGCAGCAGGGCAAGGTCGATATTCTGATCGCCAACATGCAGTACACCGAAGAGCGCGCCAAAACGCTCGATTATGTGCCCACCCCCTATGACCGCCAGGGCGGCGCCGCAATCGGCCGCAAGGACAGTGGCATCAGGGACTGGCCGGACCTGAAGGGCAAGATCGCCTGCGTTTCGCAAGGTTCCAACTACACGCAGCCGCTGATCGAACAATATGGCGCACAGGTAAAGGCGCTGCCGAGCCAGCCGGAATCGCTTCTGGCGCTGAAGGGCGGCAATTGCGACGTTTCCGTGCACGTCAACGGTACGCTGAGCCTGATGCTTCAGGACCGCGCCGACGAGTGGAAAGATTACGGCATCCTGATCCCGACCGACCTCATCCCGTCGGATTCTGTCATCTGGCTGCGCAAGGGCGAGGCCGACACGCAGGCCGCTCTCGACAAGATTGTCAAGGAACTGCACGCTTCCGGCAAGATGATCGAATTCGCCAAGGCCAACCGCCTGCCCAGCATCGGTTATATGGAAGAGCAGAAGAAGAAGCTCTCCGCCGCGCAATAAGGACCGGGGCAACCCCGCTCGGGTCTGGGTCCAGCGCGATCAAGTCCTTGACCACGAGAGTCTCCTTCGCGGCGCGGACGTGCCGCGGCTGGATGCCGGATCATCCCCGTGCTTGTTCCGGGGACCGGCATGACGGAAAGGGCGGCGGCTATCATCGCCATTTCCCCCAACCATCAAGAACGGCCGGTTTCGCCTGCCGTTCTTTTCTGCTTTATAACAAGGCAGGCCATTCTGGCGCCGCCCGCCGGGCGGCACCCGCAATAACAGCATGGATTTCCGATGCAGGATTCATTTACAGCGCGCTTCATAGAACTGGCCGCGCATCTCGGCCTTAACTATGACTTTCTGAACAGCGGTTACGAGGTTCAGATCTGGCTCGACGGCATGAAGATGACGTTGATCCTCGTCGCCGTCACCTTGCCGCTCAGCCTCGTCTTCGGTTTCATTTTCGCAGCCATGCTGACATCAGGCAAAACCTGGCTTGCCGGCCCCGTCCGCGCCTATGTGGAACTGACGCGCAACACGCCGACGCTGGTGCAGCTGATGTGCGGCTTTCTCGTGCTTAACATGCTGATTTCCAACGTACTCGGCGGCGCACAGAACAATCCGCTGACACCCTTCTTCTGGGTCGTCGCCATTACCGGCCTGCACATTGCCGCTTTCCACGCGGAAGCCTTGCGCGGCGGTATCGAGGCGGTGCCGGCCACTACCATCGAGGCGGCCCGCGCGATTGGTTTCAGCTCCTTCGAGATTTTACGCTATGTGGAGTTTCCGCTGGCGATCCGCACAGCGCTGCCCTCCATCATCAATAACCTCGTCAATCTGGTGAAGCTCACCACTGTCGGCTCGGCAATTGCAGTGGGTGAAATCACCTATGCCTCGATCCTGATCTGGACGCAGCGCGACAATGTGGTCGAGCTGATGATCGTCATCCTCATCTTCTTCAGCGTCATCAATTTTATCGTCGCAAGGGCCGGTCTGTGGCTTGAACGGCGTCTTGCGGTTCCGGGGTTCGGTCAATGAGTGCGGTGGTTTCTCCAACACAGGCGATAAGGAAGCCGCCCTTCGGCACCATTCTGCTGCTCGGCGTGGCGATATCAGTCATCCTGTGGCTGATCCTCGATCCCTCGCTCGGCCAGGTGCTGCTGCAATGGCTGCCCTATCTGGCCAAGGGTTTTGCCATGAACGTGCTGATCAGCATCCTGGCGATCGCCATCGGCACCTTCATCGGCGTCCTGCTCGGCATCATGGAGCTCGCGCCCTACCGTCTCGTGCGCGCGCCGGCGCTGACCTATGTTCAGATCTTCCGCAACGCCCCGCATCTGGTGCTGATCTTTGCCGCGACCTACATCTTCCCCTTCGAGATCGTCGCTTTCGGCAATTACATCCCGTTTCCGGACTGGATCAAGGCCGTGGTCGGCCTTGCTATTCCGGCCAGCGCCCATATCGCCGAAATCACCCGCGGCGCCATCCAGTCCATTCCGACCGCACAATGGGAAGCGGCGCAGGGGCTCGGCTTCTCGCGCAACCAGACACTGCGCTGGATCATCCTGCCGCAATGCGTGAAGCGCTCGCTGCCGCCATGGATGAACCTCTATGCGTCGATCACCATGGGTACGGCGCTCGCCTCGCTGGTCGGCGTGCATGAGCTTCTGCATGCCGCGACAGACGCCAGCACCGCCGTGCAGCGCAACGATTTTACCGTCGTGGTCTATCTCACTGTCCTGATGGCGTTCTTCCTGTTCTGCTATCCTGTCTCCCGTTTCACGCAGCGCCTCGAGCGGCGCTTCGCCTCCCGCTGATTGGAACAAGCCATGTCCGCACCCGCACCACAAACCGCCGCAAAAGCTCTGGTCGAACTGGAAGGCATACACCTGTCCTTCGGTGACAATCAGGTCCTGAAGGGCATCGACCTCACGGTCAACAAAGGCGACGCCGTCTCCATCATCGGCCCTTCCGGTTCCGGCAAGTCCACCATCCTGCGCTGCATCAACGGCCTGCTCATTCCGCAATCGGGCAAGATCACCGTCGGCGGCACCCGTGTCGACCAGCTGAAGACCGAGGCCGAACGCATCGCGCTGCGCAAACGCATCGGCATCGTTTTCCAGCAGTTCAATCTCTTCCCGCATCTGACGGTCATGGAAAACATCACCATCGCGCCAATCAAGATTCTCGGCACGCCGAAGGCGGAAGCCGAGCGCCATGCCCGCGAATTGCTGGAAAAAGTGCGCCTCTCCCAAAAAGTCGATGCCTATCCCGGCCAGCTTTCCGGCGGCCAGCAGCAGCGCGTGGCGATTGCCCGGGCGCTGGCCATGCGACCGGAACTGGTGCTCTTCGATGAGGTCACCTCCGCGCTCGACCCGGAAACCGTGGGCGAGGTGCTCGCCGTCATCCGTGATCTCGTCAATGACGGTATGACCAGCATTCTCGTCACCCACGAAATGCGTTTTGCCGAAGAAATCAGTGATAATATCGTCTTCACCGAAAACGGCCTGATCGTCGATCAGGGCACGCCGGAGCACATCTTCTACAGGTCGACCAATCCCCGCATCAACGCCTTCGTCAAGGGTCTCGGAGGACAGGTAGCGCGGGTCGCTGACGGCGAAGGGATCTGATATCATGACCGCCGACGAAAAACTCACGCTTCATCTGGCCGAGGCCATCGCTGCCTCCGATCCGTTGCGCGACGACGAGGCGGTTGCCATCGCCCGCACGGCGCTGATCGATTTTTTCGCCTGCGTACTGGGCGGCGCTGCGGATAGAAGCACGAAAATCCTGATCGACAGCTTTACACCGGGCGCGTCAGGCACGGCGGGCATTATCGGCCATGATCTGCGCACGGATGCCTTTACCGCAGCCCTCATCAACGGCCATGCGGGGCATGTGCTTGACTATGACGACGTCCATGGCAGCGTGCGCGGCCACCCGACCGTCGCCATCATTCCCGCTTTGCTGGCTATCGCGGTCGAGGAAGGCTCGACGGCGGATGCCTTCATCGCCGCCTATATCGTCGGGCTGGAAACCATGGCGCGTCTCGGCCTGTCGCTCGGGACCAAGCATTACGAAAACGGCTTCCACGCCACCGCCACACTCGGCCCCATCGGCGCTGCGGCAGCAATTGCGCATATCCTGAAATTCGATCCTCAGACCACGGCCGTGGCGCTCGGCCTTGCCGCCACGCAATCGGCCGGACTTCGCCTGCAATTCGGTTATGAAGCCAAGCCGCTGCATGCCGGGCTTGCCACGCGTGCCGGCCTCACCGCCGCGCGGCTGGCGCGATCCGGTTTTCAGGGCGCGCCGGATTTTCTGGAAAATCCCATCGGCTTTTATTCCGCTTTCGCCTTCGGTGCAGAACAGCCGAAACGCGTTCTCTCCGGCTGGGGCGCACCCTGGCAGATCGTCTCGCCCGGCCTCACCCTCAAGGCCTTTCCCTGCTGCACCGCGAGCCATCCCGTTGCCGTCGGTGCGCTGGCGCTCCGCAACAGCAATGGTCTGACACCGGATGAGGTCGAGGCGGTCACCATCACCTTCCCGCCCGGTGGCGATGCCGCGCTCGTTGGACCGGCCACGCCCACCACCGGCATCGATGCGCGCTTCAGCGCCGAATACGTCTTTGCCGCAGCACTGACAGATGGAGCACTCGGAATCGGCCATTTCGACGAGCACCCGACACGCGCCGACCTGCTTGCCCTTTCCGCCAAGATCTCACGCCGGCATGATGAGACCGCCCGCCGCCTCTCGCCCGATCCCACCACCCGTTTCGTGGTCATCGACGTAACGAAGAAGGACGGCACGGTGCTCTCGCGCCGTGTCGACGGCCTCCCCGGCATTGATGACCCGACCGAAAAATTTGCCGACGCGACCGGTGGCAATGAAAAATTCACCGGCATTCCGGCACTGGTGCGGTCCATGAAAACCGCAGCCGACCTCAGGAAGCTTGAAACGCTTCTGGTATCGCAAATATAACTCGACTGACATGAAGGCATGATCCCCGTGACCACCACGACACGCAAAAGACAGATGCATCTCGGACTTTTCCTGCAGGGCGCCGGGCACCACGTTTCCGGCTGGCGTCACCCCGATGCGGAGGCCGGCAGCGAGAATTTCGATCTCCTCACCCGTGTTACGAAAATGGCCGAGGCGGCGAAATTCGACATGGTATTCCTCGCCGACGGCCTCACCAGCGGCGTCGACGCCCATCCGTCAATGATCGCGCGTTTCGAGCCGCTGACCCTGCTTGCCGCGCTTGCCATGGTCACCGACAAGATCGGGCTCGCCGCCACCGCCTCTACCACCTATGGCGAGCCGTACCACACCGCCCGCGCCTTCGCTTCCATCGACCATCTGAGCCACGGCCGCGCGGCGTGGAACATCGTCACCACCTCATACGCCCGCACGGCGGCGAATTTTTCCAAGGACCATCCTGAGCATGACGAGCGTTATGCCGTGGCGGAAGAATATGTGAATGTGGTGCGCGGCCTCTGGGACAGCTGGGATGACGACGCTTTCGTCAAGGACAAGCAGGCAGGCCGTTACGTCGATCCGGAAAAGGTCCATATCCTCAACCACGAAGGCAAATATTTCACGGTCAAAGGGCCGCTCAATATTCCGCGTTCGCCGCAAGGCCACCCGGTTCTCATCCAGGCCGGCTCCTCCGGCCCGGGACAGGACCTCGCCGCCCGCACCGCCGACATCGTCTTCACCGCCCAGCAGGCTATTTCCGAAGCGCAGGCCTTCTACACCAGCCTCAAGGCGCGCGTGGAAAAATTCGGCCGCGATCCGGCCAGCGTCGCCGTGATGCCCGGCTTCATGCCGATCATCGGCAGAAGCTTTGAAGAGGCCGGTGAAAAGCTGAAGGAACTGAACCGGTGGACGGATATCAAGAGCGCCATGCCGCTGCTTGAAGAACGCATCGGCCACAGCCTTGCCGATTACGATCTCGATGGCCCGCTGCCCGATCTGCCGATTTCCGACCAGCTGCGCAGCCGCGCCGAACTTCTGACGGAACTGGCGCGCCGCGAAAAGCTGACGATCCGGGAGCTGGCGCTGCGCGTCGCCGCCGGCCGCGGCCACCACATCGTCATGGGCACGGCGAAAGACGTGGCCGACCGCATGCAGCAATGGTTCGAAAACGGCGCCGCCGACGGTTTCAACGTCATGCCGCCCTTCTTCCCCGGCGGGCTGGAGGAATTCAACCGCGAGGTCGTGCCGCTCCTGCAGGAACGCGGCCTGTTCCGCAAGGACTACGAAGGCTCGACCCTGCGCGACCATCTCGGTATCGCACGACCGGTTCTGCGGGGATAACCTTATGCGGATGCCCGATCAAAGGCATCCGCATCCACCAAATCTGGTTAGTGCCCCTAAGAGGACCTGGGCCCGATCTTTATGCCGCCCGCGCCGACGTCCGATCCCGCCGGGCGGTATCCGGAGACTCCGACCGGACGGAAGATCCGTCTTCGCGCTGCGTCGTGCGGCGGTTCAACTTGAACAGGCTGACAAGCTGCGCCAGCGCATCGGCACCCTGCGCCAGCGTGGTGCTGATGACGGTGGTGCGGGCGCTCATCGCCGCATTCTCCTGCGTCATCCGATCCAGCCGATTGACCGCCTTGTTGATCTCACTGATGCCGACAGCCTGTTCGTCCGCCGCCTTGGCGATCATGTCGACGTTGCCGTCAATGTGCCTGACCAGCGCGTCGATCTGCTTCAGCGCCGTGCCGGTCTCGCCCACCAACCGGACGCCTTCAAGAACCTCGGTGCCGGAATTGTTGATCAGCGCCTTGATTTCCTTTGCCGCATTGGCGGAACGCTGCGCCAGTTCGCGCACTTCCTGCGCCACCACGGCAAAACCTTTGCCCGCGTCGCCCGCACGCGCAGCTTCCACGCCGGCATTCAGCGCCAGCAGGTTGGTCTGGAAGGCGATTTCGTCAATCACGCCGATGATCTGGCTGATTTCCCGCGATGCCGTCTCGATACGCTGCATCGCATCGACTGTCCGCTCCACGACCTCGGTGGAGGCCACGGTGGATGCCCGCGCGCTCTGAACGAGCTTGCGCGTCTCTTTCATATTCTCAGTCGAAGATCGGACCGTCGCGGTGATTTCTTCTAGCGCTGCCGACGTTTCCTCAAGCGCCACCGCCTGCTCGCGCGAGCGTTCGGCAAGATTGACGGAGGCTTCGCTGACCTCCTGGCTGCTGCGGGTCAGGTCTCCGGTCTGGCCGAGAACATTTTCCAGCGTCTTCTGGAATTCCGCGATGGATTTATTGAAATCGCAACGCAGCCTTTCGAACTCGCCGACAAAAGGTTTGTCCAGCGTAATACGGATATTGCATTGAGAAAGCCGCTCGAGCGCAGCACCAAGTTCTTCGACTGCGCGCATCCGGTCCGTCACATCGAAAGCAAATTTCACCACCTTGAAGACGCGGCCCCGATCATCAATGATCGGATTATAGGAAGCCTGAATGAAAACGCGTTTGCCATCCTTGCCAAGGCGCATGAACTGCCCGGTCGAGAAGTGGCCCTTTCCGAGTTCCTTCCAGAAATCCCGATAGTCCTGAGACTGGGCATAGGCCGGCTCGCAGAACATCTGATGATGCTTACCGATCAACTCTTCCGCCGTGTAACCGAGCGTCGCGAGGAAATTCTCGTTGGCGCTGAGGATTTTCCCGTCGGGCGTAAATTCGATCATGGCCTGCGCGCGGGAAAGCGCTGCCAGCTTGCCGTCATCCTCGGCGCTCTTGCGCTTGATCGCGGTGATGTCGGTTGCAATCTTGATCACCTTGTAAGGTTTACCGAAACGAAACACCGGATTGTAAGAGGCCTCAATCCAGATTTCGTCGCCATTCTTGGCCTGACGCCGGTACTGGCCCTGATCGTATTCGCCGCGCGACAGCTTTGCCCAGAAGGCCTTGTATTCAGGCGAAGTCGCATCTTCGGAAGAAAGGAACATGCTGTGGGAGCGCCCAACGATTTCAGACTGCTGATAACCCACAGCCTTGCAGAAATTATCGTTCGCTTTCAAAATCTTGCCGGTCAGATCGAACTCGATGATGGCCTGCGAGCGGCTGAGCGCATCAAGCACCGCATAAGCGTCCAGACCGAGTTTAGAAAGGTGAGACATCTTTTTTGAACCCCCAACAGTAATCCATGTGCAGACCTCCTCCATCCCCGAAATATAAAGATGAAAAACGGTCGGTCCGCCTGCACGCGAAACTAGCCGGACACCGTTAAATAGCGATTAATGATGTTCCATAACTATCGATCGGGAGCCTGAATCGACTGCTGATATGCTTCACGGCGACTATATTCTCCTTGTCTATTTGGGACCGCTTATTTGCCACAGTGCTGATATTTCTGCGCCAGCGACACGATGCGGCCTTTCATCCGGGCAGCATTCATTGTTATGGCGGGGTTGAAAGATTTGTGTTGCAGGAGCGCCGATGACCAAAACCCTGAAATGCGATGTGCTGGTGATCGGCACCGGCATTATCGGTTCCATGGCGGCGCTTTATCTGCAGAATGCCGGACGCGAGGTAGTGCTTCTGGAGCGCGGCGAGGTTGCCCGGGGGGCGAGTTCCGGCAATGCCGGCATTCTGGCTTTCCCCGAAATCATACCCATTCCCGCTCCCGGCATCATAAAAAAAGCACCGCGCTGGCTGTTCGATCCGCTCGGCCCGCTCAGCGTGCCGCCTGCCTATGCGGCGAAGATCGCACCCTGGCTGTGGCGTTTCTGGCGCGCCAGCGCCGAGCGCAACTTCCGCCACGGGCTGAAGTCGCTGACGGAAATCAACCGGCTGGCGGCCATGGAAATGGCCCATATCGCCGCCATGCCGGAACTTTCGCACCTCGTTTCAAAAACCGGGACGCTCGATCTTTACGACAGTGAGGCAAGCCTCAACGCCGCCCGCAAGGACTGGGACGAAAAGGAAAGCGCCGGCTTCACCTTTGAGCGCGTCGGCCGCAACGAAATCGAAGAGCTGCAACCGGGTCTCGCGCCGCAGTTCCGCCACGCCATATTCTCTCCCGATGGCCTGCAGGTCTCCGACCCCTATGATTTCACCCGCGCTATTTTCGATCTGGTGATTGCCCGTGGCGCGAGCCTGCGAAAGGGCGAAGCCGAACGCATCGATGCCGTTGGCGAAAGCACGATCGTGACGCTCGAAAACGGCGACAAGATCGATGCCGACAAGGTGGTGATTGCCTGCGGTGCCTGGTCGAGAAAGCTTGCCGCGACGCTCGGCAACATCGTGCCGCTGGAAACCGAACGTGGCTACAACACCACCCTTCCCGCCGGCGCTTTCAACCTGACGCGCCAGCTTTACTTCAACGATCATGGCTTTGTCGTCACCCCGCTGGCGACGGGCATCCGTGTCGGCGGTGCCGTCGAACTTGGCGGGCTGGAACTGAAGCCGAATTTCCGCCGTGCAGAGGCGATGCTGAAGAAGGCTGGGCGTTTCCTGCCCGGACTGAAGCTGGAGGATGGAAAACAATGGATGGGTTTCCGCCCGTCGATGCCGGACTGTCTTCCCGTCATCGGCACGGCCCGCGCCACGCCCTCCGTGATCTATGCTTTCGGCCATGGCCATCTGGGGCTGACACAATCCGCAGCCACCGCCCGTCTGGTGACGCAGCTGGCCAGAGGCGAGGAAACGGCAATTTCGGTCGACCCATTCCGTCCGGGACGCTTCTCCTGAACGAAAGAGGCCGGTCTATTTTACCGGCTGCATGGAATCATCAGGAAATTCCACCTCGGCAAAGGACGGGTAGACCTTGCGCAGGATAGTTACCTGCTGCTGGTCGCTGACCCTCAACAGGTACCAGTCCGCACCATCCATCAGCGCCAGCGTGTGGGATTTCGCCTCGATCGTCTGGCCGCCGGTTTCCATCACCGTCTTCGTCGGAACGAGCGCATAGGGCGTTCCATCAGGCGTCTGCGCAAGAGTGATTGCCTGCGTATCCATGGTGAATTCGGTTATCTTGACCGCCGCAAGCGCCATCTGCATCTGCGTGGTCAACGCGCCGCGCAATTGTTCCACGCTAACACCCGCGTCGCGTGCGATGAATTCAAAGATTTTCGGCGGCACGGTCCTGCCGACAAGCTCGAAATCCTGTGCATTCAAAGCCGTGCTGAACCGCTCAATCCGTGTGCGCAGGCTATCCTGCTCGGCAGGAGAAAGATCGCGCGACAATGCCGGATGCGCAATCGCCACCAGCAGAAACAGACAATAAAACAGACGCTTCATGGCTTGGCCTCTCCGGTTGTCCGGCATCGCCCGGTTTCCGGGACGGAAACCGCTCATGAACGGGATTGTTCAGCGCAGCAGAAAGAAACCCGCGGCCGACAGCACGGCGAAGACGACCACACCGCCAAGGAAGCCGGCGGCGGTGAAGAACCCCGCGACCATGGCCAGCATCAGCACGCACAGCAACATGGTGCCATACTTCGTCAGGGCCAGAAAACCGTTATAGGTCTTTTCGTGCTCGGCGTAATTCATCTCGGCGCCAACTTCGACCGGACCCGTGTGGTGTTCGCTCATTCCGCTTCCCCTTTGCTCCATCCGTCATGCCCGTCGTACGGGGAAATCTGCCCGTGGACGATCACCGGGCCATGCCGGATTCTCCGTAGCCAGAGGTAACATGAAGTCGCCGAAAAGCGCAATGCGTTCTGCATGAAAGAGCGGCAACGGCATGCAGCACGACTGCTCAACCGGGCGAAACATGCCATAGGGCAACATTCTTTCGCAAACGGTTGAAAAGGGCACTCGGTCGAGCTGTTTCATGGCGGTTTTGGTTGCTTTTCGAACCGCCTGACCATACACGGGATTCTGTGGGGAGGAACTCTGGAGCCTGTGGCAGCGGAAGCACGTGGAGGCGTGGCTGCAGCAGGGATACCGGGCTTTGCTCTCCGCCATAAACCCGCAAAGGGCCCGAAAAGGGAAGAGGGGAAAGTTATATGAAGTCGCTTTTAAAATTAAGTGCGCTGATAGACCTTGCAAGCGAAGCGCTGGGCAAGGTCGCCGGTTATCTCGTGCTCATCTGCTGCCTCGTCAGCGCCGGCAACGCCATGGTCCGCTACGCCCTGAACTACAGTTCAAACGGCTGGCTGGAAATCCAGTGGTACATGTTCGCCTTCATCGTGCTGATCGGCGCATCCTATACGCTGCGCATGAACGAACATGTGCGAGTGGACATCATTTATGGCGCGATTTCGCCGCGCAGCCGCATCTGGGTGGATATTATCGGCATCGTGCTGTTCCTGTTGCCCGGCTGCTTTTACCTCGCCTGGCTTTCCTGGCCCATGTTCGCCCTGTCCTGGCATCAGAACGAAATGTCCTCCAATGCCGGCGGTCTTATCCGCTGGCCGGTGAAATTCATCATTTTCGCCGGTTTCGCTCTTCTGGTTCTTCAGGGTTTTTCCGAACTCATCAAGCGCATAGGAGCCCTTAACGGGCTTTATGCGCTCGATACGAAGTACGAAAAACCCCTGCAATGATCACACCGATCTGAACCTTCAGGATATTTCCCATGTTCGAATATGGTATTCTTCCGCCACTGATGTTCCTCGGCATGATCATCTTCATGCTTTACGGATTTCCGGTTGCTTTCTCGCTCGCCACCGTCGGCCTCGTTTTCGGCATCATCGGCATTTTCACCGAGCATTTTTCGCCGGCTTTTCTTCAGGCGCTGCCGCTGCGCATCTTCGGCATCGTCTCGAACGACCTTCTGCTGGCCATCCCCTTCTTCACCTTCATGGGCGCGATCCTCGAGCGATGTGGGCTTGCGGAAGATCTGCTTGAAGGGACCGGCAAACTGTTCGGCGCCATTCCCGGCGGTCTCGCCTATGCCGTCATCATCGTCGGCGCAATTCTCGGCGCGATTACCGGCACGGTTGCCGCCTCGGTCATCACCATGGGCGTCATCTCCCTGCCGATCATGCTGAAATACGGTTACAATCCGCGACTTGCCACCGGCGTCATCGCCGCATCGGGAACAATCACGCAGGTCATCCCGCCTTCGCTGGTTCTGATCGTTCTCGCCGACCAGCTCGGCAAATCCGTGGGCGACATGTATCTCGGCGCCATCGGCCCGTCGATCCTGCAAGTTGCCATCTTCATGCTCTTCATCCTGTTCATGTCGATCGTAAGGCCGAAGGACCTGCCGGCGCTGCCACCGGAAGCGCGCGGCGAACTCGACCGTAAGCTGGTATTCCGCGTGCTGGCGGGCATGGTCCCTTCCATCGTGCTGATCTTCCTCGTGCTCGGCACCATCTTCCTCGGCCTCGCAACGCCCACCGAAGCCGGTGCGCTCGGCGTCGTCGGTGCAATGGCCTTGGCAGCCGCGCACCGCCGCCTCAGCTGGGATCTCGTCAAGCAGGGCATGCATTCCACCATGCATATCACCTCCATGGTGGTGTTCATTCTGGTCGGCGCCACCTGCTTTTCGCTCGTTTTCCAGGGCATGGACGGCTCGCTGTGGATCGAACACATGCTGTCGGGCATTCCGGGGGGGCCCATCGGCTTCCTGATCTTCGTCAACATCTTCATCTTCTTCCTCGCCTTCTTCCTCGATTTCTTCGAGATCGCCTTCATCGTCATCCCGATGCTGGCCCCGATCGCACAGGCGCTCGGTATCGACCTGATCTGGTTCGGCGTGCTGATCTGCATCAACATGCAGACGAGCTTCATGCATCCACCCTTCGGATTTGCGCTGTTCTACCTTCGCTCCATCGCACCGCGCACGGTCAAGACGTCGGATATCTACATGGGTGCCATTCCATGGCTCGGCATGCAGCTCATCCTCGTCGCCATCGTGATCTTCTGGCCGGAATCCGTTACCTACTGGCTGGACAAGGCACCCGAAGTCGATCTGAATTCCATCAAGATCGAGATACCCTCATTTGGCAATCAGGGCGGCAACACCATGCCTAATTTCGGTCAGCCGGGTGGATTGCCAGGCATGCCTAATCTCGGCGAACCACCGAAGATCGGACCGTAAGAGCTGTCTTGTAAGGACCTGGCGAAACGCTTATGATTGCGGAGTGGAAGACAGGGTTGCAGCCCTGCCTTCCGTTTTGCTTATCGTTTGAAATGAAGCCGGACAGTCAGTGACCAGCCTGTCCGGTTTTTTCTAACGACAAACGCAATGCTCAGTGGTTTCCACATCGCATCACCTCCACAGTTGAGAGCAGGGCCTTTGCCGAGGTCGGCGTGGCCAATCCCCGCCAACACTCCGGCTGGTCGCGGAGCCTGCTGCTTTTGCTCACAACGGATTTGATCGTAAATCATCCTTTGTTGTCGGACACGTGAAGGCATGCGCGCACAGCAAAAACCCCGGAGATCGAAATCCCCAGGGCCTTTGCTCGGTCCGCCGTCACCGAATAATCAGAGCTTGCCGTTACGCTGCTGGATCATCATGAAAGTATCGAAAGTGTATTCCGCAAGCTGCATCCACAAATAACCTTCGCGCTTGAAGGCAACCTGGTCCTCGTAGATCTTCTTGAAGTCCGGATTGGACGCCGAAATATTGGCATACACTTCCAGTGCGGCCTTGTAGCAGGCCTCGAGGATTTCCTGGCTGAACGGCCGCAGTACCGCACCTTCCGACACCAACTGCTTGATGGCGATCGGGTTTTTCGCGTCGTATTTCGCCATCATACTGGTGTTGGCGAAAGCGCAGGCATCCTGCAGCGCCGTCTGGTAGTTTTTCGGCAGGCTGTTCCACTTGTCCAGATTGACAAAGGAATGGATGACCGGGCCGCCTTCCCAGAAAGCGGGATAATAGTAATATTTCGCCACCTTCTGGAAGCCGAGCTTGTGGTCGTCGTAAGGACCGACCCACTCCGCCGCGTCGATGGTGCCTTTTTCCAGCGCCGGATAGATGTCCCCGCCGGCGATCTGCTGCGGTACAACGCCGAGCTTTTCCACTACCTTGCCGGCGAGACCGGCAATGCGCATCTTCACGCCCTTGAAATCGTCGACGGTATTGATTTCCTTGCGGAACCAGCCGCCCATCTGCGCGCCGGTATTGCCCGAAATCATGCCGTAGAGATTGTGTTTGGCGTAAAACTCATTGAGTAGCTTGTTGCCGTTGCCTTCATAGAACCATGAGTTCGTCAGACGGGCGTTGAGGCCAAAGGGTATCGCCGTGCCGATGGCGAAGGTCGGATCCTTGCCGACGTAATAATAGGAGCAGGTGTGGCACATTTCCACCGTGCCTGACGACACGGCATCGGCCGCCTGCAGGCCGGGCACGATCTCGCCCGCGGCAAAGGGCTGGATGGTGAAATTGCCGTCGGTGGCAGCGGCGACGTGTTTGGCGATATCCTCGGCGCCGCCATAGATCGTGTCGAGCGATTTCGGAAACGACGACGTCAGACGCCAGTTGATCTTGGTATTCTGCTGTGCAATGGCGGGCGCGGCCAGAGCTGCCGTGGCAGCTCCCGCAAGCGCACCTTTTTTCATAAAGGAACGGCGATCCATCTATATCCTCCCAGATATGAACGCTGCCCGCAGCTTTGAATTCCCCTCGTTGCTGTTCAGGCATCACAGCAAAGTAAGCACGGTTACCGCCCGGCTGACAAGCACCCGCGCCAAGAATTAATCACGGAAAAACCGGCCTTTCCGGGAATTTTCCGAAACTCTGCTTCGCATTTTATTTGCAACTGAAATATCCCGGCACCGCCTTATACTTTAGGCGCATACAGGATCGTCAGAACGCAAAACGCGTGCTTGACTTGGCCAGCCGGCAGTCGCACAAATTTCGAAGATTCGTCCCGGAGCCACCATGCCAAAACCAATTATCGCCGTACCCGCCGACATCAGGCATTTCACCGGGGCCGACTGGCACGCCGCGCAGAACCAGTATCTTTCCGCCGCGTTTAAAGTGGCTGGTGTCATGTCCTTCATCATCCCGGCCTTCGAGGACGGAAACGAGGTTGACGCCATTCTCGATCGGGTGGACGGCCTGCTCGTGTCCGGCTCCGCCACCAATGTGCACCCTTCCCTTTACGGAAAAGAAGCGCAGGAGAGCGACGGCCCGTTCGATCAGGCTCGCGACGCCACCAGCCTGCCGCTCATCCGCCGCGCCATCGAGCGCGGTATTCCGATGCTGGCCATCTGCCGTGGCATTCAGGAACTGAACGTCGCACTCGGCGGTACGCTTGCTTCGGAAATTCAGGAGCAGCCCGGCATATGGGACCACCGCAAGCCGGAACATGACGACCGCGACGTGGCCTTCGCCATCCGCCAGCCGGTACATGTGCGCGAAGGCTCCTGCATTGCGCAGCATCTTGGCATATCAGGCGAAATCCAGATCAATTCGCTGCACCGGCAGGCGATTGCCGAGACCGCACCACGCCTGCAGGTGGAAGCAACGGCGGCGGACGGCACGATCGAGGCCGTTTCCGTCATCGACGCCAAGGGCTTCGCCGTTGGTGTGCAGTGGCATCCGGAATATTGGGCCGAGACAGACGCACCCTCACGGGCATTGTTCGAGGCCTTCGGCAAGGCCGTCCACGACTATCGAAACAGCAAGGTCTGAACCGCCGCTGATCCCCTCGGCCCACAAGAACACAAAAAAGGGGCAAGCCTGAAGGCCTGCCCCAAGTCTGGGAGGAGGATTTAGCGCTTTGCGCGTTTCTTCTGCCGGTAGACGTCGGCAACAACAGCAGCCACAATGATGAGGCCTTTGACGATTTCCTGGTAGTAGGCGTCGACCCTGAGGAAAGTGAAGCCCGACGTCATGACACCGAGAATGATGGTGCCGATCACCGTTCCGGTGATACGCCCGGCACCGCCGGCGAGCGACGTGCCGCCGATAACGGCCGCGGCGATGGCATCAAGTTCATACATCACGCCCATGCCGGCCTGCGCCGTCTGCGCGCGGGCAGCGGTGACGACGCCGGCAAGACCGGCCAGCATGCCGGCAATCGCATAGACCTTGATCAGATGCGCCTCGATATTGATACCGGAGACGCGGGCCGCCTGCTGGTTGGCGCCGATGGCATAGGTGAATTTGCCGTAACGGGTATAACGCAGCGCTACATGGAAAATGACGGCAACGACAAGGAAAACCACGACCGGCCAGATGCCCGTGCCGATGAAGTTGAAACCGTCGGTCAGGCCGGAGATCGGCTGGCCCTTCGTATACCATTTGGAAAGACCGCGCGCCGTCACCATCATGCCGAGTGTTGCGATGAAGGGCGGAATTTTGGTACGCGCGATGAGCTGTCCGTTGATGAAACCCGCCAGGGTACCGGCCAATATGCCGACCGCGAGCGGTATGAAGAAAGGCAGATCGGTCAGCCCCGGATAAAGAGCTCGCGGCCATGTGGAGGATTGCGCCACGCTGGCGGACAACATCGCCGTCAGGCCTACGACGGAGCCGGAGGAGAGATCGATACCGCCGGTGATGATGACCTGGGTCACGCCAACCGCGATGATGCCGATGACAGAAACCTGCAGGATCATGATCGTCAGGCGCTGCTGGTTCATGAGGAAGCTCTGGCCGATGAAAATCCAGCCGAGAATTTCATAAACCAGCGCAATGCCGATCAGCACGAAAAATATATTGGCCTCGGGCGGGATGCGCCGGTGCGGCTTGCGTCCGGATTTTGCATCCAACTCCGTGTTGGCGGCGGCGTTCGTATTCATAATCGTTCCTCCTCGAGAAATCCCGGCGCGCCTCACCGCGATGCGAGATCCATCACTTTCACCTGCGTGGCTTCACTTCTATCAAGGAAGCCCGTCACCCGACCTTCATGCATGACCATGACACGGTCGCTCATACCCAGAACCTCCGGCATTTCGGAGGAAATCATGATGACGGCGACGCCCTGGCGCGCCATCTCGCAAACCAGCTTGTGAATTTCGGCCTTCGCCCCGACATCGATGCCGCGCGTCGGCTCATCCAGAATGAGAATGCGCGGTTTGGTCAGCATCCAGCGACCGATCAGAACCTTTTGCTGGTTGCCGCCGGACAGGTTTTCGATACGTTCGTAAAGATGCGGCGTCTTGACCCGGAGCTTGCGGCACATCTCCTCGCAGGCTTCCGAAAGCGCGTTTTCCTGCACGAAACCATTGGCGACATATTTGTCCTGCAGGACGGCGATCTGCATGTTCTCAAGAATATTGAGGATCAGCAGGCACCCCGTATCCTTGCGGTCCTCCGTCAGAAACGCCATGCGGTGACTGATAGCCTTCGTCGGGCTGTCGATCGAAACCGGCTTGCCGTTGATCGTTATCGTCCCTGAGGAAGCGGGCGTCACACCGAACACGGTTTCCGCCACATTGGAGCGGCCCGAGCCGACAAGACCTGCAACGCCGAGAATTTCACCGGCGCGGACATCAAAGGAGACGTCATGGAACACGCCATCAAGGTTCAGGTTCTTGACCGACAGAACGACGTCGCCGATCGGAACCTCTTCCTTGGGGAACATCTGGGTGATTTCCCGGCCCACCATCATGCGGATGATGTCATCACGCGTCACATCGGTGGAAGCGTGAGTGCCGATATATTTGCCGTCGCGGAAAACCGAGAACTCGTCGGCGATCTCGAACAGCTCGTTCATCTTATGGGTGATGTAGACGATGCCGATGCCGCGTTCCCTGAGATCACGAATGATGCGGAAGAGATGCTCGACCTCGCGCTCCGTCAGCGCAGATGTCGGCTCGTCCATGATGAGAACGTCAGAATCGTAGGAAACCGCCTTGGCGATCTCGACCATCTGACGGCTTGCCACCGAAAGCTCACCAACACGGGTTTCCGGATCGAGATCAATACCCAGCCTCTCAAGCAGGGTCTGGGTGCGGCGATACATTTCGCCGTGATCAATGAAGCCCAGCCGGTTTTTCGGCTCGCGGCGGATCCAGATGTTTTCCGCAACCGTCATGTAAGCCATCAGGTTCAGTTCCTGATGGATCATGGCGATGCCGTTCTCCAGCGCATCGAGCGGGGAATCGAGACGGATCGGCGCGCCTTTCAGGCGGATTTCGCCTTTGTCCGGCTGGTAGATGCCGGCGAGAATCTTCATCAGCGTCGATTTGCCGGCGCCATTCTCGCCCATCAGCGCATGCACGGTGCCGCGCTTGAGGTGGAACTGCACATCATCGAGCGCCACGACGCCGGGAAATTCCTTGCGTACGCCATCCGCTGCGAGAAGAAACTCCGCATTCGGCACGGCTCCGCTGGCGCGCACGGCGGCCATTGTCGATGGACTGACGACCATCTCACCCTCCACAATAGACAAAAATGACCGGAGATAGGGTTTTGCCAGAGGGCGCACCTTGCCTCCGGGGAGGCTTACAGCGCCGTGCCGATCACGACACAAGGGCGCTGTAACACTTTGAATTCACTGAAATCCAATCGCAATCCGCTCACACACCGAAGCTTGCTCCCCAGTGCTGACGGGAACCGGCATCTGCCTCCGGGATCACCTGAAACAGACGCAGATGCCGGAAGGGGCCGTTAGTTCTTGGCCACGTAGTCCTTGACGTTTTCAGGCGTGACGAGCTGGAAAGGAATGTAGACCTTCTTCTCGACCTTGTCGCCCTTGACGAGCTTCAGCGCAGCATCGAGAGCACCCTTGCCCTGCCCCGCCGCATCCTGAAAGACCGTGACGTCGAGATCGCCCGCCTGCATGGCCGCGAGAGCATCCTGCGTGGCGTCAACGCCGGCGACGACATAGCCTTTCATGTCCTTGCCCGCGGCCTTCAGTGCCTGGAGAGCACCAATCGCCATTTCATCGTTGTTGGCGATGACGGCGTTGAACTCGATGCCGCTGGAGAGCCAGTTGGTCACGAGGTCGGACCCCTGCGTGCGCTGCCAGTTCGCGGTCTGCTCTTCAACCACGGAAATGCCCTTGCACTCGTCGGTCTTCAAAACATCCTTCGCAGACTGTGTGCGCATGCGCGCCGCCTGGTTGGAAAGCTCGCCCATCATGATGACCGCATTGCCCTTGCCACCGAGAAGGCGGCAAACTTCTTTCGCCTCAAGCGTGCCGGCAACCGTCTCGTCAGAGGCGACGAAGGCCTGGCCATCAGGCAGGCTATCGACGTTCACCGGCTGGCGGTTGACGTAAACGAGCGGAATTTTGGCATCGGCGGCAAGCTTCGACATGGCCGCCGTCGCATCCGTGTCAACCGGGTTGACGATGATCGCATCGACCTTGGATGCGATGAAGTTCTGGATCTGGCTCTGCTGCTTGGCGACGTCGTTCTGCGCGTCCTCGACCTGCAGGGTGACGCCCTTCAGTTCCTTGGAATAATCCTGCATGCCGTTGCGCAGCACGGTCAGGAAGTTGTCGTCGAACAGCGCCATCGAGACACCGACTGTCTCCGCATGTGCCGCTGTGCCGAGAAGCACAGACATGGCTGCGCCGATGATAAATTTCCTCATTGTTTTTCTCCTCCATGGCGTCCGGCGCCGCCTCTCCCAGCCGGAGGCGAACCCGAAAGCCCGCCGCAACCTCCTCACATTCAGAAAACGGAATAATGAAACCGATTTTCTGTCTGTTCGATATATTTATTCCATTTTTGGTTCGAACGTCAATGCTTTCTTCGCAGCCCTGCTGTGGAGCGGCGCACAAGACTGTGATGATTGGACATTCAAGCGGACGCACGTTCCAGACCGGATTGCCGATGAAGGTGCCAAAGCTCTGTTCGCCCCATTCCCGGTCTTTGGGCAAGGAACCATAAGCCGTTGAAATTACGGCTTGCGGTTCGGAATTGGGATTAACTCGGCTGAGATGGAAGATTTATTCCAAACCGCAATCCGCCGGCCCTCTTTTCAGAAGGCCGGCGGCGTATCGGATTTCTTCACCTTGGAACGTTCATGCGATTCACCATGCCGCCTGTGGAAATCTGGCGGCAGACGGACGGCAGCAAAAAGAACGTGCGTAGCGCCTTACTGGTGGGAGCCAGGCATGACATCGGCGGGAATCGGGCAGACATAGTTGCTGCCTTCGGTCTTTTCCTGCCACTCCTTCCTGGCGTTGGCGAGCAGTTCCGGCGAGGTCATCAGCGCAAGGCCTGTCGATGCCATTGCCTTGGCAGCATGCGCCATGGCCTTGTGTGCGGCAGGGCTTTTGCCCTGCGCCACCACCTGCCAGGTATGCGGATTGGTGCCGATCGCCCAGGCCGGCGTCCAGCACTGCGCCGTTGGCGTCACCCAGCTGACGTCACCGACATCGGTAGAACCCGCCCGGAAATGCGACTGGCCCTCGAAATCCCGCAGGCCGAGATGCAGGGGCGTCGAACCATCGATCTTCCGGTTGGAAAAAACATCGCCCTTTATCTGGTAGAGCCGGATGCTGCTTTTGATCGCCTCGTCGGTGAAAGTATCCTGAATGCGTTTGGCGAAAGCGATATCCGCCTCGTCGAAGGCTACGGGGCCAAGCGCCACCATGTTTTCATGCATCGCCGTTTCCAGCGTGATGTTGGGAAGGAGATTGGTGGAAGCGGTATCGAAGACGATCTCCACCTCGGTTTCGGTCATCATCGCCGCGCCGCGCGCGACCTTGTCCACCCGCGCGGCGAGATCGAGCGCCTGACGCATTTCCGGGGCGCGGATCAGGTAAAGTACTTCGGCCTTCGCCTGCACCACATTCGCCGCCTTGCCGCCGGTATCAGTGATCGCATAATGCACCCGGCAATCCTGCGGCATATGTTCGCGCAGGAAGTTGACGCCAACATTCATGAGTTCGACGGCATCGAGCGCCGAACGCCCGAGATGGGCGGCGTTGGAGGCGTGGGCTGCAACACCCTTGAAACGGTAGAAATATTCCAGCACGGCAAGATTATTGGTTGAGCGTACGCCGTTGAACGGTGCCGGGTGCCAGGTCAGCGCCGCATCGACATCATCAAACAGGCCGGCGCGCACCATGAAGGTCTTGCCGGAACCACCTTCTTCGCCGGGGCAACCGTAATAACGCACTGTGCCGGGAAGATGATTGGCTTTCAGATGCCGGGCGAGAGCAATAGCGGCCATCAATGAGCCGACGCCAAGCAGGTTGTGGCCGCAGCCATGGCCGGTGGCGCCTGCCTCGCGCGGCTGCACCTGCGCCACATCGGCCAACTGACTCATGCCGGCCAGCGCATCGAATTCGCCGAGGAAGGCGATGACCGGCTTGCCGCTGCCGAATTCGCCGATGAAGGCCGTTTCCATGCCTGCCACGCCGCGGCGAACCGCAAAGCCATTTTCCTCAAGCGCTGCAGCCAGAACGCCGGCAGATTGCCGTTCTTCGAATTTCAGCTCGGCAAAATCCCAGATACTGTCGCTCAGGGTGGTGAAATCGGGCTTCATCGCCTCGACTTCGGCGGCAATCGACATCACGGCATCACGGTTCATGGCTTGTCCTCGCATTTCCGCCCTTTGCGGGCACGCGCAAGCGCTTCGGCGGAAACTCCGCCAAATCCTTACGCTCTATGATGGAAAGACCGCGCCAGAGTCCGCCTCCGGCGCGGTCATAGTAGATCAGTTGTCGACCGAGACTTCCCAGAGACGGGCGTTCGACTGCCAGACCGGCTGGCCCTTCAGCTTTTTCGTCGCGCCCCAGACATCGACCATGTCGTAAAGGAAGATGCCCGGCATTTCCTTCAGCATCAGTTCGTGAAATTCGTCGAAAATCTTCTGGCGCTTCGTCTGGTCAGCCTCGACATAGGCCGCCTTCATCAGTTCGATCGCCTTCGGATCATCCCACATCAGGGAGGCGTTCTTGTCCTTGTTGCCGACATAGAAGGCATACATCAGCGCCGGGTCGAGACGCGGGGCGACCGACTGCGAGATCACCTGATAATTGCCGGAACGGCGGCGATCCACCTGCGTCGCATAATCCAGCACCTCGATCTGCACGTTGAGACCGACCTGCTGCATCATGGCCTGCGCCATGACGGCAGCCGGGAAGCTCGGCACGTTGCCGCGCTTGTTGGCGATGATGGAGATCGGCTCGCCCTTGTAACCGGCAGCCTCCAGTTCCTTTTTCGCTGCCTCGACATCATAGGCCGGGCGCTTTTTCTGGGCCTCGTCGTAATAGACCGAATCCTGCGAGACCATCGAACCGTTAGCCTCACCCGTGCCGTTCGATGCGGCTGCAACCAGTTCATCGAGATCGAGGGCCATCGCCATGGCGCGGCGCACACCGGGATTGCTCAACACCTTGTCGCGGGTCTGGATGTAGAACAGGTTCTTGCCGTTGTTGCGGGAGACGATGAGCTGCATCTTCTCGTTGGTCTTGAACTCGGGAATGAGATCGGGAGAAATCTCGGCAGTATCTAGCACGCCGGATTCAAGCCCGGCCTTCACGGTCGAGGCATCGGGAATGACCATGAACTTGATGCCATCGGCGAGCGGCCGCTTGGAGCCAACCATGCCATCCGGCTTACCGTCATTTACCGGCGAAACATAATCGGCAAATTTGGCAAGACGGATATATTCGCCCTTCTTCCACTCGTCCCACTGGAACGGCCCGGTGCCGATCGGCTTGGCGAAGCTGCCATCGGCAGCAACCGATTCCGGCGAGATCATGCCGGTATAACCGCATTCCGGCCGCGACATGAGGCCGAGGAAGACGCCTGACGGCTTTTCAAGCGTGATCTCGACCGTGGATGCATCCGTGGCCTTGACGCCGGTGACGTGTGCTGCGCCGCCTTCCGCGAAATCGTTGAGGCAGGTCCATTTGGTTTCCGGCTTCAGATAACGTGTCCAGTTCCAGACGACATCCTCTGCGGTGAGCGGCTTGCCATTGTGGAATTTCACGTCCTTGCGAAGCTTGAAAGTATAGATCAGGCCGTCAGAAGAGACATTGACGGTTTCGGCGAGAAGCGGCTTCACCTCGCCGGCATTGTTATAACCGACAAGGCCTTCGACGATGTGCAGGATAACCCCGTCCGTATTGCCGTCGCGGTTCACGCCCGGATTGTTGCTGCGCAGATCCGAGCTTTGCGCGATGGTGATATCGCGTGCTGCGGCGATATTGGCGGTCACGAGCAGGGCAACGCCTGCAAGAAGAAGTTTTTTCACTGTTCTACCCTCTTTGTTGTCGTTGATTGTGAGTGATTAAAACCCGTCCCAGCAGGCCTGTGCCAGCCGGCCGATCGTTTCGAGCGCGATGGTGTATCCCGGCGTGCCGTCCGGCAGGGTGTGCGGCACTTCATCGGTATAGGCGGTGATGATGAAAGACGGCGCGCCGTTCCTGTAGACGATGCCGGCATCCATGCGGCCGCGCTTGCCGCGTCCGCTCTTACTCGCCACCATGGTCTCGAAAGGCAGACGGGAGCGGATTCCATAACGCAAAATCTGGTTCTTCAGCGTCTGCATGGCCCATTCGCACAATTGCGGGCTGCATCCGAGTTTTGCCTGCGCCTCCGGCGAGGATTGCGCATCGAGAATGGTCTGCAGCAGCAGCACCTGATCTGCCGCCGAGGTGGTGGTGACGGTCTTCAGCGGATGGTCGGCCGCGAGCGCCAAAGGCGGAATGAGGAAACGGTGGTGCGTGTTGGCCATGCCGAGCGACTTGCAATAGCCGTCCACTTCCTCCAGCGTCAGCCGCTCCAGCACCATCTTGGTGCAGACATTGTCGCTCAGCACCATCATGCCGGCGAGCGCATCGCGCAGGGAAATGACGATGCCCGGCGTCAGATAACGGAACATGCCGCTGGCCACCTCTTCGGCCAGCCGCTTTTCGTAGGTGACGGGCTGGTCGAGATCGAGCCGCCCTTCGCTGGCGGCCTTGAGCACGGCCATCATGATCGACGTCTTGCGGGTGCTGCCCGATGGCGTCTCCTCGTTTTCTCCCCGTCCGATCTCTTCGCCGGTCAGGAGATTGCGCACCATGAAGCGCGTCACGAAAGGCTGTGCATCACAGATCGAATTCAGTTGGGCAGCCACAGTCATTGTCATCTTCCTGTTAAACTTCATCTTCCAGACGCCATTTCAGTGTCACGCCGCCCTTTTCATTCTGGTCGAGGGCGGGAATGGCCGAGAGGAGCCGGCGCGTATAGGCCTCTCTCGGGCTGTCGAAAATCGTATCGCGGTCGCCCTCTTCGATGATGCGGCCGTCCTGCATGACGACGACACGGTCCGCCACCTGCTCCACCACGCCGAGATCGTGGCTGATGAACAGGCAGGAAAAACCGTAACGTTTCTGCAGATCGGAAAAGAGATCGAGCACCTGCGCCCTCACCGTCACGTCGAGCGCGGAGACAGGTTCGTCAGCGATCAGGAAACGCGGACGGCGGGCAATGGCGCGTGCAATCGCCACACGCTGGCGCTGGCCGCCGGAAAGCTCGTGCGGGTAACGGGTGGCGTAGTCGGCGCCGAGCCCCACCTCCTCCAGCGTTTCCAGCGCCCGCTTGCGCTTGGCGGCCTGATCGAGACCGGGCACGAGGCGCAGCGCCTCTTCCACCAGCGCCTGAATGGTCATGCGCGGATCGAGTGAGGAATAGGGATCCTGAAACACCATCTGGCAATTCAGGCGATAGTCATTCCAGTCCTCTTTGCGCTCCCGCCCCTGAAACTGGATCTGCCCTTCGCTCTCCTGCACGAGACCGGCAATGGTGCGGCCAAGCGTGGTCTTGCCGGAACCGGAACCACCCACCAGTGCCACGACCTCACCTTCGTGAATATCGATGCTGACGCCGTGCAGCGCCCGCTTCGGCTTGGCTTTCTTAAGCAGCGACTTGCGTCCCGCATAATCAACGACGATGTTCCGGGCTGAAACCATTGGCGCCTTGCTGGTGTCAATGACACGCGGCTCGCCCCGGAAGGGCAGAGAGGAAAGCAGCTTTTTCGTATAGGGATGCTGCGGCGCGTCGAGCAGGTCTTCGGTTCGCCCCTGTTCGACGATCGCCCCTTTTTCCATTACCACGATACGGCTCGTATAGCGCGCCACCATCGGCAGATCGTGGCTGATGAGGAGGACGGCAGTCCCTTCCGCCCGCGTCAGTTCCACCATCAGTTCCATGACATCGCGCTGGATGACGGCATCGAGCGCCGTCGTCGGCTCGTCCGCGATCAGCAAGGCCGGCTTCAAAAGCATGACCGAGGCCAGCATGATGCGCTGGCGCATGCCACCGGAAAACTCATGCGGATAGGCCGCCAGCGCACCTTCGGGATCGCGGATGCCAACCCGCTTCAGCATGTCGAGAATTTTCTCGCGGCGCTCTTCCGGCGACAGCTTCGTGTGAAGGATCAGGCCTTCTTCCAGCTGCCGACCGATCGTCATCGACGGATTGAGAGAGGTCATCGGCTCCTGAAAAACGACGCCGATCTCCGCGCCGCGCAGGCGGCGAAGTTCCCTTGGAGGCAGGGACATAACGTCCTTGCCCTTGTAGATAACCGATCCGCCGGTAACGGCAATCGCCGGGGGCAGAAGCGAAATGAGCGCGCGGGTGGCGAGCGTCTTTCCCGACCCGCTTTCGCCGACGATGCCGAAGATTTCGCCAGCGGCAATATCGAAGGAGACATTCTTGACCACTTGGTGGCCGGTTCTGGCGACCTCCAGCGAAAGGCCGCGCACGGTAAGAAGAGTATTGTCCGTCATTTGAGACCTCTCATGCGCGGGTCAAGCCTGTCGCGAAGGGCATCGCCCAGAAGATTGATGCCTAGCAGCGTCAGCGCGATGCAGAGACCGGGGAAAAGCCCGAGCCAGACGGCCTGCTGGATGAAGGGCCGGCCGGCGGCCAGCATGTTGCCCCAGGTCGGAGCCGGCGGCGGCACACCAAGACCGAGGAAGGACAGCGCGCTTTCCGACAGGATGGCCCAGCCGAACATGGAGGTGGCAAGAACCGTGATCGGCGCAATGCAATTGGGCAGGATGTGGCGGAACATGGTGTAGATCTCGCCATTGCCCATGACCAGCGATGCCTCGATGAATTCCCGCTCACGCAGAGAAAGCACGGCACCGCGCACCACGCGGGCCATGGATGGCGTGTAGGCGATGCCGAGTGCGAAGATGATGCCATACTGATTAGCGCCGAAAACCGCGAGCAGCCCGAGTGCGAGTAGAATACCCGGAAAGGCCAGGAGCGCATTGTTGATGGCCATGATGACGCCATCCACCCAACCCCGGGCATAACCGCTGACGAGACCGATCAGCGTGCCGCAGATCGTCGCGAAGCTGACCGTCAGGAAACCGATCCAGACACTGGCGCGCGCGCCGACCATCAGCCGGCTCAAAACGTCGCGCCCGAATTCGTCGGTGCCGAGAAGATGGCTTGGACCGGGTGCGGCCAGACGCGAGGCGAAGCCGAGCTTCATCGGGTCATAGGGCGTCCAGAACAGGCCGGTCACGGCAGTGATGAGCAGGAGGGCGATGAGAAAGCCGCCGATAAGCCCGTTAAGTGTGAACTTTTTCATTCGGCAACCACACGCGGATCGAAGAGGGGATAAAGAAGGTCGACGAACAGGTTGACCAGCACATAGGACAGCGAGACGAACAACAGGCAGCCCTGTATGACCGGATAGTCGCGGGCAAAAATACTGTCGACCATCAGCCGTCCGAGGCCGGGAATGGTGAACACCGTCTCGATGACGGCGATGCCGCCAAGAAGATTGCCGAGGATGAGGCCGATCATGGTCCAGGTCGGGCCGAAGGCGTTCTTGAACGCGTGCCGCCAGAGAACCGCACTTTCCGAAAGCCCCTTGGCGCGGGCATGGGTGATGTAATCCAGCCGCAGCACTTCCAGCGTCGAGGCACGCGCCATGCGGATCAGAACACCCATTTCATGGATCACCAGCGTCATGACAGGCAGGACCAGATAAAGCATGCCGCCGACCAGATTGTCGCCGATCGACACATATCCCAGCACCGGCAGCCAGCCGAGCTTGAGGCCGAAAAACAGAAGAAGCAGAAGGCCCAGCCAGAATGTCGGGATGGACAGCAGCAGGGTTGCCGTTCCAACAAGGGCAAGATCGGTCAGGCTGTTCTGCTTCCAGGCGGCGATCACGCCTGCCGGAACCGCAATCAGGCTGGCGAGCAGCACGGCGACCACGACGATCTCGGCGCTGACGAGAAAGCGCGAGACGACCAATGGCAGCACCGCCTCGTCATTGACGATGGAACGACCGAAATCGCCCTGCACCACATTGCCGGCCCAGATGAGGAACTGTTGGGGCATGGACTTGTCGAGGCCGAGTTCGGTCCTCATCGCTTCGATCTGTTCCGGTTGCGCCATGTCGCCCAGCATCAGGGCAGCCGGATCACCTGGAATAAAGCGGATGAGCGCAAAGACCGTGATCGACACGAATGCGATCGTCGGCAGCGCCATCAAAAGACGGCTCAGTATGAATCTTACCATCGGTTCCCCACGATTGATGGCCGGGAACGTACTCCAGCCTCTATCGGTTTCGTTGCGAATGACTATGACGGATTGATAAATAAGGCGCAATATTATGCATAAACGTCATATGTCTATGCAGAATGGCGGCACGTTTCATCCTGACAGGAACAATGAGATTTGCCGCGCAAAATCCCGTTTTCAGTCGATTTTTTGCGAGAGCTGGATTTCCCGCTTCAAGGCATCGCTGAGCGCCTGCGCGGCGATGGATAGCGGTGCACCGGAGGCACGGGCGAGACCGAATTCCTGCGTTGACTGCGGGACAAACGGCCGGGCGACGACGGGAAGGTGCCGGTAAAGATTCGCGTAGAAACTGCTGATGATCGTAACCCCCAGCCCGTGCGCGACATAGGCGCATGCGGAACTGTTGGTATGGGTCTCGATCTTCACCATCGGCTTGACGCCCGCCTTCTTGAAAACCTGATCGAGCGCCATGCGGTTCGGCCGCTGACGGCCGATCAGAATAAGCGGAATGTTGCGCAGGTCCTTGACCGTAATTTCGTCAAGCGCAGCCAGCGGATGATCCTGCCGGACCACACAGACGCTTTTACCGGTCGCCACCCGCTCGACATCGATCCCCGGCCCGATCTCGCCTTCCATCCGCAGAAAACCGAGATCGATCACCCGCTCGCCGACCAGTTTGTTGATGGCGGTGGTCGTTTCGAAAAATGTCTCGATACGGACACCGGGGAAATCTCTGACATAGTCGATTAGCATGGCGGGCGCGAAATTCTCCCACATGCTGCTTGGGAGGCCGATGCGGACGATTTCGGGGCCTGCCGCACCATTACGCAAATCTTCGGCGTGACCGGACATGCGGTCGACCGCGAGCAGCACATTTTCCGCGTCGCGAGCGAGAAGCGCTGCCTCCGGTGTCGGGATCAACCGCCCCTTGTCTCGGGCAAACAGCGTCAGCGACAGGTCCGCCTCGAGTTGGGCCAGAAGCCGGCTGATACCGGACTGGCTGAGTCCCATCGCCTTGGCCGTAGCGATGGTCGAGCCGGTGGAAAGAAGCGTGCGCAGGACTTCAAGCTGCTTGATGTTCATGAGGCCAGCACCATGGGTGAAAAGACGAGCCAGTTTCGGTTCACCCGTTTTGCCGCCGATGAGGCTCCATGTCACCGGTTTTTTTTAGCACTGTTATGCGACCCGGATAGTCGCCGGTTACAATTCCACCTCATAGACCCTGTCGTGGGTGGCAACGCGGGCCTCTCCTGATGGGGTCACCCAGCCCCGGAACATGCCGGGCGTATTATAGGGCGCGGCGATGCCACCTTCGGCATCGATAGCAACCAGACCCGCACCGATATCGTAGGGCGCCAGATCCTTGTGGACGAGGTTGCCGGCGGCGGTTTCCAGATCCTGCCCGAGATAGGCGACACGGGACGCGATCTCATGACCGACGACATAACGGATGAAAAATTCACCCTTGCCGGTGCCGGAAACGGCGCAGGCACCGTTACGGGCATAGGTGCCGGCCCCGATCACCGGGCTGTCGCCAACCCGCCCATCCGGCTTGTTGGTGTAGCCGCCGGTGGAGGTCGCGGCTGCAAGATGCCCCGCCGCATCGAGCGCCACCGCGCCGACGGTTCCGTGTTTTTCGTTTTCCGTCGCTTCCGTACCGGCGGCGGCATGGACTTTCATGGCCGCCAGCGCCTCAAGGCGCTTTTGCGTGGTGAAATAGGATTGAGGCTCCGTGGCAAGCCCCTTCTCCTGCGCAAACCGGTCAGCCGCTTCACCGGTGAGATAGACTGCGCGTTCATCCTCCATGAGCGCCCGGGCCGCCTTCACCGGGTTGCGGATGGCGCGGGAGGCGCTGACCGCGCCCGCCGCCAGGGTCTTGCCGTCCATGATCGACGCGTCGAGTTCGTGGATGCCATTCTCGTTGAGCGCCGCCCCATGACCTGCGTTGAAATGCGGGCTGTCCTCCATGACGACGACCGCCGCCTCAACCGCCTCGAGCGCAGTTCCACCAGCCCTAAGGACGCCATAACCGGCACGCAGTGCGGCTGCCAGATCGTGTCGCGCCGCCTCCCATTCCTCCGACGTCATGCTGTTTTCCGGCATTACGCCGCAACCACCGTGAATGGCCAATGCGATCTTCGTCATGTCCTCACTCCACTGTCGCCGAGCCGCAGGCCGGGCCTCTTACCATCAATGAAAGGCGATATCGCCGATAACACGCACCCGTACCCGCCGCGCGCCGCCGGGCAGATAGGCGATGGGAATATCCTCCACCTCAAGCGTCTTGAGGCTCGCGCGCTCCGCTCCCGAAGCAACCGCCGCGTTCTGCGCTTCGGTCTCGGCTTTCGCAAGCGCCTCGTCGCGGCTCAACCCGGAAAAGACCTGATCCACCTCGCCGGAAACCTGCGCCATTGCCGCACCGAGCGCATTGGCAACCCCTGCATTTTCCACACGCAACACCTCGGAAGCGCCCGGAACCCGTTCAGGTATCAGGAACGCCCCACCGCCGACCGCGACCAGCGGCACGTCTTCCGCAGAAGTCTTCATCTGGTCGAAACTGTCGGCCACCATGTCGCGAATGCGTTGAAGTATCGCCTGCACGAATGCCGGATCGAGGTCTTTCACACGGTCCCTGTCGCCCATCTCGATCAGGCCTGCGGCAACGGCGATATCCGATGTCGTCAGTGTCTCGCCGCCGAAAACGCGGGCTTCGGTCAGGATGCGATACCCCACCGAGCGCGGGCCGATCTTGCCTGTCTGCGGGTCGACAATCGTCCCGCCGCCAAGTGCGATCGGCAGAAGATCGGGCATTCGGAACAGGGTGCGGACCCCACCAATATGGACAATATTATTCGCCTCACGCGGGAAACCGCCGACAAGGCAACCAATATCGGAGGTGGTGCCGCCGACATCCACCACCATGGCATCGGAAAGCCCGGTGAGGAAAGCAGCACCGCGCATCGAATTGGTCGGGCCGGAAGCGAAGCTGTGCACGGGGTTTGCGGCGGCCACATCCGCAAGTGCCACGGTGCCATCGTTCTGGGTCAGATAGAACGGCGCTTTCACGCCAGCCTCCCGTAGCGCATCGGAAAATGCCTGTACCGTGGTCTTGCCCAATGTCTGAAGGGCGGCATTCAGAAGTGCGACGTTCTCGCGCTCCAGAAGCCCTATACGGCCGAGCGTGTGGGAGAGCGTGATGCGCGCATCGGGGATCACCGAACGGACGATCTCCGCCGCCCTCACCTCGCACTCCGTGGTCAGCGGCGAGAAGGTTGCGGAAATGGCGATGGAGGTGATGCCCGCATCGCGGATTTTCATCGCCGCTTCACGGATCTCATCCGGGATCATCGGCACCAGCGGGCTGCCGTCATATTCATGACCGCCGTGGACCATGAAGATCAGCGGATCGACGGCCTCGTGGAGGTCTTTCGGCCAGTCGCACATGGGCGGCAGCGAAGAACCTGTTGGTAGGGCGATGCGGATGGCAGCAACCCGCTCCAACCGGGCGCGCTCCACCACCGCGTTGGTGAAATGGGTCGTGCCGATCATCACCGCGTCGATCGGGCGATCCACCGCGCCGACATGACCCGCCACATGGGCAAGCGCCGCCTTCACGCCGGAAAGGACATCCTGCGTGGTCGGAACCTTGATGGAGGCGACAATCGTGTCGCCATCTATGAGAACGGCATCCGTATTGGTGCCGCCAACGTCAATACCGATGCGTTTCATGGGAATACCGATTTAAAGTCAATGTCATAACCGAAGGCACGCGGGCCGACGGCGGCGATGCCGGCAGGCGTCGTCAAAAGTTCCGGCGCCGGCAGGGCGACAACCGTTACACGCTGGCCATAACGCACCGATTCCGTGCCGATGGCACTGCCCGAAACGGTGTCGAGAAGGCAAAGCAGGTCCGGCGTCATGGCAACCGGCTGGCCATCGCGGAAGGCGACCGCCCATTCATTCTGGAAGGCGAGTTCGAGGCGCGAGCCCCTGTCAGCGTCGATGCCTTCAATAGTGGTGCTACCGCGCAGGAAGCCACCGGTGGTCTCGCGGGCCACATCCACCACCTTGCCGCGGAACAGCTGCTTGCCACCCTCATGGTTGAGAACCGCCTGAACCGGGTCGTCATGGCGCGCACGCGCCTCCATAACCGCGCGCCCGAGTTCGGTCGCCTTGGTGACGGTGTAATGAATGCCCCATTCCTTCACTTCCTTGCCGGTGCGCGGCGCCTTGCAGGTGGCAGCGGTGGAACCGACTTCGGTGCAGACCTTGCGCGAGATGCGCTCCATCCACTTCCAGGAGGCAGCGCGCGTCACGATCACCTCATTGTCGCGTACATCAACCAGCGACAGCGGAAACATCGGCAGATTGCCGATAGCGAAGGACGTCATCTGCGCTTCGGGATAGGCGCGTCCCATCGCATCCGCATTGACGACGGGCCGGTCGAGCATGGCGGCAGCGAGGAAAGAAGACAGCGCGTTCGAACCGCCGATTTCAACGCTCATGATCGCCCGGAACGGCTTGCCGAGATAATCCTCCATCACCTCCACCGCGCGGGCGAGATGAACGGGGTCTCCCAACCGCTCCTGACCAACGAGCGGCGCGCCCATCTTGGAGACAACGGCAACCATGTCGTCATCGGCGAGCGCCATCGGGTCCATGACCTTCACCCGTCTGCCTTCGGCATAAAGCCGGCGCAGATTGAGCGTCGAGATATAGGGATTACCTCCGCCGCCCGTTCCCAAAATCCAGGCGCCGGTGGCCAGAGGTTCGATATCGTCTTCTGAAAATTCCTGGATCATGCGTCATCCTCGGGCATGCCGCAGCCGTTCTGGCGCAAGCGATGCTCCTTCCCTTAGTCGTTCCAAGTCTCATCGGCCCCGCCCTGCGGCGGGACCGGTTTTCATGAGGCGGAAATCACTCCGCCTTGCAGTCCCAATGGAAGTTGGAGAAGTTCAGGTCCCAGCTCTGCATGGGAATGAACTCGTAACCCTGAAGGCACTTGTTCGCCGCATAACGGCGGTTCGGAGCAACCGCCCAGACATCCGGCTGAAGATCGGCGATCTTCGTCTGCAGTTCCTTGTAGGTGGCGTTCTGCTCGCCGACATCGGTCGTGGCGCGAACCTTGTCGATCAGCCCGTCGATTTCCGCGTTCTGCAGCCATTCCATCGACATCCACGTGCCGGAAGCCTTGGAATGATACTGGTTGTAGAACATCGCATCCGGCGACGGATAGGTGGGCGAGATGTTCACCTGCGTCGATGCGGGCGTCGTATCGGGCTTGGAGGAAAGCTCCACGATGCGGTTCCACGGCTCCGGCTTGATATCGAGCGTGATGCCGATCTGCTCGAGGCTGGACTGCAAAAGCAGCGCCACTTCCGCCTCGAAGGCCAGCGAAGCGACATAGCTGTTGACCAGCGTGATCTTCTGTCCGGCATATTTCGACTTCGCCAGTTCTTCCTTCGCCTTTTCCAGATCGTAGACGCCGGGCTGGATATCGCCGTTATGCGCGTCCTTGAAAGCGTCGGAGAGCGGTCCCTTCATGTCGAAACCGGGATAGATCACTTCCTGGATCGTCTTGTAGTCCGTTGCGTAGGCAATGGCGCGGCGAACGTGAACGTCGTCGGTCGGGTAGACCTTGGTGTTCAGCTTGATGACGAAACCGCCGGCGGTGCGGGTCTGGATCAGCTTGTAGTTTTTCATCCGGCCGATGGATTCATAGGTGTCGTTGCCAAGCCCGTGCGAGGAAAGACCAAGTTCGCCTTTTTCCGCAAGCGCCTTGACGGTAGCGTCGTCGCTCGTCTGGACGAAGCGTACTTCGTCGATCGGCTTGCCCTTGGTCCAGCCAAGGAAATAGTCCGCATTGCGGGCGATGACCATATCGGCAGAACGGTTGTAGCTGACGAGCTTGTAGGGGCCGGAACCGGCGGAATGTTCGCCAACATAGGCCTCGCCCCACTTGTCTTCGGGCTTGGCATTGGCTTCGATCAGCGTCTTGTTCAGCGCCATCATCAGCGGCGTGGCTGCCATGAAGGGCGAAAACTGACGCTCGATCTTCATGACCAGCGTCGCATCGTCAGGCGCGGTGACGTTTTCGGGCTTCAGCACGCCGACGATGAGGTTCGACGGACCCTTGTTGATGCCAAGCAGGCGCTGCACGGACCAGACGAGATCGGCAGCCTTTACCGCCGTGCCGTCCTGGAATTTCGCATCGTCGCGGAGATGGAAGGTGTAGGTCAGGCCGTCTTGCGAAACATCCCAGGACTTCGCCAGATGCGGCACGATTTCGCCCTTGGCGTTCACCGTTGTCAGGCCGTCATACATGTTCACGATGGCCATGTAGCCGGTATAATCAGTCACTTTCGCCGGGTCGAGCGAACTGAATATCTGCATGGTGTTGACCGCGACCGACACCTTGTCTTCCGCAAAAGCAGCGGAAGGAACAAGCGGCAGCGCGATTGCCGTGCCGAGCGCAAGCACGGCAAGGCGGGAAGAAAGTCCTGGCATTTTCATTTTTCGTTCTCCTCTTTATTGCGGGTCATTTGCCCCGCTTATGGTTAGGCAGCCTTGCTGACCGGGACGGGCAGCGGTGAGAAGGGAATATCGGGGTAACCGAAGGCCGCCGGCCCGACGACCTCAAGCGCGCGTGCGCTGCGCAACAGATCGTGGCAGGGGATGGCGATGACGGCCACGCGCTGGCCGTAGCGCAGCACTTCAGTGGTGATCGGATAACCGGTGTCGACATCGAGCAGGACGATCAGGTCGGGTACCGTCACTTCCACCTTGCCGTCACGGGTAAACAGCAGGAACTCGTTCTGGATGGCGACGCCCGCCGTCTGGCCCGCGCAATCATCGAAGCCGGAGAGTGTGAGATCGCCGACCGCAAAACCGCCGCGCAGATGGCGCTTCAGATCGGTGATCTTGCCGTTGAAAATGCGCCGTCCGCCTTCGAGCGCGCAGACAGCCGCAATCGGGTCTTCCTGCTGCTTGCGGGCGCGGATAACCGCCTCACCGATGGCAATCGCCTTGGTATAGGTTTTCGGAATGCCGTACTGGTGCACGTAGTGGGCCTGCATCGGCGCGGTCGCCAGCATTGCACCACCGCCTTGCGAAACGACGCAGGCGCGGGCCATGCGCTCGTGCCAGACCTCAGAAACGGCGTGACTGAAGATGACGGCATTGCCGTGCAGGTCGCACATCACCGATGGCGTGGAACTGTGACCGTAGATGGAGAAGGTCGTCATCTGCATCTCAGGGAAGGCCCGGCCCATGCCGTCGCAATCTAGGATCGGCAGGCCGCCGAGCGCCGCCGTCACCAGCGGGTTCATGGAGTTGGAACCGCCGATTTCCTCGCAGACGATCGCGTCTACTGGCGTGCGGATCAGCTCTTCCATGGCGCGCAGGCAGCGCAGGCCTTCACGGCCTTCGCGGATGCGCTCGACACCAACCACCGGTGCGCCGATGCCGCCGATGGACATGCAAAGCGCATCCGGCTCGATGGCGCCGGTTGCGAGAATCTTCATCTCGTAACCGGCCTTCATGGCCTCGAGCGCAAGCAGCTTGCCCAGATAGGGATTGCCGCCGCCGCCCGTGCCGAGAATGCCGGCACCGATTTCCAGCGCGTCGAGATCTTCCCGCGTCAGCGTACGCAATGCCGCTTCGTCATATTTCAGCTTGCGCGTCTCAGCCATGATTGGCTCCCATTTCTCCAACAACTTTCACATGAATGCGGGTGGCATTGCCGGGCAGATAGGCAAGCGGCATGTCCTCGCGCTCGATGACTTCCAGCGTTTCGGCCAGTGCGCCTGCCGCAATCGCCTTCTCGCGCGCCTCGGCCTCGGCCTCGGCAAGCGCGCTCTCACGCGTGCGCCCTTCGATCAGCGAGAAGACACGATCCGTCTCGCCGCTGATCTGCGCGATCGCCGCACCGACGGCATTCGCCACCGCGAAATTCTCAGGGCGGATGACTTCCAGTTCACCGATACGGTCAGGCATGAGAATGGAGCCGCCGCCAACGGCGATGACAGGCACCGGCGAGGACGAGATGCGGCTGCGTTCCACACATGCCTCGAGCATGGCGTTGATCTTTTCGACCGCAGCATCCACCAGCCGCTTGTCGAGAGTGGAAACCAGCACCTTTTCACCCACATCCGCCTTGCCGGATGCGACCGCGATATCCGTCGCGGTCAAGGTCGTGCCACCGAAGCAGAGCGCCTCGCGGCGGACGCGATAACCGACGGATTTCGGGCCGACGGTGAGGCCATGGTCGCCATTGACCACCAACGAGCCGCCGCCGAGGCCGATGGAGAACACATCCGGCATGCGGAAATTGGTGCGCACGCCGCCGATGTCCACGGTCGTGGACGCCTGGCGCGGAAAGCCATGCGACAGCGAGCCGACATCGGAAGTGGTGCCGCCGACATCCACCACGACGGCATCCTTGAGACCGGTGAGGAAGGCGGCGCCGCGCATGGAGTTCGTCGGACCGGAGGCAAAGGTGAGCACGGGAAAGCCGCGCACAACATCCGCCGCCATCAGCGTGCCGTCATTCTGGGTGATATAGAACGGGCAGGTTATGCCCGCTGCCTTCAGCGCCTCGCCGAAAGCGGCGACGGTGCGGTCGGCGAGCGACAGGAGGCTGGCATTCATGATCGCCGCACTCTCGCGGGCGAGCAGGCCGTGCCGGCCGATATCCTTGGACATGACCACCGGCAGGCCGGGGCAACGCTCCTGCAGGATTTCCTTCGTCCGTAATTCCATCGCATCGTTGATGCCGCTGAAAACGCAGGTGACGGCTGCGGCCTTCAGACCCTTGGCGCGAATGTCGGCGGCGATACGGACGATCTCGTCCTCATCGAGGGCTGATATTTCGCGGCCGTCGAATTCGTAACCGCCACGCACCTGATAACCGTGGTTGCCGACGATTTCCCTGAGATCATCCGGCCAGTCGACCATGGGCGGCAGGCCAGCGCCCGACGGCAGGCCTAGCCGAATGGCGGCGACCTCGTCCATATGCCGCCGCTCGATCACGGCATTGGTGAAATGCGTGGTGCCGATCATCACGGCGCCGATGCGTGCCCTGTCGATGCCCGACGCCCCGATCACCTTTTCAAGGGCTTCGATGACACCGGACGTCACATCCTCGGTGGTGGAGGCCTTAACCCCCGCCAGAACGGTTTTATCCTGTAACACAACGGCATCGGTATTTGTGCCGCCGACGTCAATTCCAACGCGATACACGTCAGGCTCCTCTTTTATCAATCGGTCGTTTTTACGAGGAAGCGCATGCGCTCTTCCTCAGTCACGGTGGGTTTCAGACGTTCTTCCTCGTCGGTGACGACGGGGATCGCCGCGATCAGGGCGCGGGTATAGGGATGCTCCGGCTGGGCGAAGACTGCGGACGTCACCCCTTCTTCAACGATCTCGCCACGCAGCATGATGGCGATGCGCGAGCAGAAATTGCGCATCAGCGACAGGTCGTGCGAGATCATCAGATAGGTCAGGCCAAGCTCCTCACGCAGCTGCAGCAGGAGGTCGATGACCGTCTTCTGCACCGAAACGTCCAGCGCCGCCGTCGGCTCGTCGAGGATGAGGATTTTCGGCTCGGCCGCCAGCGCACGGGCAATGGCGACGCGCTGCTTCTGTCCGCCGGAAAGCTCATGCGGATATTTGCCGAGATAGGATTGCGGCAATCGCACCAGCCCCATCAGTTCCTGCATGCGGTTTTCGCGCGCCTGCGCATCCATGCCGATGGATTTCAGCGGTAGGGTAAGCGTCTGCCTGACGGTGCGCTTCGGATTGAGGGAAGTGCCCGGATTTTGATAGACGATCTGCGTCAGCCGCTTGCCACGCCCCGGAGATGGGGCGTCGATGACGAGATTGCCGGAGGTCGGGCGCGAAAGGCCCATGATCATGCGCGCAACCGAGGTCTTGCCGGAGCCGGATTCACCCGCAAGGCCGAAAATCTCGCCATCCTTCAATGTTATGTTCACGTCGCGCACGGCGTGGTAACCGTTACGCCTGCCGTAAATCTTGTTCAGCCCTTCGATGGTGACGATCGGCGGGCGCGTGCTTTGCGCCAGATCGGTGACGCGTGGGCCGTAGAGCGGCGGCACCGCATCCAGCAGCGAACGCGTGTAATCCGCAGCGGGTGCATGAAGGATTTGCGTGCAGGGACCGGTCTCGACGATATCGCCATGGTGCATGACCACGACCCTGTCGGCTACCTTGCGCACGACGCCGAGATTATGGGTGATCATCAACAGCGCCATATTTTCTTCGGCAACCAGCTGGTTGATGAGATTGAGGATTTCATCCTGTGTGGTCACGTCGAGCGCCGTACCGGGCTCATCCGCGATCAGGAGCTTCGGCTGATGCAACAGCGCAAGCCCGATCAGTACGCGTTGGCGCATGCCTCCCGAAAGCTCGGACGGGTAGGCATTCATGACCCGCTCGGTATCGGCAAGCTGCACGCGGCGCAGAACCGCCGCAATGCGAGTACGGCGCTCGGCCTTAGACGAGTTGATGCCGTCACGCTTGTCGGCAAAGCGCATGACATCATCGAGATGCGTGCCGATCTTGAATACCGGATTGAAGGACGACAGCGGGTCCTGCATGATCAGCGAAAACGCCGTTCCCTTCAGCGCTTCGCGTTCCCTTCGCGGCATGGCAAGCACATCCCGGCCATCGATGACGATGGCACCGGAAGTAATCGCGGCATTCTTCGGCAGGGTGCCGATGATGGCCTTGGCGGTGACCGACTTGCCAGATCCGGTTTCGCCGATTAGCGCCACGCGCTCGCCGGCGGCGACCGTGAAGGCGACATTGCGCAGCACCTGCCGCGTGCGGCCATAATTGGTGAATGTGACGTTGAGGTTTTCGACCTTGAGAAGCGGTTCAGTCATGGTTTTAGCTTTCCACGTCGAACATGTCACGCAGGCCGTCGCCCAGCAGATTGAAACCCAGCGTCACGTAAAGCACGGCCGCGCCGGGGCAGAGGACTTCCCACCAGAAATCCGGCATGAACTGGCGCCCGTCGGCAACCATCGATCCGAGATCGGGGGTTGGCGGTTTGACGCCGAAACCGAGGAAGCTCAGCGTCGCACCGAAGAGGATGACGAAAGCCGCATCCAGCGTCGTCTTGACTGATATGACCGAGACGCAGTTGGGCAGGATTTCGCGAAAGAGGATGTGGAGTGGACCGGCACCGGCAAGACGCGCGGCTTCGATATAGTCTTCGGACGCGATGGACTTCGAAACCGAATAAATCAGTCGCGCATGCCAGGTCCACCAAAGCAGCGTGATCGCGATCATGGCATTCATCAGCGTCGGTTCCAAAAGGTTGGAGACCGCCAGCGCCATGACGAGCGGCGGCATGGCCAGCATCACATTCGTCAGGCCGCTGATGATTTTTTCAGTCCAGCCGCCGAAATAACCGGCCATCAGACCAAGCACCGTGCCGACGGGAACCGAAATGCCGAGCACACCGATAACAAGAAGAAGCGAAACCCTGAGCCCGAAGACGGTACGGGAAAAGATGTCGCGTCCGGCCTTGTCGGTGCCGAACCAGTGCTCCATATCCGGCGGCATGTGGCGCGCCCGGAAATCGACGACCGCCCCGATATGTTTGGGATAGGGTGTGAGCCAGGGCGCAAAGATCGCCAGAACCAGCACCGACAACAGGATCAACGAACCGATGACCGCCGCCGGGTTGCGGCTGAAACGGTACCACATCATGTAACCGGCGCTTAGGCCCCGATCGGTGGGTTCGAGCATTTTTATATCAGCCATCAGCGAGCCTCCTTGCGGCGCAGGCGCGGGTCGATGATCGAGATCAGGACATCAACGATCAGGTTCGCAACGATGAAGAACAGGCCGGCCACCAGCACCACGGCGGTCACGGCATTGAGGTCTTTCTGAAGGATGGAATTCAGCCCGTAGGAGGCAAAGCCGCCCCAGGCGAAGACCATTTCGATCACGAAGGCATTGCCGATCAGCGAGGCGAATTCGAGCCCCATGATCGTCAGCGGCGCGATGGAAGACAGCTTCAAGAGATAACGGAAGATGATGACCCGCTCCGGCACGCCGAAGCTTTGCAGGGTAAGCACGTGGTCCTTGCGCTGGTTCTCGATCATCGAGGAACGCGTGATGCGGGTGATCTGGCCGATGCCGGCCATGGAGAGCGCAAAAGCCGGCAGTGCAAGGTGTTTCAACGCATCAAGCACCACATCGAACCGTCCGGCCAGCGTACCGTCGATCAGGAGGAAACCCGTTGGGCCGCCCTGCCAGCCGAGCGCATGATCGATCCTGCCGATGATCGGCCAGCCGGAGACAAAGCGGGCGGCCAGCAATTGCAGCGTGATGGCGAAAAGAAAGCTCGGGATCGTCACGCCGGTCAGCGACAGGATGCGACCGATATGGTCAAGCGGACGGTCGCGGTAATGCGCGGTGATGACGCCGAGCGGGATGGCGACGGCAAACATGAAGATAACCGAGACCAGAACCAGCTCGACCGTGGCCGGAACGGTCTGTGCCAGATCCGTCGTGACAGGACGCTGCGACACCAGCGAGAAGCCGAGATCACCGTGCAGGGCATTGCCGATATAGTCGAGATATTGCACGGCCAGCGGCTTGTCGAGACCCATCTCACCGCGCAGCGCATCCACCTGTTCCTGCGTCGCCGCAGGGCCGAGCGCCATGCGGGCTGGATCACCCGGCACCACGCGAGCCAGGACGAAAATCATGATGGACAGGGCGATCATGACCAGCACGAAAGCGCCGAGCCTGTTCAAAATCGCGACCAGCGGATGTTGCTGCATCGGTGGAACGTTCCTTGTGCATCAGTTGCCTGAGCACAAGTTTTCACCACCACCCCTTTTGAACAATCTCTGAAAGGTATAGTTTTTTGAAAGATGAGTATAGGTTTTTAAGCTTAAATACCCTATCGCTTTGTGAATGACACTCCTGCCCCGCACCCGCCTCTGCCGCCGAATCGTCAGCGAAACCGCTGGCGTAATCTTTCTGCGCGCCCCGGCGGGCGCGGGAAAAAGCGTGCTGCTGGAAATGCTCGCAAAGGAACTGGGAACGCAGATATGCCGCACGCACCAGCCGCGAAGCGATGATGCAGCAAATGACTGCCTTCTATGGGACGTGCCGGTTTTCGCACGGGCAGTGCGCATGCCCGCCGCCATTCTGGAAACGGTGCGTTTTATGGTCATTGCCTGCCGCCCGGATCAACGGATAAGCGGACTGGCCCGGCAGATCCTGCATCGCGGTTCGCTTACCATCGGACCGGATGAACTGGCGCTAGGGCAAGATGAGACCGAAAGCCTCCCCCCTCAACAGCGGCGTCTGGTACTGCAGGATTATGCAGGATGGCCGGCCTTTCTGTCGCTTGCCCGGCATCCGGATGAAAAGCTGTGTGCCGACTATCTTCGGGAAAACTACCTGCCGCATCTTTCACCCGCCCAGACGGTTGAGCTTTCATTCTGGCTCGAAAACCCCTCCGCAGAACCCGAGGCGGAATGGACAGAACTGCTGCCGCCCTTCCTGACTGGAACCCCCGAAAATCACCCCACCCTAATACGGCTTCTCACCCTGGCTGCGCGAGAACGTCTCTCCACCTTGCAGGCCGGCAGCGCCGTGGTGGAGGTCGCATCGGCTTTTGAAAAGGCTGGACATGCGCTCCCGGCCATGGCGATGCTGCTCGACCGCGGTTATGAGACCCATGCCGCGCAAATTCTTGAACGCGCCCATGGCCGCGAACTGATCTACCGAAGCAGCGTCGACAGGTTTCGCGAGATCATCATGCGGTTTTCGCAGGACATGATCGCAACGAATGAAACCGTGCTCTTTGCCGTTACCCGCGCATTGCTGAAACAGGGTGAATTGCAGCGCGTGCGCCATCTGCTCGGCAAAGGCCTCGGATCGGATTATCTCGATCCGCTGAAGGTGCTCGCCCGTGGTTCGCGTTTTTCCTTTGCCGCCCGCACCTTCCGGCTGAACCTGATGATTGCCGAGGATCTGACGCCCAATGACGCGGTAATAACGCGTCTCGCCGAGTTCATGGCCGATTATCCCATGGACGACCACGGCAAGTGGGCGGCCTATTACAATGCGCTGCTGGAGTTCGAAATTCGCCGCCGCAATTTCCGCGAGGCGGAGGCGGCTGCCGCCCGTGCGCTGATCTATCTGCGCAAGATGGGCGGGCAGCCCCTGCTCGAATTCTTCATCCACCTGCACCAGATCGTGTTGCGGCTGATGAGCGGTGATGTGCTTCTGGCGCGTCACGCAGCACAGGAGGCCCGCGCGCGGCTGGAACAGGTGCCGCATGATGCGGTGCAGGAGTTCCGGATGCTGCGACTGGCGGAAGCCTGCCTTGCCTATGAGGCCGGAAAGCCCCGCGATCTCCTGCATTTCGTCGAACATGAATTCGATCATTTTGCTGCGGCCGAGATATGGCCGAGCCTCATGCAGTTCGCACTGCACTATGCTTCGCAGGTGCTGATCGACCATTTTCCGATGACCGTTCGCCCGGGTTTTCTAGACGGTCTGTGGATTCATCTGTCGGAAGGGCTGCAATTCCATGCGATGATGGAAATCAGGACGGCCATCGCCTATCAGAACGCCAACCGCTGGGCGGATGCCGCTGCAACCCTTTCCGCGATCCGCATGCCGATGGGCCGCAACTGGGTGGAAAGTGCGCATGAGGACCTTTCCCGGCTGACGCGGCGCGATGAAATCGCCTATGTCATGGCCTGGCTGCGCGATGCGGTGCATCTTTTCACGCCGCGCGCCTATCTCTCCCGCCAGATCGACGCGATGATCGCCAACCCCAAGGTCACCAACCGCGAGAAAGTCGCGCTCAGAATATGGCAGAGCTATGCCGCGCACCAGCGTCGCGACAATGCCGCCGCCCGTGCCCATATTCTGACCGCGCTTGAATCGGCAACCCGCCTTGGCTGCAGCGGCGTCCTGTCGGAAGAGCGCGTCTTCCTATCACCGCTTCTCAACAATCGCCGCATCCGCAGTTTCATCGAAACCTCTTCCGATGTCCGCACCGCGCTGTCGATTTTCGCCGCTTCGGTGAACTCGCCGCAGGCACGGGCCCTGCATGGCGGGCTTTCACAGCGGGAAGCGCAGATGCTGCAACTTCTGGCCAGCGGCATGTCGAACAAGAAGATCGCCCAGACGCTTAACATCTCGGAAGTGACGGTGAAGTTTCACCTCGGCAACCTGTTCCGCAAGCTGGATTGCAAACGCCGCGCGGAGGCGATCCGCGCGGCGAAAGCACTGGGCTGGCTATAAGGTTCAGCGGTTGTTCTTCTTGCGCCATTCGGCAAAAGCCGTCTGGTGTTCTTCCTTGGTGCAGGGGTAAAGCCCGATGATCGTCTGGCCGGCCTTGACCTGCTCCACCACGAAATCTTCGTAAGCCGTCATTTCCACCGCCTCGGTCGCAACTTCGTCGGCAATGCCCGCGGGGATGACGATGACGCAATCCGCGTCACCAACGATGATGTCGCCGGGAAAGACCGGCGCATCGCCGCAGCCGATCGGGCCGTTGATTTCGATCGCCTCGTGTTTGGTCAGGTTGGTGGGGCTGGAAGGACGGGTGTGGTAAGCCGGAATATCCAGCTCGGCAATGGTGGCCGCATCACGGAAACCGCCATCGGAAACGATGCCCGCACCGCCGCGAACCATCAGGCGGGTCACCAGAATATCGCCGGCCGAGGCGGCGCTGGCATCCTTGCGGCTGTCCATGACAAGCACGTGGCCCGGCGGGCAGGTTTCGATGGCGACGCGCTGCGGATGGGCGGGGTTGCGGAATTCGACGAGCTGGTTACGGTCTTCGCGGGCCGGCATGTAGCGCAGGGTGAAGGCCGGGCCGACCATGTTCTTGCCCTTGTAGCCCAGCGGGCGCACGCCCTGGATGACCTGGTTGCGCAGGCCGCGCTTGTAAAGCGCCGTCGCCAGGGTGGCGACGGAAATCGTCATCAGTTTTTCGCGCGTTTCATTGTTCATGTCTGTCTCCTCGCAATGGGCGGATGGATGTGTTTCAAGTTCTGTGAATGGGCTCGTCTATAAAGACGCCGCCCTGATATTTTGCGATCGCAGCCTCGGGATCGGGGCGCGGCACATCGCGTTCGATTTCCGCGCGGTAGCGCGCGGCATTATCGCGCCGCTGCCAGCCGAGAAAATCGACATGGGAATTATCCCACCAGCTGTCATCATTGGCGGAAACGCCCCAGATGACCGGGCATCCAAGCTTCGGCACGCAGAAGGTGGCCTCGATCAGCGAAACGAAGTCGCCGTAGCTCAGCCAGGTCGACAGCATCCGCCAGTTGGAGGGCTTTTCTTCGCAAGAGCCAATCCGGACGATAGCAGTCTCCTGGCCGAATTTGGAATGGTAGAGGCTCGCCATCGCCTCGCCGAAAATCTTTGAGACGCCGTAAAGGCCGTCTGGCAGAAAGGGCGTGTCGGGAGCAAGCTGTTTGCCCTGCGGGTAGTAACCGATCGTGTGGTTGCTGGAGGCGAATAGAATGCGCGGCAGGCCGTTCAGCCGTGCCGCCTCGTAGAGATTGTAGACCCCGCGCAGATTGGCAGACTCAATCGGGTCGAAGGCCCTCTCGACGGAAACTCCGCCGAGATGAACGATGCCGTCGCAGCCCCTCACGAGATCATGGACCGCCTGCTCGTCCTCAAGCGCGCAACGAACGAGCTCTTCGTGAGATGCTGGTGAACCGAGATCAACGACGTCAGAAAGACGAATGATTTCGGCGACATGGCCAAGCCGCCCGCGCAGCATGCTGCCCAGCTTGCCGCCGGCACCGGTGATGAGCAATCGCTTCAACATGATGGTGCCCCTTAGAAAATATCGGGCTCGCCGGCGGTGCGGCCGAAATCCGTCTGCAGGAAGTCGAAATCGCAACCTTGATCGGCCTGCGTGACGTGCTTTGAGAAGAGATAACCATAACCGCGCTCATAACGCGGCGCAGGTGCCTGCCAGGCGGCACGGCGGCTGGCGATCTCCTCTTCGCTGACCAGCATGTCGAGACGACGCTGCGGCAGGTCGAGGCGGACGATATCGCCTGTTTTCAGGAGCGCGAGCGGGCCGCCGACGAAGCTTTCCGGCGCGACATGCAGCACGCAGGCGCCATAGGACGTGCCGGACATGCGGGCATCGGAAATGCGAACCATGTCGCGGTGGCCCTTCTTGATCAACGCCTTCGGGATGGGCAGCATACCCCATTCGGGAAAACCGGGACCGCCGAGCGGACCGGCATTGCGCAGCACCAGAACATGATCCGGCGTGACATCAAGGTTCTCGTCGTCGATCGCCTTCTTCATCTCCGGATAGCTGTCGAAGACCAGCGCCGGGCCTTCGTGCACATGATATTTCGGATCGCAGGCGGCGGGCTTGATGACGGCGCCGTCGGGGCAAAGATTGCCACGCAACACCGCAAGCGAGCCTTCCGCATAAACAGGATTGTCGAGCGAGCGAATGACGTCGTCGTTGTAGACCTTCGCGCCTTCGAGATTTTCACCCATGCTGCGGCCGGTCACGGTCAGCGCCGAACAGTCGAGACGGCTTTCCAGCTGCTTCATCAGCGCGCGCAGACCGCCGGCATAATAAAAATCCTCCATCAGATAGTCTTTGCCGGAGGGGCGGACATTGGCGATGAGCGGCGTGACCCGGCCAAGTTCGTCCAGCTCGTCCAGCGTCATCGGCACGCCGGCGCGGCGCGCCATGGCGATCAGATGCACGACGGCATTGGTGGAGCAACCGGTCGCCATGGCGACGATGGCGGCATTGCGAAACGCCGTCGCGGTCAGAATACGGTCCGGCGTCAGCTCCTCGCACACCATCTCCACGATACGCCGGCCGCAACCTGCCGACATGCGCTGGTGTTCGGCATCTACCGCCGGAATGGAGGAGGCTCCCGGCAGGGTGAGGCCAAGCGCATCGGTGATGGCGGTCATGGTCGAAGCTGTGCCCATGGTCATGCAGACACCGGCAGAGCGGGCGATGCCACCCTGCACGCCCCGCCATTCCTCATCCGTAACATTGCCGGCACGCCGCTCGTCCCAATATTTCCAGGCGTCCGAACCGGAACCGAGCACCTTGCCGGCATAATTGCCGCGCAACATCGGGCCTGCAGGCAGATAGATCATCGGCACGCCGGCCGAAATCGCGCCCATGACGAGGCCGGGTGTCGTCTTGTCGCAACCGCCCATCAGCACCACGCCGTCAAGCGGATGCGAGCGGATCATTTCTTCCGTCTCCATCGCCAGCATGTTGCGGTAGAGCATGGATGTCGGCTTGGTGAAGCTCTCATCGACGGAGAGCGATGGCATTTCGACGGGGAAGCCGCCCGCTTGCAGGACACCACGCTTCACATCCTTCACCCGCTCTGGGAAATGCGAATGACAGGTGTTGAGCTCCGACCATGTGTTCAGGATGCCGATGACGGGTTTGCCGACGAAATCCTCCTCCGCATAACCAAGCTGCATCATGCGCGAGCGGTGGCCGAAGCTGCGCAGGTCGTCGGGTGCGAACCAGCGGTCGGAACGGAGTTTTTTATCGGTCATGTCAATGGTCCTGCGTTGCGGGTTGCGCCTGGAGCTGTCAGTCCTGCCGGAGCGTCAGCCCGCTCGTCGTATCGAAAAGATGGATGTGTTCCAGCGGCGGCGACAGGCGGATGACTTCGTCCGCCGATGTCGAGGTCTGGCCGGAAAGATGCAGCGTCACCCGGGTGCCATCCCCGAGAGTACCGTAAAGATAGGATTCGCCGCCCAGCTGTTCGGCGGTGCGCACAGACATGGTCAGTGCGCCTTCGCCACCCGCCTGCACATGGTTCGGGCGGATGCCGAGCGTCACTTTCTGACCGGGCTTGTAGGAAAAACCGGTCTGCGGCAGCGGGATCAACTCACCGGTGGCGATCTTCAGGGACGGCGTTGCATCCGAAGTTACTTCGCCGGCAAAGAAGTTCATCTTCGGTGAGCCGATGAAGCCCGCAACGAAGATATTGGCCGGGCGGTTATAGAGATCAAGCGGCACGCCGAACTGCTCGAGCTTGCCGGCACGCAGAACGGCGATCTTGTCGGCCATGGTCATGGCTTCCACCTGATCATGCGTCACATAGATCATGGTATTGCCGAGACGCCGGTGCAGGCTGGAAATCTCGCCGCGCATGTCGACGCGCAGTTCCGCATCGAGGTTGGAAAGCGGCTCATCGAAAAGGAACACGCGCGGCTCGCGCACGACGGCGCGGCCAATGGCGACGCGCTGGCGCTGACCGCCGGACAGATCCTTCGGACGACGCTCCAGAAGCTGGTCGATCTGCAGCATCTTGGCCACCTGGTTGATCTTTTCAACGATGTCCTTCTTGGGTGTGCCGATATTCTCAAGCCCGAAGGACAGGTTTTCACGAACCGTCATATGCGGATAAAGGGCGTAGGACTGGAACACCATGGCAAGGCCGCGATCTGCGGCCGGCACCGTGTTGACCACATCGCCGCCGATGACGATATCGCCGCCGCTCAGTTCCTCAAGGCCCGAGATCATGCGCAGTAGGGTCGACTTGCCGCAGCCGGAAGGGCCAACGAAAACACAGAATTCGCCGTGCTTGATATCGAGATCGACACCCTTGATCACATCGAGGGCACCATATGTCTTTTTGACCTGACGAAGCTGAATACTTGCCATTGTCGTATTTCCTCCCTGAGGATTATTTGCCGCCCGTCGATGCAATGCCGGTGGCGATGTATTTTTGCAGGAACATGAAGACCAGCGCGATCGGCGCAAGCGTCAGCACCGTCATGGCCAGAAGATTGCTCCATTCCGTCGTCATCTCCCCCTGGAAGGAGTTGAGCGCCAGCTGCAGGGTGAAGTTGTCATTGCGGGTCAGCACGATCAGCGGCCAGAGGAAATCGTTCCAGCGCCACATGATCGCAAGGATCGCCAGAACGGCAAGCGCCGGCGCCGAGAGCGGCAGGATGATGCGCCAGTAGATCTTCCATTCGCTCGCCTTGTCCATGCGCGCCGCATCGAGGATTTCATCCGGGATCGTCAGCATATATTGCCGCAGCAGAAAGACACCGGTCGGGGTGGCGGCACCGGGAATGATGACGCCCCAGAGACTGTTGATCATGCCCAGCTGGCTGGTGATGAGAAACAGCGGCACCAGCACAACGGTCTGCGGGATCATCAGCGTGCCGACAACCAGCGCCAGCACCACGCCCCTGCCCTTGAACTGGTATTTCGAGAGCGCAAAGGCCGCCATGGAGTTGACGATCAGCATGATGAGGGTTGAGGTCACCGTGATGAAGGTCGAATTCCAGAAATAGAGCGGGAAATTGAAGCGCTGGAAAAGCTCGGTGTAGTTTTCCGTGGCGAGCGCCACCTTTTCAGCAGGCTTCAGCTCGTTGAACTGCATCTTCAGGACTTCAGTGGGCTTTGCCGGGTCAACCACCTGGGCAACGAGGCCGATGCGCCTGATCATGCCGAACTTGCGGCCATCCTTGTCGACATAGGCCGGCAGCGGCGTTGCCTGCCCGTCCACCACCACGGTTTCCTGCGTATAGGGCAGGAGGCGCGGCGGGAAACGCTGCAGATCGGCTTCCGTCTTGAACGAGGAGAGCACCAGCCAGACGACGGGGCCGAACATCATCAGCACGGCCACGCCGAGATAGGCGTAGGACAGCCAGTCGGTCCAGTGCAGCTTGCCGTTGCGGCCGCGGGTACGGGTCAGAAATGCGCCAATCCTAGCCATCGACCTTGCTCCTGTTTGCCCGGAATTGCAGGGCGGTCAGCACCACGAGCACCACGGCGAGCAGCAGCGAAGCGGCAGCCGCAAGGCCGAAATTGCGGGGCGTCCCGGCAAAGCCGGTCTGATAGATAAACTGAATGATGAAGGTGGTCGCCGAACCCGGGCCGCCACCCGTGAAGGCAAAGACTTCATCGAAGGTCTGCACGCCCTTGATGAGCGACAGGACGAGAACGACGAGCATGGTGGGTGCAAGCAGCGGCAGCGTAATGCGCCGGAAGATGCGCCAAGGGCTTGCCTTGTCGAGCTGCGCCGCCTCATAGACATCGCGCGGGATCGCCTGCAGGCCGGCCAGAAGAATGAGCGTGTAGAAGCCCATATGCGCCCAGACTGAGAGGAAGACCGACCAGCCGAAGGCAAGATTGGCTTCGAGCAACCAGTCGACCGAACCGAGGCCGAGCCCCTCCATCGCGGCGTTGAGAACGCCGAAACGCTGGAGAATCCACTTCCAGATCAAGGCCACAACGACGGGCGACAGCAGCACGGGGAAGAAGAAGACGGCACGGAAGAACCCCCGCGCCCGGATATCGCGGTTGAGCACGATGGCCGTGATCAGCGAAAAGCCGACCATGAAACCCACCTGCAGCACCACGAAGAAAACCGTGTTCCAGACGGAGCGCCAGAACAGGTCACGCTCACAGGAATTGGGGTCGAGGTAGTTCTGACAGGAAAGAAGGACCGAGAAATTTTCGCCGCCCACGGCAGGGCGTTCGGAAAGCAATATGTGTTCGCTGCCGGTCACGGAATAGGCCATGTTCAGCACGATCGGCAGAAAGGCGAAGACCGCGAACAGGATCAGATTGGGTGTGAGAAACACCCACGCGATCCGCCGATGGCCGAGAACCTTCTGCAGGAAGGCAAAGGGCAGTTCGACGATGCCCATCACGGGCGCAAGAAATTTATACATGAGGGTCCTCCTTCGATCCGGCGCGGCGCGGAATGCACCGCGCCGGAAGGCGATGGATCACTTTGCCTGTTTCAACGCTTCCTCGAGGTCCGTCTTCGCGCGGGCCATGGCCTCATCAACGGTGCTTTCACCGACGATGGCCTGCGTGATGCGCTGGACGGAGATGTTGAACATGGCGCGATTGTTCTTGTAACCCTGATAGGTGTAGGCAATCGGGCTGAGGCCGGGGATCTGGTCCAGCCAGGCGTTCATGGCCTTCTGCGTCGCAGGCGTCGCACCGGTATAGGTCACGCCCTTGTCGGCCACGGCCTTGTGGGCCGGAACGTTGCGGGTGCGAACGGTGAAGTCGAGATAATTCTCGTCCTGAGCGAGGAAGTTCAGGATGTCGGCAACGATTTTCGGGTTCTTGGTCTGCTTGAAGCCGACAACGCCGGTACCACCAGGCATGCCGGTGCAGGCAGCGCCACCACAGGGCTGCGGCACGACTTCCCAGTCAAACGCATCGCCGACCTGGCTGTCGAAACGCGCGGTCTGCCAGCTGCCGGAATAATAATAGACCAGCTGACCGTTGATGAATTCCTGTGCGGCGTCACGATAGGTGTTGCCGCCCTGTCCGGCCCAGACGTCGCGCGCCATGGTGCCGTCCTTGTTCCATTCGACGAATTTCTTCACGAAGGTCGTGAAGCCTTCATCGACGAGAATGGGCTTACCATCGGCGTCGAAAATCTTTGCGCCATAGGAAATGGCCGGACCGGCAATGCGGTGGCCGGAACGGTCGATGGCCATCGGATAGGGCGTACCGGTTGCCTTGGCGACGGCACTAGCAGCCTTCGCCCAATCGTCCAGCGTTGCATCCTTGCCGGGTACGGCCACATTGGCCTGATCGAACAGGGTGCGGTTGATGAAAGCGCCGGTGATGGTGAGCTGGGTGTGCATGCCGTAGATGCCCTTGTCGTCAGGGCCGCTGCGGTACCATTTCAGCACGTTCGAGAAATTGTCTTCCCAATATTTCGCGTCCACATAGGGCGTGAGATCGAGATAATAACGGTTGAGACCGCCAAGGTCGGTCACGGTTGCGAAATCCGGGCCGCTGCCGCCGGCGAGCTGCACGGGCAGGCCTTCCAGCAGCGCCTTGTAAGGCACGACGTCAGTGACGATCTTGACGTCCGGATGCTGCTTTTCGTAACGCGCGAGAATGTCCTTGAGGATTTCGCAGCCGTTTCCGTCGTAAGCGCAGGTGAAGCGTACTTCCTGGGCTGCCTGCGCGGCGCCTGCAAAGGACGCCGCGCCAATGGCGAGCGCCAGTGCCATGCTGTATTTTCTGGTCATCTGGTTTCCTCCCTTTAGATGATTATGCGTTGGCGGATGCGCGCGGTGCCCAGCCCTTGATCCACTCGCCTTCAGCGGCGTCGGACAGGCGAACCGGCTTTCCTTCCCTGACCGAGCGATAGATGGCGGTGACGAGTTCGATGGACTGCAAGCCGTCATGAACCGTCACTTCCTTGCCGCCGCGTCCTTCCATCGCGTCGGCAATGGCTTCGACAAAACCGGCAAAGCCGTTTTCGCCATCGGCCACCGTTGCCAGAACGGCGTCGATCTGATCCTGCGTCGTCGGTGCACGGGCGATGAAACGCCATGTGTCTTCAGCCGGGCGGTAGGGCAGCGTGCCGCTCTCGGCAGTGAACCCTTCAAAGCAGAAGCGCAGACGCGAGGTATCTTCAGCGGCACCTAGCGTGACCGAGCTCGTCGCCAGCGCACCGCTTTTCATGCGGAAGCTGAGCGCCGCGCAGTCTTCGGTTTCGATCTTGTTGACGCGCGTATCAGCCATGGCGAAAACTTCGTCGACCGGGCCGAGAACGTGGCAGAGAAGATCATGGGCGTGAATGGCGTGGCCGAGGATCGCGCCGCCGCACTCGCCCTTCCACGTACCGCGCCACGGAATGTCGTAATAGCTGGCGCCCCGGTTCCAATGGACTTCCGAGCTTGCGACAAAGGCCTTGCCCGCAAGACCGGCATCGATCAGCGCGCGCAGCTGCCGCATGGCGTGTCCGAAACGGTACTGGAAGACCGGAAACACACCGCGACCGGTCTTCTTGACGGAGTCGATCAGCGCGTTGGCCTCTTCCAGCGAGCGGACCAGCGGCTTTTCGCAGACCACATCCTTGCCCGCAGCATGCGCCTTCAGCGTGACAGGGAAATGCAGGTGCGGCGGCAGGCAGACGTCGATGAGCTGGATGCTCTCGTCGGCCAGAACCTCATCGAGATCGGTGGTCAGACGAATGGAGGTATCATCGCCGGCGACGGAGCGGGCGCGCTCCAGATCGAGATCGCAGATCGCCTTGACGACAAAGCGTTTGGGCAGTGCGCGATAGCCGCTCAGATGCTGGGCGCCGATGCCGGCGCCAATGATGGCAACACCGATCATTTCGAGACTCCCTCAGCCTTGGCCTGTGCCTGAAGCGAGAGGTCGCAGACCTTGAAGACGTGTTCCTGCGTCATTGCCGTTTCCGTGCGGTTGCGGATATCGTCGCAGATACGGGCGAAATAGGGCAAACCAGCATCGGAAGCATCAATATACTCGCAGCGGTCGCCATTCACGAGAACGAGGCGGTCGGTGCCTTCCGTATTGCCGACATCGACATATTTGCGCAGCTCGATGTAACCCTCGGTGCCGAGGATCGTCAGGCGGCCGTCACCCCAGGTCGGCAGCGCATCGGGCGTGTACCAGTCGACGCGGATATAACCGTGGCCCTTGTCACCGCGCAGCACGACTTCGCCGAAATCCTGCAGGCCCGGATCATCAGGGTTGGCATAATTGGCAACGGTGGCAGCCACGATCTCCACTTCGGTCGAGCCGGTGAAGAACATGAACTGGTCGATCTGGTGGCTGGCGATATCGGTGATGATGCCACCGTAAGCTTCACGCTCGAAGAACCACTTCGGACGGATCTGGCGGTTCAGACGATGCGGGCCGAGGCCGACGGTCTGGATGACGCGGCCGATGGCACCCTGCGCGACGAGTTCAGCCGCCTTGGTCACGCTCGGAACTTCAAAACGCTCGGAGAAATCGACTGTCCAGATGCGCTTGGTCTTGGCCACGGTCTGGCGAAGGCGATCGAGCTGTTCGAAGGTGGTGCAGCCGGGCTTGTCGGACATGACATCCTTGCCGGCTTCCATGGCGGCGATGGCAAGATCGGCACGCTTGGAGGGGATGTCGGCAATCACCACGAGGTCGATGGTGCCATCTGCAAGCAGGGCTTCCTTGGAAGCGGCACGCGGCACATTCGGGAAGCGTTTGACGAAGCCTTCCACGACATCGGGCTCGCCTTCGGTCCACCAGCCGGCAAATTCCGCGCCGGCGTCCAGCAGATTCTGGGCCATGCCGAAAATATGCCGGTGCTCTATGCCAAGAGCGACGAACTTGATTGCTTTAGTCATCCTGCAGTTCCACTTCCTTGCCGGTGTCGGCCGAGTTGATGATCGCGTCGATCAATCTGTGAGACAAAAGAGCCGCGTCACCGGTGACGACCGGCGGGCGTCCTGAAGAGATGGCGTCTGCGAAATCCTCGAAGACGCCCTGATGCCATTCATGCGTGAAAGCCATGGGATCGGCGCCGCCGCCCGTGCCGGCGGCCGCGCCGCCGAAAGTCTCGTGCCGGCCATCACGCCAGTCGACATGCAACAGGCCGGAGGCGAGCCGCATACTGGCATTGTCGAAATGCAGGAGGATCGATTCCGCAGCGCCGGGGAAACTTGCGGTGCTTGCGACGAGCGAACCGACAGCGCCGTTCTTGAAGCGCAGACCGGCAGAAACGTAATCTTCGGTTTCCATGCGATGGAAACGCGTCGTCGCCGCCATGGCCTGAACACGGGCGACCGGCCCCGTGAGGCTCAATGCCAGATCGATCGTATGAATTGCCTGGGAGATCAGAACGCCGCCGCCATCGCGCGCCAGGGTGCCGCGGCCCGGTTCATCATAATAGGATTGCGCACGCCACCACGGCACGGAAATTTCGCAGAGCCCCAGCGCTCCGAGCGTGCCGCCATCGACAAGCTCACGGGCTTTCTGCGATGCAGCCCGCATGCGGTGCTGGAAGATGATGCCGAGTGTGACGCCGGCATCACGACAGAGAGTGACAAGACCGTCGGCTTCCTGCGTATTCCGGGCAACGGGCTTTTCCATCAGAATGTGTTTGCCCGCTTTCGCGAGCTGTCCGACGATATCGATGCGGGCATTCGGCGGCGTCGCGATGATGGCGAAATCGACATCCGCATCGCGCGCGGCGTCCTCGACCGAGGAATAAACGATGACTTCATGTCCGGTGTGTTTCGCCGCTTCGGCGGCCAGCGCCTTGGCGCGGCCGGAACCACCATCGACGATTCCCTTCAGGCGAATTTTCTCAGGGCTTGCCGCACAGGCGAGCACATGCGTCTTCGCCACCATTCCGGCACCAACGATGACGCAGGTCTTGATATTTTGCATTTCGGGAGCCTCCTTCCCAATGGGCAATCATTTGCATACCGGTATGCCGGTTGTCAACACACTTGTGTTCCGGTATACCGGTTATGAAAACGCTGGAGGGTATATGCCGAAAATTCCCGTAACAGGTGGCACCGTGCCGACGATGGAACGACTGGACCTTCACCGTCCGGTCGTTGACCAGATCTATTCCGCGCTGAAATCGGCCATCCTTTCGCGGGAGCTTTTTCCCGGCCAGGCGGTTTCGGAAAACGAAATCGGGCAATCCTTCAGTTCCAGCCGAACGCCGGTGCGCGAAGCGCTGAGCCGCCTGCGGGATGACGGCCTGATCGTCACCCTGCCAAGCCGCGGGACCTATGTTTCGAGATTATCGGAAAAGAACATTCGCAGCGCGCAATTCATCCGCGAGGCCTTGGAGGTTGCAGCGGTTAGCAGGCTGTGCCAGATCGGCCTGACGGCGGAAGCCGAGCTGGAGATCGAACACGCCCTGAATGGCCAGCGTGCAGCCATGCGCCGCGGAGACAGAAAGGCTTTCCGCGTACATGACGACCAGTTCCACAGCGCGCTTGCTGCTGCGACGGGTCTCGAGAGACTGGAAACGCTATTGATCCGCGAAAAGGCGGGGCTGGATCGCCTGCGTGCACTCGCCATCACCGACGAGGCGCATATGGCACGCCTGCTCTCCGAACACGAGGCGGTTTACGACGCGATCAAGGCCGGGGACGAAGCCCGTGCGGCCGACGATTTGCGCAAGCACTTAAGGCGCGTCCTCGGCATTCTTTCGCAGGTTTTCGAGAACCATCAGGACTATTTCGAATAATTCTGCGGCATCTTTTTCAACGGTTCGAGCATCATGAATACGGCAAATCCCGCACAAACGCTTGCCATGTCGCAGGCGAAACTTCTTTGCGACACGATGAGCACACTTGCGGAATCCCCTGTTTGGGACGAACGGCGACAGGTGCTTTTCTGGTGTGACATCCTCGGCAGAACGGTGCGATCTGCAGCGCTTGAGCCGGGCTTCTATCGCGAATGGTCGTTCCCGCACACGGTATCGAGCCTCGGGCTTTGTCAGAACGGCGATCTTATCGTCGCCTGCGGCATGGATATTATCATCCTCGATCCGGATAGCGGCAAAACGCGTTTCCTCCATTCCGTTCCGGCACCGGAAGGCATCCCCTGCCGGCTGAACGACGGCCGGATCGGCCCCGACGGCGCTTTCTGGGTGGGAACCATGCACAATGTGCTGCTCCCGGACATGCAGCCATATGGCGAACTTTGGCGGATCACCGAAAAGAACACCGAGCGCATGCAGACCGGGCTGACATGCCCCAATGGGCTGGCCTTCTCCCAGGACGGATCGATCATGTGGCAGAGCGATTCCGTCCAGAAATGGATACGACGGCGAAAATTCGACAGCAGTAACGGCAGGTTCGATGAAGGCGTGCTGGTGGCCCAGATGACGGAAGAGACAGGAAGACCCGATGGCGGCTGTCTCGATAACAACGGCACTTATTACAGCGCAGGCGTTTCCGCCGGCCTGCTGAACGTTTTCACGCCCGACGGCAAACAGGCGGAGGTCATCGCGGCCCCTGTCCCGCACCCCACCATGCCCTGCTTCGGAGGGCCCGATTTCAATATCCTGTTCCTGACATCACACCGCCACAACATGTCCGAGGACCGGCTGAACAAAGCACCATTTTCGGGCGGCGTCTGGGCGATCCCGACACAGACAAAAGGGTTCGCCGGCTTCCGTTTTGGCGACGATGGATAAAGCCCGGAAGCCGGGTTCGGCCTCCTATTCCTCCCGGAAGGCGCGGCTGATCTGGTCCGTCAGCGGCTTGGCGATATAGGACAGCGCCGTCCTTTCGCTGGTCTGAATGAAGGCCTCGGCCGGCATGCCCGGCACCAGCGGCGCATTGTTCAGCTTCTGCCGCTCGGAGACCGGCACGGAAATTCGTGCCAGATAATAGGAGAGGCCGCTACGCTGATCGGTGGTGATGTCAGCCGCAATGCGGCTGACATGGCCTTCCAGTTCCGGCGTGACCCGCTGGTTGAAGGCAGTCATGCGCAACATCGCCTTTTGCCCCACCTGCAGCTGATCAATATCCTTCGGAACGATCTGCACCTCCAGCGCCAGCTCATCGCCATCAGGGACGATGAGCATGATCGGATCGGCCGGGGTCACCACGCCGCCCACGGTATGCACGGCCATTTCATGCACCATGCCGGATTGCGGCGCGACGATATCGATGCGCTTCAGCTGATCTTCGGCGGCGACCTTGCGCTCGACGAATTCCCCCATCTGGGCCTGTATCTCGCGCAGTTCCCGACCGACCTCGGTTCGTAATTCCTGATCAATCTGCAGGATTTGCAGCCTGGTTTCGGTGATGCGCCCCGCCGTCTGCGCCTGATAGGCAATTTTTTCGCCGCGCTCACCGCCGAATGTCGCGGCCTGTGTCTGCAGGCTGTTCAGCCGCTGCACGGACACGACACCCTGTTCGCGCAGGGATTTCTGCGAGGTAATTTCCGCCTCCAGCACGGCGAGGCCGTTATCATAGGCGACTTCCTGCGCCTTCAGCCCTTCGATCTCATGTTCGAACTGGGTGATGCGTTCCGAAAGCTGCGCTTTCCGCCCTTCGCGGTAAGATTTGCGGAATTCGAACAACTTGGTTTCACTGCGCATGGCGGAGGCGACATCGGGATCGTCCTTTCGCACGATGAGAGTCTGCGGAAAGACGAGTTCCGGCAGATCGTCACGCTCGGCCTCCAGCCTTGCCATCCTCGCATTCAACTCATCCAGACGTTTGGTGACGATGGCGAGATTGGCGCGGGTCTGGGTCGCGTCGAGGCGCATGACCACATCGCCGGCCTTCACCCTGTCGCCCTCGTTCACCAGAATTTCACCGACGACACCGCCGCTCGGGTGCTGCACCTTCTTCGTATAGGAATCCACCACCAGATGGCCGGAGGCAACCACCGCGCCGGCAAGATTGGTCGTCGCGGCCCATCCGCCGACACCGCCCAGCAGTACAACGCCGGTGGCAAGACCGGCAAGAAGATGTTTGCGGATGGAGTGGGACACATGGCTGCGCTGATCAATGTTTGACATCCGCATCTCCTTCCTGGCTGCTCTCTTCACGGACCTCTTCCAACACAGCAACCTGAGGCTGGGCATTGGCGACGACGCGCAGCGGCGAGACCGTCTGGGCGGATGCGGTAAATCCCTTGGCTGTCTGCGCCTGCGGAGCGCGCAGCACCTTCGACAACACCTCGTCGCGCGGGCCGAAGGCCTTCATCCGTCCCTCTTCCATCATCAGAATGAAATCGACGGCACCGATGGCGCTTGGCCGGTGGGCGACGACGACGGCGATACCGCCCCGCGCCTTGACCGAAGAAATCGACTTCACCACGGCGGCTTCGCCTTCCGCATCGAGATTGGCGTTCGGCTCGTCCAGCACGACGATGAAGGGATCACCATAAAGAGCCCGGGCAAGACCAATGCGCTGGCGCTGCCCGGCGGAAAGCGCCGAACCCGCCTCGCCGATATCGCTATCATAACCCTTTTCGAAACGCAGGATCAGCTCATGCGCGCCGGCAGCCCTGGCCGCCGCGATGATGGCCTCGGGATCGGGATTATCCTCGAAACGGGAGATATTTTCACCGATCGTGCCGTCGAACAGTTCAACGCCCTGCGGCAGATAACCGATATGGCGGCCGAGCGTTTCCCGGTCCCACTGATCGAAACTTGCTCCGTCCAGTCGTACCTTGCCGGCAGCCGGCATCCACGCGCCGGCGAGAATGCGCGAAAGCGTGGATTTACCCGAGCCGGAGGGGCCGATAACGCCGAGCGCGTTTCCAGCGCTCACGACAAAACCGAGACCGGTGACCGTTGGCTTTCTCTCTCCCGGCGGAACGATGGTGACGTTTTCGACCCGCAATTCCTTTTCAGGCTTCGGCAGCGCCATGGCGGCGGCATTGGCTGGCATCTGCGCGAAAAGCTCCCTCAGCCGCGCCCAGCTCTGGCGGGCGGCCACGAAGGACTTCCAGTTGGAGATGGCAAGATCAACGGGCGCCAAGGCCCGACCCATCATGATCGAACTGGCGATCATCACGCCGCCGGAGGCTTCCTGGTTGATGACAAGCCATGCCCCAACAGCAAGAATGGCCGATTGCAGCACCACCCGAAGGGATTTTGCAGTATTACCGAGACCGCCGGCCACATCACCCGCCTTGCGATTGGCGGCGAGATAGGCCTCATTGGAATTCTGCCAGCGTTTGCCAAGCCGGCCACCCAGTCCCATGGCCTGCACGACTTCGGCGTTACGGCGCGAGGCCTCCAGCTGCCGGTTGCGGGCCATGTTTTCCACCATGGTGTCGCGGATCGGCTTCTGCGAGAAAATATTGGTAAGGATCGTAAGGGAGACGAGCAGTATCGCGCCGGCAAGGGCCGTAACGCCGATCCAGAAATGAAACAGAAAACATATGCCGAGATAAAGCGGCATCCACGGCAGATCAAAAAACGCGGTCGGCCCCGTGCCGGACAGAAAACCGCGCACATTGTCGAGATCGCGCAACGGCTGCAGACCATCGCCCGGCATGCGATTGACGAGCGGCAGGCGCACCACCGCATCATGCACCCTGCCGGAGTGGCGCATATCGAAGTCTTCGCCGATACGGATCAGGACGCGGGCGCGGATGATATCAAGCAGGCATTGAAAGCCGTAAAGTCCAAGTGCGAGAAGAGCGAGCCCGACCAGCGTCGGCAGGCTGCCGCTTGCCAGCACCCTGTCATAGACCTGCAGCATGAACAGAGGCGACGTCAGCGCGAGTATGTTGACCACGCCACTGACGAGCGCGACGCCGAGAAACGTGCTTTTAAGGGGCGAAACAACCGCCGCAGTGAGGGACTGCGGCGGCGTCTGCTGGTGGTTTTGAAAGCCCACAGCCTGTTTTTCCTTTACGCGGCAAGCGCCGATGCGTTGGCAAAAATGAAGTCCGATGCATCGAGCACATTTGCATCAACGCCATTCAGCGTGATGGAGACGGAAGTGTCTGCTGCAGAAAGGATAACGGCATTTCCGTTATCATTATACCACAACAAATCGTCCACCGAAGTTGCGCCCCAGGCGGAAACATCGAGCGTATCCGTGCCGTCCTGATAGCCGTAGGTTCCGGTCGGGCCAGCCTGCACGACATCATTACCGCCGGAGAATACGAAGGTATCCGCGCCGGCAAAGCCGGTCAGGGTGTTGGAGGCAGCCGTGTCCTCGATCACCGTGCCGGTGGCGGCAAAATAATCATAGAATCCAGCCAGCGAACCGAAGCGGGCAAGCTGGTAAACCGCGAGATCGAGAAGATCGCGCGCGCCGGCGAGCGAATAGGCGCTGTCGGGATCGATCAGCAGTTCCTGCTGGCTGACGGCGATGCCGCTGGTGGACTGGCTGTAGCCGGTGCCGAGAACGATGCTGTCGACCGAACCCGTCAGGTTGCCCTGGGAGTACTGCAGAGCGCCGCTCATGACGATGCCCTTGCCGCCGGAGCTGCCATCGCCCCACGCCTCATAGGTCGTGTTCGGATCGATGGTGGTGGTGGCAAGAGAGCTGGTCTGAGCGTCGTAGAACGCACCATAGGTCGAACCGAAACCGCTCGTCCAACCGTTGAGGTAACCGATCAGGTCGGAGGAAGACTGCGTCAGTTGAATTGTGGTAGCCATAGGTGTACTCCTTTGCTGGCCAATAGAGGTACCTTCGTCCTGTAGCGAAGGCGTTTCATCTCCGGGACGGGCTGCAACCCAGCCTGGAGAATTTCTTCCACGCTTCAGAACTTCACGTTCATCGTCGCGATAAAGGTGCGGCCCGGCGCCGTGTAGGCGCTGGCTGCCGGGATATATTTGCGGTCCGTCAGGTTGTTGACGGCGAAGCGAAGCGTGGCCTTGTCGTTGAAGGCATAGGAACCGTAGAGATCCACCGTCGTGTAGGGATCGGTCACCTCACGCAGATTGCCCTCCGTATCGAGCGTGCGCGACTGCGTCGGCGTGACGTGGTTGAGCCTTGCGCCCAGCGAGAATTTCTCATCGAAGAAACGCATGCCGCCATCGAGCGTCAGCTTCACCTTGGGCGCGACATCGCCGGGCCAGGCGACGATCTCACCCGTTGTCGTGGTAGTGCTGTTGGAGAAAACCTGTGTCTTTTCAGGCCATTCCGTCTTCAGAAACGTCGCCGAGCCGCCGATCCAGAAACTGCGGGCATCGTAATTGCCCTCAAATTCAAGCCCCCGCATATAGGTCGTGCCATCAAGATTGACGAAGCTGGTATAGGTGCGGTCGAGGACCTGATCCGTGACGAGATAACCGAGAGCGATGTAGTCCTTCACCTCCCGGCGAAAGGCGGCCATTTTGATGCGGATGGAATCGTCGTCCAGCAACACGCCGTCGAAACTCATATTCGCACCGATTTCATAGGTCGTCGCTTTTTCGGCGCGCAGGGCTTGGTTCGGAGCATATTCGTATCCGGCGCTATCGCCCGGACGCGCACCGGCGAAAAAAGCCTCGAGAATTGTCGGCGGACGCAGGCTTTGGGAATAGCTCACATAGGGGCGGAACCAGTCGACAGGTTTCAGTTCGATTGTGGCGGATGGCAGCCAGGCGCTGTAGGTGCGATCGATATCGACATTGTGCTCAGGGTATTCGGTGACGGGTATCGGCGGCGTGGTTGTACCGGTTCCCGGCATGCAGCCCGCCGAGGCGTTGGGCCAGGCACGCGCGAGATAAAGCGCATAACGTGTCGCCCAGCTCGGATTTGCCGGAAGAAAGACCCGATTGAAATAGTCTAGAGCCGTATAGTGGTTACGAACGGGATCGCAAGCAACAGACGTGTCGATGAGATAGCTGCGGGTGCTGTAATAAGTCGCTGACCCTTTCAGGCGCGACCAGTCGTAACGTACGCCGCCGCTCAAAGTGATCCAATCGGCCGGCTCCAGTTCACCGTTCAAAAACAGGCTGGCGACATCGCGCCGCCCGGCGGGACTGAATGACGTGTAGCTGCTGGCGAAGGAGGGATTTTCCGCGATTTTGGCGCTTGTCGCAACGGATGTGGCAATATCGCGGAAGGCTTCCGCTCCATAATTCAGGCTGAGCGCGCCCGCCACCGTGTCAAAGCGACTGGTATTTTCCAGACTGCCACCGAAGCTGCGCAGGCCCATGTCGAGATTCGTCTCTACCGCATAAGTGCGCGCCGCCCGCAATTCATGCGTCATATTATCGTTCAGCCACAGCGACGACTTGAAGTCGATGAGCTCGCTCTCCGGGTCCCAGTCCAGCTTCGCCACGACGCTGTCGTTTCGCACGCTTTCCCGGTCGATCACCGTGGACGCGCCCTGAACGAAATCATTCTCCTGATGCATCCAGGAAAGCGAGGCCTTCACGTCGCCGAAGTCGCCTTCACCCTTGAAAAAGGTGGACCAGCCATCGCGGCCGAGCAGGTCTTTCATCGTCAGCGCGGTGCTTCGGGCCTCACCCTTTGTTCCGATCTTGTATTCATCCATGATCGTGCGGCTGTAGCCGGCGACGAAGGAAAGAGGACCATCCGGCGAGCGGACGGCGCCGAGAACCGAGCCCTGAAAATCATAGCCATTGGTGCCGCGGGAAACATTCACTTCCCCACCCTTGTTCTCACCTGCGGCAATCAGATCATCGGCGCTGACGGTGCGGAACTCGACCTTGCCACCCAGAGAGCCGGCATTGCCTGAGCGCGCATTGGTTATTTTCTCGATTTCGACGGCACGGATGAAAGCAACATCGACATAACCCTGCCCGGCGCTTGCGGTGTAGCTCGTCGCGCCGCCGAAAGCCGCACCACGCTGCGCATTCTGCCGCGCACCATCAATGGAGACGACCACGCGGCCGCTTTCCTGCAAACCGCGCACATTGGGCGAAACGGTTGGGAAACTACCATTGCCTTCGCCGGCATAAACGCCCGAAACCCGGTTGAAAACATCGCGCGTGTTGCGCACGCCGGCCGACTGGATCGCCTCACGGCCAACCACGCTAACGCTGGCGGGCGTTTCATAAACCCAGTCGGGCGTGCCCTGATAACCGGAGCCGGCAATGGAATAGCGCCCGGTTTTACCCGTCACGGTAATGGTTTCGAGAACCGTCGTCCCCTCCGTCCCGGAGAGATCGACGGTCGATTGCCCAGTGCCGATGATGACGGTTCTGCCGTTTCCGGTGAAGCGGAAATTGACCCCCGTTCCCGCCAGCAACCGCGACAGCGCATCCCGTACCGTGAAACTGCCAGTGACGGCATTGGTGCGCACATTGCCGGCAGACGGGGTGGCAAGCGTGACCTGAAGGCCGGATTGACGCCCGAAAGCGCCCACGACGGAGGATAGTGACTGGGCGGGAATATTGAATGGCCGCGTTGCCCCCTGCTCACCACCGGGGCGCTGAGAATTTGCGGTGTCAGTTCCGGTCTGGGCAAAAATAGGCGCGGCGAATGAAACGGCGATCGCCGTTGTCGCCAACAGCACGCCCCTGCGCGCCTGCTTTGCCGCTTTTCCCTCTGAACCGGTCTTGCATGTCTGGAGGCGCATATTGCTTTCGTCTTCCTGTCTTTCGCTCCGGATATATCTTGACCGGATTACTCAACAAAAAGACGATTGCCTCGTCGATTTTTTTCAGACTTTCAGGATAAATTTTATAAATTACTGAAAATAAATATGATTTTTTGTTTCAGAGCGTTTCAGAAACGGGTGATGATGCGGGCGCTGCCGCCAATCGCATGCACCTTGCCCTTGTACGGTTCCACCAGCGCCTCCAGCGCGCGATCCGGATCGCGCAGATCGTAAAAACCCGTCACCCTCTGTTCGGCAAGCCGCTTGTCGGCCATCGTCAGCCATGCCGGATGGTAACGCTGGATCTGTTCCACGACCGAGCCTATCGTCGCATCGACCACGTAGAGTTCACCGTTGCGCCAGCCGCCAATATCCTCGACGGAAACAGTCTCTTTGCGGATCACGCCGGAAGCATCGACAATCAGCATCTCGCCCGGCACGAGCCGCGTTGACGGCGCATTGCGGAAGGACGCTTCCACGGAACCATGCGCCAGCGCCACTTGCGTCACTCCATCCGTCAGGTCGACGTCAAAAGCCGTGCCCAGCACCTGAACGGTCAGGTTTTTTGCCTTCACGACAAAGGGACGGGTTTTGTCCGGCACGACATCGAAAAAAGCTTCACCCTTCAGCACCGTCACATTGCGACGGCCATCCGTGAAATCCGTTGAAAGCGCGCTCGCCGCCGCAAGCTGCACCTTGCTGCCGTCTTCCAGCGTTATCGTGCGGTTTTCAGCGGTGGTGGTCTGATAATCAGCCTCCAGGCGAACGAAAAATGCTGGAACGAACAGCATCGCAAGACAGAGCGATGCCGCCGCTGCGGCCGCGCCGGCATAATGCCGCACGGACCAGCGCCGCCGCTGCGGCTTTGTCGCGGCCTCACCCGGCAGATGTGGCGCGTCTTCCCAGAGGCTCTTGAATTCCGGCTCTACCAGACCGAGGTTCCGCCACGTCTTGCATGTTCGTTCCCAGGCGAGACGGTTTGCGGGCGCAGCCGCCAGCCATTTTTCAAATTCCGCCTTCAGCTGCGGTTCGGCTGAGCCCGACTGCAAACGCAGCAGCCAGTCAGCCGCCTCTTCCGCCTTCCCGGCCGGCAGTTCAATTTTTTTCTCTGGATCAATGGTCATTGAACCGGGCCAGTTCCTTTGGGGGGCGGAGGAGAAGCGTCGTCTTCTGCATTGCTATAAAGACGTTTGACGAAGAGTTTTTTTTCACAGGGCGGCACAATCAGGACAATTTACTTCATTTCTTTGGTAATCGCGGCAATGCTGCCCTTGATCAGACGGTGCGCGCTGGCCACGGACACGCCGAGGTGACGCGCAATCTCCTCCATATTGTAACCACCGAATCTGTGCATTTCCAATGCCACCCTTGCCTGAACCGGCAGGCCGGCCAAAATAGTCCGCATCTGCCGGACTTCGTCGCAGAAAAGCGCATGTTCCTCCGGTGTGCCACTGTCCTGCGGCATGCCCCAGAACGGCGTATCGTCCGGCCGTTCCCTCAGGTCCTGGCGGCTGCGCCTGATATTGTCGAGTGCAAGATTGCGAACGATGCGGAAGAGATAGGATTTGAGATTGGAAGGATTGCCGGAGGCCTCGGGAACGAATTTCAGGAATGCTTCCTGAACCACGTCCTCCGCATCCGCCCGCGACCCCAGAATGAGGGTGGCATATTTGATCAGGTCGACCCTATGCGCGACGTAAGCGTTATAACGCTTGTCATCTTCCCGTATGCCCATGTCTCAACCGAGAGAAATTTGAGGGATCGACCAAACCCGCCGTCCCCCGAATGGCCGCGCAGTTTTGCCGTCCAAAGCTCTAGCATCCAAACCGCGGCTCGAACAGATATTTCATGACTTTTATCATCAAGAATTTGTGCAGGCTGCGGATCCAAGCGCCCGTCGGCAAGCGGACCCGGCAACGGATGCGGCCGGGTCTTGATCTGTCAGATGGCCCCGTCGACGATGACCATGGGTCTGCCCTGCGAGCAGGGCTCGATACGGGCATCGATGCGATAGATATCGCGCAGCATTTCTGGGGTTATCACCGCTTCCGTACTGCCGCTCACCACCATTTCACCGCGCGCGATCACCATCGTATTTTCGCAATAGCGAAGCGCGTGGTTGAGGTCATGCAGGGCGATCAGCACGATCATGCCGGTCTTCTGCGCAAGATCGGTAACGAAGCCCAGAACTTCGATCTGCCGATGGAGATCGAGCGCGGAGGTCGGCTCATCCATCAACAGTACCTCCGGCTTGCGGGCCAGCGCCTGCGCCAGCGAAACAAGCTGCCGCTGGCCGCCGGATAGCTCGCCGAGACCGCGGAAAGCCAGATCGTGGATTTTCAGCGCCTTGAGAATGGCGTCGATCTCGAACAGCTCGTCATCGTGAACCCGCCAGCCGCCGCCCTGCTTGGCGGAAAGAAGCACGGATTCATAGACAGTCAGCACGGCGTTCGCACCGGTATCCTGCGGCATATAGCAGATGGCGCGGTTGCCACGCGCCGTGTCCGAGAGCTCGACCAGACCGGGACCAGAAATCAGGCTGGCGATGCGTTTAAAAAGCGTGGACTTGCCGGCGGCATTCGGGCCGATTACGGCCGTAACACTACCGCTTTCCAGCGTATCGATGCCGACCTTGGAGAGTACAGTGATGCGCCCATAGGCGGCGCCGACATCTTTCAGTGCGAGCGCTACCATGCGCGTCTCCTGTTGCCGAAAATAAGCGCGAAGAAGAAGGGTACGCCGACAAGCGCGGTGATGACACCGATCGGCAGGATCGCACCGGGAATGAGGATCTTGCTGATGACCGAGGTTGCCGAAAGAAGCAGTGCGCCGCAGATCACCGAACCGGGCAGGAAGAAACGCTGGTCTTCGCCAACAACCATGCGGGCGATGTGCGGACCGACCAGCCCGACGAAACCGATGGTGCCGACAAAAGAAACCGGAATGGCCGCCAGAAGGCTGACCGTCAGCATGGTCGTCAACCGCAGCCGCCGGACATTGATGCCCATGCTGGCCGCCTTGTCATCGCCGAGCCTCAGCGCCGTCAGCGCCCAGGCATTGCGCATGAACATCGGCACGGTGACGAGGAGGATGGCGGCCGTGATATAGACCTTGTCCCAGGTCGCCTTGGTCAGGCTGCCCATGGTCCAGAAAACCACGGCGGCGAGCGCCTGTTCAGACGCCAGATATTCAAGCAGCGACAGCGCCGCATTGAAAGTGAACACCAGCGCGATGCCGAGCAGCACGATGGTTTCAACCGTTACCCCGCGAAGCGTCGAGGCGAAATGGATGAAGAGGGCCGCGACCATGGCCATGATGAAGGCATTGATCGGCACCATGTAATGCACCGCGCCCGGAAAGATCGCCACGCCGCCAACCAGCGCCAGCGCCGCACCAAAACTTGCCGCGGCGGAAATGCCGAGCGTGAAGGGGCTGGCGAGCGGGTTAGACAGGATGGTCTGCATCTGTGCGCCCGCAACCGAAAGCGACGCGCCGACAGTGACTGCCATCAGCGCGATCGGCATGCGGATATCCCAGATCACCACCCGGAGCTGGTTTCCGACGGCAGCCGGATCGGCAATGGTCGCCAGAACCTCGGAGAGCGTATAGCGCGCCGGGCCGAGCGCCATGTCGGCGGCCATGCTGAAACACAGGGCGATAAAAAGCCCGAAGAGGATGATGATCCTGCGCGCGGCAAGGGCGCGATATTGATCGCGCCCACTGATGCCAACCGCGCTTTCATTCAGCGAACTCATTGGTTCAAACCTTTTTCCAGCGAGGCGAAATAGCCCGGCTTGTAGGTGACGGGAAGGAATTTGCGGTGAAATTCCTCAAAATTCTTTTCCGGATCGAGATCAGCGAAGAGATCGGGATGGAACCACTTGGCGAATTGCTGGATCGGGAAGAACTCGTATGGAGCACCATAGAACTGATGCCAGACGGCGTGGACATTGCCTTCCTTCACGGCCTTCAGTTCAGGAAACGGCGTGCGCTTCATCAGGTTGGCGAGCCTCTCGCGGGAAAGGGCCATATCCGCGCCGCGTCCGACAGGAACGAACTGGTTGATGTCGGATTCGGCCGCCCAGTTGGAGCCTGTGACGATGACATGGTCCGGATCGGCAACGACGAGCTGCTCTGGATTGAGATCGCCAAACGTCGTCTTGATGATGCCGTCGGCAATATTGTGGCCGCCGGCAAGATCGACCATCGCACCGAAATTGACTGGCCCGAAAGTGCGGCAGCAATTGTTTTCGCCGGAAATTCCCGGCGCACGTTCGATGAAGACGTTCGGACGCTTCAGGTCCTTGACGCTTGCTAGCCGGTCGGCCACGCGGGCGATTTCAGCACGGCGGTAGGCAATGAATTCCCTCGCGCGCTCTTCGGCGCCAAACAGCTTGCCGAGAATCTCGACCGAGGCTTCGCTGTTCTTTTCAGGATCGATGCGGAAATCGAGATAGATGATCTTGATACCGGCGGCGGCGGCCTTTTCTTCGAAACCACTTTCCTTCGCGGACTTCTCCGCTTCCAGATTGAGGGTGATCACATCCGGCGAAAGGGTGATGGCGGTTTCCAGGCTGAAATCGCCCTGCGGCACATAACCGAAACGCGGCAGTTTCTCGATCTGCGGAAAACGCTCGACATAGGCGGCATAACTGTCGGGATCCTTCTTGAGAAGGTCGTCACGCCAGCCGACGATGGTATCAAAGGTCTGCTCGCCCTTGAGCGCCGCGATGACGTGCACCTGACGGGCTTCACCAACGATAACGCGCTTGGCTGGCAGGTCCAGCTCGACCTTGCGCCCGGTGACATCGGTGATTTCCCCGGCATGAGCCGTCACGGCGAGAAGGGAGAAGGCCAGCACCGCAAGATGCCTGAGAGCGTTGAGCCGCATGAGAAGTCCTCATTGAGTTCCAAAACAAAGCGATAAAGCCGCATGGCTGCGGCTTTATCCATCGGTCGGACGGCGCTCCCCTTCACCGTCCCTGTATTACTTGGCGTCCTTCAGCGAAACGAAGTAGCCGGGCTTGTAGTCGAGCGGCAGGAAGCGGGCATGCAGCTCCTTGAAGGTCGCCTCGGGGTCCAGATCCTTAAAGAGGTCGGGATGCAGCCACTTGGCGATTTCCTGAATGGCCACGAACTGATAGGGATTGTTGTAGAACTGATGCCAGATGGCGTGGACATTGCCGTCCTTCACCGCCTGCACACCGGTGAAAGCCGGGCGCTTGGTCAGGTTTTCAAGCTTGCGATGGGCTTCCTTCAGATCCGCGCCATAACCGACGCCGACCCAGTTGCCGCCCGGCACATAACCGTTCCAGTTGCCGCCGGTGATGATGACCTGCTCCGGATTGGAGGCGATGATCTGTTCCGGATTGACGTTGCCGAAGGTGCCGGGAATGATGTCCTTGGCCATGTTGATGCCGCCGGCAAGCTCGACCATCTTGCCGAAATTCTCGTTGCCGAAAGACATGCAGCAATCGTCGGAGTAACCGCCGGCGCGCTCCATGAAAACGACAGGCTTCTTCGGATTGGCCTTTTCAAGCGTATCGGTGACCTTGGCGATGGAGTCGGCGCGGAACTTGATGAAGTCCTCGGCGATCTTTTCCTTGCCGGTCAGCTGGCCCATGAGGCGCATGCTCGGCTCGGTATTTTCCATCGGCTTTTCGCGGAAATCGACGTAAACCAGCGGAATGCCGACCTTGGCGAGCTTTTCGATATAGCCTGCTTCTTCGGTCGCCGTCTTGGCGTCGATATTCATCAGGATCACGTCAGGCTTCAGCGAAACGGCCTGCTCGATGTCGAAGGTGCCGTCCTTCATGCCGCCGAAAGTCGGCAGCTTGGCAACCTCGGGATATTTGGCGAGATAGGCGGCATAGGTTTCCGGATCGGCTTTCGCCAGATCGTCGCGCCAGCCAACGACGTGCTGGAAAGGGTTTTCCTTGTCGAGCGCAGCCAGGAAATAAATCTGGCGACCTTCGCCGAGGATGACGTGCGATACGGGCACATTGACCTCGACATCGCGGCCCGTCACATCCTTGACGGTGACCTTTTCGGCGAATGCCGGCCATGCGGCGGATACGAGAAGGCCAAGGGCAAGTGCCGCAGATTTGGCTGAGATGCGCATCGGATATTGCTCTCCAGTGTTGACTGGCGCGGCTGTATTATTTTCTGACTGTACTAGTCAACATTTATGTTTTAGAGCCATTCTTAACTGACCGGTACATGAGTTGAACACCGATGATCGATACCATCCAATACGGCAAAAACGACAGTCTGAGAGACGAAATCAAATCCTATTGGTCCGGCCGCGCCGCGACTTTCGACCTTTCGCCCGGGCATGAAATTTTCTCCGAAGACGAGCGTGCAGCCTGGCACGCGCTTATCCTGAAACATCTGGGCCGTGGAGAGGGCCGCAAGGCGCTTGATCTCGCCAGCGGCACCGGCGTCATCTCACACCTGATGGACGATCTCGGTTTTCAGGTTACCGGCATGGACTGGTCGGAAACGATGCTGGCCCTTGCCCGGGAAAAAGCGAAAAGCCGTGGACGCAGCATCCGCTTTTTCGTCGGCGATGCCGAAAACACCATGGAGCCGGATGAAAGCGCCGACGTCATCATCACCCGCCATCTGGTCTGGACGCTGGTGGACCCGCAGGCGAGTTTTGCCGAATGGTTCCGTGTCTTGAAACCCGGCGGGCGGCTTCTGATCGTTGACGGCGATTTCGTGAATACCGGCTGGCGCGAAAAGCTGGTGAAGAAACTGGCGGTCAGCCTCGAAAACATCGGCCTCGTCAAACCGGACCAGCCGCACAAGCCGGCGGACCCGGAAAATACCTTCAACAGCATCCTCTCGCGGGTCTATTTTTCGAAGGGCGCAAGGGCCGGCGATGTCGCGGCGCTGTTGCGCACGACCGGTTTCGAACCTGTCGCGATCGATCAGGAACTTCAGGCCATTCACCGCGCCCAGGCGAAAAACTTCAGCCTTCTAAAAGGCGTCCTGCGCGGGCTGCAGCATCGTTATGCGGTATGTGCGGTGAAGCCGGATGTTACTGGCAAAAGCTGAGGCGGCATCAACCGCCGCAGCTGGGCCTCCGACATCGCTTTATTTTTCCGCCTGCTCGAAAAGATCGTCGAACCGTGGTTTGGCGCGACCCGGCACGTCCACCGTCCTGTAGCTCTGCGGCAGGGTCGCATCGCCCACCTTGATCAGCATGACCATGCCCATGCCGTAATGCGGCGAGCATTTTATGCCGTAAAAGCCCGGCTTTTCGAACCCGATCTCGAACTCGTCATTGATCCGGCTTTTGAACCCTTCGACACCTTCCGGAACCATGCCATCGATGGTCGCGGCATTGTGGCTCTTGTGAGTGGGCACAAAGCGTACGCGGTCGCCGGGCGCGATTTCGAGAAAATCGGGCTCGAATACCATCGGGCCCTTTTCGCCCCGGTTCAGCATTTTCACCTCGAAGGTCTCGGCTGAAGCCTGAAGCGGAAAGCCCGTGACCGTCACGGCAATTGCGGCAGCGGCGCAAAACAGTCTGGTCTTTGCAGCGGCGTTTGCGAGCATCGTCAACATCATCATCGTGCCAATACTTTCCTTGGGTGCTCGGCCCGCCCATGGGCCGGCAGAAAACGAATATGGGAAAAGCCGCCCTCGTCCGTGGTGACGACACATTTGACTCCGAAAACCTCGGCTATTGTCGCCGGTGTCAGAACGTCCCGCGGCGGGCCGACCGCGATCATCTCACCCCGATGCATGATGGCGACGCGGTCGCAGAACATAGCGGCGTGATTGAGATCGTGCAGCGCCGCAACGACGGTCAGGCCCTGCCGGCGCACCAGATCGAGCAGGCCGATCTGATGGCCTATGTCGAGGTGATTGGTCGGTTCGTCCAGAAGCAGGATATGTGGCTCCTGCGTCAATGCGCGCGCGATATGCAGACGCTGGCGTTCGCCGCCGGAAAGATGATGCCAGTTGCGCTCCGCCTTGTCGGCCATGTCGACATTGGCAAGTGCCGCATCAACAATGGCGTCGTCATTCTGTGACCACGCGGAAAGCGGCCCGAGATAGGGCGTGCGCCCAAGCTCCACGGCCTGCCGTGCGGTGATGCGCTCTGTCGTTTCAGCCTGTTGCTCCACGAAGGCGAGCCGGCGGGCAAGGTCGCGGCGTCCCAGCGAGGCAAGCGGCTCCTCGCCAAGCGTAACGTGTCCCCGGCGAGGCTTGCGAATTCCCGCCAGCATGGAAAGCAGCGTGCTCTTGCCGGAACCATTCGGGCCGATGATGCCCAGAAACTCCCCGGAACCGACATTGAGCGAAACGCCGCGCACGATATCGATATTGCCGGCATGGAAATACAAATCATGGGCGGATAACTTCATGACCGCCCCCTCTTCTGCCCCAGAATGAAGGCGAAGGCGGGCGCGCCGACCAGCGCGGTGATGACGCCGATGGGCAACACCTGCCCCGGAATGACGATGCGCGAGAGAATATCCGCGACGATCATGAAAACCGCGCCGGTCAGTGCCGTTACCGGCAGCAAGATGCCATGGCGAACGCCGACGAAGATGCGCGCGGCATGGGGAATGACGAGCCCGACGAAACCGATGGAGCCGACCAGCGACACCATCGCGGCCGTCATGATTGCCGAAACCGAGATCAGCACCGCATAGACCCAGCGCACCGGAATGCCGAGTGAAGCGGCGGCCTGACCGCCGAAGGCAAAGGCATCCAGCGCCCGTGCATACCAGAGACAAACCGCCAGCCCCGCAAGGCTGACCGGCAGCGCCAGCCAGACATCCGGCCAGCGCACGCCCGAGAGGTTGCCGAGCAGCCAGAACATGATGCCGCGCGCCTGTTCCGCATTGGCGGATTTGGTGACGATGAAAGAGGTCATGGCGTTGAACAGCTGCGACCCGGCCACCCCCGCCAGAATGATGGCGCTGTTGCCATGTCCCGCCCGCACCGCGAGAAGGCTGACCAGAGAAAAGGCCACAAAAGCACCGATGAGCGCGCCGGCCGGCATCGTCAGGAAACCCGCGCCAAAACCCAGAAGCGCGACAGCGACGGCACCGGTGGAGGCGCCGGCGGAAATGCCGAGAATATAGGGATCGGCAAGCGGGTTGCGCAGAAGCGATTGCAGCACCGCCCCGGCGAGCGCCAGCGAAGCCCCGCAGCAGGCGGCGACAACGGCGCGGCTGAGGCGATAACTCCAGACAATGCCCTCATCCAGCGGCTCCAACGGATAACCCGCATGGAAGACGCGGTTGGCGATAGTTTTCGCCACGACGTCAAAAGGAATGGCGGTCTCGCCGATGGCCGCTCCAGCCATCAGCGCGACGAGCAGCAGGGCGAGCGCGGCGAAAGCCAGTCCCACCCTGCCGAAATGGACGGAAAGACCGTTCACTTGGCGAGGCCGGCAGCCGAAATCGCTTCAGCCAGCGTTTCGATGCCTTCAATGGTGCGAATGGTCGGGTTCATCGCCTGCGCATCCATCTCGAAGACATGACCTTCCTTGACGGCGGGCATAATGCTGGCCACGGGATCGCTGGCGAGGAACTTCAGCTTGACGGCGACATCGTCAGCCGGGAAGCGGCGGCGGTCCATCTTGCCGGCGACGATGACGGACGGATTTGCCTTGGCGATGGTTTCCCAACCGACGGTCGGCCATTCCTCATCGCTTTCGATGACATTCTTTAAGCCCAGTGCGGACATGATGTAACCGGGCGCGCCGTTGCGGCCGGCCACATAGGGGTCGATATCCAGCTCGGCGCTGGAGAACCAGAAGACGGCGGAAAGCTTGCCATTTGCCGAGGCGATCTTGGTGCGGGCGGCTTCCTCACGCTTCTTCAGATCGGCAACGACTTCCTCGCCGCGATCCTGCACGTTGAAGATTTTGGCGAGATCGCGGATTTCCTGATAGATCAGATCCATGGTGAAGCCGGTGTTGCGCACGCCGTCGCCACCGCCGGAATTATCCTTGCCGATGCAATCGGCAGGCGAGGTATAGACGGGAATGCCGAGTTCGGCGAATTGCGCCGGCGTTCCGACGACGCCTTCAGGGCCGATCTGCCACTGGAACTGCGTCGTCACGAGGTCAGGCCTCTTGCCGACAACCGCCTCAAAGCTCGGATCATTATCGGCCAGTCGCTCGACCTTGGCATTGGCCTCCTCGTAGCCCTTCAGAACCGGGCCGATCCACAGCGCCGTGCCGACCACCTTGTCAGCAACCCCGAGCAGATAAAGAACCTCGGTCGTGCTCTGGCCGACGGATACGGTGCGGGCGGGAGCCTGTTTGAAGGTGATCTCCTGACCGCAGCTGTTGATCGCCAGGGGGTAAGTGGTTTCGGCAGCGTTAGCGTTGGCAAGAGGCAAAACCGCAAACGCGGCAGCCAGAAAGCCGGCATGCACCGGCAGGCGTCTAGAATGAAACATGTGTTCTCCAGTCGAAAGTAAAACTTATTCCAGAGCAGCAGGCGTCAGAACGCGCAGCAACAGCGGGACGTCTTGTACGGAGAACGACGACGGGACGCAAACCAAATGTTATGAAATAACATTACAATCTCCTCCTCCGGGCTTCCCCGCCCGTAACGATGGTTCATATTTTGACGGCAGGTCTCCTGGCTCACGGATTTGCGTCACTCATCTGCCTTCCCGCATTCCAGAGAATACAGTGGCATGACGCCTTGAAGCGTCACTGGGATGAACGACAATCCGCTTACAGTTGCGGGGGCAGCCACGGCATTGGGCGAAAAAGATCGCCCGCACCATGTTCCCTATTAATCCCTTCGCCTTTCGGCTGCAGGAACCGTCGCTTTCTCACATAAGGGGCAACGGGCGGGGCGTCAATTGCGATAGTGCCGCACCTCAGCACAAAGACGGGCCAGCCAGGGCGAAAATCATTGCGGGACCAGAGCCGGCCGGTTGCGGCGCGTTTTTCGACATGGTGGTAAGCGTTTCGATCACCACCAGGCCGGATTGCGTCAAGAAATCGGTCAGAAGGCCGCTGTCGCGAACGGCATCGAGACGGACGAGCTGATCGTCCAGATCGGAAAAATGCCGCCTGACCAGCGCAATGGCCTGCGTTTCCTCACCCGCAACGACCGGGCCGACAATATGGCCCCGTCCCGCTGCGCGCCGCAATGCAAAGGCCACGAGACGATCCGCCTCGAACAGGCCATAACCCTTATTTTCCCGCAGGAGACGCTGCAGGACGCGCTGGCGCGAGACACCGAAAGCCGCCTGATCCAGATCCGCAACAGCGGACAAATGGTCCTCCGAAAGCGGCTCGATCCTCTGTTTTCTTCCGAGCGTCGGCATCTCGGCAGGGCAGCGCGCCTTGCCACGAAGGAGATGTACTTTTTCCGCATCTCCGGCAAAACCCAGCCGGGCAAAAAGCCGCCGCGACGCTTCCGTGGCGTTCAGCCGCAGTGCAGCGTCAGGGTAATCTGCCATGAGTTGCCCCACCAGCCACGGTGCAACGCCCTGCCCCTGCAAACGCGGGGAAACGATGACCATACCGACCGTCGCGAAACCTTCATCATAAGGAAACAGCATGGCGGTTGCGACAACGCGATCAATTTCGTCAAGCGCGGCAAGGCCGATGCCACATTGACGCAGGAAACACCATTCATTCGCGTGGTATCGCCATCCGACAGCCATGGAAAGGGCATGCAGATGATCGGCCTCCACATCGGCGATATCCACGGTTCGCAACTCGAAACTATCGACCTTGAGCAGCTCCATGACAAACGGCTCTCATTCCCTCCGGCGCGGAACCTTGATCCCGGCAGCCCAGCCCACGACATCCGAAGATAACCAGCCTTGCCGGCAGGAATTTTCCGAAAGCGCTGGAAAGACACAACAATCTACCGAAAACACCCCTATTTCAGCAGATAAACGCCGCCGGCCGCTCTAAGCTTTTCGACGTTGAAGCGGCGGAGACAGCCATGAACGCAATCGAAATTCTGGAGCGTCTTGTCGGCTTCCCATCGGTCGTCGGAACCGCCAATGGCGATATCGCCGGGTGGATCGCCGATTATCTGGATAGTCACGGCGCGAAAGTATCGCTGCTTGCCGGTCCCGAGGGCGACCGCGCCAATCTCTTCGCCAGCTTCGGGCCGACAGATACCAGCGGATACATCCTGTCCGGCCATATGGATGTGGTGCCTGCCGGTGAGCCGGAATGGTCCTCCGATCCCTTCACCCTGAGAGCGGAAGGCGAGCGTCTTTACGGACGCGGAACCACCGACATGAAGGGATTTCTGGCCACGGTTCTCGCCGCGGCACCGGCATTTTCGCGCATGGCGCTGAATCGCCCCATTCATATTGCCTTTTCCTATGACGAGGAGGCGGGCTGCCGCGGCGTCCCGCACCTCATTGCCCGATTGCCGGAACTATGCGCAAAACCGGCGGGCGCGATCATCGGCGAACCGAGCAATCTGCGCGCCGTGCGCGCCCACAAGGGCAAGGCCGCCGCACGCATCACCATTCGTGGCCGCTCCGGCCATTCCTCGCGGCCGGATCAGGGCGTGAACGCCATCCATTTGATCACCGGCATCATGGCGAAGGCTGTCGAGACCGCACAGGCCCTCACGCAGGGCCCCTTCGAGGCGACATTCGAGCCGCCCTATTCCTCCCTGCAGATCGGCACGGTGAAAGGCGGACAGGCGATCAACATCATTCCCGATCTCTGCGCCATCGAACTGGAAGCACGAGCGATTGCCGGTGTGTCGCCGCTCGCCCTGCTCCAGCCGGTGCGTGACGGCGTCGAAGCGCTCGCCGCTGAGGGCATCGACATAGAATGGGCACCGATGAGCGATTATCCGGCGCTGTCCCTCGCCGCCGATGCGCCGCTCGTGAAGCTTCTGGAAGAATTGACCGGCGCGCCCTGCATCGCCGCCGTCAGCTACGGCACGGAGGCCGGGCTTTTCCAGACTGCCGGCATCGACGCCATCATCTGCGGCCCGGGCGATATCGGCCGCGCCCACAAGCCGGACGAATTCATAACGGCCGGCGAACTTTCAGCCTGCCAGTCAATGCTGGAAACACTGGCGAACCGCTGCACGGTTTAAACCTTCGGAACCACGGATATCAGATGACGTTTTTCTTCAATTCCGACGCGAAGCGCGGCGAGATTTTCCGGCAGGCCCTGGCCCGCGACCTGCCGGAGCTGCCCTTCTCGATGGATGCCGCCAGCGTCGATGCCGATACGGTTCGATATCTCATCACCTGGACCGTGCCTGATGATATCGGCCGCTACCGCAATCTCGAAATCCTGTTTTCCATCGGCGCGGGTGTCGATCAGTTCCACATCGATGCGGTCCCTGCGCATGTGAAGGTCGTGCGCATGGTGGATGAAGGCATCATCCGCATGATGCAGGAATATGTAAGCCTTGGCGTACTGGCGCTTCACCGCAACCTGCCGGTCTATTTAAAACAGCAGCACCAACAACTCTGGAAGGCTTTGCCGCAGCGTCAGGCGGAAGAGTGCCGGGTGGGCGTTCTCGGCCTCGGCATGCTGGGTGTTGCGGCGCTGGAGCGGCTGAAACCCTTCGGTTTTCCGCTTTCCGGCTGGAGCCGTTCCCCGCGCGCGATCGACGGCGTAACCTGCCATCACGGCGAAACCGGATTGGCCGCCATCCTCTCGACAAGCGATATTCTCGTCTGCCTGCTGCCGCTGACCGAAGAGACCGTGGGGCTTCTGAACGGCGAACGTCTGGCAATGCTTCCGGAAGGCGCTGGCCTCGTTCACGCCGGGCGCGGCAAACAACTCGACCACGACGCCCTCATCGATGCGCTGGATAATGGCGGGCTCTCGGGCGCGGTGATCGACGTCACCGAACCCGAACCGCTGCCGGAAGAGCATCGTTTCTGGACCCATCCGAAAATTCTTCTGACGCCGCATATCGCCAGCGTCACCCAGCCGCATTCGGCAGCACGCACCGTTGTCGAGAACATCAAACGATACCAGTCCGGCCTCGAGCCGCTCGGCCTCGTCGACCGCAACCGCGGATATTGATCATACCGTTCCAGGAAAGGACACCCATGCCGCTTCTCAAGACCATCGACACCCATCCCGCCTTCGAACCGAAAGCTTCCAAGGCCCTGCCGGAACGCCTCATCTCCGGCGATCCCTCCTTCAAGACCTGGCCGCTGGACGAAGCCCGCAACGGCACCGTCCACACCGGCATCTGGGAAGCGACGCCGGGCGAAAGCCGTTCGATCAAGGGCGAAACCTTCGAATTCTGCCATATTCTCGAAGGCGTCATCGAAATCACGCCGGAAGGCGGCGCACCGCTGCGTTATACGGCGGGCGACAGTTTCGTCATGAAGCCGGGCTTCGTCGGCGTATGGAAAACCATTGAAACCGTCCGCAAGATCTATGTTACGGTGAACGGATGAACTGGGAACCGGCCATTTTCGAAATTACCCGCGACGGCTACGTGCTGAGCACCGATCCGACGCGTGTAGATTTCAATCTGGTCCATGGTTTTCTCGCCCGCGATTCCTACTGGGCGCAGGGAATGACCGCCGACCGGCTGAAGCGGGCGCTTTCGCATTCGCTGCCGGTTGGCGTCTACGCCCCCGATGGTTCCATGGCCGCCTTCGCCCGTCTGGTGACGGACTATGCCGTTTTCGGCTATCTGCGCGATGTCTTCACGGTGGAGGATCATCGCGGTCGCGGCCTTGCTTCCTGGATCGCCACCGAGATACGCAGGCATCCGGAGCTCTCAACGGTATCAAGCTGGATGCTCGCGACCCGCGACGCCCATGGCGTCTATGAAAAGGCCGGCTATCGCGCCGCACCGCATCCCGAATATTACATGACGGTGCCAAAACCCGGCGAAGGCTGATCAGCCTGACTTGCACGTCATGTCGGCCATCATCATAACCTGGAGCTATGACCCTTACCCCATAAATGCTTGGCCCTTTTCCGGTCCCGATGACAGCATCATCAGGACTGGAAAAGGAGACGGAAGAGATGGGATATCGCATTGGCGTTGATGTGGGCGGGTCATTTACGGATTTTGCCGTGTTTGACGATGGGACCGGCTCGCTTTCCACCCTGAAGGTGTTTTCCCGCCCCGATGCGCCGGGAGAAGAAATCCTTCTCGCGCTCGATACGCTGAAAAAGCGCGACGGCATCGAAGCGAAGGACGTTTCCTATTTCACCCATGGAACCACCGTCGGCGTCAACACGGTGATCCAGCGCAACGGCCAGAACGTCGCCCTGTTCACCACGGAAAACTTCGAGGACGTGCTTGATGTTGCACGCCTGAAAATCCCGCAGATCCACAATCTCTATTCCGTGCGGCCGGAACCGCTCATCCCGCGTGAACGGGTTTTCGGCATAGCCGAACGCATGCTGGCGACCGGCGAGATAAAGCTCGCGCCGAACGAAGAGAATGTGGCCAAGGCCGTCGCCGGCGCAATTGCAGCCGGTTGCGACGGCATCGTTCTCGCCTTCCTGCATTCCTACCGTAACCCCGAAAACGAACGGGCCGTGAAGGCGGTGATCGAGCGCATCGCACCACAATTGCCAGTGGTCTCCTCTGCCGAGACATGGCCGATCATTCGTGAATATGAGCGCACTGTCACCGCCGTCATCAGCGGATATGTCCAGCCGCGCGTGGCACATTATCTCGACCGTTTTGAAACGGTACTGCGCAGGCAAGGCATTGCCTGCCCGCTGCTCATCACCAAGACCAATGGCGGCGTCATGGGCATCGATCAGGCGCGGCGCGAATGTGTGCAGATGATCCTGTCGGGCACCGCCTCCGGCGTCATCGGCGCGGGTTATCTGGCGAAGGCCAGCGGCTTTGAGCGGGTGATGAGCCTGGACATTGGCGGCACCAGCGCCGATGTGGCCGTTATCCTTGATGGCGAGGCCCAATATGGGGTCGGTGAGCTGATCGGGGATTTCCAGATTCACGTTCCCTCCGTTTCCGTCAGTTCCGTTGGCCAGGGCGGCGGCTCGGTCGCGTGGGTGGATAGTCTCGGCCTATTGCAGGTAGGACCGGAAAGTGCCGGTTCGACGCCGGGGCCGGCCTGTTACGGACGCGGCGGCAACCGCCCGACGATCACGGATGCCATGGCGGCCGCCAATCTCATCGGCCACATGCCGCTCGGTTATGGCGCAGTGACCGTCGATCACGCCGCAGCGCGCGCCGCCCTATTGCCGCTTGCCGAAAAACTCGGCCTTTCCGTCGAGGCGCTCGCCGGCAACATCGTCGATATCGCCGTCTCGGGCATGTATGCGGAGGTGAACGCCCTGACCTCCCGCTTCGCCATCGACCCGCGCGAATTTCACCTCTTCGCTTTCGGCGGCGCAGGCGCGATGCTCGCCTGTTTCCTTGCCCGCGAGCTGGATATGAAGGGTGTGGTGGTGCCGCCCACCCCCGGTGTCGTTTCCGCGCTCGGCGGCCTGATTGCCGATCTCAAGAATGATTTCATCCGCACCACCTATTGCGAGGTGGACGACAGGGCGGCCTCTGATCTCGCCCCCCTTCTCGCCGAAATGCAGGAGACCGGCCGCAACTGGCTGAAAGAACAGGGTTTTAACGGTGATTGCGACATGCGGCTTTCCGCCGACATGCGCTATCGCGGCCAGTCCTACGAAATCGAAACCACGCTGCAGCCGGAATGGCTGGGCAGAGGCGACGCCGGCGCGATCAACAAGGCTTTCCACGAAGAACATGCCCGTCTTTATGGCCATTCCGATGAACGGGCGGCCGTACAGATGGTCAACCTCAGGCTCGTCGTTTCCGGCCGAACACCGAAGCCCCCTCTTCGGGAGACAGGCATGGCCACCGGTCCCGCTAAACCGCGCTTCCACGCGAAAGGCTGGTTTGGTGGCATGGAACACGACATGGCTATCTATCATCGTGCCGATCTGGCGGCCGGACACGATTTCGATGGTCCCGCCATCATCCTTCAGGACGACACCACCACCGTGGTGCCGCCCGACTTCTCCGTCCATGTGGACCGTTTCGGCAATCTCGTCATTACCAAGAGGGAGTTTTGATCCATGGCCATCGATCGCCGCAATCTCAAGGTCCTTGCCAATTTCTGCTCTGCCGCCGCCGACGCCATGGCCTTTACGCTGATGCGCACCGCCCATTCCGCCTTCGTCAAGGAAACCGAGGATTTTTCCTGCCAGGTGGTGACGCGCGAGGGGCTTGCCTTCGCCAATCCCCGGCAATTCGGCGCGCCCTGGTATAGCGGCATCGATTACGCACCGCTGATTTCCATGTTCGAGGAGTATGAAGACGGCGATATCTGCATCACCAACGATCCCTATAGCGGTTTCGTCGCCACCCACTCGCCGGATATCCACATCTGGAAACCGGTCTTCCACGAGGGCAAAATCGCCTGTTTCGTGGTCGGGCACATTCACAATACCGATGTCGGCGGCGCGGTTCCCGCCTCATTGTCCCGCTCGCTTTCCGAAATTGAGCAGGAAGGCCTGCGCATCCCGCCAGTCAAGCTCGTTCGCAAAGGCAGGCTCGATCCCTTCATCATCGACATGATGAAGGCCAATGTCCGCATGCCGGAACAGAATATCGGCGACCTCCACGCCCAGATCGCCTCCGTCAACATCGGCGAACGCAAGATGCAGGAGATCGTCGCCCGTTTCGGCTTTGATGATTTTCTGGACGGTGTGCGCCAGATTTTCGACTATGCGGAAGAGCAGACCCGGCAAATCCTCACCAGGGTTCCCGATGGCGACTATTTCTTTGCCGACTATGCCGACGAGGATTCCGTTGGCGGCCGGCCATGCCGCGTGGCGCTGACGCTGAAAATCCGCGGCGGCGAGGCGGTCCTCGACTATACCGGCAGCGATCCGCAGCTCGGCTCGTCGCTGAATATGCCGACCGGCGGTCGCGAGCGACATTCACTCGTCATGGTCGGCCTGACCTATGTGCTTTATACGCTCGATAACAGCCTGCTTCTGAACGCCGGCACCCTGCGCCCGGTACGGGCCGTGCTGCCGGAAGGCACGATCGTCAATTGTCAACGCCCGGCCGCTGTCGGCATGCGCTCACTCACCTGCGCCATGACCCAGATCGTCACCATCGGCGCTTTCGCAAAGGCCCTGCCCGAGCTTATTCCCGCTGCCTCCCCCGGCGGAAACGCCATCATGAACATCAAGACCAGCGACCGGAACGGCCGCTCGGTCATGGCCTCCATCGGCCCGGTTGGCGGCGGTGGCGGCGGTACGCCCTTCTGCGATGGCAGTGACGGCGCCGGCGGCGCCACCGGCTTTCTGCGCAACACGCCGATCGAAATCAGCGAAGCGGAAGTGCCGATCCTCTTCCGTCGTTATGGGTTGCAACGCGATACCGGCGGGGCAGGCCGTTTTCGCGGCGGGCTTTCGGCCATCATGGAGTTTGAAATATCCTCGCCGGAAACGGTGGTCACGGCACGCAACCGCAATCGCTCGCTGATGGCAAGCTGGGGCGTCAATGGTGCGGGCCCGGGGCTGATTTCCCGCTTTCTCCGCAATCCCGATACGGAGGACGAAATCTCACTCGGCAATACCGATATCGTCCATTGCGGCCCGGGTGATGTCATTCGTGTCATCGGACCGGGAGCCGGCGGTTACGGCGACCCCTTCACCCGCCCGCAACAGGCCGTGCTTCGCGATGTGCGGCGCGGCGCGGTCTCGGCAGAAAATGCTGTAAGACACTACGGGGTCGCGCTCATCGGCGATGAGATCGATGAAGAAGCGACGGCCGCCCTGCGCTCCACACCGCGCCGAAAGACGGACGATATCATCAGTTATGGACCGGAGCGGCTCGCCTTCGAGGCGGTCTGGACGCGGGAACGTTATGATTTTCTGACCCAATTCTTGCAAAAATCGCCTGTGGGATGGCGTTTTTTCCTGAAACACCGGGTGTTTGAGGCAGTCGAAAACGAAGGCGATGATCCCCGCCCCCTTTGCGAGCGGATGGCCGAGATTTTCGAGCAGATAAGCGCCCGCTACGGCGTTTGACCGGCGGCCTGCCTTCGCCGCCGAAGATTGCGCTGTCTGCCGGTGGCAAAACAGGATTTTCATTCACCGCCCGCGCCGCAGTCGGTCGATGCTGCTTGCCATCAGGGATTAGCGTTGGGGCATATCCAGAGAGGATTCCACATGACGCTCAGCTTCGATCCAGACAGCTTGTCCCTGCCGATCGGCCATTTTATCGGCGACCGGCTGGTTACGGCGGCAAACGGCATCGACATGCACCGCCCATCCGATGGCGTTGGATATGCCGGTTGCCCCAAGGCGGATGCAGCGCTGGTCGATGAAGCGGTGCAGACTGCCAAGGCTGCGTTGAAGAGCAGCAACTGGGGCGGCGCGCGCCCGCGTGAGCGTACAAAGGTCTTGCAGCGCTGGGCCGACCTGATCGAACAGGAAGCGGAGACGCTGGCGAAAATCGAAGCGCTCTCCTCGACACGGCCCGTGGGCCAGCTGATTGCCGGTGATATCGCCGTCACCGCCGAACAAATCCGCTTCTTCGCCGAATTTGCCGACAAGGAAGGCGGCGATCTGGTGCCGACCGACGATGCAAGCCTCGGCATGATCATGACAGAGCCCTATGGTGTCGTCGGCGCCATCACGCCGTGGAACTTTCCCGTGTCCATGGCCGGCTGGAAGCTCGGCCCGGCGCTTGCCGCCGGCAATGCCGTGGTGCTGAAACCCTCGGAAATGACGCCCTTCTCCAGCATTTTCATGGCACAGCTGGCGATCAAGGCCGGGCTCCCCGCCGGTCTCATCAATATCGTACTGGGTGACGGGCCTGTGACGGGCAATGCCATCACCGGGCACCCTGATATTTCCAAGGTCAGCTTCACCGGCTCCACAGCCGCGGGCGCCGCCATCATGGCCAATATCGCCCGCACCGGCATCAAGCCCATGACGCTGGAGCTCGGCGGCAAGAGCCCGCAACTGGTCTTTGCCGATGCCGATATCGAAAAAGCGGCGGCGGCCATTGCCGGCAATATTCTCTCCAATGCCGGGCAGGCCTGCGTGGCCGGTTCCCGCATTATAGTTGAAGAAAGTGCGGCAGATGCCCTTTCCGCCGCGATCATCGCCCGCATGAAGGCGGTGAAGCCCGGCCCGACATGGGACGAGGCGTCGCAATATTCGCCTATTATCTCCGAAGTGCAGCGCAAGCGCATCGACGGCATCGTTCAGGCGGCCGTCGCCCATGGCGGCGAATGCCTGACGGGCGGCGCGAACATGGACGGCCCCGGCTATTTCTACCAGCCGACGCTGATCGCCAATGTCGACCAGACATCTCCCGCCGTCACCGAAGAAATCTTCGGACCGGTGCTGACGCTGCAGACCTTCCGGACGGAAGAAGAGGCTCTGGCGCTTTCCGATCATCCGACTTACGGTCTGGCGGCGGGTCTTTTCAGCCGTGATGTCTCGCGTGTCTTGCGTCTGTCGCGCGCCATTCAGGCCGGAACGATCTGGGTCAACCGTTACGGCCGCTCCCGCGACCACATATTGCCGACAGGCGGTTACAAGCGCTCCGGCATCGGCAAGGATCTCGGACGGGAAGCCTATCTCGCCAACCGCAAGAGCAAAAGCGTCCTGATTGGACTGTAACAGGGGAATTCTCTTGAAAACGCATCGCATCGCACTCATTCCCGGAGACGGCATCGGCAAAAGCGTAACTGATGCCGCCTGGCAGGTGCTCAACGCCGCCGCCCAAACCTCCGGTTTTGCACTTGAAGGCACGGAATTCCCCTGGTCCTGCGCCTTCTACAAGGAAACCGGCGCGATGATGCCGAATGACGGTATCGAAACCCTGCGCGGCTTCGACGCCATTCTGCTCGGCGCAGTCGGCTGGCCGGCGGAAGTGCCAGACTCAGTCTCGCTGCACGGCCTGCTGCTGCCGATCCGCAAGGCCTTCGTGCAATATGCCAATATCCGCCCTCACCGGCTTCTGCCCGGCGTGCAGGGACCTTTGAAGGCCGGAGGATTCGACATTCTCTGCATCCGCGAAAACACGGAAGGCGAATATTCCGGCGCGGGCGGCCGCGTGCATCAGGGCACCGATGATGAAGTTGCGGTCGAAACCTCGATCTTCACCCGCAAGGGTGTGGAGCGCATCCTGCGTTTCGGCTTCGAGCAGGCGCAGAAGCGTCGCGGCAAGCTCGCTTCCATTACCAAGTCCAATGCCCAGAAATATTCGATGGTCTTCTGGGACGAGGTGACACACAAGCTCGCTGCCGAATATCCCGACGTCGAAGTTTCCAGCTATCACATCGACGCCATGGCGGCACGCATGGTGATGGCCCCGGAAAGCCTTGATGTTGTGGTCGCCTCCAACCTCTTCGGCGACATTCTGACCGATCTCGGCGCCGCCATTCAGGGCGGTCTTGGTTTTGCCGCTTCCGCCAATATCAACCCTGACCGCAGCGCGCCTTCCATGTTCGAGCCGGTGCATGGTTCGGCCCCCGATATCGCCCATCTCGGCATAGCCAACCCCATTGCCGCCATCTGGTCCGGCGCGATGATGCTCGAGCATCTCGGCGAAAAAGATGCAGCAGTGCGCATCATGACGGCGCTGGAAACGGCGACCGGCCGGGGTATCGGCACGGTGCCGGGTAAGGACAAGACAGACGCCATCACCGCCGCGATTCTTGCGGCACTCGACTGATTTCGGAGAATTATGATGCAGGGCTTGAAGGACAAAGAACTCTTTCGCCAGACGGGCTTGATCGGCGGCGCATGGAAGACGGCAGCGTCGGGCAAGGCGGTCGATGTCATCGATCCCGCGACACAGGCCGTGATCGGTACCGTTCCCGATATGGGGAGCGCGGAAACGCGCGCGGCTATCGAGGCCGCCAACGCCGCCTTCGGACCGTGGAAGAAGAAGACCCATGCGGAGCGTGCGGCGCTGCTCGAAAAATGGTTCGCGCTGATGATCGAGCATATAGACGATCTCGGCCTGATCCTGACCACGGAACAGGGCAAGCCGCTTGAGGAGGCGAAGGGGGAGATCCACTATGGCGCATCCTTCGTCAAATGGTTTGCGGAAGAGGCGCGGCGCATCGGCGGCGGCACCATTCCTTCGCCGACGCCGGACCGGCGCATCGTGGTGCTGAAGGAGCCTGTCGGCGTCTGCGGCATCATCACGCCATGGAACTTCCCGAACGCCATGATCACCCGCAAGGTCGCGCCCGCACTCGCAGCCGGCTGTACCGTGGTCATCAAGCCGTCGGAATTCACACCCTATTCCGCCCTGGCGCTCGGCGTACTCGCCGAACGAGCCGGCATTCCCGCAGGTGTCATCAACATCGTCACCGGCATGCCGACGGAAATCGGCAACGAAATCATGGCGAACGAGACGGTGCGCAAGATTTCCTTCACCGGCTCCACCCGCGTCGGTTCGCTTTTGATGCGTGGCGCCGCCGACAGCATAAAGCGACTGTCGCTGGAACTGGGCGGCAATGCGCCCTTCATCGTTTTCGACGATGCCGATCTCGATCTCGCCATTGAAGGCGCTCTCATTTCGAAATTCCGCAATGGCGGCCAGACCTGCGTCTGCGCCAACCGCATTCTCGTCCAGTCTGGTGTTTACGACGCCTTCGCGAAAAAACTGGCGGATCGCGTCGATGCCATGCGGGTCGGCCCCGGCACGGAAGCGGGGGTCTCCGTCGGCCCGATGATCAACGAGCCGGCCATCGCCAAGATCCGCGCCCATATCGACGACGCTATTTCGAAGGGCGCGACGATCATCACCAAGCCGCGCAATCTGCCGGAAGGTCCGCAATATACGGCACCGGTGGTGCTGACGGACGCCACGACCGGCATGCTTCTGGCAAGCGAAGAGACCTTCGGACCCGTCGCGCCGCTCTTCCGCTTCGAGACGGAAGAAGAAGCACTCGCCATCGCCAATGGCACGCCCTTCGGCCTCGCCGCCTATTTCTATACCGAGAGCCTCAAGCGCGCCTGGCGTGTGGGCGAAGCGCTGGAATTCGGCATGGTCGGCCTCAATACCGGCCTCATCTCCACCGAAGTCGCCCCCTTCGGCGGCGTGAAGCAATCCGGCCTCGGCCGCGAAGGCGCGCAGGTCGGTATCGAGGAATATCTGGAGATCAAGACCTTCCATATCGGTGGGCTCGCTTGAGCCTTTTTCTCATCCCCGCCTAAAGGGCCGCTCTGCGGCCCTTCTTTTTTGAAGCGTGGGATTGAAAAAAGCGGCAGCATTTACACGCGTCGCCCCGGACTCGGTCCGGGTCCAGTGCGATCAAGTCATTGATCGCAAGAAACTCTTTCACCGCGCAGACGCGCGGTGGCTGGATGCCGGATCAAGTCCGGCATGACGGAAGAACTAACAGCCCTTCTACTGAATCTTATCCAGCATCTTGTAATAGAATCCCACCAGCGGCAGGAACCAGGGCTTACCGAAATGACCCGGCACCGCCGGCCAGTCCAGCCCCTTCAGCGGATTGTTATCCGGCCGCCCGAGAATGGCGTCGGCCATGATCATGCCGAGATGGGTGGAAAGCTGCGCACCGTGGCCGGAATAGCCCATGGCGTACCAGACGCCGTCATGGAAACCTGCGCGCGGATAACGATCCTTGGTCATGTCAACCAGTCCGCCCCAGCAATAATCGATCGGCACATGGGCAAGCTGCGGGAAAATGCGATGCAGGCTTTCCGTCAGGATCGCACCGCTTTTGGAGTCCGAACGCTGATCCGAAGTTGCGGAAAAACGGGCGCGGCCACCAAAGATCAGCCGGTTGTCAGGCGAGAGCCGGAAATAATTGCCAATATTCATGGAGTTGACATAGGTGCGGTTGCCGGGAACCGAAGCCTTGATTTCGGCATCCGTCAGCGGCCGCGTGGCGATGATGAAACTGCCGACCGCGATGATGCGGCGGCGGAAATAACCGAAGCCGGAGGGTGTGTAAGCCCCGGTAGCAACAAGCACATTGTTGGCCGTGACCTTGCCACGGGCAGTTTCCAGCTCATGGAGCTTACCGTTCTGGATGTGTTTCGTCACCGCCGCTTTTTCGAAGATCACCGCGCCATGGCGGCTGGCGGCTTCGGCAAGGCCGGCCACATAGCGGCCCATATGCATCATTGCGCTTTTCTTCGAGAGCATGGCGCCATAAAAGGGCGAGCCGATTTCCGCCTCGAGATCAGCAGCCGACAAGAGAGCCGTATCGGGATCGACCTCGGCGTGCAGCGCGTCGAAATTCCTTGCCAGACCTTCGAAATGCTGCGGCTTGGAAGCGAGCTTCAGCTTGCCGGAGCGGCGGAAATTGCAATCAATCCCCTCCTCTGCGATCAGTGCTTCCAGCGTGTCGACTGAATCGTCCAGCGCCTTGTAGAGGGCGATCGCGCGTTCCTTGCCCAGTTCCGCCTTGGCGGAGAGATAGGAATGGGCAAGGCCATTGTTGAGGTGCCCGCCATTGCGGCCAGAGGCGCCCCAACCGACCCGCTCCCCTTCGAGAACGACCACCCGCGCGCCCGCCTTGGCCAGCTGGCGCGCGGCCCCGAGACCGGTGAAGCCGCCGCCGATGACGGCGACATCATAATGACCTTCGACGGGACCTTGCGCGGCACCTGAAAATTGCGGCGCGGTATCGTGCCAATAGGAGACGAACTTCATGGTCCCGACCTTTCCTTACAATCCAACCACGCCTGCCAGGCCGGAAATATCTGATATCTCGACATAACCATAATAGGGATTGGCGGGCTCGTGGCCGCGATTGACCCAGACCTTGTTCTTGATGTCGAGATCGTGGGCCGACATCAGATCGTAACGGAACGAGGAGGAAACATGCAGCATATCTTCCGGACCGCAGCCGAGCATGTCAAACATATATTCGAAGGCCTTGAAACGCGGCTTGTAAGCCTGTGCCTGCTCGGCGGTATAGACCGCATGGAAGGGTGCGCCGAGCTTTTCGACATTCGACATGATCTGCGAATTCATGGCGTTGGACAGGATGACGAGGGGAATTTCCTTCGCGACTTTCGCAAGGCCGGCCGGAACATCGGCATGCGGACCCCAGGTCGGAACGCGCTCGTAAACGAAAGCGGCATCTTCATCCTTGAAAGCGACACCATTGCGCTTGCAGCTGCGCGAAAGCGAATTGTGGACCACCTGAGCATAGGGCTTCCAGTCACCCATGATCTCATCAAGACGGTAGGCCGCAAAATTCTTGATGAACTGCTGCATCTGCGCTTCATCCAGGCGATCGCCATAGAGATCACGGGCGGCCTCTGCCATCTGGAAATTGATCAGCGTGCCGTAGCAATCAAAGGAGATGTATTTCGGGCGGAAGATGGTCATATCGTCGTCATCCTTGCTTGGGGATCGGCCGTGCCGGAATGAATTGATCATAGAAAGCCTTTGCCCGGTCGGCGCACCGCAATTGCCATCAGCGGAAGCAGATTGTTGCGTATGCAGCCGCCAGTTTGGCAGAGAGTTGCGTTGAGCCCAACCGAAAGCCGCCGCCCGTCCTGGTTTTACGACCGGGTGCGGACAAGATGCGGCATAAGATGCGGCGGCGGATAAAAGCAACAGCGAAACATATCGAACCTTCCCATTTGTCGGGACAATCTTCTTCCGGCGTCAGTCTATCAATGAAGAGTAAGAAAAAACGGAGTTCCGGCATGCAGGCGAGCCTGATCGATATCCAAATGTTTCAACCGGACCACCTCGACGCGGCCGTTGAACTTTCCCGCCAGGCCGGCTGGCCGCACCGGAAGGAAGACTGGGCGCTGGTCCTTTCCCTGAGCAGGGGTTTTGTCGCCCTTGAGAACGGACGCGTCGTCGGCACCGCCATGGCGACGCTTCTCGGAGAAAGCTGCGCCACCGTCAATATGGTGATCGTGGATGAGAGCATGCGCGGCCGCGGCCTCGGGCGTCAACTGATGCAGGCGGCAATGGACGCAGCAGAAGACCGCGAATGCCGTCTGGTCGCCACGGCCGACGGCCTGCCGCTCTACGAAAAACTGGGCTTCGTCGCCTGCGGCGAGGTGCGTCAACATCAGGGAATTCCGGTGACGACCGACAGGCCAACCGGTGTCATCTGGGTCGAAACCATTGATCCGGCCGCGCTTGCGGCACTCGATGCGGAGGCTTTCGGCGCGGATCGCACGGCGCTCTTTGCAGCGCTTGCCGACAGGGCACGTTTCGCGATCGTTGAGAAACAGGGCGTCATCAAGGGTTTTGCCGCCCTTCGCACCTTCGGGCGCGGCGAGGTCATCGGCCCGGTCGTGGCGCAAAATGCTGAAATCGCTAGGGATTTGATCGCCTTTGCAGTTTCCGAGCGCCCCGGCGCATTCCTGCGCGTGGATACCACCGCCGATACCGGTCTTGGCCCCTGGCTTGCCGAACGTGGCCTTGCCCATGTCGGCGGCGGCATCGCCATGCGCCGGTCGAAAACCGAAATCCCCGCCGACAAAAAACTGAAAACATTCGCATTGACCAGCCAGGCACTGGGCTGAATCTGGAGAGACCCATGTTAAGCAATTCACTGATCGAACTGGACCGCGCCCATCTGGTGCACCCCGTCTCCTCCTTCCGCGGCCATGAGAAGCTTGGTGTGCGGGTGCTGAAATCGGCAAGCGGCGCCACGGTCACCGACATGACCGGTCACCAGCTCATCGACGGTTTTGCCGGCCTCTGGTGCGTCAATGCCGGTTACGGGCATGACAGCATCGTCGAAGCGGCAGCCAAACAGATGCGTGAGCTGCCCTATGCCACTGCCTATTTCGACATCGGCAGTGAACCGGCGATCCGGCTCGCCTCCGAACTCGCCGACCGCGCGCCGGGCGATCTCAACCATGTCTATTTCACGCTTGGCGGTTCCGATGCGGTGGACAGCACCATCCGCTTCATCCGCTATTACTGGCACGCGAAAGGCCAGCCGCAGCGCGACCAGTTCATCTCCATCGAACAGGGTTATCACGGCTCCACTACCGCCGGGTCGGGTCTCACGGCGCTACCCGCTTTCCATGCGGGTTTCGGTGTGCCTTATGACTGGCAGCACAAAATTCCGTCACACTACGCCTACCGCAATCCGGCCGGCAGCGATCCTGCCGCGATCGTTGCCTCCTCCCTGCAAATTCTCAAAGACAAGATCGAGGCCATCGGCCCGGACCGGGTCGCCGCCTTTTATGCGGAACCCATTCAGGGCTCGGGCGGCGTTCTGGTGCCGCCGCCGGGCTGGATCAAGGCCATGCGCGAACTCTGCCGTTCCTATGGCATTCTCTTCGTCGCTGATGAGGTCATCACCGGCTTCGGCCGCACCGGACCGCTCTTTGCCTGCACGGACGAGGACATCGTGCCTGATTTCATCACGGCTGCAAAGGGTCTCACGTCGGGTTATGTGCCGATGGGCGCCGTCTTCATGGCGGATCACGTCTATGATACAATAGCCGACTTTGCCGGCGATGCCGCCGTGGGGCATGGATACACCTACTCCGCCCATCCCGTCAGCGCCGCTGTCGGCCTTGAAGTGCTGAAACTCTACGAGGGCGGACTGCTGGAAAACGGCCGCCGCGCCGGTCAACGACTGATGGCCGGCCTTCAAGGCCTGAAAAGCCATCCGCTGGTTGGCGATGTGCGCGGCCGCGGCATGCTCGCCGCCATCGAACTTGTGACCGACAAGGACAAAAAGACGCCGCTGCCGGCTGCAGCGGCCCCTGCACGCAAGGTTTTCGACCGCGCCTGGGAAAACGGCCTGATCGTGCGCGCCTTTGCAAACGGCATTCTTGGTTATGCGCCGCCGCTCTGCTGCACCGATAGCGAGATCGACGCCATTATCGAGCGGACGCTGAAGACGCTCGACCAGACACTCGAAGACCCGGCCGTCAGGGCCGCCATGGCCTGAGCCGATAGAAGGGCAGCGTTGCGGCACCCTCTCGAAATGTCGCAACGCACCGCATATTCGCAATATTCTGCCGAAGAGCCGATCCATTTCGGCGTATCCGGCGTGCCGAAAGTGCCAAACTATTAATGCAAACGGCACTAAACGCCATAAAAAAGGGCGTAATTACAAATGGGAACGGGGCAAGGATCCCGTCCGGGAACAGAATAATCTGCCGCAGTCTCCCCAAGAGGCCGAGGCGGCAAAGCGGAGACCGACATTGCCCAAAAAACTGAGCGACTTCAAATATATGAGCTTCGACGTGGTGGGGACCCTCATCGATTTCGAAGGCGGCCTGAAATCGACGCTGGCCGCAATCGGCGCGGAAAACGGCGTGGAGGTCGATGGTGAAAAGGCGCTCGCCCTCTATCGCGCAGCCCGTTACTCCGACGCGACCGACCTGTTTCCGGACGATCTCGTCCGCGTTTATCTGATCATCGCTCCGCAACTTGGACTGCCGGCAGAACGCGCTTTCGGCGAGCGCCTGCGCGACGCCGCAAAAAGCTGGAAAGGCTTTGAAGACAGCCGCGCCGCCATGGCCGAGCTTGCCAAGACGCATCGCCTCATCGCCATGACCAATGCCCAGCGCTGGGCCTTCGAATATTTCGCGAAGGAACTCGGCAATCCCTTTCATGCAGCCTTCACGGCGGATGATACCGGCACGGAAAAGCCCGATCCTGCCTTCTTCGAAAAGGTTTTTGCTTTTGTGGAGAGCGAAGGCGCATCGAAGGATGACATCCTGCATGTCGCGCAAAGCCAGTATCACGATATCGGCATTTCCCGGAAACTGGGCATGACCAATTGCTGGATCGAGCGGCGCCACGCCCAGAAGGGATATGGCGGCACCATCGAGCCGGAAAACTTCACCGAGCCGGACTACCACTTTACCTCCATGGCCGGCCTTGCCGACGCGGCGAGGCAAACGGTCGGTTAAGCCGCACCGTCAATGGCGTGCCGCGAACTGGGATGCGGCATGCCTGAAATTTCTTCAGAAGCATTTCAACAAATCATACAAAAGGGGAAGACCATGAGTGACAGGATTACAAACTGGACCCGCTCCGACGATGCCGCCGTTGAACAGGCGATCCGACGCGGCGCAACGCGGCGCGAGCTGCTTCACATGCTGCTGGCGGGTGGTGTCGCCCTTTCCGCCGGTTCGGCCATTCTCGGTCGCGCCTCAAATGCCGTGGCCGCAACGCCGGTCTCCGGCGGCACCCTCAAGGCAGCCGGCTGGTCCTCCTCCACCGCCGATACGCTCGATCCGGCAAAAGCCTCGCTTTCGACGGATTATGTTCGTTGCTGCGCGCTCTATAACCGTTTGAGCTTCCTTGATGTTTCCGGCACGCCGCAGCTGGAGCTGGCCGAAGCCATCGAAACGAAGGACGCCAAGACCTGGACGGTGAAGCTGCGTTCCGGCGTCACCTTCCATGACGGCAAGGCGCTGACCGCCGATGACGTGGTCTATTCGCTGAAGCGCCATCTCGATCCGGCCGTCGGTTCCAAGGTCGCCAAGATTGCCGCGCAGATGACCGGCTTCAAGGCTCTCGACAAGAGCACGGTCGAAATCACGCTGGCGAACGCGAATGCCGACCTGCCATCCATTCTGGCCCTGCACCATTTCATGATCGTTGCCGACGGCACCACGGATTTCTCCAAGGGCAACGGCACCGGCGCCTTCAAGCTCGAAAAATTCGAGCCGGGCGTCCGTTCGATCATGGCCAAGAACACCAATTACTGGAAGTCCGGCGGCCCGCACATCGACAGTTTCGAATTCATGGCGATTTCGGACGACAATGCCCGCGTCAACGCCCTGCTTTCCGGCGATATCCAGCTCGCGGCCTCCATCAACCCGCGTGCGCTGCGCCTGCTCGACAAGCAGGAAGGTGTCGTTCTGTCCAAGACGACATCAGGGAACTACACCAACCTCAACATGCGTCTCGACCAGGCGCCCGGCAACAATGCCGATTTCGTCGCCGGCATGAAGTCGATCGTCAATCGCGAGCAGATCGTCAAGGCGGCCCTGCGCGGCCTCGGTGAAGTCGGCAACGACCAGCCGGTTCCGCCGATGAACCCCTACCACAATCCGGATCTCAAGCCGAAAGCCTTCGATCCGGACAAGGCGAAGTTCCACTTCCAGAAGGCAGGCCTCATCGGCCAGTCCATTCCGGTCATCGCATCGGATGCAGCAAGCTCTTCGGTCGACATGGCGATGATCATCCAGGCTTCTGCCGCGGAAATCGGGGTCAAGCTGGACGTGCAGCGTGTTCCCTCCGATGGCTACTGGAGCAATTACTGGCTGAAGGCGCCGGTTCACTTCGGCAACATCAACCCGCGCCCGACGCCGGACATCCTGTTCTCGCTGCTCTACGCTTCCGACGCCCCGTGGAACGAAAGCCAGTACAAGTCGCCGAAGTTCGACAAGCTGATGCTCGAAGCACGCGGCATGCTCGATATGGAGAAGCGCAAGCAGATCTACTTCGAACTGCAAACGATGATCGCCGACGAAGCCGGCACCATCATCCCCGCCTATATTTCGAATGTCGACGCCATCACCTCCAAGCTGAAGGGGCTGGAAGCCAATCCGCTCGGCGGCATGATGGGTTATTCCTTTGCGGAACACGTCTGGCTCGAAGCCTGATAGACCATGGGGCCGGGCGCGAAAATGCGCCCGGCACGTTTTCCGCAGGACGCGGGAAGCCTCCACAATCAGGCAGGTCGCAGGAGCATGTGAATGAACAGCCGGATATTCTCCCTTATCGCCAGGCGGCTGGTCGTCATGCTGACGACGCTGCTGATCGTGTCGTTTATCGTCTTTTCCGCCACCAGCCTGCTGCCCGGCGACACGGCGACGATCCTTCTCGGCCAGGCGGCAACGCCGGAGGCCGTGGCTGGCCTGCGCACCGCCATGCATCTCGATGATCCTGCCCTGCTGCGTTTCGTCCGATGGCTCTTCGGCCTGCTGCATGGCGAGCTCGGCACCTCCTATGCCAACAACATGGCGATTGCCGACCTTATCGGTCCGCGCTTCGTCAATTCCATGAAGCTTGCCGGCATCACCACCATCATCGCCGTGCCGCTGGCGCTCACCCTCGGTATCAGCTCCGCCATGCTGCGCGGAACGCTTTATGACCGGGCCGTCACCGTGTTGACCATCGGCGTCATCTCGGTGCCGGAATTCATGATCGCCACACTCGCCGTGCTGCTTTTCGCCGTTTACCTGAAATGGCTGCCGGCGCTATCGCTGGTCAGCGAGGTTCACACGCTTTTCGATGTGCTGCGGGTCTATGCCATGCCGGTCATCACGCTGACTTTCGTCGTCTCGGCGCAGATGATCCGCATGAGCCGCGCCGCCGTCATCGAAACGCTGGATACGCCCTATGTCGAAATGGCGCTTTTGAAGGGCGCGCCGCGCATGCGCATCGTGCTTCGCCATGCGCTTCCCAATGCGCTCGGCCCCATCGTCAATGCGGTGGCGCTGTCGCTTTCCTATCTCGTCGGCGGCGTCATCATCGTTGAGACGATCTTCAATTATCCTGGCATCGCCAAGCTGATGGTGGATGGCGTCGCGACGCGCGACCTGCCGCTGATCCAGAGCTGCGCGATGATCTTCTGCGTCGGTTATCTCCTCCTCATCACGACGGCTGACATTATCGCCATCATGTCCAATCCGAGGCTGCGCTGATGGCCGACAATATCAAAACAACTTCGGGGACTTCGCGTTTGGGTTACAAGATCAACGCAGTCGGCGTTTTCGGCTTTCTCATCATTTTTTCCTGGGCCATGGTCGCAATCTTGGCGCCGTATCTCATACCGCATCCGGTCGGTGAAATCGTCGATCTCGACTATTTTGGGCCGATGACATCAGATCTCTGGCTCGGTTCCGATTATCTCGGCCGTGACGTGTTTTCCCGCATTCTCATGGGCGCGCGTTTCACGGTCGGCATATCGCTCGCCGCCGTCACCATCGCCTGCACCTCCGGTGTCGTGCTCGGCATGTGCGCCGCCGTCATCGGCGGCTGGTTCGATGCGACGCTGAGCCGGTTTCTCGATGCGGTGAATTCCATTCCGAGCAAGCTTTTCGGCCTCGTCGTCGTCGCCGCCGTCGGCTCGTCCATTCCGGTGCTGATCATCACGCTCTCGGTCATCTATACGCCGGGCGCCTATCGTTTCGCTCGAGCGCTTGCCGTCAACGTCAACACCATGGATTTCGTCACCGTCGCCCGCGTGCGCGGCGAAAGCCTGCTCTATCTCATCGGTTCCGAAATCCTGCCGAACATCGTCCGTCCCGTGTTGGCCGATCTTGGCGTGCGCTTCGTCTTCATCGTGCTGCTGCTGTCGGGCCTCTCCTTCCTTGGCCTTGGCCTGCAGCCGCCGAATGCGGACTGGGGTGCGCTGGTGCGCGAGAACATCGGCGGCCTGCCGTTCGCGGCACCCGCCGTCATCTTCCCGTCCCTGGCGATTGCCAGCCTGACGATCAGCGTCAACCTGCTGATCGACAATCTGCCGCAGAAAATCCGCGACAGGAGCGAATAATGAGCAATCTCGTTGAAATCCGCGGACTGAAAGTCGAGGCCACCACCGATTCCGGCCGCCGCATCGACATCATCAAGGGTGTGGACATCGACATCGCCGATGGCGAGATCGTTGCGCTGATCGGCGAAAGCGGTTCCGGCAAGACCACCATTGCGCTGACGCTGATGGGCTATGCCCGCCCGGGTTGCCGCATTTCCAGCGGCAGCGTCAAGGTGGCGGGCCGCGATATGGTGCAGCTTTCCGAAGCCGAGCGAGCAACGATCCGCGGCACGAAGGTGACCTATGTGCCCCAAAGTGCGGCCGCCGCCTTTAACCCTGCGCAGAGGATCATCGACCAGGTGATCGAAGTCACCCGCATCCACCATCTGATGCCGCCGCAGGAGGCGCGGGTGCGGGCGGTAGAACTCTTCAAGGCCCTGTCGCTGCCCAACCCTGAGACCATCGGCGAGCGCTACCCGCATCAGGTGTCCGGCGGCCAGCTTCAGCGCCTGTCCGCCGCCATGGCGCTGATCGGCAACCCGAAGCTGGTGATCTTCGACGAACCGACCACGGCGCTCGATGTCACGACCCAGATCGAGGTGCTGCGCGCCTTCAAATCGGCAATGCGCAAGGGCGGTATCGGCGGCGTTTATGTCTCGCATGATCTTGCCGTCGTCGCCCAGATTGCCGACCGGATCGTGGTCTTGAAAGGCGGCGAGGTGCAGGAAACCGGAACCACGGCGGATATCCTCGAAAATGCGCAGCATCCCTATACTAGGGAATTGCTGACGGCTTTTCACGACAAGGCACGCGTTGTCACACCCGTCAAACAGGAGCAGGCCACGCCCCTCCTGGATATCGAGGAGCTGATCGCCGGATATGGAACGAAGGGCGGAGACAAGATGCCGCTAGTGCGTGCGGTGGATTCCGTCAGTCTTTCAGTCTATCCCGGCCGCAATCTCGGCATTATCGGCGAATCCGGCTGCGGAAAATCGACACTTGCGCGCGCCATTGCCGGCATTCTGCCGGCGGCAAGCGGCCATGTGATCTTCGAAGGCAAGGAACTGGATGCCGATGCACGCCGACGGACCGGCGATCAGCTTCGCCGCATGCAGATCGTGTTCCAATATGCCGACACGGCACTCAACCCGTCCAAACCCATCGAGGACATCCTCGGCCGGCCGCTGACCTTTTATCACGGTATGAAGGGCAAGGCGCGCGATGCGCGGATCGACCAGCTTCTCGATATGGTGAAGCTGCCGCGCTCGGTTCGCCATCGCCATCCTTCCGGCCTTTCCGGAGGGCAGAAGCAGCGTGTCAATTTCGCCCGGGCGCTTGCCGCCGAACCATCGCTCATCATCTGCGATGAAATCACCTCGGCGCTCGATACCGTGGTCGCGGCCGCGATCATCGATCTTCTCGGGGAACTGCAGCGGGAGCTGAACCTCTCTTACATCTTCATCAGCCATGATCTTTCGGTGGTGGAGACCATTTGTGACGAAATCGTCGTGATGTATGGCGGACAGAAGGTGGAGCATCTGGAGACGGAAGCGATCAAGTCGCCGACCCACCCCTATTCGAAACTGCTGTTCTCCTCGGTGCCGAAACTCGACCCGAAATGGCTCGACAATCTCCAGCAGGATGCGGAGCTGGTGCGGGCGTTTTCGAAGAGGTGAGAACGGGATGATACGGCCCTGCAAAGGGCCGTTTTCTCACACCTCAAAGCGGAAACAGGCTGGTCAGCGGCATATGCGATTTGATGATTGGTGATTTCAGCACCACGAAGCTGAAATATTTATCGATGCCGACATCCATATCGGTCAGTCGCTCCATGATCGACTGGTATTCGACGATGCCAGAGGTGACAAATTTCAGCAGGTAGTCGTAACCCCCGGAAACGAGGTGGCACTCCACCACCTGGTCGATCTTTTCGACAACGCCGAGGAAGCGGGCGAAATCGATCTGGCGGTGGTTCTTCAGCGTGATTTCCGTAAACACCGTCAGCGTCTGGCCGAGCTTGTTGATGTTGATCTGCGCCGAATAACCTTCGATATAGCCTTCCGCCTGCAGCTTCTTTACCCGCATCAGGCACGGGCTTGGCGACAGATTGACAAGCTCCGCCAGCTCGACATTGGTGATGCGACCGTTTTTCTGCAGTTCATAGAGGATCTTGATATCGATCCGGTCAAGTTTCATCACGTGCGGAACCCCTTTTTTGTTTTTTGAACACGCGGCATAAAATTCTGGCGCGGTATCGGAAATCTTACCACATGGGCGCGCCCTGTCGACGTGGAGATGTTTTTTTGGTGCAGCATAAAGAGTTGCAGACGTGGCCACCAACAGCATGAGATTCCGGCAAGACGCCCAGTCTGGCAGCGTTTACACGCCAGCTGAGGTAAATTAGGACGAATATAAGGAGTCCGACCATGCCCGCCCCGCTGCAACAGATCACGACATCGCCGGAACTGCCGACATCTGCGGACGCCGTCATTATCGGCGGCGGCATCGTCGGTGTCTTCGCCGCCTATTATCTCGCCCGGCGCGGCCTGAAAGTGGCGCTGGTCGAAAAGGGCCTGATCGGGGCGGAGCAATCCAGCCGCAACTGGGGCTGGTGCCGCCAGCAGAACCGCGACGCCCGCGAATTGCCGATTTCCACCAAGAGCCTGGCGCTTTGGGAAGAATTTGGCGCAGAGAGCGGCGAGGACACGGGTTTTCGGCGCTGCGGGCTGTTTTATCTGAGCGACAATGAAGCCGAGCTTGCCGGCTGGGCGCGCTGGCGTGACTTTGCCATTACCGCAGGCGTGACGACCCATATGCTGAGCGCCGATGAGGCGAGCGAACGCGGCCGATCTACGGGCAAACGCTGGAAGGGCGGTGTGTTTTCACCGACAGACGGTACGGCCGATCCTTCCATGGCGGCACCCGCCGTGGCGCGCGCCATCATCAAATTGGGCGGCACGGTGCATCAGAATTGCGCCGCGCGCGGGCTTGAGACGGAAGGCGGCCGTGTCAGCGCCGTTGTCACCGAAAAAGGCACGATCCGCACCAAAACCGCCATCATGTCCGGCGGGGCCTGGGCGTCGTCCTTTTGCCGCCAGCTCGGCATTCGTTTCCCGCAGGCCTCCGTCCGCTCCTCCATTCTGTCCGTCACGCCGGGTGCGGAGGGGCTGCCGGATGCACTGCACACCGCCGCCGTCTCAGCCACGAAGAGAAAAGACGGCGGCTATACTCTCGCTATCAGCGGGCTGGGGCGCATCGACCCGACGGCGCAGCAGATGCGGTTTGCCCGTGAATTTGTTCCGATGTTTCTCAAGCGCTGGCGAAGCCTGCGGCCAGGCGGGCTGGAAGGTCTTCGCGGCGGCCACGAGACGCTGAAACGCTGGCGGCTCGATGCGCCGACGCCGATGGAACGGGTTCGTATTCTCGATCCGAAACCCAATGCCGCCGCCATCCGCGAGACCCATGAAAGGGCACTGAAGCTTCTGCCGGCACTCGGCAAAACCCAGATTTCCGCCGCCTGGGCGGGCTTCATCGACAGCACGCCTGATGGCGTGCCTGCCATTGGCGAAACCAGCGAATTGCCCGGCTTCATCCTCGCCGCCGGCTTCAGCGGCCACGGTTTCGGCATCGGACCGGGTGCCGGCCATCTGATCGCCGATATCGTGACGGGCTCGAACCCGATCGTCGATGCCGCCCCCTATCACCCCAGCCGCTTCCTCGATTCGTCCTGGGGCAAGGTCGCCGATTTCTGACCCTCCCTTAATGGGATGCGACAGACTCACCGCGATGGAACCGGCCGATGTGAAAATCCGCAATCGGCGTCGTAGTCTTCCCGGTTGCTATCAGCTCCGCCATCACGTCGCCAACACCCGGCCCGATCTGGAAACCGTGGCCGCTGAAGCCGAAAGCGTAATAAAGGCCGGAGGTTGCAGCACTTTCCCCCATGACCGGCAGATCGTCGGCCATATAACCTTCCACGCCGGACCAGGTGCGGATCAGCCGGGCATGGCGCAAAGCGGGAGCCAGCCGCAGCAACTGGCGCAGCTGAGCATCAAGCCCGGCGGGATCATATTTCGCCCGGCGTTCGTCCAGCGCGGCGGCGCATCGTTTCACCCCGCCGAAAATGACGTTTCCGCGCGGGATTTGCCGCATATAAATGACCTCGCCGGGAATTTTGGTGGAGACGCCGACGACGGGGTGAATGAACCATGGCAAAGGTTCCGTCACGCCCATTTGCGGGCCGGCCACTTCCAGCGGCACCGCCTCTCCCAGGGCGCCGGCAAACCCGCCGCCCCATGCACCGTTGGCGACCAGCACCGAGGGCGCGCGATATTCCCCTTCCTCCGTCGTCACCCGGAAATCCTCGCCCGCCTTTTCGATTGCCAGAACTTCGCAATTTTCCACGATGGTTGCACCATCCTGCCGCGCCGCGCGGGCAAAGGCGGGCGCAACGAGGCGCGGATTGGCGTGACCATCATGCGGCGACCATGATCCCGCAACCGCCTCCGGTCCGATGAAGGGGAATTTCTGCCTGACAGCCTCGCGCGAGAGGATCTGCAATTCCAGACCATATTGCGCGGCATCGTCGCGGTATTTCTCAACCACGGCGATCTGTTCTTCCGCCCAGAGAAAACGGATATGGCCGACGGGCATGAATTCCACATCCGCACCGGTCAGTTGCGGGATCCGGCTCCAGATATCCCGCGATCTGTTGGCGAGCGGAAGCTGCCCGAGATAACGGCCCTGACGGCGGACATTGCCGAAATTGGTGCCGCTCGCCTGCTGACCGACAAGGAACCGCTCCAGCAAAATGACGCTGACACCCCGTTGCCGCAGGAAAAACGCCGTCGCGGTTCCAACAATGCCGCCGCCGACGATAATGACATCGGCCTCTGCAAGCGTGTTACGCATCATCGCCTCCCTTCACAATCGCCAGCGGCAGCGGTTTCACCGGCGCCTGCCCGCGCAGCCGTCCGGCCAATTCCACCGATAGACCAGAGGCGGCGGCGACAATCTCCTGTCCCGCCTGCCCGCAGAACCGGCCTTGGCATCTCCCCATACCAACCCGCGAGAAAGCTTTCGAGCGGTTGACCTCCGTCGCGCCCTTGCCGCTCACACTTGCGCGCAACTCGCCCGCCGTCACCACCTCGCAGCGGCAGATAATCGTCTCGTCGGCAAGTGTCCGCACCAGCAGGTGCGGCCAGGGGAAGGCCCGGGCCATTCCCTGCGCAAAGCGGCTCGCGGCTTTCAGCGATTTCCGGCAGCGGCCGATTTCCGCACGGGATGGCTTCAAACCTTGATCCTCAAGAAGCGCGAGCGCGGCGAGCCGGCCGGAGGCTTCCGCACCATCTGCACCGAGAATACGCACGCCATCGCCTGCCAGATAGACATCAGGCACGGAACTCCGCCCCATATCGTCCACATCCGGAAGCCATTGCCGGATCAGCGGATCAAAGGAGAAGCGGCAACCGGCAAGGTCGGCAAGCTGGCTTTCCGCCCGCAGATGATAGCCCATGCCGATGGCATCGCAGGCGGGACGTTTTTCCTCACCGGACGCATCCCGATAGCGAATGCCGGTCACGCCACTCTCAGCGTCGCCGATAATCTCTATCGGCACGATGCCCCGTTCGATCCTCACGCCGCCCGCAAGCAGCGCCGCGACAAGCCGTATGCCCTTGAGGAGCTGCATTGGTCGTGCCACCATCCCCGGCAGGCCCTTGATCTGCGTGAAGAATGGCGTGGTATCCAGCACCGCCACAGGCACCGCCCCTGCCTTCATATATTGATAAGCCACGAGATAAAGCAGCGGCCCCGTGCCCATAAAAACCACCCGTCGCCCTATCGCGCAGGCCTGCGCCTTCAGGGATATCTGCGCCGCGCCAAGCGAAAAACAACCCGGCCTCGTCCAGCCCGGCAAGGGCATGATGCGGTCGGTCGCACCCGATGCGATGATGAGGGCATCGAAATCCAGAGCTTCGGATGTCTCTGCGCGCTGAATATGAATGCGATTGTCGCGAATTGCCCACGCCAGGGTCTGCGGGCGGTAATCGATATGGTCTGAAAGCCCGTCGAATGTGTCGTGCAGAGCCTTCGCCTTGTCCGCTTCCGTGCCGTAAAGAGCGGTATAGGAGCGCTTGAAATTCTGCGGCTGACGGCGATAGATCTGGCCGCCGCTGCGATCTCCCTCATCGATGACGATGGGGCGAAGCCCAGCCCGCACCAGCGTCTCGGCGGCACGCGTACCGGCGGGGCCGGCGCCCACGATCACGACGCGCAAATCTGCCATAACCCCTCCGGAACCTCGGTTCTGATATCCATGCCCGGGCGAACGGCGGTGGAACAGGCGCGCAGCCGCTCCCCTTCCCCGGTCCAGACCCAGCAATCCTGACAGGCGCCCATCAGACAGAAACCTGCCCGCTTGCCATCGGCGAATTCCGAAAGGCGGGCAAACCCGCGCGACAGCATCAGCGCCGTCAGCACCGTGTCTCCCTCCAGCGCCTCGACCGGCATGCCGTCGATCAGGACAGGGCAAACCGCGCGTCGCCCTTCGGCGATGCGCCTGAATCTGGCAAGCATCCGCGTTTCCTTTCCCGAAACCTTCGCAGGCACCTCTCCTGCACCGTCACAGATTTCCACGGCAGAAGGTTTCTCACCAATCGCAAATGGTCGCTTGAACAGAACCTTGGGTTATGGAAGAGATGACGCCGGAGGTTTCCATGAACGCCCGACAGCTTGAAATTTTCCGCGCCATCATGCGCGACGGCTCCGTGACAGCGGCTGCCAATTCGCTTGCCGTTTCCCAGCCCGGCGTCAGCAAGGTGTTGCACCATCTGGAAAGCCAGCTGGGTTACAAGCTGTTCGAGCGCATCGGCGGGCGGCTGGTGCCGACGATGGAAGCGCATCTGATCTACGAGGATGCCGACCGGGTTTTCCGTGAACTGGAAGTGCTGAAAAAACTGACGCGCACCATCGGCGAGCGCAAGCTTGGCCTTCTGCGCATCGGGGCCAGCCTGCCGGTCACCTATTCCGTGCTGCCTGAAGCGTTGCTCGCTTTCCGGCAGGCGCATCCGACCGTCAAAATCCACCTCAACGCCCTGCCCAAAAAAGAAATTGCCGAGCAGCTGCTGCTGGGAGACATCGATTTTGCGGTAACGCTGTCCACCATTCAGGCACCAACGGTGCGCAGTGAAATTCTTGCCTCCGTGCCTGTTGTGGCGGTGATGCGGCATGATGATGCCCTGGCCGAAATGATGACGGTGACGCCCCGCGACCTCGCCGGCAGGCCGCTGATTTCCTACGGCAACCATGCGGACGAGATCGGCCCGCAGCTGAACGAGGTCTTCGAACGCGACGGGCTTACGCGTGATGTCTCGGTGCAGGTCACCTCATCGGTCGGCGCTGTGCCGCTGGTGCGTGGCGGTATCGGCATCGCCCTTGTCGACGGCCTGGTGCGGTGGAACAGTTTCGAGGGAGTGACGGTGCGCCCGTTCATGCCTGAAGTGACGATGAATGTCGCCGTTTCCACCAACACGGCGCGGCCGCTCTCACGTTTCTTCAAACCCTTTGTTGGCGAATTGCGACAACTCTTTCGCGCCCTTCCCGCCCAGGGCTGACGGACAAAACAATACCCGCAAGGCCTGAGCCTGCGGGTATTGTCGTCCGCCGCATTTATTCGACCGGTCAGCTTTTTGGCAGGCCGGGTGGGTTGGTGCGCGATTCCGGCAGGGCTTCTTCCGATAGTTGCCAACGATCCAGGATCTTCGCGTAAGCGCCGCTCTTGATCAGGTCGTTGGTGGCAAGCGTCAGTGCATCGGCCAGTCCCGAGCCCTTGCGGGTGGTGATGGCGACATCGGACCGTTCCGGCCAGCCGGCGGAGAGGGTTCCGACGCGCTTGATCGTCTTGTCGCGTGCGGCGATGAAAACCAGCTGCGCATGCGGCTGGACGATCACATCCGCCCTCCCCGCAGAAAGCGCCACAAACCGTGTGGCTTCGTCATCGTAATATTGCAACTCGATCGGCTTCAACCCGGCGGCAACGTTCTCGTCGCTCCACTTCAGCAAAATGCGCTCCTGATTGGTGCCAGCGCCGACGATGATCCTCAGGCCGGCCGCGTCCTTCGGCTCGCGGATGGCAGTTATACCGCTATCCGACTTGACGAAAAATCCGTGCAGGCCCTGACGATAGGTGGAGAAATCGAACTTTTCCTTGCGCTGTTCGGTCACACCGACATTCGAGATCACCGCATCGTATTTGCCCGAAGCAAGCCCCAGCGGCCAGTCCGCCCAGGCCACCGCCACCAACTCCAGATCGAGGCCGAGGCTGTCGGCCACCGCAAGAGCGTAATCAGGGTCTGCACCGACCACAGTTTTTGCATCCGTCGCATAGGTCGCAAGCGGTGGCCCACCGGGTGCGACCGCGACGGTGAGTTTGCCCGGCGTGACGAATTTGAAATCCTTGGGAATAGCGGCAATAGCGCCGGGGTCTTTTTCAACCCTGACGCGGCCGGGCTGGTCCGGCGACAGATCGAAGACATCCGTTGCAAAAGCCGGTGCGAAACCGGCAATGGACAGAAAAGCACCGAGCGTGGCCGTGGCGAGACGAGAGGTGAAGGTCATTGTGGTTTCCCGATAGAATGATTGCGGGACGGAGGTAGCGCGGGCGGGAGGATGCCCGCGCTACCGGCTGAGTGATGTCCCACCTTCAACTCAGCTTTTGGCAACTCGGCTTGTTGGAAGCAAACCAGAACTCAGCTCTTCGGCAGGCCGGGCGGATTGGTGCGGGATTCGGTGATGGCTTCCGAGCCGAGATTCCAGCGGGCGAGAACCTTGCCGTAATTGCCGTTCTTGATCTGGGCGTTCAGCGCGGCGGTGATGGCCTCGGCGATGCCCGCATCCTTTTTCGAAGCGACGGCGATTTCCGCCGCCTCCGGCCAGCCGCCGGAGAAGGTGCCGACAAGTTTCGTCTTCTTCTGGCTTGCCGCCTGGAAGGCAGAGGTCGCGTTAGGGCCGAGATAGGCATCCGCGCGACCGGATTGCAGGGCGACGTCAAGCACGGCCTGATCGTCGTAATATTGCACGTCGGTATCGGCCAAACCCTTGGCCTTGTTGTCCTTGATCCATTTCAGCAGGATCTGCTCCTGATTGGTGGCGGCGCCGACGATCACCTTCAGCCCGGCTACATCCTCGGGCTTGCCGATGGACGTAACCTTGCTGTTATTGCCGACGTAAAAGCCGAGCAGATCGTTGCGATAGCTGGAAAAATCGAATTTTTCCTTGCGGGCTTCCGTGACCGTGATGTTCGAGGTGACGGCGTCGTATTTGCCGGAGGTGAGACCGAGCGGCCAGTCGGCCCAGGCGATGGGAACAAGTTGCAGCTCAAGGCCAAGGCTGTCGGCGACCAGCTGGGCGATATCCGGCTCCACGCCGATCGGCGTTTTCGTGTCGCTCGCATAATCCACCAGCGGCAGGCGGAACGGCACGGTCGCGACCGTCAGCTTTCCGTCGGCGATGAATTTATGTCCTGCGGGCAGAAGCTTGATCGCCTCTTCCACCTTTTCAGCGCGCACCCGGCCTTTCTGTTCGGGCGACAGGTCCACTTCCTGCGCATGCGCGGCCGGAATGAGTGCGGCGGTGGCGGTGAAAAGACCGCCGGCGAGCAGGGACAATAATTTCGATGAAAATGCCATGCGAGTGTTTCCTTTGTTGTTGATTAGAGAACTTTTGCGAGGAATTCGGCCGTGCGCGGATGGTCCGGGTTGTTGAACACCTTTTCCGGCGTGCCCGTTTCCAGGATGCGGCCCTGCTCCATAAAGACGACCCTGTCGGAGACTTCGCGGGCAAAACCGATTTCATGGGTGACGATGATGAGGGTGACGCCGGAGCGGGAAAGCTCCTTGATGACGTCAAGCACCTCGTTGACGAGTTCAGGATCGAGAGCGGATGTCGGCTCGTCGAAGAGCAGCACCTTCGGCCGCAAGGCCAGCGCCCGGGCAATCGCCACGCGCTGCTGCTGCCCGCCGGAAAGCTGGCGCGGATAGGCGCCGGCTTTTTCGGCAAGGCCGACACGGGCCAGAAGATCGCGTGCTTCGGCCTCGGCCTGCTCTTTCGATATGCCGCGAACCACGACCGGCGCTTCGGCGATGTTTTCAAGTGCGGTCAGATGCGGGAACAGGTTGAAGCTCTGGAACACCATGCCCACTTCGACGCGGCGTTTCAGGATTTCCCGTTCCTTCAGTTCGTAAAGCGTATCGCCCTTCTGACGATAACCGACCAGCTCGCCGTCTATGGCGATAAAGCCGTCATCGACACGCTCCAGATGGTTGATGGAACGAAGCAATGTGGACTTGCCGGAGCCGGACTGGCCAAGAATGGTGGTGACGCTGCCTGCCGGGATGGAAAGGCTGACGTCGTCCAGCACCTTCAGCGTTCCGAAGGATTTCGAGACACCGTGAATATTGACCGAACCGCCGCGATTTCCGAGCTGGAAACTTCCCGACCTGACGGTGGCGGGGCGTTGGGACAAGGCAACCGCAGGCGTCGCCGTCTCCACCGCTTCAGGCAAGGGCTTGCGCGGCAGGAAGGTGCGGTAGAGCGTGGCGAACAGCGAGGGCGGCGGATTGCGCAGCGCGCCGCGCGAGAAGTGCCGTTCGATATGGTGCTGCACGATGGAAAGCGCCGTCAGGATCACCAGATACCAGACGGTGGCGACCATCAGCAGCGGGATCACTTCCAGATTGCGGCGATAGATGATCTGGATCGTGTAGAACAACTCCGGCAGGGCGAGGATATAGACCTGCGAGGTGCCCTTTGCGAGCAGAATGATCTCGTTGAAACCATTCGGCAGAATGGTGCGCATCGCCTGCGGCAGCACGATGCGTGAAAACTGTCTGCGCCGCGGCAGGCCGAGTGAGGCCGCAGCCTCAAGCTGGCCCTGCTCCACCGAAAGAATACCGCCGCGCACGATTTCCGATGAAAAGGCTGCGGCATGTAATGTCAGCCCCAGCACCGCAGCCGCAAAGGGCGTCATCAGCTGCGTGGTATTCCAGCTGAAGAAATTGATGCCGGTATAGGGCACGCCGATCGTCACGGTCTCGTAGAGATAACCGAGATTGTTGAGGATCAGCAAAAGCACGATCAGCGGAATGGAACGGAATATCCAGATATAGGTCCAGGAGATCGCGACAAGCAAAGGCGAACCTGAAACGCGCGCAAGCGCCAGAACCGTGCCGAGCACGAAACCGAGAAAAGCCCCGAGCACCGTCAGCAACAGCGTCCGGCCGAGCCCCACAAGCACCGGTTCGGCAAAGAACCATTCCGCAAACACGTTCCAGCCCCAGCGGGGATTACCGAATACGGAGTGCAAAATGGCCGCGATGATGAGAACCGAGAGAACGGTGCCCGCCGTGCGCAGCGGATAACGGGCGGGAACGACGCGAAAATGCGCGTAACCGTCCTTGACCGGCTCACCCTTCTGTTCGTTCACCGCAACATGCGGAAAATCGGAGACTATTGTCATCGGAGAAAGCCTTTCACGGATGAACCGGAGAGAGTTGCGGCCGGGCGGCCTGTACTGGCGCGCCATCCGGGATGGAGGCGGCAGTGTCGGAAAGCCATTTTTCGAAGGGCAGCGACCGGATCGTCTCGGGATCGGCCGTCGTGTCGAACAGGGCGCGATAGCCATTGGTGAGATAAAGGCCGACCGCTTCCGGCTGGCGGAAACCCGTGGTCAGATAAACGCGGGCGTAACCCTGCCGGATCGCCTGCTGCTCCAGTTCCTGAAGCACGATTTTCGCAAGCCCCTGCCGGCGTTGGGCCGAGTGGGTCCAGACGCGCTTGAATTCGGCCGTCTCGTGGTCGTAGCGCATGAAGGCGCCGCCGGCGATCGCCTTACCGTCACGCAAAAGCAGCAGGAAATTGCCCGATGGCGGGCTGAAGGCTTCCGGCGGATATTTGTTCAGCTCGGCCTTCGCCCCTTCCGCGTTGAAAAATGTGCCGTAACGGCTGTCATATTCAAACAGCAACTCCTCCAGAAGCGGCGTTGCGAGCGGATCCTTGACCGATGTGTAGAGAAAACTGTCGCTCATGTCCTTGTCCTAAATTTCGCGTCAGGAGAGGTATGCTTCCGCCAGACGCACCCAGAAGCGCGCTGCCGGTGCGATGATCGCGTCGTTGAAATCATAGTGAGGGCTGTGCAGCGGCGCGCTGTCGCCATTGCCGACGAAGAGATAGGAGCCGGGCCGCTCCTGCAGCATGAAGGCAAAATCCTCGCTCGCAGTGCGCGGCTGGAACGCTTCGGCAATCTGCGCGGACGGGAAATGCCTTTTGGCAACCTCACGGGCGAAGACCGTCTGCGGGGCGTAATTGATGACCGGAGGGAAACCACGGGAATAGGAGACATCGGCCCTTGCGCCAAAACTCTCCGCCTGCGCTCTGGCCAGCGCCGGAAGCCGCTCCTCCAGCCTGTCACGCACGACGGGCGAAAAGGCCCGGGCGGTGATCTGCAGCTCGACGCTCTCGGGAATGACGTTGGAGGCGGTTCCGCCATGGATGGAGCCGACCGTCAGCACCGCCATCTCGCGCGGATCGACATTGCGCGAAACGATGCTTTGCAGGGCGGTGATGAAGCTTGCCGAGGCGAGAACCGGATCGACCGTCTCATGCGGCGCCGCCCCATGCCCGCCCCTGCCGATGATCTGCACCTTCGCCTTGTCGACGGAGGCCATGGCAGGACCTTCGACGAAGCCGAACTGCCCGGTTTCGACACCCGGCCAATTGTGCAGGCCGAAGACCGCATCGACCGGAAACCGCTCGAACAGCCCGTCCTTTATCATCGCCCTTGCACCCGCACCGATCTCCTCGGCCGGTTGGAAGATCAGTGTCAGCGTGCCGGAAAAATTCGATGTTTCGGCAAGATAACGGGCGGCTGAAAGCAGGATGGTGGTATGGCCATCATGACCGCAGGCATGCATGACGCCTGGCGTCTGGCTGGCATAGGCAAGGCCGGTTTCCTCGATAATGGGCAGGGCGTCGATATCGGCGCGGATTCCGAGACGTTTTTCACCATGACCGCGCTTCAACGTGGCGACGACACCGTGACCACCGACACCCTCCGTCACCTCGTATCCGAAAGACAGGAGATAACGGGCAATGAGCGCCGCCGTACGCGTCTCCTTGAGCGAAAGCTCTGGATGCCGGTGGAGATCATGCCGGATGGCGATGCTCTCTTCGATGAAGGCAAGGATTCCCCGTTCGGCGTCGTCCTGCGGACGCGCGCCGTCAATGCGGATATTCATGGTTCTGTCTCCTGCGCGGGGCCTTTGCGCGCCGCGTCTTGAAATATGCGCCGGGCAGCGATTAACGCCGCCCGGCTGCAAGCTCAGGCGATGGCCTTGTCAGACGCGTTTTCGCCGCCGGCATAGACGCTTTCCCGGAAAGGCAGACCGAGATGATCACGCAATGTCGCGCCTTCCAGATGCGGATCGAAATAACCGCGCCGCTGCAGCACCGGAATGACGAGGCGGATGAAATCATCCAGTCCCTCGGCAATCACCGGAAAGCCCAGAATGAAGCCATCGGCCGCATCGTGTTCCACCCAGCGTATGATCTCGTCGGCCACCTTGTCCGGTGTGCCGATGAAGCCTTCACGCGGGGTCGCAGCCTCCAGCGCCGCCTCGCGCAGCGTCTGGTTCTTTTCCTTGGCCCGCCGCTTGATGCGGTCGGTCGTCGAGCGGAAACTGTTCTTGCCGATCTCGCCGAGTTCGGGGAAAGGCTCATCCAGCGGATAGGCGCTGAAATCATGATGATCGAAGAAGCGACCGAGATAGGCGAGCGCATCCTCGATAGTGATGAGGTTGCGGATGACGTCGTATTTCGCCTCCGCTTCCTCCTGCGTCTCGCCGACAATCGGGCCGATGCCGGGGAAAATCTTCACATCGGCGGCGGACCGGCCCTGCGCGACGGCGCTCTGTTTCACACGCTTGAGGAAGGTCTGGTTTTCCTCAAGCGAAGCGGAATTGGTGAAGACCGCATCCGCGTGTTTGCCCGCAAGACCGATGCCGGCATCGGACGAGCCTGCCTGGAACACCACCGGTTGCCCCTGCGGAGAACGCTGGATATTGAGCGGACCTTCCACCTGGAAGAAGCGGCCCTTGTGGCCGAGCGTGTGGAGCTTGGCGCGGTCGAAAAACTGTCCCGTCTCGCGGTTGCGCAGGAAAGCGTCATCGTCCCAGCTGTCCCACAAGCCCTTGATAACCTCGAGGTATTCATCGGCGATCTCGTAACGCAGCGCATGTTCGGGGTGATTGCGGCTGTAATTTTTCGCCGTGCCTTCGAGCGGTGTCGTCACGGCATTCCACCCGGCACGGCCGCCGCTCAAAAGATCGAGCGAGGCAAACTGGCGGGCAATGGTGAAGGGGTCGCTATAGGAGGTCGAAACGGTTCCCGCCAAGCCGATCTTCGAGGTGACGGCGGCGAGCGCCGAAAGGATCGTCAGCGGCTCGAACCGGTTGAGGAAATGCGGAATGGACTTATCGTTGATGTAGAGCCCATCCGCCACGAAGGCGAAGGCGATGCCGGCTGCTTCCGCCTTCAGCGCGTTCTTTCTGAAAAAGTCGAAATTGACGCTGGCATCGACAGGGCTTTTGGGGTGTCGCCAGGCATTCATGTGCCCGCCGGGACCTTGAAGCATGATGCCGAAACGGATTTTCTTTCTCGTCATGTCATTCCTCCTGAGAGAAAATTATGCCGCCCGGGAAAGGCGATGTGGGGCCAAGAGTTCGACCGAGGCAAGCCGCTGATCGGCCCCGACATGGGGCGGTTCGATGATGAATTCCTCGATGCCGTGCTCTTCGGAAAGCGCACGAAGCGCCTTGTGAATATCCTCCGGCCCGCCATGCAGGACGTTGGGCTTGCGCTCTTCGATGCGATAATCGGTATCGCCGGACTGGCGGGCGAATTCCTCCGCCTGTTCGCGGCGGCCGAGGTTGAACGCCCTGCCGTCGCTGAGGAATACCCGGTAGATGCGTTGACCTTCGACCTGTTTCGCGGCATGGGCGGGATCGCTGGCTGCAAAAGCCGACAGGGCAAGGATCGGGGCAACTCCACCGCTTTCCTCCCGGAAAGCCGAGAGGCTGCGGCGAAGAACCTCCGCATCACCATTGAGGTGGCCGGCAAAGACGAAATTCCATCCCCTTGAAGCCGCAAGCCTTGCGCTTTCGGGGCTGGCGCCGAGCAGAAATCTCTCTGTCGCGACCGGCGGCGCAGGTGTTGCCTGTAGCCCTGCCTGTGCATGATCCTGCGGCGCAGCGCCCGATAAAAATGTGGTGAGTTCACCGAAGGCCGCTTCGAAATCCGGCTTGCGGGCGGGATCATAGGCCTGCTGCAAGGCCGACGTCGCAAGCGGCAACCCACCCGGTGTCTTGCCGATGCCGAGATCGACCCGGCCGGGCGCAAGCGACGACAGGACGTTGAAAACCTCGGCAACCTTGTAAGGGCTATAGTGCTGCAGCATGACGCCGCCCGAGCCAACCCGGATGCGGGAGGTCTTCGCCAGTATCCATGCAACCAGCGCCTCCGGTGCGGAACCGGCAAGCTCCGGCGAATTGTGATGTTCAGCCACCCAGAAACGGCGGTAACCCAGCTCTTCAGCGCGTTTGGCAAGATTGATCGTGTCGCGGAACGCGCTCGCGGCGTCCTCCCCCGTTGAAACCGGGCTCTTGTCCAGCAAACTGAGCGTATACATCATCACCTCGCGTCTTTGATGCATACTTTGTCTACCGATTTTATATTCTAATAAAGGATGATCGTTCCACGTTGCGGCGCGATCAGAGAAAATATTGTTTTCAGTGATGTTTTCGAAAGCCCGTGCCGGCAAAACGGGGGACCTGGTCTCAAAAAGGCTGCAACAGGCCGCTTTCAGCACCAAACCCGGACGAAACGGGCTTGCGCCGGAATTCGCTAAAAACTACTTAGTAAGTAAGGAATAATACGGCCCGGCACTGTAAACTGTGCCGACTCTCTTTTCGGATCGTGCGATGTTGACCAAAAAAGGCAAATACGGATTAAAGGCTCTTGTCGATCTGGCGCGGTTGCCTCAGGGCGAGACCGCCTTCGTGACGGAGATTGCGACCCGCAACAACATCCCGAAAAAATTCCTGGACACTATTCTTCTGGAACTGCGCAATAGCGGCATTCTGCGCTCCAAGAAGGGCCCGAATGGCGGTTATTCACTGTCGAAAATGCCATCCGAAATCATGATCGGGCAGGTTATCCGTACGCTGGATGGACCCTTGGCTCCCATCCGCTGCGCAAGCCGCACGGCCTTTGAAGCCTGTGACGACTGTGATGATCCCGAGACCTGTCAGGTCAGGGTTTCGATGACGGACGTGCGTGACGCCATCGCAACCATTCTGGACAATATGACGCTTGCGCAATTCGTGGCAAAGGACGGGCAGGATGCCCGCTCTATTCCGGCCGGCGAATAGAATTTCGCACGGCCCTTCGTTCGGGTTCCACGACAGAGCGTCGCTTATTGCCTGCGCAGATCACTGTCCAGCGACGCGATCAGCCCGGCTTCGCTGACGCCTTCGACAAGACCGAGGCGCGCCATCAGGATTTCAAGCGTGATGGCATTGTTGCGGACCGAACGAAAGGTGACATTCTCCGCCCCCACCTGCGCCGCATCGATATTGGCCGCAAGGCTTGTTATCTGCGCCTTCAGGAGTTCGATGGCGAGAAATATTTCACCTATCATGGGCCGCGCTGCGCCCTCGTCCGCCAGCCTGTCGATCAGCAGAACGGAAAGCTCACGCTGCTTCTGCCCCAGAGCCACCGCGGCTTTCAAAAGGGCGGAAACGGAAGCGGCCAGGTTCCCGGCGCCCTGGGCAAGGAACACCACCTGATCGGCGCGCAAGAGACCCTCCCATGACGTATTGGGGCGATTGCGCAGGACGACAAGCAGGGGCTGTCCGGCCGTGTTGACAGCCGGCACGACGATCCAGTCCGCATCGACCTTGACCGACCCCGCGACTTCATCGGGCAGCCGCAGGGCGTAGTCGTCTTCCGTCACCACAACCGCCTGATCCAGATCAGCGGCAGATATTGCCAGCGCGAAGGTCTCGCCAAGATCAAGACGGGCGAAGAGCGCCTTGCGCTGGTCTTCGCTACCCGCGTTCCTGATGAATTCAAGGGCGGTGAAATGTTCAACGAGATCATGCGCCGCCCCCGCATCGGCTGCGGAAATGATGGCAAGCGCCTGTGAAAGAACATCATTGGTGATATCCGCTCCGCCGAGTTCCGTTGGAACGGAAAGAGCAAGAAGACCGGAACGGGCGATCCGCGCATGGATTTGCCCGGGACTTTCAACGGCGCAGTTTTCGGCGATCGTCCGGGCAACGGTCAGCACATCGATATCCGCGCCGAGGCGTGGAGGAACGAAACGAAGTCTTTCGCCGAGAGGCGTGACGGATCCCATGCTCAACTCCCTCAAAGAATGACAAAGTGAAAGCGCCGAATGGCCGGCGCTCAGTCCAGAGAATGATAACGCCCGTTTTGATAGAGCAGCGAATGACCGGAGCCGATGCGGATCGCCTCCACCTTGCCGATGACGATGACATGGCTGTGCCGTTCGATCGTTTCTTCGATGGTGCAATCGATCGCGGCAACCGCGTCTTCGAGGATGGGCGCGCCGCTCGACAGCCGTGTCCATTCAGCGCCGCGATACCGATCCGGGCCCTTCAGGCCACCGATGCCGGCAAACTGATTGGCAATGAACTGATGGTTCGCTCCGATGATGTTGACGGCAAGATGACCGAAACGCTGCACCACCGGCCACGTTGACGAGGAACGGTTGAGCGCTACCAGAATGCGCGGCGGATCGACCGACAGAGCGGTGGCCGAAGTCACGGTCGCTCCCGTTCGCTCGTCACCCTCACCCGCCGTAATCACGCTGACACCGCCGCCCAGCGTTCTCAGCGCCGCCTTGAGGCTGTCGGCATCCGCCGACTTACCGGCAACCGGCTCGCGGAGGTTGATGAAGTGTTGATCCTTAGCCGCATATTGCAATGTCATCGGGTTGCTCCTGAAAACAGCTGAATTGTTCAATAGCTAGCAGCGGTGGTGGGGGGTGAAATAGACATCGTTTTCCATATTGATAATATTCTATAGAAATAATGTCTTATATGCCGTTGCCTGATTTCATTGCGCCGCAAGGATGTCTGCCGAAACGGAAGAAGGCATAAGCCGCCTCCCGCCGATGAATCAGGATCCGGACACCAGCTTGACGTTACCGCCATGACCGCCACCGCCGAAAACCTGTTTCGCGCCGAAAGAGGACCGTATCTGGTTACGGGCCCCACCGAGCCCGATTTCCGGAAACAGCAGTTCGGATAGCCGATAGGCTTCTTCCAGATGCGGATAACCCGAGGCGATGACGGTATCGATGCCCAGCGCCTGATATTCCCTGAGCCGCGCCGCCACCGTCTTCGGCGAACCGACCAGCGCCGTGCCTGCACCCGAACGGACAAGACCGATGCCCGCCCACAAATTCGGGGAGACTTCCAGCCGGTCTCGCCGGCCATTGTGCAGCGCCTGCATTCTCGCCTGCCCAACGGAATCCGAAGCCTTGGAGAAGACCTCCTGAGCGGATGCGATGGTTTCGTCGGAAAGCTTCGAGATCAGCCGGTCGGCATCGACCCACGCTTCCTCGTCTGTTTCGCGAACGATGAAATGCAGCCGGATACCGAAGGTAACCTCCCGCCCTTTTTTGGCGGCGGCGGCGCGCACCTTGGCGATTTTTTCAGCCACCTGCGCCGGCGGTTCACCCCAGGTCAGGTATTTGTCGGTGATACCGGCCGAAAACTCGATGCCGGCATCGGAGGAGCCGCCGAAATAAATAGGCGGTCGCGGTTCCTGCACCGGCGGCAGGCCGAGTTTTGCGTCCACCGCCTTGATATATTTGCCGTCGAGGTTTCCCTTGCCGGTTTCAATCAGCGAATTGAACACCTGGAAAAACTCGCCGGCGTGATCGTAACGCTCGTCATGGGGCAGAAAAATGCCATCGCCGGCAAGTTCCTGGGCGCTGCCGCCGACCACGATATTGAGCAGCAGCCGACCATGGGAAACGCGATCGAGCGTGGAAGCAAGCCGCGCATAATAAGCGGGCGAAGCGACGCCCGGACGGATGGCGACCAGGAATTTCAACTTTTCGGTATAGGCGGCAAGATTGGCCGCAAGGATGAAGGATTCCTCACAGGCAACGCCGGTGGGAATGAGCACGCCTGAATAACCCAGCCGATCAGCGGCCTGGGCTATTTCCCGGAAATAGCCGGGATCGGCAGGACGCGAAAGATCGTCCGAGCCGAGATAGCTGCCATCGCCTGAGGTGGGTATGAACCACAGAAAATCGAGTGGCTTATCGGGTGTGCTCATCGGCAGGTCCTTTGCAATCTGCCCTCGGGCAATGCGGCTTGATGATAAAAGGGTAGCCAATTCCCCGGCGCGTTTAAGAAATTTTGTTCCAATTTCCACCCGGCGAAGAGAGTTTCTCTCCCCGATAAACCGCGCTCCGAAAGGAAAAGGAGCCTTCGTTAATGGTCGTCAGAAGACCGGATAGAGGCCGAGCATCGCAAAGTTCATTTCGCAGATCTCTTCCCTTTCGAGTTCGAGATCGCTTTTCTCCTGCCTGATGCGTCCGGAATGATCCAGAGGATGAAGACTAACCTGTTCCTCGCTACGCGGCTGGCGCCGGGTCAAACCGAACAGATCGAAAGTAAACGCATGAAGTCCCTGCGGCATGTGCGCCTCCTTTACTCAATTCCCTTATCCTCGGGCGACGGCCCGAAATCGTCAATATTTTCCATAAAATTACTATTCTATAATTGGAGGATCACCGGCAAATGTGGACTAAGGTTGCGGCGACGGGAAAAAATCCGTTTCCGGCCGCCGAGAATGGGCCATCGCCGCCTCATCTAACGATGGTGGTAAATTTCAAGCATCCGGTCTCATGGCAAGGCAAACCGGCGCTTGAGAAAAAGGCCGGAAAATGCACCCAAACCGCAAAAAACGAGAAATACCCAGCCGGAAAGGGCGCCCGCATGGATGCCTGACAAAAGCACGCCAATGGTGCAGCCAAGCGCGGTCATGCCACCCCAGCCCATCAGCACGCCACCGGCAAACCGTGTCGCCAACCCACCGGCGGAAGGCCATGCGGGCTGAAATTTCCCCGCTGAAAGCGCGGACGCCAGACTCGCAAACATCAGTCCCAGGACGAAAACACCGTTCGGCGACAGGATCGTTGTTTTAACGGCGCTGATGCATCCCCGCACCGTGTCTAATCCCGCAAGCGTTTCCGGCACCCAGCCCGCCGCAGCCCCCGTCGTTCTGACGATGCTGCCGAGTTCGGCCGTCACCCCGAGCGGTGCGACACGGAAATAGGAAAAGGCGCTGATGGCCGCGACAAGAACGCCGGTTATGACGGGCGGCCAGCGTTCGACGAAAACGCTTCGGAGCGCCTGCTGCAGCCGGCTTCCCGTGGCGGCAGTCGATGAAGTGGGCTCGGTTTTATCGAAAAACAGAACGAGGAGGATCAGGATGGCCAACACAATGCAGGCAATCAGCAGCGCCGGGCCGTATCCAAGATGATGCGGCAACCAGATGGGCAGATCGTCAAAAATGCTGACCGTATAGAGAAAATTCCAGCTGAGAAATGCCAGCAGGAAACCAAGCCCCGCTCCGGCTATGGCAAGCACGGAACCGAAAGCCCCCTCGCCCAGCCGGTAAAAATGCCCGGACAGGCAGGAGCCGGAAAGTGCTGCGCCCAAACCGAAGACGCTCGCAGCCAACGCCAGAATCCAGCCGACGGGGCCGATATGTGCATTGGGCGGCAGGCGGCCGGGTTGCGGCACCGGCATCCACGCCGCGGTGACGACCTGGTAAAACACCACGCCCGCCAGCAATGCCACAAGAATGGCCACAACACCGTCCGAACGCCTGCCGTCGATGAAATCGCGGAAATTGCAGAGAAAGCAGAACCGCCCACGCTGCATCACGATGCCGAAAGCGGCGCCGGCCAGAAGGGAAAAGGCAAGCGGCCTGCCATTCTCAAGCAGCCCCAATTGATAAGCAGCGACCGTCAGGGCGCATAAAATGGCAAGCGCCGCGAGGCGGGAAAGGGTCGAATGCATGGAATACCGGCGATGTCGGAAGAATAAATGCCGGTGCGCCATCCGACGCACCGGCCCCATGATGAAGGCAGCGGAGGCTTATTTGCCCGTCCAGACCGTTCCCGTCGGATTGCTGATGGGAACACCGACCGCATTTCCGTACTCGGTCCAGGAACCGTCATAATTGCGGACGTCGTAACCGAGTATCTTCTTCAGCGCGAACCAGGTGTGGCTGGAGCGCTCGCCGATGCGGCAATAGGTGATGATGGGCGCCGAGCCGTCGATGCCCTTCTCGGCATAGATCGCCTTGATCTCTTCTGCCGATTTGAAGGTTCCATCCTTGTTGACGATTGTGCCCCACGGAACATTGACGGCGCCGGGGATGTGACCGGCACGGACGGACAGCTCCTTGACGCCATCCGGCGCGAAAATCTTGCCGGAATATTCATCCGCCGAACGGATATCCACCAGCTTGATGTTGTGCTTGCCCTCGGCCACCGCAACGACGTCGACAAAGCGCGCCCGGACCGAGGTGTCGGGCTCGGCGAGTTTCAGTTTCGTTTCGGCCGTTGCCGGCGCGGATGTGTCGAAAGGCAGGCCCTGCGCCTCCCAAAGCTTGCGGCCACCATCCAGCAGCTTTACGCGGTCGCCAAGACCGTAGGTTTCGAAAATCCACGCACCCCAGGCGGCAAACCAGTTGTTGTTGTCGCCATATAAAACGATCGTCGTATCGTCACCCACGCCGGCTTTCTGCAGCAGGGACTGGAAATTCTCGCGTGCGGCAATGTCGCGTTTTTCCTTGTCAACGAGATCCGTATGCCAGTTGAGGTTCACTGCGCCCGGAATATGCCCGCGCTCATAGACGCCCGTATCGACGCTGACTTCAAAGACCCGCACTTTCGGATTGTCGAGATTCTCCTTCAGCCAGTCGGCCGTGACCAGCGCTTCCGATGCTCCAGCCGTGGCCAACGATATCGCCGACAAAAACAATCCGCCGAGAGCCGACGTTACAAGCTTGATTCTGGACATTTCCTTACCCCTTTCCCTGATTTGATGACCAATGAAAGGTGACGACAAAACCGTCCGGAGCGAAGAAACGCTTTTCTATATTTTCTGTAGAAAATAAATGCGACCACTCAAAAACAATCTTCAGGAGAAATTCAAAATTCCGTCCGTAAAAATTGCCAATAAAACTTCCAAAGGTTGTAAATGATGCCAAAAATCGAAAAGAGCGATAAACCGACCGCCATCCATCCGGTTTAGCAAGGAAGGCTGGAAAGCCGCGGTCATTCTCTAAAAATGCGCATCGCCCAAGGCAGTCAGTCTGCGCAGTCTCGATCCCGCCACCGCCTTTGCGGGTGCACCATCTGCCTTCAACCGCTCGAGAAGAGCATAACCCTCAGGCCATCGTCCGTAACCGCTGGCAATATTGATATGTCCGACGGGACCGAGATTGATGAGGCCACTGCCCCACAGGCTCGCACTGTGCGAGAGCTCTTCGGAATCCATATAGGGATCGTTCATGCTGCCCACGACGAGGCTGGGGAAAGCAAGCGGCTGCTGCGGAAAGGCACCGAACCGGACGATACAGGGATGCATCGCCTCCACGCGGTCGAGATGGGCGGGTGCGACAAGAAGCGCGCCCTTGATTTTGGCGGCAGAGGGTCGAGGCCCCATATTCGCCACCAGCAGGCAACCGAGGCTGTGGGCGACGATATAAGCGCTGTCGACTGTCGCCAGCGCTGCCTCGAGACGGTCAAGCCAGTCCTCGAGAACCGGGCATTGCCAATTGTCCTGATCGACCAGTTGCGCTTCGGGATCATCCAGCAACCAGTGCCGTTGCCAATGTCCTTCATCCGAACCATTCAGGCCAGGGACAATCAAGGTGGTACACATGCCTGCTCCGTGAGTTGTGGGCGGTGTGTGGCAAGCATGGTGAATTTCGCGATTCCAGTCGACTATTGCCTTGCTCACCTTTCGGACGCACGAGAAAAATCAATCCAGACAATTTCGATAGTGCAGAAAATGCTTTCTCCCCGATGGAAATAATGTCGATCACAGGGAATCATTTCCTCAAATTTTTTATATAGAAAATATGTGCAATATAGTCTTTCCAGACGGAAAGCTTTTCCTCTGCCGGATGACAAAAGAAACGTCGCTGCTTCGCCGGGCCGCCGCCGCTTTGCCATTCTCGCACCAGCGGAGGCTTGCGCCTCCGCGAGCCCCAAGTGGTGAAGGCAAAGCGTCGGCAGGGCCATTCCACCGCAACATAAAACGAAAATTCAGGCGGATAATGTGAGCAGCACGAGCGAATTTCTCTGGTACATCCCCAATGACGTCAAACCCGGCCACCGGGGCGACGCCGTCAGCGAAAACCACAACAGTCTCGATACATTGACGAGCCATGCCAGGGCGCTTGAAACCCATGGCTGGAAAGGCGCGCTGATCGGCACCGGCTGGGGACGTCCGGATACATTTACGGTGGCGGCGGCGCTTGCGGCGCGCACCACCACATTCGAGCCGCTGATCGCTATCCGTCCCGGCTACTGGAAGCCGGCCAACCTCGCATCGGCCGCTGCCACCCTCGATCAGCTTTCCGCCGGCCGGGTGCGGATCAACATCGTCTCCGGCAGGGATGAGCTTGCCGCCTATGGCGACGAAGAAGGTGATCAGGCGCAGCGTTATGCGCGCACGAAAGAATTCATGCGGCTGGTACGGCGGCTCTGGACCGAGGAAAACGTCACGTTTAATGGCGATCATTTCCGGGTGACGAACTCCACCGTCTCGCCAAGTATCGCCGCACGCGAAGGCCGACCGCATCCCAAACTCTATTTCGGCGGCGCTTCCGAAGCAGCCGAGCAGGTTGCCGCAACCGAGGCCGATGTGCAGCTTTTCTGGGGAGAACCGCTCGCCGGCGTGCGCGAACGGATCGAGCGGCTCAGGCACTTCAGTGAAAAGCTCGGCCGCGATCTGCCGCCGCTGCAATTCGGCCTGCGGATCACCACGCTGGTACGCGAAACCACGGCCGAGGCTTGGCGCGATGCGGAAGCGAAAGTTGCCGAGATGGCCGCAAACAGTGGCGTACGCTGGAACGACCACCTTCAGGCCGTAGCTGTCGGCCAGCGCCGCCTGCTGGATTTGCACCGTCGAAGCGACGTGCTGGACGACAATCTTTATACCGCGCCGGGCAAATTCGGCGGCGGCGGGGCGGGAACCACCTGGCTTGTCGGTTCGGCGGAGGATGTCGCCGCGTCACTGCGTAAATACCGCGCGCTGGGCATCACCCATTTCGTGCTTTCCGACACGCCCTATCTCAAGGAAATCGAAAGGCAGGGCGACAGCTTGCTGCCGCTGTTGCGGGATTGATTGGCGTGGCTTGAACATGGGCGGCCCGCCCCAGACAAGGCCGCCCCGTTGCTTCATTGATCAGCCACCCGCCGCCTTGATGCTCTGACGGCCAAGAATCGTACGGATCATATGGCTCTGCGGCGCATGTGCCCTTGCCGTGATGGCATCGCGGTGATGGCGTTCAAGGTTGTAGTCCCGGCGCAGGCCGCGATTGCCGCCAAGCTCCAGCGCCATATCCGTCACCGCCACCGCATTGTCGATCACCACATGGCGAACGGCGAGCGCATCGGTTCCCACCCTCTCCCCCGCATCGACGTCGCGGGCGACGGAGAGAAGGAGGCGCCGGTTCGCCGCCAGCAGCACCTCGATCTGGCCAAGACCTTCCTGAATCCGAGGAATGGAGGACAGGGGTGCGCCAAGGCTTGCCGGAACATGGCCGTTCAGATGGCTCAACAGATCGTCCCGCGCCGAAAGCGCGACACCGTGGTAGACGGAAGCCAGCAGCACGAAGAAATTATAACCATCTGCCTCATCGCGCCGCAGCGGCTCATCCGCCGGCTGTTCGGCAACGACGTCGGCAAGCGGCACCTTCACCTCTTCCAGCACAAGATCATGGCTGGCGGTGGCGTACATGCCGGTCGCTTCCCATGCTTTTTCCTGGGCGATGCCCGGCGCATCGAGAGGAACCAGAAGCTGGACGAGGCGCGGCATCTCTTCCGTCGTCACGGCAAGCACGATCGCCCATTTCAGACCCGGCAGGCCGGTGACGAAGCTCTTGCGGCCATTGACCACCCAGACATCGCCCTCGATCCGCGCCGTCGTTTCCGGCAGGCCGCCATGGGCCGGCGAACCGACACCCGGCTCCGCCTGCGCATTGTTCAAAAGCACCGGCTCCGTGCTATTGGCGGCCAGTACCTTTGCAGCAAGTGCTGCCGGCCACTTGCCACGCCGGATCGCGGCATGAACGCTGTAGTGCATGGCGAGAATGAGAGCGGTCGACGGATCGCCCTTGGCGATGGCCGTAATGACGGCATGGGCCGTTTCCATACCCTCGCCCCAGCCGCCATCCTTTTCAGCCGTGACGAGACCAAGCAGGCCTGATTTGAAAAGCGCCTCGAAATTACCGGCGGCGAATTCGCCGCTCTTGTCGTGGTCCGCAGCAGTCAGGCTGAAATTCCCGGCCAGCGCGGTTGCGATGGCGACGGGATCGGGCCGCTGCGCCGGCGCGTTTGGGACGGCGGAAAGTGCAACGCTCATGCCACCGCCCTTTCATTTGCCGTGACGAAACGATCGTCAATCCAGTCGCCGAGATCGAAGTCGTTTTCAAGGAAGCCCCATTGGTGCAGGAAGTCCTTGTAATGGCCGACGGCGCCAACAAGATCGGCATCGAGGCCGAGACCAAGATGACGGTGAACCTCAGCTCCGTTGGCAGCCAGAACCTGTTCCTCCGTCGCGCCGGCCTCGCGCGCGATGAAACGGCGCGTTTCTTCCGGATGTTGCTCCGCCCAGAGAGAGGCCCTGGCGATGGCGTCAACCAGCCGCTCCACCAGATCGGGGCGCTCATCGGCAAGCCGTCCGTCGACCGTCAGAACCCGGGGCGAACCGGAATTGATGCGTATCTTCGGATCGGCATGAAAACCGAACTCCGCCACCTGCACGGCACCGATCAAGTTGGCGGCGGCAATGCCGGCCGTTCCCTTGACGAAAATCGCATCGACCTCGCCACGCAGCAGCGCGATGATTTCCTCGCCGAAGGATTGACGGCGCTTCAGGCCGAACAGCGACGGCCCTTCCTGCGAGGCGAGCACCGAATCCTTGATGACGATGTCCTTGAGCTCGACATCCTCAACCTTCAGCCCTTCCAGCGAAAGTGCCGAGACGATGCCCTTCAGCGCCGTCGCGCGCATGAAATCAACGATGCCCTCCGGCCGGCGCGGCACACCGAAACGACGGCCGACGAGATCGGCAAGCGAACGGATACCGGTTTCCGGCAGGGTGATGATTGCCTGAAACTCGTCCGTCCAGGTAACCCCGATGAGACGCGTATTGCGCCCTTCCGAGCGGGCGCGGATGGGAGGTACATTGCCGCCGTGGCGGAACGACCATTCCAGCGTGTGGTTGAAATGGCTCTGGCGAACGGAACGGTCAGGCGAATCGATGATGGATTTCAGCGCTATGCCGACCTCCTCGAAGGTCTGCGAAAGATAACCGAGCTGTGCCGCCAGCCCTACTGGGGTGGGCACCGGGCAGCGTGTGTACCAGATTTCAGAAAGTGTCGTGCTCATGGCTTTGGCCTCGATGAAAACGATGGCACCGGAAAGCGATGCTGCGGCGCCTGTCGACTGAAGGGACATCCCGGCCCGCACCAAAGGGCGAGCCGGGTTTGGCGAGACGATCAGGATGCGGCGATATGCGCGAAAGCGAGGCTTCCCGCCACGCCTTCTGCGCCGATGGTGTGATCGGAAATGCGCTTGTTGAAGATGGTAATCTCAGGTGCTGCGACGATGTCGATGGCCGGCACGTCTTCAACCAGGATCTGCTGGATTTCCTTCCATTGCGCGACGCGCTTGTCCGGATCAATCTCGATGGCGGCGGCTTCGAGAAGCGCATCCACCTTGGGATTGCTGTAAGCCGCGCCATTGGAGAAGGGCACGCCCTTCTTGAAGTTCTTGGACCAGTAAAGCCGCTGCACGCCGACGGTCGGATCGAAGAGATTGCTCATGCCCTCATAGGCAAAATCGAAATCGCGATCTGTGTAGATGCGCTTGGTGTAGGTGGCGAAATCCTGCGTCCGCACCGTCACATCCACGCCGACCTTCGCCAGCGCCTGGCGAATATAGTCCGCACCACGCGGATAGGCTTCGGTGCTCGGCACGTAGTCCAGATTGAGCTTGAAACGGATGCCATCCGCGCCGCGCTTGTATCCGGCCTCATCCAGCAGCGCTTCCGCCGCCTTAAGATCGATCGGATAGGTCTTCAGATCATCCACGAACCATTTCGTCAGCTTCGGATTGATCGGGCCGGTGATCGTCGCGCCATAACCGTAATTGACCGTGTTGAAGATGACGTTGCGGTCAATCACATGCGCGAAGGCGCGGCGAACGCGCACGTCCTTGAATACGTCCTTTTCGAGGTTGAATTCCACGCGGCTGATCGAGTTGGTATATTGATAGCCATTGGTCTCAAAGCCGAGGCTCGGCAGTTCTTTGAGACGGTCGAGATCGCTATAGGCGACCGGCGTGCTGGGGGCGAGATCGATCTCGCCGGTTTCTATGGCAATCGCGCGGGCAGAAGCGTCAGGAATGAAGCGGACGATGAGCTTGTCGAGATAGGGACGCGGCGCATCCCAATAATCGGCATTGCGCTCGAAAACGATATGGCTGCCGCGCACCCACTCCTTGAACTTGAACGGGCCGGTGCCCACAGGCGCGAGATTGACCGGGTTTTCGGTAACCTTCGTACCCTCATAAAGATGTTTCGGCACGATTGGCGTTTCGGCCGCCGCGAGCGCCGTTATGAGGTACGGCGCGGGTTTGGAAAGAACCAGAACCGCCGTCAGCTCGTCCGGCGTCTCGACAGCAGTGAGGTTCAGGAATGTATTGCGGCCGCGCGGATGCACTTCCTTGATGGTGTTTATGGAGAATGCCACATCGGCGGAAGTGAAGGGCTTGCCGTCATGCCATTTCACGCCGGGCCTCAGCTTGAAGGTATAACGAAGGCCATCTGCGCTCACGTCCCATGATTTGGCCAGCAGCGGTTTGGGATTGAGATCGAAACCATAGGTCAGCAGCCCTTCGGTGACCTTGGGCGATATATAGACGGAATTATAGGCCGTGTGCGCGATCGTCGTCAGCACCGGCGGCTCTGACGAGATCAGCAGCGTGGCCGTGCCGCCACGGGCCGGCTCTGCAGCCTCTAGCTTCAGCCCCGGCAATGACACCACGCCAAGCGCCACCGACGCCAGCAGAAATCCACGCCGCGTCGTCTGGTTGAAAACAGTCATGCGATACCCTCTCCTTGATTGAACCGGCGAAAAACCGACAAAACTCAACAGTTGCGCTTAGGAAGAAGTTTGTTCCGCAGACGAGAGCGTGCTTGGCATGAAGAACCAGTCATTCTCATAAATAGGAATTATCTTTTCTTTATGGCGCTTATTTTCGTAAATTTCAGAAAATAATTCTATTACTCTTTGACAAATTCCATAAAATTAGTCAACTAATACCAACACCCCAGCGGGGCCGATTTCCTGATTTCACGCTTACGGACTGGAGCCGATGTCGAATTCGAAAAGGATTTTATCGCAGGCGAGGCGGGTGGCCATTCAGGCCATTCCGACGGTTCTCGGTATCGTCATCCTGAACTTTTTCCTGCTGCAGCTGGCGCCGGGCGATGCCGCCGATGTGCTGGCCGCGGAAGCGGGTTCGGCGACGGTCGAGACCATGGCGGAAATCCGCAATCGTTTCGGACTGGACCTGCCGGTTCTGCACCAGCTGATGAATTATCTCGGCAATCTCGCGCAGTTCAGCCTCGGCTTTTCGCCCCGTTACGGTATGCCGGTTGCTGATCTCATCGGCCAGCGACTGCCCGGCACGCTTGCGTTGATGGGAGCAGCGCTTGGCATCGCAATTTTCGTTGGCGTGTTCCTCGGCTCCATCATGGCGCTGTTTTCCGGCAAGCTGCCGGACCGGATCATTTCCATCGGCTCGCTGATCTTTTATTCCGTGCCGGGCTTCTGGATCGGCCTGATGCTGATCCTGACCTTTTCGGTGAAGCTCGGCTGGCTTCCCTCGGGCGGCGACAGCACCATCGGCAGCAGCCTCACCGGCTTTTCCGCCCTGCTGGACCGGTTACGTTACATCGTTCTTCCCGCCCTTTCGCTGGCGCTTTATTTTCTGGCGATCTATGCCCGCCTCACCCGCGCGGCGATGCTGGAAGTGAAGTCGCAGGATTATGTGCGCACAGCCCGCGCCAAGGGCGTTTCGCCGATCAGGCTCACCACACGCCATATCCTGCGCAACGCGCTCATCCCCATCACCACCATGGCCGGCATGCACATTGGCGGCCTGCTCGGCGGCGCTGTCGTGGTTGAAACCGTCTTCAGCTGGCCCGGCCTTGGCCGTCTTGCTTTTGAAGCCGTCATGGCGCGCGATTTCAGCGTGCTGCTCGGCATTCTGCTCCTCTCTTCCCTCGTCGTCATCATCGTCAATGCGGCCGTGGACCTGTTGCAGGCATGGCTTGACCCCCGCATCGGAGAAAGCCGATGAATTCCTCCCGTACGTCAGCGGTTCTCGACACGGCCGAACTCGGCACTGAAGAGACCAATCCCAAACCGAAAAAGCCGGAAGAAAAGGTCTGGCCCTATATCCACGCACCGGATGCGCTTTCGGCCCGCTCCGTCTCCGTGCCTCGGCGCGGCCTGCGGCGGGAACTGAAGATTTTCCTGACCAATCCCAACGCTATCGTCGGCCTGCTGTTTCTCGCCACCGTCATCATCACCGCACTGATCGCCCCTTTGATCTATCCCGGTGATCCCTTGGAAATGGTGGCCCGCCCGTTCCTCTGGCCCGGCCAGAATGCCGCCTATCCGCTCGGCACCGATTCCATGGGCCGGGATGTTCTGGCCGGCATCGTGCATGGCGCGCGCATCTCGCTCACCGTCGGCGTCGTGGCGACGCTGATCGGGCTCACCATCGGCATCGCCGTCGGCGCCTTCGCCGGTTATTTCGGTGGCGTCATCGACGATATTCTCGTGAAGCTGATCGAAATCTTCCAGACCTTGCCCAACTTCGTGCTGCTCGTCGTGCTCGTCGCCATCGCCCAGCCCTCCGTCACCACGGTCACCTCGGCTATCGGCATCATCACATGGCCGCTGGTGGCACGCCTTACTCGCGCGGAATTCCGCGCCATCCGCGAAAAGGACTATGTGCTCGCCGCCCGCAGCCTCGGTTACGGCCATGCGCGGATCGTCTTTCAGGAAATCCTGCCCAACGCGCTGCCGCCTATTATCGTCACTTCCTCCGTCATGGTGGCGGGTGCAATCCTCATGGAAGCAGCCCTTTCCTTCATGGGGCTTGGCGACCCCAACCGCGTCTCCTGGGGATCGATGATCGGTTCCGGCCGCGATGTCATCCGCACCGCCTGGTACCTGACCGCCCTTCCCGGCCTTGCCATCGTTTTCACCGTCATTTCGCTGAACCTCATCAGCGACGGTCTCAACGATGCGCTCAACCCCCGCTTTTCGGAGGAACGCCGATGAGCAAACTGATTGAAGTCCATGATCTGTCCGTCAGCTTCGGCTCGGCCCAGCCTGTCAAAGGCGTCAGTTTCGATGTCAGCCCGGGCGAGATGCTGGCAATCGTCGGCGAAAGCGGCTCCGGTAAATCCCTGACAGCGCTCGGCCTGATCGGCCTCCTGCCATCACACGCCAAGACCGGCGGGCGGGTTCTGCTCGAAGGCCGCGAGCTGCTACCGCTTTCCGAGCGGCAATGGCGCGGCATTCGCGGCCGCGATATCGGCATGATCTTTCAGGAGCCGATGACCTCACTGAACCCGGTTTTGACGGTCGGCGAGCAGATCATCGAGGTACTGCGCATCCACGAAAAGATCGACCGGCACCAAGCGCGCAAACGCGCAATCGAGCTTCTGGAACTGGTCAATATTCCCGACGCCCGCCGCCGCGTGGATGATTATCCGCACCAGCTTTCCGGCGGCATGCGCCAGCGTGTCATGATCGCCATCGGCGTCGCCTGCAATCCGAAACTGCTGATCGCCGACGAGGCAACGACGGCGCTCGACGTGACGATACAGGCGCAAATCCTGCAACTGCTCGATAATCTCCGCCGCGATCTCAACATGGCCGTCATCCTCATTACCCATGATCTCGGCATCGTGGCGCAATGGGCGGACCGGGTGATGGTCATGTATGCCGGCCGCAAGGTGGAAGAGGGATTGCCGGAACCGGTTTTCTCCAATCCCTACCATCCCTATACGCGCGGCCTGCTTGCCGCCTCGCCGCGCGCGGAAGACGGCCAGCATTATCGCGATGGGCCGCTCATTGAAATTCCAGGCTCCATCGTTTCCGCCACGGGGGAACGCGGCTGCGCCTTCCGACCGCGCTGTCCGAGCGCCCGCGGCTTTTGCGGGCAATTCGTACCGCCGCTGAGGCAGGTTTCGGAAGGCCGTTACGCCGCCTGCCCCTTCGTTGCGCCCACATCCCAGGAGGTACCCGATGGCGCTCTTGTCAGTGCATAGCCTGTCCACCCACTATTCGGGAGGGCGCGGCACCGTGCGCGCCGTCGATGACGTCTCGCTCGATATCGAGGCTGGCGAAACCGTCGCGCTGGTCGGCGAATCCGGCTGTGGCAAATCCTCGCTCGGCAAGTCGCTGATGCGTCTGGTCGAGCCATCTTCCGGCCGGATCACCTTCAAGGGCGCCGACGTCACGGCAATGACATCGTCCGAACTGCGCGGTATCCGCCGCCGCATCCAGATGATCTTTCAGGACCCCTTTGCCTCGCTCAACCCGCGCCAGACCGTGCGCACCATTCTGACCGGGCCGCTGAAGGTGCACGGTATCGGAGACCGGGCGCGCCAGCGGGAAATCGTCGAAGCCATCGTCACGCAGGTCGGTCTGCCGGCGGATTCGCTCGACCGGTATCCGCATGAATTTTCCGGCGGCCAGCGCCAGCGCATCGGCATTGCCCGCGCGCTGGTTCTGGAACCAGAACTGGTGGTCTGCGACGAGCCGGTTTCAGCGCTCGATCTGTCGATACAGGCGCAGATTCTCAACCTTCTGGTGGAGATGAAGAAGCGGCTTTCGCTCTCCTATCTCTTCGTTTCCCACGATCTGTCCGTGGTGCGTTATTTCTCCGACCGCGTGCTCGTCATGTATCTTGGCAAGATCGTGGAAAGCGCACCGACATCGGAACTCTGGGCCTCGCCCAAACACCCCTATACCCGTGCGCTTCTCGCCGCCGTTCCCGATCCCGCCCGCCGCAAGCAGGCCGCCCCCATCTCGGGTGATCTGCCGAGCCCGCACGATCCGCCATCCGGCTGCCGGTTTCACACCCGCTGCCCGCTCGCCACCGATCTCTGTCGCGAAAAAGCGCCGGATTACACCCTTTTCGGCAAGAACCACGCCGTGGCCTGCCACCATACCCAATAAACTGAAGGAGCAACCATAATGGTCGACTATCGCTATCTCGGACGCAGCGCGCTGAAAGTTTCACCGCTGAGCCTCGGCACGATGATGTTCGGAGGCCCCACGCCGGATGACGTGGCCTTCCGCATCATCGACAAGGCACGCGAGCAGGGCATCAACTTCATCGACACAGCTGATGTCTATCACGACGGCAAGTCGGAAGAAGTCGTCGGCCGCGGCATCAAGGCCAATCGCGATCACTGGGTTCTGGCAACGAAATTCGTCAACTCCCACACCAAGGGCCCCAACCTCGGTGGGCATTCTCGGAAGTGGGTGATCGAGACCGTCGAGAATTCGCTGCGCCGTCTCAACACCGACTATATCGATATCCTCTATTTCCACCGCGCCGTCTTCGATGCGCCGCTGGAAGAGCCGGTGCGCGCCATCGCCGATCTCATCCATGCAGGCAAGCTGCGTTACTTCGGCGTGTCGAATTTCCGCGGCTGGCGCATCGCTGAAATTTCGCATCTGGCCGACCAGCTCGGCATCGACCGGCCCGTTGCCAGCCAGCCGCTCTACAATATCGTCAACCGCACGGCGGAAGCCGAACAGCTGCCGGCCGCCAACCATTATGGCCTTGGCGTGGTGTCCTATTCACCGCTCGCACGCGGCGTGCTGACAGGCAAATATCAGCCGGGCGAACAGCCGGGCGCCGATACCCGCGTCGGCCGTGGCGACAAGCGTGTTCTGGAAACGGAATGGCGTCCGGAATCGGTCGAAATCGCCCAGAAGGTCGCGGCCCATGCTGCATCGAAGGGCGTTTCGGCGGCGGATTTTGCGCTCGCCTGGGTGCTGAACAACAAGTTCGTCACCGCCGCGATCACCGGCCCGCGCACCGAGGAGCATTGGGACGGTTACGTCCGTGCGCTCGATGTGAAGATCGATGCGGAAGATGAGGCGCTGGTCGATAGCCTCGTCACGACAGGCCATCCCTCGACGCCCGGTTTCAACGATCCGAGCCATCCCGTCGAAGGCCGCGTGCCGCGCAATCTCGAACCGGCACACCGTCCGGCGCTGAAGCCCCGCGCGGTCGCTTGATCGTCCACAGACGAACATGCCTGCGGCGCGACCGTGCCGCAGGCTCTCACATCCGCTCAGGGAAAACCGCAATGTCCAATCCGAAACTGCAGACAACCACCACCGACAATGCCGGCGTGCCGAGCCGGGACGAGATTCTGGCCCGGGCAAAGGACATTGCGGCTATTGCGGCAAAGGATGCCGCCCGTCGCGAACGCCAGCGGGAACTTCCCTTCGACATCTTCGCCCTTATCAAGGAGGCGAAGATCGGCACGCTGCGCGTTCCCGAAGCCAAGGGCGGACCGGGCGGCTCGATTGCGGATTACATCGAGGTGCTGATGATCCTTGGCGAAGCCGACAGCAATATTCCGCACGCACTTCGCAGCCATTTCAATTTCACCGAGAACCTCGCTCTCTCCCCCATCGAACTGGAGGACCGGCGGCATCTCGAACATGTTCTCGCCGGCAAGCTCTTCGCGGGCGCCAGCACCGAACAGGGCACCAAGCGCCCCGGCGAAATCACCACGCGTCTCAGCGCCGATGGTGAGCGTTATCGCCTTAACGGCCGCAAATGGTATGCGACCGGCACGGCCTTTGCCGATTTCGGCACCTTCAGCGCCATCGGTGACGACGGCCAGCCGATCGGCGTGCTCATTCCGCTCGATCGCGCCGGCATCACCATTCTCGACGACTGGGACAGCATGGGCCAGCGCATGACGGCAAGCGGCGGCGTCCTGCTGGAAAATGTCGAAGTGCTGCCGCATGAGCTGACGACCCGCAAGCTCGGCAGCCAGATCGGCCGCCACAGCTCGGCCATGCGGCAGCTGCACCTTGCCGCCTCCGCCGCCGGCGCCGTTCAGGGCGCGCTCAAGGACGGCGTCGATTATGTCTTGCGGCAGGCGCGCACCACGCTCCACAGCAGCGCGGAAACAGCCAATCAGGATCCCTTCGTGCAGAAGATGCTCGGGGAAATCAGCGCCGGCGCTTTCGCCGTCAAGACCCTGATACGTGAAGCGGCCAGAACGCTCGACCGCAGCGCCATCGCGTTTGCCACCGGCGACGAAGAGGCCATAGAGGCAGCCCTGCTGGAAGGCTCGCTCGCCACCGCCCGCACCCAGATCATCGCCTCGCAGCTTTCGCTGACGGTCGCCACCAATCTCTACGAACTCGGCGGCGGCTCGGCGACGTCAAGCGATCGGAATTTCGATCGCCACTGGCGCAACATCCGCACCGTCTACAACCACAACCCGCTTGCCCACAAGGCGCGTGTCATCGGTGATTATTACCTCAACGGCACCACGACGCACCTTAAGGAAGGCCGGGTATTCTGACCATGCCGGAGGTCCAGGCGGCAAAGGAGAAACAGCAATGAGAACGGAGTTTGTCGCTCCCGCCGGGAGCCGGACGGCTTTTCGCCTGCCGACACTTTCCCGGCTGCCGCCGCTGACGGCCTTGCGCGCCTTTGTCGTGGCCGCCCGCCACGCCAGCTTCTCGCGGGCGGCGGAGGAACTGCATGTATCAACCGCTGCCATCGGCCAGCAGGTCCGCATTCTCGAAACCCATCTCGGCCAGCCGCTTTTCAGCCGCCAGCGCGGAGAGTTGCTGCTGACCGATGCCGGCAGCGCACTTTATCCCGGCCTTGCGGATGCCTTCGAGACCATGATCGGCAGCCTTTCCGACCTGATGGTTTCGAACGCCAGACCGCAGCTGAAGGTTCTGGCCGAGGGCTGCTTTGCCGCCCGCTGGCTGGCACCGCGGCTGGGAAGTATCGTTCCGGCGCTGGGAGACGTCGAGCTTTCCATCGAATCCCTTGATGGTGAAACCATCGACCTCACCCATTTCGACGCCGATTGCGCGATCGTCGCTACTTCTGCGCAAATTCCGGGTTTCATCCATGAGCCACTTTTCACCGACACGGTCAGCGCCGTCTGTACTCCGGACTTCGCAGCCCGCCATGGGCTTGCAGGCGAACCGGAGCGATTGCGGGATCTCGGCTTTGCGATGCTGCGCGGCAATGGTCTGGACCCGGCATTCGAATGGGCAAACTGGCTTCGCGCCTGCCGCATTCCACTCAGGATTTCGGCGACGGGTCCGCGTTTTTCACGCCAGACCGCACTGATAGAAGCGATCTCATCCGGCCACGGCATCGGTCTTGTGCGTCACTCGCTGATTTCCGAAGACCTGAAAACCGGGCGCCTGATCGCCCCCTTCGGCGCGCCGCAGCCGACCGCCAGCCGTTATCACCTGTTGACCAGTCCTGACAGGCGGCGGCTGCCGGAGGTTGCATCTCTACTCGCTTTGTTGCGCGAGGATATGCACTCTCTTGAGGCCGCCGCCTGAACACGCCCGTCCCACCTCAGGCGCGTTCCCTTTGCAACTCTCTGGCCGCGTAAATGTTCTCCGGTCGGGGCAGGCCATAGTGGTCACGCAGCGTATCACCCTCATATTCCTCGCGGAACAGACCACGCCGTTTCAGGATCGGAACCACCTCGTCCACGAAGATATCGAACCCGCCGTTCAGCCAGGGCGGCATGATGTTGAAGCCGTCGGCCGCGCCCTCGCGGAACCAGGTTTCTATCCAATCCGCCACCTGTTCCGGCGTTCCGGAAATCACCTTGTGCCCGCGTCCGCCGGCAAGCCGGTGCAGCAATTGCCGGATCGTCGGGTTCTCCCTGTCGATGACGTCGAGAACCAGTTGATGGCGGCTGCTATCCGCCTGCGCCCGCGTCGCCTCGACTGCCTCTTTCGGCAAAGGCTTGTCGAGATCGGCGGATGAGAGATCGATGCCGGTGATGCGCTGCAATTGCTTGAGCGAAAAGGCCGGCTGGATGAGATCGTTGAACGAAGCCTCCAGCTTGCGCGCCTCCTCTTCCGTGGAGGCGATGAAGGGGCTGATGCCCGGCAGGATTTTCACATGGGCGGGGTTGCGCCCGGTGGCTGCAACCCGCCGCTTGATATCGGAGTAAAAAGACCGCGCACTCTCCAGAGTCTGATGCGCGGTAAAGATCGCTTCGGCATAATGGGCGGCAAAGCCGCGCCCTTCCTCCGAAGAGCCGGCCTGCACGTAAACCGGCCGTCCCTGCGGTGAACGGGGCACGTTCAGCGCGCCGCGCACCCGGTAAAATTCGCCGTCGTGATTGGCGGGATGGATGCGGTCGGTCTCGGCAAACAGACCGCTCTCCTTGTCTGCGACGATGGCGTCATCTTCCCAGCTATCCCAGAGCTTCGTCACCACGTCGACAAATTCAATAGCCTGACGGTATCGATCGGCATGCGGCGGGTGCTTCTGGAGGTTAAAGTTGCCGGCCGCCGCATCGGCCGAAGTCGTCACGATGTTCCAGCCCACGCGGCCGCCGCTGATATGATCGACCGAAGCAAACAGTCGGGCGAGATTGTAAGGCTCGTAATAGGTGGTTGAGGCCGTGGCGATGAAGCCGATCTTTTCGGTGACGGCGGCGAGGGCAGCCAGCATGGTGATAGGCTCCAGCCGGTGGCGGGCGGCATAGCGGATATTGGCGTCCAGCACCGGCGCATCGGCAAAGAAGATGGCGTCCAGCTTTGCTGCCTCGGCCTTGCGGGCAATATCCTGATAGAGCTTTATGTCGGTGACGCGGTGGGGCTCCGAGTCCGGATGCCGCCAGGCCGCCTCATGATGTCCGCCCGGATAGATGAACGCATTGAGAACCAGCTTTTCGGATTTTCTGCTCATGGAAATGACCTCTTCTTCGCTCTACGAACCGAAAGGTGAGGAGGCTCACGCCTCCTTCGTCACCCACGCCTTGGCGAGATTGCCGCTCAGCCCCTCCGCCCCGGTCGCATAACCCTTGATGCGAACGCTGCCGACGACCGGCTGGATGGGTGAGACCAGATTGATGACGGGAAGATCCTTGGCGACAACGGCCTGAAATTCCTTGAAGAAGGCGGCGCGCTTCTCGATGTCAGGCTCCACCGCCGCCGCTTCCAGCAGTCGGTCGACTTCTGGATTGGCGTAATGGCTGGCATTCGAGAACGGCAGGCCGATCTTGAAATTTTTGCTCCAGTAGACACGCTGCACGCCGGCTGTCGGATCGAAGGTATTGGAGAGGGATTCCACCGAAAGATCCCAGGCGCGGTCGGTATAAACGACCTTCACATAGGTGCCGAAATCGAACTTCTGGATATCCGCCTCGATGCCAATCTTCGACAGCGCCTGCGCGATGAAATCCGAATAGGTCTGCGGATTGAACGGGTTGGTGGTGACCCTGAGCTTGAAGCGCTTGCCGCCGTCCTTGCGCGGAAAGCCTGCCTCATCCAGCAGTTTTTCCGCCAGCGCGATATCGAATTTGGCAAAACCGATATCGGGATTGTGGAACTTCGCAAGGCCGGGGCTGATCGGCGTCGGCGACGGCACGGCATAACCGTAAAGCACGGTATCGATGAGCGCCGGAACATCAATGGCATGGGCAATCGCCTGCCTGACCTTCAATTCCTTCAGATATTCGTTCTCAAGATTGATCACCAGCTGGTTCTGCTGGCCGGCATAGGCATAGATGCGGTCATCCACTTTCAGCGTCGGGATGGATTTCAGCCGTTCCAGATCGGCAAGAGCGACCGGGTTGGGGCCAATGTCGCCTTCCCCGGTTTCCAGCGCCGCCGCGCGTGCGCCCGCATCATTGATGAGGCGGATGATGACGCGGTCGAGATAAGGGCGCGGTGCATCCCAGTAATCGGCATTTTTCTCCAGCAGAATATGGCTGCCCGGCACCCATTCCTTCAGCACGAAGGGACCGCTGCCGATGATTTGCGCCGGCTTCGGGTTATCAGTCGGTTTGAAGGTCTCGAAGATGTGCTTCGGCACAACAGGCGATTCCGAGGAGGCGAGCGCCGTGATCAGACCCGGCGCCGGCTTGGAAAGTTTCACCTTCGCAACAAGCGGATCGGATGTATCGACGCTCTCGACATTTGCGAAAGTCGCCCGGCCACGCGGATGGGCCTCCTTCAGCCGCAGGATGGAAAATGCCACATCCGCCGATGTCACCGGTTTGCCATCATGGAATTTCGCCTTTGGCTGCAGGTGAAAGACATATTCCAGCCCGTCGGCCGAAACGCTCCATTCCCTGGCAAGGCTCGGCTTGGGCGAAAGCTCGTAGTCATAGGTCAGAAGCCCGTCATAGATCTTCGAGCCGATGAATTGCGGGCCGCCCGCGCTCGTATTGATGGCCACGAGCTGGGTCGGCTCGGGAAAATAAACGATCTTGAGCGTGCCGCCCGAAACCGGCTCTTCGGCGGCGGCAAAAGAACCGCCCGGAAGCGCCACGAATGCGCCGGCGGCAAGTGCAATTTTATGAAACTGGCGTCGGGAAAAGGTCATGTCTGTCTCCGAAAAAATCCGATATGCGAGGTGCGGCAGCTCAATGCAGCTGCGGGAACCCGTGGCGCTCGGCGAGGATTTGCAAAATACGTTTGGTGTCCTGAATGAAGTGCGTGTCGCCCCTTGCGGTCGCGTCACCGGGTGCATCGCCAGCAAAGATGAGCAGCGGCAGCGACTGGTTTTCCTCCCCCACGGCGGCGATGACCGCCTCGCGCGGGCGCTGAAAACCGACTCGGTGAATATCGATGCCGGCGGCAAGATCCGGAAAGGCGGCAAGCAGGCCTTCGATCTGGTTACAATGCGGGCAGACGAAGCGGACACCGGGGTACTTTGGGTCCTCAAAACCGGGGGCGATCAAAAAAAGCGTATCCTTGGCCATGGCATCCATCATTTGCGGTGAGATTTCCAGCGCACAGTGCAGGCGGCCAAAGCGTGGGTCCAGAAAGCAATTCTTGCTTTGAAACGAAGAATTCCTTTGCGCTAAATTATTGATGAAACTTATTTTTTCGAAATTTCCACTGGTGACATCGCCGTTTCGGCCGACATGTTTCATGCGCAAAGTTTTTCTCGAAAACGGGCGTGCCGCGCGAAGGCGCAAAAAGGATGGAGGGCGAATTTCGGCAATAAAAAACCCGGCAGAATTGCCGGGTTAATGTTGATGATCGCAGACCCCCTCTTCCGTCATGCCGGGCTTGACCCGGCATCCAGCCACGGCGCATCTGTGCCGTTAAGAAAGTCTCTCGCGATCAAGGACTTGAGCGGGCTGGATCCCGGATCCAGTCCGGGGTGACGGAGTTTGGATGAAAACACTCACTCCTTCTTCCAGGCCGTCGCCAGATCCCCATAGGCAATGTCGATGGTCGTCACGAGGGACTGCAGACTGGTGTTGCGTAAAATGACTGTCGGCAGGGCGACGATCGAGAAATTCGGCAGATCGTCCCCGGTGATTTTCTGGATATCGTGGAATTGCCCGGCCCGCTTCGTTTCATCGACCTCGATGGCAGCAGCACGGAAGAGATCATCCACCTTGGGGTTGTTGTAGTGGGCGGCGTTGACATAGGGAGCGGGGTTCTTGATGCCGTCGGACCAGTAGAGGCGCTGCACGCCTGCCGTCGGATCGAACAGCCGGCTGATGCCGTTCACCGTCAGGTCAAAACCGCGCTCCGTATAAACGCGCTTGATGAAGGTGGCGAGATCGCCTTCGAGGATATCCACCTTCACGCCCAGTTTGCCGAAGGATGAACGCAGATATTCGGAGGTCTTGCGGAAGACGTCTGACGGCAGGAAGGCAAGCCGCAGCGAAAAGCGGGTGCCATCCGCGCCCTTCGGATAACCGGCCTTGTCCAGCAACTCATTCGCTTTGGCGAGATCAAAGGGATAGGTGAAGGGCTTTTCGTCATTATAGGCAGTGAAGACCGCCGGGATGTTTGAACCGGCTGGTTTGGCCGTCCCGAAAAAGATGGCATCGTTGATGAAATCGCGATCAATGGCATGGGCCAGTGCCTGCCGGACTTCCTTCTTCGCGAGGATAGGATTCTCCAGATTGAACTCGAATATGGCGGCGTTGTTGAGATAGGCGTCGGTATAGACCTCCACCGCAAGTTTCGGATTCTGCCGCAACCGCTCCAGATCGCTGTAGGAGACATCGGCGGTGTAATCCGCCTCACCGGTTTCGACCGAAATGGTGGTGGAGGCCGCATCGGCGACGAAGCGCGCCACGAAACCGTCGAGATAGGGCAGATCGGCCTGCCAGTAATTCGGGTTCTTCTTCAGCTTCACATAGCTGCCGCGTTTCCATTCCTCAAACACGAAGGGGCCGGTGCCGACAGGCGCGTTGCCGTTCGGGCTCTCATTGTATTTTTCCGAGGTATAGGCATGAGTCGGCAGAATGGGCGTTTCGCCGCCCGTCAGCGCCCTCAAGAGATAGGGTGCGGGTTTGGAAAGCACCACCACGGCCGTCAGTGGATCGGGCGTTTCGATATCGGCAACATTGGCAAAGGTGATGCGTCCGCGCGGGCCAACCTTCTTGAAGGCCAGCAGGGAAAATTTGACGTCCTGCGACGTGAAATCCTTGCCATCATGCCATTTGACGCCCTTGCGCAGCTTGAAAGTGTAGCGCAGCCCATCGGCTGATGTTTCCCAGCTTTCGGCCAGAACCGGATGCGGTTTGAACTCGCTGTCGAACCGTACCAGTCCTTCGAGGATTTTCGTGGAGATGGCGCGGGTTCGTGTGTTGGAATCGGAAAGCGGCACCAGCGTCGTCGGCTCGCCAAGGCCCGCAAGGGTAACGATCCCGCCTTTCTTCGGCGTTTCCGCCGCCAGCACCGGCAAGGACGGCAGCAGCATGGCCCCGGCAAGGGCAGCACTCAGAAGCAATGTCTTACGTCTTGTAATATCCATGGATGTTTCCTCTTGCAGACTTGTTTTTTAAATTTTCAGGCAGCCTTCAGCCGGGTCTCCACCAGCCGGGCAAACAAGGTGGCGCCGACGGGCAGGATGTCGTCGTCAACGATAAAGCCGGGATTGTGGGCGGGCACGGTGCCGGAATGGCCGAGGGTGAAAAATGCGCCGGGTGCGTGTTTCAGGAGATCGGCGAAATCCTCGCTGCCCATGAAGCGGCCAGGCTCCGTGGAAACGCGCTCGTCTCCCAAAACCTCGCGCGCCACGCCAGCGACGATATCCACCGATGCGTCATCATTGGTCAGGACCGAGAATATGTCGCGAATATCCACCTCGGCGGTGAGGCCATGGGCGGCAGCAACGTGATCCGAGATGGTGCGGATGCGCTGCCTTATGGTTTCGCGCACGCTGTCGGAGAAGGCCCGCACCGTCCCGGCAATCGCCGCCGTTTCGGGAATGACGTTATAGGCTGATCCCGCCTCGATACGCGTGATCGACAACACGGCGGGATCGGTCGGCGACACGTTTCGGCTGACAATGGTCTGCAGCGCCTGGATAAGCTCACCCGTCGCCGGCACCGGATCGCGAGAGACATCGGGATGTGCCGCGTGAGCGCCCCTGCCCTTCAACCGGATATCGAAGAAATCCGCTCCTGCCAGAATGGTGCCCGGCGAAACCTTCAGGTGATTGGGCGCGGCATGGGTGGAATTGTGCAGCCCGTAAATCTCGTCAACGGGAAAATCCTTGAACAGCCCGTCGGCAATCATGGCGCGCGCACCGCCCAGACCCTCTTCGGCCGGCTGGAAAATAAACACCACCGTACCGGCAAAATCGTGGGTTTCCGCCAGATAGCGGGCGGTGCCGAGCAGGATGGTGGTGTGCACATCATGCCCGCAGCCGTGGAACTTACCAGGATAGACGGACGCATAGGGCAGGCCGGTTTCCTCCGGCATCGGCAGGGCATCCATATCGGCCCGCAGCCCGATGGAGCGGTTGCCTGCATGCCGGCCGCGCAGCACACCGACCACGCCGGTCTTGCCATAACCGCGATGGACCTCGATGCCCCAGGAAGCGAGCTTTTGGGCGACGATGCCGGACGTGCGCACCTCCTCGAAACCGATTTCGGGATGCTGGTGCAGATCGTGGCGGATGGAGACAAGTTCGGGAACATAGGTCCCGATCCGATCAAGGATTTTAGGAGCGGGCGTTTTGATGGGATCGACGGCGATATTCACGGTATCTCCTCAGGGCAAAAAAGTATCGTTTTCGCAATCGGGCGATTGCGAAGGATTGGCTTCGGATATGGAAAATCAGGGCTGGAAAGACGTCAGAGCCTCAGGCCAGCCTCCTTCATCAAGGGCAGAATGCGCTCGGCGAAATAGTCGAGGTCTTCGCGGAAATCGTAGAAATTGAGCTGAACGCCGTCGATCCCTGCCTTTTTAAGACCGACAAGCTGCTCGACCACCTGCTCGGGCGAACCGATGATTTCGATATTACCGCCGAGATTGCGCCCCTGCTTGTGGCGCGCATCGCCGCGTCCGCGCCAGGCATGCGCGTCGCTATCATAATTATTGGTGGCGAAGGCGCGGGTGCCGGGCTGCGGTTTTCCGGCCTCGATGGCATCGGCATAGGCTATCGCTTCCTTCTCCGTGTCGCGGCTGACGATGATCGGATTGATGATCGTCTTCACCTGCCGGCCATAGGCTTTGGCGCGGTTCTTGACGGTGGCGACATGATCGGGAAGCGTTTCGAGCGCACTGTCTATATGCGCACCACCTGGCGAAGTGACGAAAACCAGATCGGAATGACGGGCGGCGAAATCGATACCAGCGGGCGAACCGGTCGCCGTCACCAGCGGCGGGCGGCCAAAGGCGGGCTTCGGCGTGATCCAGCCATTGTTGATCGCCCAGGGATTGAGCTTGCCTTCATAGGAGAAGTTTTCGGTTTCGCCCCACAGGCGATGAAGCACATCGAACAATTCTCCGGCCATATCGTAACGCTTGTCATGGTCGATGCGCTGCCAGCCGAACATTTCATGCTCAACGGCGCGGTGGCCGGTGACGATGTTGATGCCCCATCGTCCTCGAGCAATGTGATCCAGCGTCGCGCCATATTTGGCGAGATGCAGCGGATGCAGAGGCCCATAAAGCACATGGATGGTGGAGATCAGCAAAATGCTCTTCGTGACCGCCGCCATTGCGCCGAGCGCGATGAAACTGTCGAGCGAGGATTCGCCATCATAACCACCCTTGGGCAGCCATTGCGTTCGGCTGAAAGCAATTTCGAAACCAAGCTCTTCCGCACGCTTCACCAGTTCGACGTTATAATCGAAGGTCCAGCTGTTGCTGGTCGGCAGGCTGGAGAAATTGATGTCCTGCAGATTGAGGAACAGGCCCAGCATCAGCGGCTGCTTCGCCGCGCGGCTGAGCGGGCTGTCTTCGAAATCGGCCGGGCTTTTCAGTTCAAGACCTTTCAGCTCGGGACCTTCGGGCAATGGAACAGTCAGCGCCATGTCTTTTCTCCCTCGGAATTGCCGCCCTGCGGGGCGGTCGCCGCCAGCCGGGCGCGCAGATAATCTTCGACGCCGCGGGGCAGCCGGTCCGTAATCTGGTGGATGGTATCGGTGACCGATGCGGCGAGACCTTCGCGGATGAGCTCTCCGAATTCACCGATCGCCGTCTGTTCAAACCCACCGATATGGGGCGGAAAGGCCGGGGCGGCATGATGGGAAATCCCGACAGGGCGATGCAGGATACGCGCCGCGATGCGGGCGATTTCCAGCGCCGTCAGGGCTTCGCCGCCGGTCAGCACAAAAGTACCGGAAACCAGCGCGCTTGATGTCAGGGCGTGAACGGCGACATCGGCAATATCATCGGCATCAATGAAGGAGACGGCCGCATCGCCAAAGCGGGCGGGCACATCCTCCCCCTTGCGCAGCGCGGCGACAACGGGCTCCAGCGCAACCTGCATCCAGGCGTTCGGCCGCAGCACCGCATGCGCGATGCCGCTTGCGGCCAGATGCTGTTCCACCTCTGCATGGGCCGCCCCCGAAATGGAGCGTGCGGCATTTTTAATGGTCCAGTCGGAACCGGATATTTTCACGATCCGCGATACACCGGCGGAAAGAGCGGCATCGATGACCGCCTTCTGGTCCGCCGCGAGCGTCTCTCCGATGGGGGAAAGCAGGAACAACCGGTCTATTCCCCGCGCAGCTTCTTTCAGGCTGGCAGGATCGGAAAAATTGCCTTCCGAAATATCGACCCTGTCGCCCCAGAGCTTCAGCGCATCTTCTCGCCGGCGGGTCAGCACGCGAACCTCTGCGTGATTTTGCAAAAGACGGCTGACGACCCGTTGCCCGAGCTTGCCGGTTGCACCTGTCACAAGAATGGTGGATGCCATGGCTCCCTCACTTTCCGGCGCTGTGCTGCGTGGCGTCTTGCAGTAAAGAAAGGGCGCGTGGATCAGCCCATTCCTGCACGTCGAAATCTTCGGGGATGAATTTCCATTCCAGCAGGAAATCCTTGAAGTGGCTGAGCGCATCCAGCTCGGTCGGATCGAGATCGAGCCTCAGATTGCGATGCACATCCGCCCCATTCGCAGCCAGAACCGCCTCCTCGCTGACGCCGATCTCGCGGGCGATGAAACGCACGGCTTCGGCCGGATTGTCATTTGCCCATTGGGCGACACGCTGAACCGTAGCCACCAGTTCCGCCACCAGATCGGGCCGCTCATCGGCAAAGGTGGCGTCCACCGTTAAGGGACGCGGGGTGCCGTTGTTGATGCGGATTTTCGGATCGGGGTGAAACCCCGTCGACACCACGACCTGCGCGCCGATGAGATTGGCGACGGTGACGCCTTCCGCTCCCTTGACGAAAAACGCGTCGATCTGGCCCCGGTGCAGCGCTGCAATTTCTTCGCCATAGGGAAGCCGCCGGCGCAGACCGTGAAACCGCTCATCCGCTGGGCCGAGCAACACCGGTTCTTTAGCCGTGAGATCGACAAGCTCGACCTCCGCGACGGAGAGACCCGAGACCGTCAGCGCCGACACGATGCCCTTGAGCGATGTAGCGCGTTGGAAATCGATGGTTTCGTTCGGGCGCTTCGGCAAACCGATGCGCCGCCCCTTCAGGTCGCTGCCCTTGCTTATCCCGCTTGCGGGCAAGGCAATGACGGCCTGGAACTCATCGGTTCTCGTCAGCCCCACCAGCCGGGTTTTCCGGCCACTGGATTTCGCCCAGATCGGCGGGATATTGCCGCCCTGACGGAAGGACCAGTCTAGACGATGGTCGAAATGGCTCTGGCGAATGGCCGGATCGGCCGCATCGCGAATGGAGGAAACAGAGATGCCATGGGTGGCGAAACTTTCCTCAATCCAGCCGAGTTGCGCCGCGATGGAAAGCGGGGTGGGCGCCGGGCAGCGTGTGTACCACACGGTTACGGGTTGGGTTACCTGGCGAAGGGCGGCATCAGCCATGGCGTTCGTCCTCGAAATTGCGATCTGAACGGCACGCTACACGCCATAAGATATTTTCTATAGATAAAGTGTACTATTTCAGGTGCGATTGAGGAAATTCGTTTCCATCTTGTCACGTCTTCACCGGGATGACGGAATATCCTTTCGATGGTGGCAGGATTTCGGGTCGGATCATCGCCCGGACTCTATCCGCTCTTTAAGTCCACTGCAGCTTGGCTGCCGCTACTGATGAAAGTTTTTCTTCTCCGAGCAGCAAGGATTTTTAACTCGCGGGCCGAACCCCGGCTGTTACGCTTTCATGCAATTGCACCGGCCGTGGCCGGAAATCCCAGCAGACCGAGAAGAAAAAGTAAAAGCATGAGCAAGACCAAACGCCGGCTCAATCTCAATGTCGGCATCAACACGACCGGATACCTCGCCAACGCCTGGAAATACCGGAGCGGAGATCGGCACGACATCAACGAGATCGGATATTACCGGCGGCTGACGGAACTGGCCCACAAGGGCCGGTTTGACGCCGTTTTCCTTTCTGACCATCCCGCATTGCTGACCGACCCGGCAAGCCGGCCCTTTCACACCATCGATCCGCTCATTCTCTCCACATCACTTGCCGCGCAGGTGCCGGATATCGGCTTTGTGGCAACGATATCCTCCACCTATAACTCGCCCTATAACTTTGCCAGACGGACCCAATCCATCGATCTCGTCACCGGCGGACGGCTGATCGTCAACATCGTCTCCTCCTTCAATCCCAATGTCGCCGCCAATTTCGGCAACGACCCGCTGCCGCCGCGCAACGAGAGATATGCCAAGGCCACCGAATTTCTCGATGTCGCGAAAAAACTCTGGTCGAGTTGGGATCCGCGCCGCGAAGGCGAGGTGCCAGAAGAGCGTTTCTGGGATGCGGCGACGGCCGAAACCATCGATCACGAGGGGCAATATTTCCATGTAAAAGGGCCGCTCAATGTTCCGCGCGGACCACAGGGGCATCCCGTCATCGCGCAGGCCGGCGCCTCCGAAGGTGGCATCGATCTCGCCGCACGCCATGGCGAGATCATCTATTGCAACATATTGTCCCGGCCGGCGGGCCAGGCCTTCGGCAAGAAGGTCCGCGACCGCGCCGCCTCCCTCGGCCGCGATCCCTCCGGCATCCGCATCGTTCCCGGCCTCGTTGTCATTCTCGGCGAGACCCGGGAGGAAGCGTTGCGCAAACACGAACTATACAGTGGAGCCGGTTCGGAAGACGGGCTGCTGGCGCGTTTCGCCAGGGAAAACGGCATTGATCCCCGCGATTTTGATCCCGATGCAAAGCTCGATGCAGAGCGTTTCATCCCGGACCAGAACCGGCAGTGGGCGGTGGGCATGGGGCTTGGCCTTTCCGACCTTTTGACCCACGAAAAGCTCACAGCCCGCGAGGCCGTACGCCGTTCGGAGGGACACCACCGGTTGCTACTCGGCACGCCAGAAGATGTGGCGGATGGCATTATCGATCTCTGGCAGGATGGCACGGTGGACGGCTACACCCTGCAGCCGCCGCGCGCGCCAGACGATATTGCTGAATTTGTCGAAAAGGTCGTGCCAGTGCTGCAGGATCGCGGTGTTTACCCGCGCGAATACGAAGGCGCGACAATACGCGACCGCTATGGCCTGCCCTATCCCGACTGAATAGGATGTGGCGCAGCTAAGGCGCCACACGTCCATCTACTGCCGCTTCCCGCTGGAAGCGGGAGTGGCGGGAACGGGAAATATTATTGGCCGGTCACCACTTTCAAAACGGGCCGCCCGCCGGAAAGCTGCGGCAGGACGGAAGCGAAATCCGTGACGATCTGGCGATAATCTTCCGGCTGGAACTCATAGGGTAGTTCAAGACGGAACTCCGAGACGAGCGGCAGAACGGGATCGCGCGACAGTTTCTCCAGAATTTCGTCCGTCGTCCCAACGATATCGGGCAGGAAAAGCGTGCGGCGCGCGCCATGCGCCGTGGTCGTACGCTTGTCGCGCTCGGCGGCGAATTCCTCGTAACGGCGGCGGGTCGCGGGGCTGGCGCTATCCGTCGGCAGGATCACGCGCCCGAGAGCAACACGCGGTTGACGCTCATGCGCCCACTCCTGCCGGAAGCGGGCAACGAGAGCAGCCTGCGCAATCAGAAAATCATCGGTATTTTCACCGCTGACGATATTGCCCGTCAGAAGATTGAACCCTGCCTTGCCCGCCCAGCGGGCGGAATTCTGCGACCCGCCACCATACCATAACCGATCCGACAACCCTTCGGCGACTGGCCGCAGGCGCGGCACCTGCGCACCGGCCGCATTGCCCGCTTCCGTCTCGCTGGACAGCGGTTCCGATCTCAGAGCCCTCGCCAGCTTTTCGGCGCGGGCATGGCTGTAATCCGCATCGGGAACCGTATCGACATAATCCGAAATGAGATGGGCGAAGGGCGGTGCGCCCACGGAAACCCCGACATTCAGCCGCCCACGCGACAGCACATCCACGGTGGCCAGATCTTCCGCCAGCCTGAAGGGATTTTCGTAACCAAGCTGAATGACGGCGGTGCCTAATCCGATCCGCTTAGTGCGCTGCGATGCCGCTGCAAGAAAAGTGGCCGCCGAGGAAACGCCCCGTTCCAGGTGGCGCTGGCGAACCCAGGCGCTGTGATACCCCAGCGCCTCCCCGGCTTCAAAAAGCTGCAGGGTTTCTTCCAGCCCCTGCGCCGGATCGTCGTCCTGATAATTGCCGGGAACGAGAAAAGCGAAGTGGGAGATATGGGAAAGGGGCATGGTTGTGCATCCGGAAACGAGTGTTGAAGCTCAGCGGCGCAGATGCAGCCATCCTTGTTGCGGGACAGCCGTTCAATGCGGCGCATGCTCACGCAGAATGCATGATGACAGGCACGGCTGGCACGGCATGTTCGTTTATAGTCCCGGTCATTGTTGAAAGATCATTGCGCGATTTAATAGTCTACTAAAATTATAGATTAATCTCGGATAGCATAGGCCGCGCCCACCCGATTTTCTTCTGCGAAGCGGCAAAATCTCCCCAACCACCCTCTCCACCGAATATCTGTGCAACACCGCCTGTAAATGGCCTTGATTTTTCGCGGCAACATGTAATACAGATTATCATACATGTTGACAAATATCGCATACATGTATGACATTGCAGCAACCGCAAACGCTGCCATACCTGCATGAGGGAGGAATTATGATCATCACCGACGTCGAGGTCCGTGTTTTCCGCACGACGACCCGTCGCCACTCGGACAGTGCCGGTCACGCGCATCCGGGTCCGGCGCATCAGGTGGAACAGGCCATGCTGACCATCCGCACGGAAGACGGTCAGGAAGGTCATTCCTTCACCGCGCCGGAGATCGTTCGCCCGCATGTCATTGAAAAATTCGTCAAGAAAGTCCTGATCGGTGAGGATCATCGCGACCGGGAACGGCTGTGGCAGGACCTTGCCCACTGGCAGCGCGGTTCGGCCGCACAGCTGACTGACCGCACGCTGGCGGTGGTGGATTGCGCGCTGTGGGACCTTGCCGGCCGCTCGCTCGGGCAACCTGTATACAAGTTGATCGGCGGTTATCGCGACAAGGTGCTAGCCTATGGCTCCATCATGTGCGGCGACGAGCTGGAAGGCGGACTGGCAACGCCGGAAGATTATGGCCGCTTTGCCGAAACGTTGGTGAAGCGTGGCTATAAGGGCATCAAGCTGCACACCTGGATGCCGCCAGTAAGCTGGGCGCCGGATGTTAAGATGGATCTCAAGGCCTGCGCGGCCGTGCGCGAGGCGGTCGGCCCTGATATTCGGCTGATGATCGACGCCTTCCACTGGTATTCCCGCACCGACGCGCTGGCTCTCGGGCGCGGTCTCGAAAAACTCGGCTTCGACTGGATCGAAGAGCCGATGGATGAGCAGTCGCTGTCCTCCTACAAGTGGCTCTCCGACAATCTCGATATCCCCGTCGTCGGCCCTGAAAGTGCGGCCGGCAAGCATTGGCATCGGGCAGAATGGATCAAGGCCGGTGCCTGCGATATTCTGCGCACCGGCGTCAACGATGTCGGCGGCATCACCCCGGCGCTCAAGACCATGCATCTGGCCGAGGCTTTCGGCATGGAATGCGAAGTGCATGGCAACACGGCCATGAACCTGCACGTTGTCGCCGCCACCAAGAATTGCCGCTGGTACGAGCGCGGCCTGCTGCACCCCTTCCTCGAATATGATGACGGCCACGACTATCTGAAGTCGCTGTCCGACCCGATGGATCGCGACGGCTTCGTGCATGTCCCTGATCGGCCGGGCCTTGGCGAGGACATCGATTTTACCTTCATCGACAACAACCGGGTGAGGTAACGGGCGATGAAAACCGTGCTCGCCTTCGGAGACAGCCTCACCTGGGGCGCAGACCCGGCAACGGGTCTCCGCCACCGGCCTGAACATCGCTGGCCGGAGGTGCTGGAGGCCGAGCTTTCCGGAAAGGCGAAGGTTCACCCCGAGGGCCTTGGCGGGCGCACCACCTGTTATGACGACCATACCGGCCCCGCCTGCCGCAATGGCGCACGGGCGCTTGAAGTCGCGCTTTCCTGCCATATGCCGCTCGATCTCGTCATCATCATGCTCGGCACCAACGACATCAAGCCGGTGCATGGCGGGCGGGCGGAAGCGGCGGTTTCCGGCATGCGGCGACTGGCGCAGATCGTCGAGACCTTCATCTACAAACCACGCGAGGCAGTGCCGAAACTGCTGATCGTCGCCCCGCCGCCCTGCGTTGCAGGTCCGGGCGAAGAGCCGGCGGGCGGGCGGGATATCACGCAATCGCTGCGGCTTGCGCCGCTTTACCGCAAACTCGCCGCCGAACTGGGGCACGCCTTCTTCGATGCCGGATCGGTCGCCAGCGCTTCATCGGTGGATGGCGTGCATCTGGATGCGCCGGCAACAGCCGCAATCGGCCGGGCGCTCGCAGCCCCGGTGAGAGAGATTCTTGGCTGATCATGCGAAGCCTGTGGAGGAACCAGGCGCGTGGATCAAAACGTGGAAAGGCCGTATGAACCGGCCGTATTGGGAGGAAAAATGAAACATTTTCTTGCAACCGCAGCGCTTGGCGCCTTGCTGATCGGCGCGATGCCGCTCAGCACCTTTGCCGAAACGCCGAAGGACCAGCTCATTGTCGCCACGACCATGAGCAATATTCTGACCCTCGATCCCGCCGCCATTACCGGCCGCGAGACCGTGCAGGTTCTGAACAACGTTTATGACACGCTGGTCGTGCTTTCACCGAAAGATCGCAGCGTCCAGCCACGTCTTGCCGAACGCTGGGAAATTGCCGAAGACCGGAAATCGATCCGTTTCCATCTGCGCGGCGATGCCAAATTCGCCTCCGGCAATGCGGTGACGGCAAAAGACGTGGCCTGGAGCCTGAAGCGGCTGCTCGCCCGCAACCTGGCGCAATCGTCCTTCTTGAAGACCCGCGGCTTCAAGCTGGAAGAGGCCGACAAGCTCTTCGTCGCTGAAAACGACCAGACCTTCGTGCTGAATATTCCAAAGCCGGATGATCCCAACCTGCTCCTGATGATCCTTGCACAGAACGGCCCCGGCTCGATCATCGACAGCCAGACAGCGCTTGAGAATGAAAAGGACGGCGATCTGGGCGGCGCTTGGCTGACGCTGAATTCCGCCGGTTCCGGTCCCTTCAAGCTCACCCAGTGGAAATCCAACGAATATATCATCCTCACGCGCAACGATGATTATTGGGGTGAGAAGGCCAGGATGAAACGCATCCTGATGCGCCATCTGCCGGAATCGCAGTCGCAGCGGTTGATGCTGGAAAAAGGCGATATCGACGTTGCCTATTCCCTGCAGGCCCCGGACCTGAAATCGCTTGAGGCCGACAAGGCCGTCACCATCGAATCCACACCCGGCTCCGGTTTTTATTACCTCAGCGTTTCGATGAAGGATGAGAGGTTCGCGAACAGGAAAGTGCGCGAGGCCCTGCGTTACCTGATCGATTACGACGGTCTCGACAAGGCGGTCATGCCCTATTACGGCAAGCTGCATCAGCGTTCTCTCAGCACCGGCGTGATGGGCGCGCTGCCCGATCAGGGCTACAAGCTCGACATCGGAAAAGCCAAGACGCTTCTGGCCGAGGCCGGTTATCCCAATGGTTTCAAGACCACGCTGCGCGTGCTTTCAGAAGACCCCTTCATGAAGGCGGCAACGGCGATCCAGAACACGCTGGCCCAGGCTGGCATTCAGGCTGAATTGATCAGCGGCTCGGGCGACCAGATTTACGGTGCAATGCGCGAACGGAATTTCGAACTGCTGCTCGGGCGCGGCGGCGGCGGCCAGCAGCCGCATCCGGACAACAACCTGCGCTCGATCGCCTATAACCCCAACAATGCCGACGATGCCAAGCTCACCAATTACCAGAGCTGGCGCACCAGTTTCTTCGATGAGAAACTGAACAAGATGATCGAGGAAGCGCTGGTCGAGCGCGATGTGGCAAAACAGACGAAGCTTTATGAGGACCTGCAGGGCTATATGGACGAGACTGTCATGTCGATCCAGCCCTTCTCCGAAGTCATCGACACCGCCGCCTTCCGCAGCGACATCAAGGGCATGATCGTCAGCCCCTGGCTTTCGCGGTTTGAAGAGGTGAGCAAGGAGCGGTAAGGCATCCCCGCTCGCCGTCATCCTCGGGCTCGACCCGAGGATGACGGCCGAGGGACGCGAAGATAACGGCGGAGAAGTTTCGTTTTACAACCCCAAGGCGCGGCTAACCCCGCGTCTTTTTGCTGGTAATAAGACCTGGCAGAGCCGATGCGTTCGATGAAATCGGGACATCCGCACTCCGTCATCCCGGACTTGATCCGGGGTCTAGTGCGATCAAGTCCTTGATCGCGAAAGAGTCTGTTCACGGCGCAGACGCGCCGTGGCTGGATGCCGGATCATCCTTGGGTTTATTCCGGGGACCGGCATGACGGAAGAGAAGTTCTCCTTTGTAAGCACCCCAAGGTGCAGTCACCGCCTGCCTTTTCCGCTCTCTACCTTGTCCAAACGAAGCCACTCGGGAAAAAAATTGCCCGGCACTCAGGCCGAGCAAGGAAGGAGGATTTTATTATTCGTGACGCCCCGGAGGAGGACGATCACGCTTTAGAAGCCATCACGCGCCTTCATATTCCAGTGAGGCGCCGATCAGTTCGCGCGCATAGGGATGTGTCGCGCCATTGCCGGCGATGGCCTCGCGCGGCAGGATTTCAGTGATTTCACCGCGCAACATCACGGCGAACCGGTCGCACATATGATCGACGACGGCGAGGTCATGGGTCACCATGATATAGGTGAAGCCGCGCTCTTCGCGCAGCCGCTGCAGCAGGTTGAGGATTTCGGCCTGCACCGAGACATCGAGCGCCGAGGTCGGCTCATCGAGCAGAAGCAGCGACGGCTCGAGAATCAGCGCCCGCGCAATCGCCACGCGCTGCCGCTGGCCGCCGGAAAGCTGGTGCGGGAAACGATCCAGAAACGATACAGGCAGGCCGACATCGGTGATGACCTTGCGCATGCGCTCTTCGCGGTCGCCAAGCTTGTGGATCGCAAGCGATTCCGAAAGCACGGTGCGCACCGACTGGCGGGGATGCAGGGAACCATAGGGGTCCTGAAACACCATCTGCAGCATGCGGCACCGCTCGATCAGCGGCATGTCGCGCACCGATCTGCCGTCGATAAGGATATCGCCGGTCCAGAAATCGTTGAGCATGGAGACGCAGCGAAGCACGGTGGATTTGCCCGAACCGCTTTCGCCGACCAGCCCGAAGCACTCGCCCGGCTCGACGCGGAAGGATACGGAAGGCAGCACTTTCAGCGCCGTTTGGCCGCTGCCGAAAGTGATGGAGAGATCGCGGGTTTCGACGGAAACGGCCATTATACGTTCTCCTCCAGCCATTCGGGACGGCGATCCAGCACCGCAAGCGGCGCACGCGTGCCGCCAATGCGCGGCTGCGCCGCCAGCAGGCCGCGCGTATAGGGATGCTGCGCCTGATCGAGATCGCGCGCGGCCAGCGTTTCCACCACACGGCCGGAATACATGATGAGCACCCGGTCGCAGAAATTGCGCACGAGATTGAGGTCGTGACTGATCATGATGAGGCCGATGCCGCGATCGCGCACGAGACCGTCGAGAATATTCAGCACCTGCAGCCGCACCGTCACGTCAAGCGCCGACGTCGGCTCATCGGCAATGACGAGATCGGGATCGGCAAGCAGCATCATGGCGATCATGACGCGCTGGCCCATGCCGCCGGAGATTTCATGCGGATATTGCTCGTAAACGCGGGCGGCATCGCGGATTTTCACTGCATCGAGCATGGCAAGCGCCTTTTCCCGGGCCTCCTGTTTCGAAGCCTTGAAGTGGCGCAGATAGGTTTCCGTTACCTGATCGCCGACCCGACGGATGGGATTGAGAGAGAATTTCGGATCCTGAAGGATCATCGACATGCGCCGGCCGCGAACCTTCAGCATCTCTTTCTCATCGAGCGAGAGAAGATCGAGGCCATCGAAATGCAGCCTGTCGGCGGTGATCGTCGCCGATGGCAAAAGACGCAGCAAGGCCCGGCCGACGGTGGACTTGCCCGAGCCGCTTTCGCCGACGATGCCGAGCCGTTCCCGGCCAAGGGTGAAGGAAATGCCCCGCACCGCCTCGGTGGGTGAGCCGCCATAACGGATACGGAGATTTTCGACGTCAAGAATTGGTTTTTCCATGACCTATCTCCGGTTCATCTGCTTCGGGTCGAGCGCATCCCGCAGGCCGTCTCCCAGAAGGTTGAAGGCGAGGCTGACGGACAGGATCGCAACGCCGGGGAAGGTCACCAGCCACCAGCTATCCAGCATGTAACGGCGGCCGGTGGCGATCATCGCCCCCCATTCCGGCAGCGGCGGCTGCGCACCGAGACCGAGAAAGCCGAGGCCGGCGGCGGTGAGAATGACGGTCGCCATGTTCAGCGTCAGGCGGATGAGGACCGAGGGCAGACACATGGGCATGATCGATTTAACGATGATACGCAGCGGCGACGCGCCCTGAAGCCGCGCGGCGGCGATATAATCCGCCTTGCGGAAGGTCATGGCCTCGGCGCGCGCAAGGCGCGCAATCGGCGGCCATGAGGTGAGCGCGATGGCAATGATCGCGTTGTTGAGGCTCGGCCCGAGCGCTGCGACGAAGGCGAGCGACAGGATGAGGCTCGGGAACGACAGGAAGATATCCGTGATGCGCATCATCACCGTGTCGAATTTGCCGCCGAGATAACCGGAGGCCGTGCCGACCAGAAGGCCGACGGGACCAACAATGATCGACACCAGCGAGATGATGGTGAGCGTGATGCGCGCGCCCCAGAGAAGGCGGCTATAGATATCGCGCCCCAGCTCATCCGTGCCAAAGACATGGCCGTTGCCGGGCGCCTGCAGCGTATTGGCGAGATCCTGCGCGTAGGGGTCATGCGTCGCAAGCCAGGGCGCGAAAACAGCGGCGATGACGAGAAGCAGCAGGACGGCCAGGCCGAAAGCCGATGTCGGGCTTTTCAGCAGGAAAACAACGATGTTCTTCAGCGCGTTCAAGGGGACGGGAAGGCGAGAGGAAGTTTCTGCACGGGCCGTCATCAGCGGGTCCTCGGATCGAAAAAGCGGTAGAGAATGTCGGACAGGAGATTGAGCCCGATGAAGATGACGCCGACGATAAGCACGCAGGTCATCACGGCATTCATGTCGCCGATGATAAGATTGCTGGTGAGATATTGCCCGAAACCCGGCCATGCGAAGACGGTTTCAATGAGAACCGCGCCTTCCAGCAGCGAACCATAGGCAAGGGCGATGATGGTGACGAGCTGCACCCGGATATTGCCAAAGGCATGCAGCCACACCGTCTGCCGCTGCGACAGGCCTTTGACGCGCGCTGTCGTCACATATTCCTGGCCCAGCTGGTCCAGCATGAAGCTGCGCGTCATGCGGGTGATATAGGCCGAGGAGGAATAACCGAGCAAAGCGGCGGGAAGGATCAGGTGGTTGATGGCCGACCAGAAAACCTCCATATCGCCCGCAAGCAGGCTGTCTATCAGCAGAAAGCCCGTCCGCTCCTCAACCAGTCCGATATAGAACTGGTCCATGCGGCCACCGCCGCCGACAAGGCCGAGATGGGCGTAAAAAACGATCAGCGCGATCATGCCGGTCCAGAAGATCGGCATGGAATGGCCGAACAGGCTGAGCACACGTACCAGATGATCCTGCCAGCGGTCTTTATTGACCGCGGCATAAACACCCATGGGAATGCCAAGGCCGGCACCGATCAGGATCGCAAAGGTCGCAAGCTCCATCGTCGCCGGCATGACCCTGATGATATCCTCGATGACCGGACGACCGGTGCGGATCGAGGTTCCAAAATCGCCGGTGAAGACATCGCCGAGATAATAGATGAACTGCTGCCACAGCGGACGGTCGAAACCGAGCGCATGATAGACCTGTTCATAGGTTTCGCGCGTCGCATCCTCGCCAACGATGGCCCGCACCGGATCGGCCGGCATCAGGCGACCGATAAAAAAGGTCAGCAGCAGCAATCCAAGCAGCGTAACGGCAATACTTCCGATCTGGCCGGACAGGCCATAAAGCGAAAGGCGTCTTTTTGACATGATTCCTCCCTTGCCAGAGATCGACTGCGCAAGTGACCAAGGCGCAATCCTGTCTGACAACTATTCGCAAGTTGTCACAGGTGTTGAGAGCTGTCAAGCGCGTGACTGTGAAATCCGCATCGCTCAGGGCTCTGAAAGGCGTGCCCCGAGGAGGAATCTCATGCTGAAATCATCCGGCTTTCGTGTTGCTTTGGGAAAAAGCACTTGTGTTGCGGCACCCGTAAAAGCCTGTATTCTCCGACTTCGCGGAATGCGCGGAGGCTAGCTGGGCGGCGGCACCGATGACATCCGTGCCGACAGGGGGAGGAAAATATGGCTGACGTGACACTTCTGGCATTTGCCGTGGTCGCCTTCATCGGCATTGCCACGCCCGGCCCTACCGTCTTGCTCGCGCTTGCAAATGGTTCAAGATTCGGAGTACGCCGCGCCATGATCGGCATGGCTGGCGCTGTCCTCTCGGATTTCGTCCTGATCGGCGCAGTAGCACTAGGATTGGGTGCCTTGCTCGCCGCCTCCGAATTCTGGTTCAGCGTCGTCAAATGGGTGGGCGTCTGTTATCTAGCCTTCCTCGGCATCATGCTTTTGCGCTCAAGAGGCACGCTCGATGGTGCTCTTCAATCCGCAGAGGCCAACGGGGTCGCTTCCACCCGCTCGATTTTCCTCAAGAGCTTTCTCGTGGCGGTCACCAACCCCAAGGGATATCTGTTCTTTTCCGCTTTCCTGCCGCAATTCATCGATCCCGCCGCGCCGCAGATCCAGCAATATGCGGCGCTTGCGCTGATCTTCGCCGGCATCGATTTCATCATGATGTTCGGATACGCCCTGCTCGGCTCGCAGGCCGTCCGGCTGTTGCGGAAATCCGGAGCCCTGTGGCTCGACCGGATTTGCGGCGGCGCGCTTCTGACGCTTGCCGCCGCCCTGGCCTTCTATCGGCGGGCGACTGCGTAACCCATTGACCTCTCGCTCATTTCCGGCTCATTCAGCGGCAGTGCGTGAGCGCAGAAGCACCTTGTAGCGCTCAAGACTGCCGCGCAGATGCGCCGCCATATGTTGACGGGCGGCATCGGCATCACCTTCGATGATGGCATCGACAATCCTCGCATGCTCCTCCTGGAGATGCAGGTTGTAGTCCTTCGGACGCGACCCGGGCTCTGCCCCCTGCAATTCGCCGCGGGGAATGATGCCGGAGCGAATGAGCTGAAGAAACTCGGGAAACCGCCTGTTCTGCGTCGCCTGCGCAATTGCCAGATGGAACTCGAAATCAGCATCCCGCGTCGGCAAACCGGCGGCGAGACAGTCGCCGACGCGCCGGTGCGCATCCACAATCGCCTCCACCTGCACGGCGGAACGGCGCGATGCCGCGAGCCCGGCGGATTCGACCTCGAAAACGGTGCGTAATTCCAGCAATTCGATCACCGAGGAAATTCGCCCCACGGCCAGATCGTTAAAAGGCAGTTCCTTGGCCGGCTTTACTTCGACGGCAAAAACGCCTGCGCCCTTGCGGGCTTCAACGAGACCATCGGCGCGCAGAATGGCGATGGCTTCGCGCACCACCGTGCGGCTGACGGAATATTCCCGCGTCAGGGCGCTTTCGCTCGGAAGACGATCACCGGGGCGGAAAACGCCTTCCGCCAGATCCCGCCGCAATGCCGAACTGATTTTCGCCGCGAGCGATACCCCCTGCTTCGTGCTGCTCTCAACGTCCATTCCGGCCCACCTGTTTTAAACTTGTCTGGCATGTTAGCAAACACCCGCCACATTGCAAGGGCCGGACCTCCGCACCACCGCGACTGTTGCCGCCTCACGCCGCAGCCATGGCCGAACTGCTGGAAAAGCGGCTTCTATATTCACCCGGTGAGAGGCCGAGAATGCGGTGGAACACCCGGCGGAAGGCGGCGGCATCCTCATAACCCACCGACCATGCGATCTGATCGACCGAACGGCGGGTGAATTCCAGCAATTCCCGCGCCTTGCCGACCCGCAGATGCTGGACATATTCAATCGGCTTCATGCCTGTCGCCGCCTTGAAGCGGCGCAGGAAGGTCCGCTCCTCCAGCCCGGCATGGCCGGCCATGTCGGTAACGCTCGTCGCCCGCCCGGCACGGGCCTGCAGCCAGTGCTGCACCTTCAGAATCGGCTCGTCGCCATGCGTCAGCCTTGGGGCGAAACTGCTATAATGGCGTTGTTCACGCCCCGAGGGGTCGATCAGCAGGAACTTGCCGGTCTCGATCATCACCGAAGGTCCGAGCAGCCGGTCGACGATGCGCAGGCCAAGATCGGTCCATGCCATCAGCCCGCCAGCCGTGATGATATCGCCATCCTCTATGACGATCTTGTCTATCTCCAGCCGGATATCGGGAAAACGCTCGCGGAAACGCTCGGCAAACAGCCAGTGGGTGGTGGCCGGGCGACCAGACAGGAGGCCCGTGGCCGCAATCATGAAGGAGCCGCCGCAACTGGCGGCGAGCGTCGCCCCCTGAGCATGCCGATCCAGCAGCCAGCGGGCATAAGGCTCGGCTTCCTCGATCTCAGCGGGCCCCGTCAACCGGCCGGGTACAACGAAAATGTCGGGATGTCCTGACTGCCCGGAATGAGTGTCGTGACAGCGGGAAAATTCACCGCCCTCGCCCATGCTCCAGTGGCTGACCCGCAATTTCGGCCCGCCGCGATCCTGTGAAAATACCGATGCGATGGCAAAAAGATCGGTGATGCCATGTACCATGGCCATCTGACAGTCCCGATAGAGGACCAGACCGACTTCCAGCGCGCTTCCCGTTACACCCGCCATGCGCCCACACCCCCATTTTGTCGGTTTCGGCTCGCTTTCTGTCAGAAGCGCCAATCCAGCCCCGGCTGCCTCCAGAGTATCTCTATTCCCACGGGACGCAAGCAAGCTCCCTGCAACAGGAGAGAGAGCCATGACAACGATCACCACCAGAGACGGAACGCACATCTTCTACAAGGACTGGGGTCCGAAAGACGGCCAGCCCATCATCTTCTCCCACGGCTGGCCGCTCAGCGCCGATACATGGGATGCGCAGATGGTGTTCTTCGCCAACAACGGTTTCCGCACCATCGCCCACGACCGCCGCAGCCACGGCCGCTCCGACCAGGTCTGGCATAACAATAACATGGATCAATATGCCGACGATCTGGCCGAACTGATCGAACAACTCGATCTTCACGACATCATTCTGGTCGGCCACTCCACCGGCGGTGGCGAAGTGACCCGCTATATCGGCCGTCATGGTACGGCCCGCGTCGCCAAGATCGCCCTCATCGGCGCGGTGCCGCCGCTGATGCTGAAGACGGAAAGCAATGTCATCGGCCTGCCGATCGATGTTTTCGACGGCATCCGCAAGGGCACCTACGACAATCGCAGCCAGTTCTTCAAGGATTTGACCATTCCCTTCTACGGTTACAACCGCGAAGGCGCCGTGATTTCGCAAGGCATCCGCGACGAATTCTGGCGTCAGGGCATGATGGGCGGGCTCAAGGGTCAGCTCGACAGCATTCGCGCTTTCTCGGAAAGCGATTTCCACCAGGATCTGAAGGCCTTCGACAAACCCACGCTGGTTTTGCACGGTGATGACGACCAGATCGTGCCGGTCGGCGCTTCGGCGCTCTCCACGGTCAAGATCGTCAAACACGCGGTCCTCAAAATCTACGAGGGCGCCGACCATGGCCTGACGCAGACCCATCAGGACCGCTTCAACGCCGACCTCCTCGCCTTCATCAACGCCTGAAACAACCGGACACAGGAGACACGGGACATGACACAGAATACATTTCTCATCACCGGCGCGTCCGACGGCATCGGCGCGGTTTATGCCGAACGTCTGGCAAAACGCGGCCACGATCTTATCCTCGTGGCGCGGCGTGCTGAAAAGCTGAAGGCACTGGCAACCCAGCTGGAGAAGGATCACCATATCGCCGTCGAGGTTCTCTCCGCCGATCTTTCAAGGGCGGAAGACCTCGAAAAGGTCGAGGCGCGACTGCGCGACGACCGGCGGATCACAGGCCTCGTCAACAATGCCGGTATTGCCGGTGAAGGCGCGATCACGGCGCTTGACCCGGCCTATGTCACGACGATGATCAACCTCAATATCCTTGCCGTCACCCGGCTTGCAGCGGCGATCGCACCGCGGCTTGCCGCCGATGGCAAAGGCACGATCATCAACATCACATCGGTAACGGCCCTGATGCCGGCGGCATTTACCGCCGTCTATCCGGCAACCAAGGCCTTTGTGCTCGCCTTCACCGAAGCGTTGCAGGCGCAGCTTTCCCCGTCCGGCGTGCGGGTTCAGGGTGTCCTGCCGGGCATTACCCGCACGGCGATCTGGGAAGAGGAGCGGCTCGAGGCCATTCCGGCCGCCATGGTCATGGATGTTTACGAGATGGTGGATGCGGCCCTTGCCGGTCTCGATCTTGGCGAGACCCTGACCATTCCTTCGCTGCCGGATGCGGCCGATTTCGAAAATTTCCTTGCAGCCCGCGCGGCATTGAGGCCCAATCTGTCGCATGCACTTGCCGCCAGCCGGTATCGTGCAACTCAAACCAAATAGAGGGACACGCATCATGATCCTCGGACTGACCATTCCCCAATTCACGACATTGCACGTTGCCCTGAGCCTCATTGGTATCGTAACCGGACTGATCGCCCTGCCCGCTTATGCGGCGGGGCGGTGGATGCCGCGCATGATGGCGCTTTTCCTCGTCACCACGCTCGCCACCACACTCACTGGCTTTCTGTTTCCAATCGGAAATTTCACACCGGCACTCGGCGTCGGCATCATCTCGACCCTCGTCCTGGCAATCGCACTGGTTGCGCTTTACGGATACGGTCTGAATGGCAGGGCGCGCATTATTTATACGATCACCGCCACGATCAGCCTTTATCTCAATATGTTTGTGTTGATCGTTCAGGCCTTTCTCAAGGTCGAAACACTCAACAACCTGGCACCGAATGGCAATGAACCGCCCTTTGTAGTCGCCCAGACGGTTCTGCTCGTTGCAGCCATCTGTCTCGGCTGGAAGGCGACACGCCGCAGGCTCGCCGTCTGAAACGAGCCGAAGTTCGAGCTGGCTTCCGGGGAAATGCCTTGTGCCTGAATGCTTTTCAGGCACAAGGCATGTTTTTGCATGCCGAATACAGGCAATCTCCGCTCATCCGTCACAAAACGAAGAGATCCCGTCTCTAGGGTTTCCTCCCGAATCTCTCTTGAAATCCAGCGGGAGATATCCGGAACGAAGACGCTTTTCGCCTCTTGCAAACAAACAATATACATTATATAATAATATATATTAATTTATTACAACAGGAGATGCCGATGAATGCCGTGAAGATCAACGAGCGTCTGACCGTTGCGGGCCAGCCGATGATCGCCGATTTCCAATCGCTCTCCGCCCAAGGCTATAAAAGCATCATCAATGCCCGGCCTGATGGTGAAGAGCCCGGTCAGCCAGGCAATGTGCAGGAAAAAAGTGCCGCCAGCGCGGCAGGCATGGAATATGGCTTCATCCCGGTCAGCGGCCCTGCCATCACCGAAGCCGATATCCGCGCCTTCCAGCAAAAAATTGCGGAAGCGGACGGCCCCGTTTTCGCCCATTGCAAGGGCGGCACGCGCGCACTCACCCTTCATGTTCTCGGCGAAGCGCTGGATGGACGCATCGAGCGGGGCGACATCGAGGCTTTCGGCAAGGCGCACGGCTTTGACCTTTCCGGCGCCACCCGCTGGCTGGAGCGACGCGAAGCGGCGGTTCCACACGTCAAGGCGTTCTTCGATCCGCGCACATGGAGCGTGCAATATGTCGTTTCCGATCCTGCGACCAAGCGCTGCGCCATTATCGACCCGGTCTATGATTTCGATGAGAAGTCCGGTGCAACCGGAACCATGAATGCCGACGCCATTCTGGATTATGTGGCGAGCCAGGGCCTGTCGGTGGAATGGATTCTCGATACCCATCCCCATGCCGATCATTTTTCCGCCGCCCATTACCTGAAGCAGAAGACCGGTGCACAGACGGCGATCGGCGAGAAAGTTACCGGCGTACAGAGGCTCTGGCAGGAGAAATATAATTGGCCGGATCTCGAAACCGACGGCTCGCAATGGGACCGGCTGTTCGAGGCGGGCGATAGGTTCAATATCGGCTCCCTGGAAGCGCGCGTGCTGTTTTCACCCGGCCACACGCTGGCCTCCGTGACCTATGTGGTGGGAGATGCCGCCTTTGTGCACGATACGCTTTTCATGCCCGATTCAGGCACTGCGCGCGCCGATTTTCCGGGCGGCAGCGCCAGAGAACTCTGGGCGTCTATTCAGGATATTCTCGCCCTTCCCGACGAAACACGACTTTTCACCGGCCATGACTATCAGCCCGGTGGCCGCGCTCCGAAATGGGAAAGCACGGTCGGCGAACAGAAGCGCAGCAATCCGCATCTGGCCGGCATGACGGAGGAGGGCTTCATCCGTCTCAGGGAAACACGGGATCGCACATTGCCGATGCCAAAGCTCATTCTGCACGCCCTGCAGGTCAATATTCGCGGCGGCCGCCTGCCGGAGCCGGAAGCGAATGGCAAACGTTATCTGAAATTCCCGCTCGACGTGCTGGAGGGCAGCACATGGTAAAGGAAAACGCGCTGGAAAAGCCCCCGCACATTGCTGAAATTCCCCTTCCCGCCATGGAGGAGAGGGCTGTCGAGGTCGCGCTGCTTCTGAAAACACTTGCCCACCCGGCGCGGTTGATGCTCGCCTGCACGCTGGCGCAGGGGGAATTTTCCGTCGGCGAGCTGGAGGTCAAGCTGGATATCCGCCAGCCGACGCTTTCCCAGCAGCTGGGCGTGCTGCGGGAAGCCGGCGTGGTCGAAACCCGGCGCGACGCCAAGCAGATCTTCTACCAACTGAGCGAAGCGAAAGCGGCGCAACTGATCGAGGCCCTTTACACCATATTCTGCGCGCCGGAGGAGGAGACCCTGTGAGCCCCTACTGGCCCTCTCTTTTCGGCGGCATGCTGCTCGGTCTTGCCAGTATTATGCTGTTTCTTTTTAACGGCCGTATTGCCGGCATCAGCGGGATCATGGGCAAAATGCTCGGCAAGGAGCGGCGTCTTGCCGATCTCGCCTTCGTCACCGGCTTGCTGGCCGGACCTTATATCTATGCTGTGGCCTTCGGCCGGCTGCCTGCCATCACCCTCGTTGCACCATGGCCGCTCATCCTCATTGCCGGCCTGCTGGTGGGTTTTGGCACACGCATGGGCTCCGGCTGCACATCCGGCCATGGCATCATGGGACTGGCGCGATTTTCCCGGCGCTCCATCGCCGCGACCGTAACCTTCCTGATATCAGGCATCTGTGCCGCGACGATAGCAGGAGCCCTGTCATGAAAAATCCGGCCGTGGCCCGTGTTGCCCTGGCATTGGCCGCAGGAGCGCTGTTCGGCTTCGGCCTCTCGCTGTCAGGCATGGTCGATCCCGCCCGTGTTTCCGGCTTTCTCGACGTGGCAAGCGGCCATTGGGACCCGAGCCTGATATTCGTTCTCGGCGGTGCTGTGATGGTCGCCGTGCCGGGTGTGCTGCTCAGCCGACGTCTTGCCAGGCCCGTCCTCACTGAGGATTTCAACCTGCCCGCAAAAACCCGCATCGACCGGCCGCTCATAACAGGCTCGGCCATTTTCGGCATCGGTTGGGGGCTTGCCGGTTTCTGCCCCGGCCCGGCACTATCGGCTCTCGCCCTCGGGCTGATGCCGGTCGTTCTTTTCGTCTGCGCCATGATTGCCGGCATGCTGGTCCACGACCGTCTCTACGCAAAACAGCCATAGCAAAGACGCTCGTCCCGAACGCGGGAAACGGGCAGTCGCGCGGGACTGGAACGCTCCCGCGCGACTCGTTTGATTAGAGGTCGATCAGGCTCTTGCCCGTCATTTCCGGCGGCAGCGGCACATTCATCAGTTGCAGCAAGGTAGGCGCGACATCGGCGAGAATACCGGCATGCAGCTTTGCACCTTCCGGCCCGCCAAAAAGGATCACCGGCACCGGATTAGTGGTGTGGGCCGTATGCGGGCCGCCGGTCACCGGGTCGACCATGGTTTCACAATTGCCGTGGTCGGCAATGACAAGCATCGCGCCACCCACTTTTTCGAGCGCGGCAACGACGGCACCAAGTCCGCGATCCACGGCTTCGCAGGCCTTGATTGCGGCCTGCAGATCGCCGGTATGGCCGACCATGTCAGGGTTGGCGTAATTGGTAACGATAAGATCGTAACCCTTGCCGATCGCCTCGACGAATTTCTCCGTCACCTCGGGCGCGCTCATCTCAGGCTGCAGGTCGTAGGTCGCAACCTTCGGCGATTTCGGCATGAAGCGGTCTTCGCCGACTTCCGGCTCTTCCTTGCCGCCATTCAGGAAGAAGGTGACATGCGGATATTTTTCCGTCTCGGCGAGGCGAAACTGCGTGAGCCCCTGTTTTGCCACCCAGGCGCCGAGCGTATTGACGATATCGCGCTTGGGGTAGGCCGTCGTCATGAAATGGCTGTGGCGGGTGGAATATTCGACCATACCGAGCAGCGCCGAAAGCACGGGCTTTTCGCGCGAAAAACCGTCGAAATCATTGGCACCAATGGCAAGCAGGATTTCACGCGCACGGTCGGCGCGGAAATTCAGGCAGAACAGGCCGTCGCCAGCCTTGAAACCTTCATAACCATCGATCACCGTTGGCAGGATGAATTCGTCGGTGACATTGTTTTTGTAGCTCTGGGCAACGGCGCTCACCGCATCCCGCGCGTGTTCGCCTTTCGCCAGAACCATGGCGTCATAGGCTTTCTCGACGCGCTCCCAGCGATTGTCGCGATCCATCGCATAATAACGGCCGATTACCGTACCGATGCTGGCACCTTGCGGCAGGCTCGCTACCAGCGCCGCCACAAAATCTTCAGCCGATTGCGGCGCGACATCGCGGCCATCGGTGATGGCATGCACCACGACCTTCAGGCCGTGGCTGATCATCAACCTCACCGCCGCCTGGCCGTGGAGGATATGGCCATGGACGCCGCCATCGGAAACCACGCACATCAGATGCGCCACACCGCCCGCGGCTTTTACCCTGGCTGCGAAATCAAGCATCGCCGCATTGCGGAAAAAGCTGCCATCCTCGATCGCCAGATCGATCTGGCCGAGATCCATGGCAACGATGCGGCCCGCGCCGATATTGGTGTGGCCCACTTCAGAATTGCCCATCTGCCCGGTGGGCAGGCCGACATTCGGGCCGAAGGTGGTCAGCGTCGCATTCGGGCAGGTGGCAAAAAGCCGGTCCATGGTCGGCGTGTTCGCCAGAACAGGCGCATTGCTGGATGTATCCTCACTCAGCCCCCAGCCATCGAGAATAGTCAGGACAACGGGTCTGGGAGTTTGCATGGGAGGACCTTCTTCGTTCGGTTGCCGGCGGAGGGCGGACCGCCGGGCACCGGAGCGCCCTCTTCCGCCACTATGATCATGATGAGAAAACATGCTTCTCGTTCTTCTCTTCTATACCCGAAGATGACGAACGCAAGCCTATACCGACACCGAAACAGTTCCGTGAAGGTTGAAAACGCGAGCTCAAAAATGCAGTCATGACACGCATGCGCCCTCATTCCTGTGCTCGTCACAGGAATCCAGCCTGCGCGCGCCTGCGCGGCGGGGAGAGTCCTTTCAGCCCAAGGACTTGGGCTGGCTGGATCCCTGTGACAGGCACAGGGATGAGGGAGCACGGGTCGCCTTCACTCGATGAAAATCAGCGCCGGCTTTTCCAAGAGCGCCTTGAGGGCCTGGATGAAGACCGCCGCATCCCAGCCATCGACGACCCGGTGGTCGAAGCTGGAAGACAGGTTCATCATCTTGCGAGGCACAAAGCGAATCCCATCCCAGACCGGCCGCGTCATGATCTTGTTGACGCCGATGATCGCCACCTCGGGATGGTTGATGATGGGCGTCGAGACCACGCCGCCCAATGCTCCGAGCGAACTGATGGTGATGGTGGAGCCGATCAGTTCTTCCCGATGGGCCGTGCCGGTGCGGGCGGCTTCAGCAACGCGTGCGACTTCCTCTGCGCATTCCCAGAGGCCGAGCGTTTCCGTGTGGCGTACGACCGGGACCGTCAGGCCCGACGGCGTCTGCGTGGCGATGCCGATATGAACGGCTTCATAGTGGCTGACGACCCCTTTTTCGTCATCAAAGGTGGCATTCATGCCGGGATGATCGGCAACGGCTTTCACCAGCGCGCGCATCAGAAACGGCAGGATCGTCAGTTTCGGTTGCACGGAACGGCGGTTGCCGTTCATGGTCGCCCGCAGATCTTCCAGATCGGTCACGTCGACTTCCTCGACATAGGTGATGTGGGGAATGCGGGAGGCGGAAAGCACCATCTTCTCGGCAATCTTGCGCCGCAGCCCCGTCAGCTTCACCTCTTCGACGGCGCTATCGTGGGGCGCTATCGGCTCGGGGCGCTCCGGCCGCCCCCGCACGGTTAAAAACCCATCGAGATCGGCATGGGTAATATGCCCATCCGGGCCCGTTC